>DATGDH010000149.1:0-27546 GCA_035310985.1 Burkholderiales bacterium
GGCGCGGTGCGCCGCCGCGCGCCGCCACGAGCGAAGCCATCAGGTTGACGAGTGATCCGCCGCCGTATTCGGGGAGCATTCCCCCGATGCTAGCGGAACGGGCGTGCGGTCAGTGCATCACCAGCGGATTGGTGAGCAGGGCGTCGTAGTAGCCGAGGAATTCGTCCACCGACTCGTCGTTGTTTTCCTGCGAGCAAAGGTCGGCCATGCTAGCGCGGAAGCGCGCCTCTAGCATGCCCTGCAGATAGGCGGTGCGCCCGGCGCGCTTGTCCACCAGCTCGATGCCGTGCCGGCCCGGGAATTCGACCACGTAATAGTTGCTGCTGTCGTAGAGCACCTTCATCGCAGCCCTCCTGCGGCCCTAATTGCGCCGCGCGTGTTGCTGCCCAGGAGACACGCAAGCTTCGTGCCTTGCCGGGCCAGGGCCGGGCCCGGAGCGGGTGCTAGAATGCAATAAGTCACAAGCAGAGTTCCCCCAATGCGGATCGAAGTCCACGTCCACGCCGACATCCCCGTCCTCGAGGGGGTTTCCAAGAAGCAGATCGAGCAGGCGCTCGCGCCACTGCTCGAATATTTGGACGCCGACAGCATCGGGGAGGTAAAAAGTCTCGAACCCGACGAGCCCGGCATCAAGTACGACGACAAGGACCTGATGCTTTACGTCTGCTGGACTGGCGAAATTGGTCGCAGCTTTCATCGGGCGCTGGACGAGGCGCTCGAGAACCTCGGGCCCTATTGCTACGAGGCGGTCGAGGTCGATGTCACGCTGTACCAAGAAAACGGCGACCAGGAAGCCCGGCTGCTGTTCGTCGGACCCACCGCGCAGGCGATCCACGAGGCGCAGCGCCGTTGCATGGTCGAGGACATCACAGCGCTGCTCGAGCGCCAATTCGCCAAGGAGCGCATCGCCGAGGTGGTGCTGCTCGTGAATGACCTGTTCGATCGCGACTGGAAGGAGAAGGCCTCGCAACCGAAGCCTTCAGAGCGCGCGTTCGAGGCCTACACGCGTCCGAGCCGCAAGAACCTGCACTAGCGTTGGCCGGCCCCAAGTACCCCGGATTCGACACCCTCGCGCTGCATGCCGGGCAGTCGCCGGATGCGACTTTCGGCGCCCGCGCTGTGCCGATCTACGCCACCACCTCGTACGTGTTCCGCGACAGCGAGCACGCGGCGTCGCTGTTCAACATGGAGCGCGCCGGACACGTCTATTCGCGCATCTCGAATCCGACGGTCGCGGTGCTCGAGGAGCGCGTGGCGGCGCTCGAGGGCGGCGTCGGCGCGATCGCCACGGCGAGCGGGCAGGCGGCGCTGCACCTCGCGGTCGCGACGCTGCTCGACGCCGGCCACCACGTGGTGGCCTCCAACTCGCTGTACGGCGGCTCGCACAACCTCCTCGGCTACACGCTCAGGCGCTTCGGCGTCGAGACAACTTTCGTCAGTCCGCGCGATCCGCACAACTTCGCGCGCGCGATCCGGCCGAACACGCGGCTCGTGTTCGGCGAGACGCTCGGCAACCCGGGCCTTGACGTGCTCGATATCCCGCAGGTCGCGCAAATCGCGCACGCGGCAGGCGTGCCGCTGCTGGTCGACTCGACCTTCACCACGCCATGGCTGATGAAACCCTTCGAGCTGGGCGCCGACCTGCTGTACCACTCGGCGACCAAGTTCCTCGGCGGGCACGGTGTCGCGATCGGCGGCGTGCTGGTCGATTCGGGACGGTTCGATTGGGAGAAAAGCGGCAAGTTCCCGCAGCTCACCGCGCCCTACGAGGGCTTTCACGGCATGGACTTCGAGGAGGAGTCGGGCACGCGCGCGTTCCTGCTGCGTGCGCGGCGAGAGGGGCTAAGGGACTTCGGCGCCTGCATGGCTCCGATGACGGCGTTCCAGATCCTGCAGGGCATCGAGACACTGCACCTGAGGATGCCGCGCCACGTCGAGAACACGAGGAAAGTCGTGCAGTTTCTGGCCGCGCATCCGGCGGTCGTGTCGGTCGGCTATCCCGAGCTGGCTTCGCATCCCGATCACGCGCTCGCGAAGAAGCTGTTGCCGCGCGGCGCCGGCGCGGTGTTCTCGTTCGACATGAAGGGCGGGCGCGGCGCGGGGCGCGCGTTCATCGAGAGCCTGCGCGTGTTCTCGCACCTCGCCAACGTGGGCGACGCCAAATCGCTCGTCATCCACCCGGCGAGCACGACGCACTACCGGATGTCGGACGAGGACCTCAAGAAGGCCGGCATCGGCGCCGGCACGGTGCGCCTGTCGATCGGGCTGGAGGAGGCTGACGATCTGATCGAGGATCTCGGGCGCGCGCTCAAAGCCGCGCAAAAGGCCGCGCAGTGAACTTCGTGGTCGACGGCCGCACGGCGTTCGCGTACACCGCGGCGCACGTCATTGATCTAGCCAGGCCGAGCGTCGTGTTCGTGCACGGCGCGGGGCTCGACCACAGCTGGTTCGGGCTGCAGAGCCGCTATTTCGGCTATCACGGTCGCAACACCCTGGCGCTCGACCTTCCCGGGCATGGGCGCTCGGAGGGCCCGCCGCTCGAAACCGTGCAGGCGATCGCGGATTGGGTCCCGAAGGTCATGGACGCGGCGGGCGTCGCGCGCGCAAGCATGGTCGGCCACTCGCTCGGCGCGCTCGCCGCGCTCGAGTGCGCGGCGCGCCATCCGGACCGCGTCGAGCGCATCGCGCTGCTCGGCGTCGCCTTTCCGATGAGGGTATCGGAGGGCTTCCTCGAGGCGGCGCGGAGAAACGAGCAGGACGCCTACGACATGGACACTATCTGGGCGCACGCGCCGCGCGTGCCGCTCGGCGCCAACCCGAACCCGGGCATGTGGATGTTCGGGGATTCGCTCGCGCGCCTGGCGCGCCTCGCCCCGGACGTGCTCTACAAGTCGCTCAAGGCGTGCAACGAGTACGCCGCGGGACTGGAGAGCGCGGCCAAGGTGAAATGCCCGGCGCTGATCGTCATCGGGCAGCGCGACATGATGACCCCGCCGCAGGCGACCGAAGCGCTCGCGCGCGCCATTCCCGGCGGGCGCGTGCTGTGCCTTGCCACGAGCGGCCACTCGCTCATGGCCGAGGCGCCGGATGCGGTGCTAGACGCGCTGATCGAGTTCCTCGGCTAGCGCGGACCGGGCAGGGCGCGGGGAAAGGCGAGCGCGACGCCCCAGCCGAGCGCCACGCCGGCGGCATCGGCGACCATGTCTGCGACTTCGAAGTCGCGGTAGCCGAGCCAGCCCTGCACGAATTCGAGCGCCACGCCCAGAGCCACGAAGCCGAGGGCGTAAGCGATGCGCGCGCGCCGCGCCGCGTATAGCTGGCAGAACCAGAACATCACCAGGCCGTAGCTGCCCAGGTGCTCGAACTTGTCGCCCTGGGCGAAGTCGAGCGAGGGCGGCGAATGCATCACCGAGCCGTAGACGATGCCGGCCACCATCGCCCAGCCGGCGGTGAGCCAGAGCGCGCGCAGCTTCAAAACAGCCGCATCTGGCCGCCCCGGGAGGGCGGCACGAACCGGGAGCAGTCGAGCGCGCGGCGCGCCACGCCGCCGCGCTCTTCGCCGTTCAGCCCGAGGCGCCGGCAGGCGACCTCGAAGCGCCGGGCGAGCAGTTCGGCGTAGTTCCCGGTGCCGGTCATGCGCGTCCCGAAGCGGGGATCGTTGTCGCGCCCGCCGCGCAGCTGCTGTAATACGCTCATCACGTGCCCCGCGCGCAAGGGAAAGTGCGCCGCGAGCCACTCGCGGAAGACTTCCTTCAGCTCGTTCGGCAGCCTGAGCAGCTGGTAGCCGGCCATGCTCGCGCCCGCTCCCGAGGCGGCCTCGAGCGACTCCTCGAGCGACTTGTCCGACAGCGCCGGCACGACAGGCGCGACCATCACGCCCACCGGGACCCCTGCCGCGGCGAGCGCGCGGATCGTGTCCAGGCGCCGCTGCGGGCTCGCGGCGCGCGGCTCGAGCCGGCGCGCGAGCGAGGCGTCGAGCGTGCCGAGCGAGACGAACACCTTGGCGAGGTTCGCGCGGCCCATCGGCCCGAGCAGATCGAGGTCGCGCTCCACGAGCGCGGACTTGGTGACGATGGTGAGCGGGTGGTTGCATTGCCCGAGCAGCTCGATCAGGCCGCGCGTGATGCGGTAGCGCCGCTCCATCGGCTGGTAGCAGTCGGTGTTGGCGCCGAGCGAAATGGGCTTTGCCGCGTAGCCGGGGCGCGCGAGCTCTTCGCGCAGCTGCTCGACTGCGTTCACCTTGGCGAACAGCCGGGTCTCGAAATCCAGGCCCGGCGAGAGCTCCAGGTAGGCGTGGCTCGGCCGAGCGTAGCAGTACACGCATCCGTGCTCGCAGCCGCGGTAGGGGTTGATCGAGAGGTCGAAAGGTAGATCGGGCGAGTCGTTCGTCTGGATGATCGAGCGCGCTCGCTCTTCGGTGACCTGCGTCTCGAGTGCGCGGGGCTCTTCCTCGGCGCGTGTCCAGCCGTCGTCGAACGTCTCGCGTGCGACGCGCTCGAAGCGCCCCTGCGGGTAAGACAGCGCGCCGCGCGATTTGCCGGCGAGCTGCACGCGCGCCGCCGGCAACGCCACGGAGCGTGTTTCGTTCTTTGCATCGTTCGGCATCGTACGCGCCGGTAAAATCCCGTCTTCGTCCCGCGTTTCCGATACTGTATATATGATCAGTGAACGGCGCAACGTCGCCTTGCTCACCGCCTGCCAGGCGATGCTCATGACCAACAACTCGACGCTGATCTCGATCAACGGGCTCGCCGGACTCGCGCTCGCCGCGCACCGCGGCCTCGCCACGCTGCCGGTGACCTTCTGGGTGCTCGGCGGCGCTGGGGCCACGATGCTCGCCTCGCTGCACATGAAGCACGTAGGGCGCCGCCGCGGACTGATGCTGGGCACCCTCTGGGGTGTCGCGGGCGCGCTGCTGTGCGCGGCGGCGATCCACCTGCACAGCTTCTGGCTGCTGTGCTGCGCGACGCTGGTGTTCGGCGTGTACAACGCCTACGGCCAGTACTACCGCTTCGCCGCGGCAGACGTCGCGAGCGTCCAGTTCCGGGCCACGGCGATTTCCCTGGTGCTGGCGGGCGGGCTGGTCGGCGGGATCCTGGGCCCGACGACCAGCCGGCTCACGGTCGACCTGTTGCCAGAGAAGTTCCTCGGCGCCTACCTCGCCCTGATCCTCGTGTCGCTCGCAACCATGGGGCTGCTCAGCTTCATCCGCATGCCGCATGCCGGGGCGGCCGCGCAGGCCGAGCCGGGGCGACCGATGTCGGTAATCGCGTCGCAGCCGAAATTCATCGTCGCGGTGGCCTGCGCGGCGATCAGCTACGGCGTCATGAACTTCCTCATGACCTCGACGCCGATCGCGATGGACATCTGCGGGCATCCCTACAAGGCGGCGGCATTCGTCATCTCCTCGCACGTCGTGAGCATGTACCTGCCCTCGTTCTTCACGGGCGGGCTGATCCGGCGTTTCGGGGCGCTGCCCGTGATGTTCGCGGGCGCGCTTCTGAATAGCGCCGCGGTCGGCGTCGCGCTGTCGGGCATCGAGGTGACGGAGTTCTGGTTCGCGCTCGTGCTCCTCGGCGTGGGCTGGAACTTCCTGTTCATCGGCGCCACCACGCTGCTCACCGAGACCTATCGGCCCGAGGAGCGCGCGAAGGCGCAGGGCGTGAACGACTCGGCGATCTTCATCATGATGGCCATGTCGTCGTTCTCCTCGGGGCTGATCGTCACCAGCGGCGGCTGGAGCCGCGTCAACTACGCGGCCGTTCCGCTGATCGCCGTCGTGATGGCGGCGATCGCCTGGCTCGCGCTGCGCCAGCGCGCGCACCGCGCGGCTGCCGCGTGACGATGCAGCCTCCGGCAAGCCTCGGGCAGCGCTTGGAGGAGGTCGACACTCCGGCGCTGGTTATCGATCTGGATGCTTTCGAGCGTAATCAGAAGACTCTTTTTGAATGCGTCAAAGGCAAGAACGTGCGCGTGCGCACGCACGCCAAGACGCACAAGTGCCCCGAGATCGCGCGGCGCCAGCTCGCCGCGGGCGCGGTCGGCGTGTGCTGCCAGAAGGTGTCCGAGGCCGAGGCGCTGGTCGCGGGCGGCATCGGCGACGTGCTGGTATCGAACGAGGTGGTCGGCGCGCCGAAGCTCGCGCGCCTCGCCTCGCTCGCCAGGCGCGCGCGCGTTGGCGTGTGCGCGGACGACGCGGGGAACGTGCGCGACCTCGCCGCCGCCGCCGCGGCGGCCGGCGTGCGGCTCGACGTGTACGTCGAGATCGACGTCGGCGCGCGGCGCTGCGGCGTGCCGCCGGGCAAGCCGGCGCTCGCGCTCGCGCGCGAGGTCGCCGCGCGGCCCGCATTGCGCTTCGCGGGATTGCAGGCCTACCACGGCGCCGCGCAGCACCTGCGCGCGATGCGCGAGCGGCGCGCCGCGATCGAGTCGGCGGCGCGTGCGGCGCGCGAAACGCGCGAGCTCATCGAGTCGGCGGGCATCGCCTGCCAGACGGTCACCGGCGGGGGCAGCGGCAGCTTCGCGTTCGAGATCGAGTCGCGCGCCTTCGACGAGATCCAGCCGGGCTCCTACGTGTTCATGGACGCGGACTACGCGAAGAACGAGTGGGCCGCGCCGCTGCCGCGCTTCGAGCATGCGCTGTTCGTGCTGTCGACCGTCATGAGCCGGCCCACCGCCGCACGCGCCGTGCTCGACGCAGGGCTCAAGGCCTCGAGCGTCGACTCCGGTCTGCCGGTCGTCTGGCAGCGCCCGGGATTGCGTTACGCGCGCGCCTCCGACGAGCACGGCGTGCTCGAGCTCGACGCTGGCGCGACTGCGCCGGCGCTCGGCGAAAAGCTGCTGCTGGTGCCGGGGCACTGCGATCCGACCGTGAACCTTTACGACTGGTACGTCTGCGTGCGCGCCAGCGTAGTCGAGGCGCTCTGGCCGATCAGCGCGCGCGGCGCGCTTTATTGAGGCGCGGCGTGCGGCAGCGCATCTACTACGGCTGGTTCGTGGTCGCGGCGGCGTTCACGCTCATGTTCGTCGGCTTCGGTGCGGCCTATTCTTTTGCCGCGTTTTTCCGGGCCTTCCAGTCGGAATTCTCGGCGTCGCGGGCGCACGTGTCGCTCGTGTTCTCGGTAAGCGCGTTCCTCTGGTTCGCGCTCGGCGCGCCGGGCGGCATGCTCGCCGACCGTCTCGGACCGCGCCGCGTCGCGCTGGCGGGGGTGGCCTGCATGGTGGCGGCGCTCGCGCTCGCGAGCGTCGCCAGGTCCGTGGAGGTGCTCTACATTACGTACAGCGTCGGCCTGGGCATCGGCATCGGCCTTACCTACGTCCCATCGGTCGGCGCGGTTCAGCCCTGGTTCGTCGCCAACCGCGCGTTCGCCTCGGGATTGGCGATCGCCGGGATCGGCGCCGGCAATTTCCTCGGGCCGCTCGCAGCGACTTGGCTGATCGCGCATCTCGGCTGGCGCGCCGCCTATCAGGCGATGGCCATCGCGGTGCTGCTGCTCGCGGGTGCGGCCGCGCTCGCGATCGACGACGACCCGGCGCGGCACGGCGCACGCGGCGCGGCGCGCACGGCGCGCGCGTCGCTTCCCGGGGCCACGCTCGGCGAGGCGCTGCGCTCGCGGCCGTTCTGGCTGCTGTACGTGGCGAGCACGCTGGTATGCGTCGGGCTGTTCGTGCCTATGGTGCACCTCGCAAGCTACGCGCAGGATGCCGGCTACTCCGAGGCGCAGGGCGTGGCACTGGTCAGCCTGATCGGGCTGGGGAGCCTCCTCGGGCGCTTCACCATCGGCGGGGTCGCCGACCGCCTCGGCCGCGTGCCGTCGTTCGCCGCCATGTACCTCGGGCTCGGGGTGATGCTGATCGTGTGGTGGCTCGCGAGCGGCTACTGGCTGCTCGTGCTGTTCGCGCTGCTGTTCGGCGCTTTCTACGGCGGCTTCGTCGCGCTGTCTCCCACGATCGTCATGGACCTGTACGGACCGCGCGCGGTGTCCGGGATCATCGGCCTGCTCTACACGGCGCCGGGAATCGGCACGCTGCTCGGCCCGCCGCTCGCCGGGGCGGCCTACGACGCCTGGGGCAGCTACGCGGTGCCGATCCTCGCCGCGTCCGCGCTGTCCTTCGCCGGCGCCGGACTGGTGCTCGTGCTGATGCGGCGCACGCGGGCCGCGGCGTGAAGCGCGCGCCGGTGGTCGCGGTGAGCGAGAGGCGCGGCCTGCGCGAGCTGCACATCGGCGGCGACGCGATCCAGAGCGCGATGCGCCTCGACGACCCGTACGCCCTGGCGCTCGACTATACGCGCTGCATGATGGCCTTCCTGCTGTTCCACCCGCAGCCGCGCGAGGCGCTGATGATCGGCCTGGGCGGGGGCTCGCTCGCGAAGTTCTTCCACCGCCGCCTGCGCGCGACGCGCGTGCGCGTGATCGAGCTCGATGCGCGCGTGGTCGCGGCGGCGCGTACGCATTTCGCGCTGCCCCCTGACGACGCGCGCCTCGCGGTGGAGGTCGGCGACGGTGCGCAAGCGCTGGCGCCGGAGTGCTGCGATGTGCTGCTGGTCGACGGCTTCGACGACGGCGAGCAGGTGCCGCGCCTTGCCTCGAGCGAGTTCTACGACGCCTGCTACCTGGCCCTCGCGCCGCATGGCGTGCTGGTGGTCAACTACATGAGCGACGATCCGAGGCTGGACAGCTACCTGCAGCGCCTGGAGCGCGCCTTCGGCGGGGCCGTGCTGTGCATGCCGGCGCTTTCCGACCCGAACCTGATCGCGTTCGCGCTGAAGGACGCGCCCGCGCGCCTTCCATGGAAGACGCTGCGCGCGCGCGCGGCGGCGCTCGAGCCGCGCTACGCGCTGCCCTTTAGGCGCTACGTCGGCGCACTGCGGCGCATGAACCTGCACGCCGGCGCGGATCTTATAATCGTTGCGCAAACGAACGGAGATGCGTGATGAGGCTGATTAGCGAAAGCTTTCGCAACGGTGCCTGAAGGGTATGCGGCGCTGCTCGCGCTGGCACCGATCGCGTTCGCGGCCGCGCTCGTCTACGGCGTCACTGGCTTCGGCGCCGCGCTGATTGCGATCCCGCTCGCGACGCACTTCGTGCCACTGCCGTTCGCGCTGGCGGTGTTCGTGCTCGTCGACCTCTCGAATTCGCTGCGCCTCGGGCTGGAGGCCCCGCGCCTCGTCGTGCGCGGCGAGGTCGTGCGCCTGGTGCCGATGATCCTGGTCGGCACCGCGCTCGGCGCCACGCTGCTGGTCAACATGCCGCGCCGCGCCGGCATGCTGGCGCTCGGCTGCTTCGTGGTCGCCTTCGCGCTCTACTCGCTGCTCGCGCGCGCCCGGCGCGGCACCGTCGGTCGCGGCTGGGCCTACCCCGCCGGCCTCGCCGGCGGCGTGACGAGCGCGCTGTTCGGCGCGGGCGGGCCGCCGTACGCGATCTACCTCTCGCAGCGCAACCTGTCCAAGGAATCGTTCCGCGCCACGCTCGCGCTCACTTCGGTGGCGAGCATCTCGCTGCGGCTCGCCGCGTTCGCGCTGACCGGCCTGATGAGCAGTCCGCGGGTGTGGTTCGCCGCAGCGCTTGCGCTACCCGCAGCCTGGTTCGGAATCTCGCTCGCCGCGCACCTCTTCGTGCGCATGCGGCGCGAGACGCTGATGCGCGCGGTGGCGCTGCTCTTGCTCGCGAGCGGAGCTTCGCTCGTCGCGCGCGCGCTCGCCTAGCCCGAGGCGACCGCGATCAGGCGGCGCAGCTCGCGGTAGCGCTCGTCGGACCGGTCGCCGAACAGCGGGTCGTGCCCTGACGGCACGGCCGCGGCCACCGCGGCCCAGTCCTCGGGCGTGAGCAGCTCGGCGGCGCGCGGCAGGATGTCGCGCTCCTCGCTCGCGATGTGGTGGCGGTAGTAGACTAGGTAGGTCGCGGCCGCGGCCTCGACTTCGGCGCGCGCGATGATCGCCTCGTCGGCGACCTGGTTCAGCAGCCCGAGCAGGTCGTCGCCTGCCTTCGCGAGGACGCGGTGCTCCTGCAGCAGGCGGGCCACCTTCACCTGCATGGCGGGGTCGCGCGCCGCGAGGCGCGCGTATGCGACGTCCTCGCGCGCGTGGTGGTAGCGGTCCGGGAAATGGCGCAGGTAGCTGACGATGTCGAGCATCAACTCGTAGTTCGGGTGCTCGCCGGTGTGAAACAGCGTCAGCTGGTGGTCGAGCGCATCGAGCAGCTGCATGAAGTTCGCATGTTCGGCGTGCCAGTGCGCGGTAGGGCTCGTCATTCGTAGATCCAGGCGCGCGTCCAGGGCAGGGTTTTCGCCTTGGGATCGGCGCTCTTCATCGCGAGCACCTGGTGGATCGACACCCAGCGCTGCTCGAAGGCATGCGCGCAGCCGGCGAGATAGGCGCGCCAGATGCGTGCGCGCTTGTCGCCCGCGTGCCGGCGCGCAGCGTCGAGATTCGCCTCGAAGCGCTCGCTCCAGTGCCAAAGGGTTCGGGCGTAGTGCTGACGCAGCGTTTCGACGTCCATGACCTCCAGTTCGGCGCGCGCCATCTCCTTGAGCACGAGCGAGGCGTGCGGCAGCTCCCCGTGCGGGAATACGTACTTGCCGATGAACTCGCCCGCGCCGAGCCCGACCGAGCGGCTATCGGGATCGACCGAGGTGATGCCGTGGTTCATGACCAGCCCGCCTTCCCGCAGCAGCGTGTGGATCTTGCGGAAGTAGATCGGCAGGTTATTGAGGCCGACGTGCTCGAACATGCCCACCGAGGAGATCTTGTCGTAAATCCCTTCGCCCGGGACGTCGCGGTAGTCCTGCAGCAGCACGCGGCAGCGCGCCCCCAGTCCATCGTCGGCGATGCGCTGGTTGGCGAGCGCGTGCTGGTTGCGCGACAGCGTGATTCCGGTCGCGTCCACGCCGTAGTGCTTGGCCGCCCAGCGCACCAGCGCGCCCCAGCCGCAGCCGATGTCGAGCAGCTTCTCGCCCGGCCTGAGGCGCAATTTGCGGCAGATGTGGTCGAGCTTCTGCTCCTGCGCGACGTCGATCGACTCGTCGCCTGTCTTGAAGTAGGCGCAGGAATAGACCATGTTGCGATCCAGCCACAGCGCGTAGAAATCGTTCGACACGTCGTAGTGGTACTGGATCGACGCCGCGTCGGTCTTCCTGGTGTGTAGGTTGCGCAGCAGCGGCAGGCGGCCTTTCTTGGCTTCGCCCAGCTGACGCGAGAATCCTTCGGCGGCGCGCAGTGCGTCGCCGATCGGGCCCTCGACGTCGACGTGACCCTCGACATAGGCCTCGCCGAGCGTGGCGAGGTCGGGGTTGGCGAAGTAGCGCAGCGCCGAGGCCGACGGAATGCGCAGCGTCACGGTCGGCGCGGGCGAGAGCTCGTAGCGCTCGCCGTTCCACAGCTCGATCGCCACCGGCAGGCTCGCGTTGGCGCGCAGCCTGCCGATCACCTTCTTGATGCGGGATTCGAGCAGCATGAGTTCAGGATACCACCGGCTCGCGCAGGGTGACGAACTCCTCCGCCGCGGTGGGGTGGATGCCGATCGTGGCGTCGAATTGCGCCTTGGTCGCTCCGAGCTTCACGGCGATCGCGATGCCCTGGATGATCTCGGCGGCTTCGGGCCCGATCATGTGCGCGCCGACCACCTTGCGGCTCGCGCCATCGACGACGAGCTTCATGAAAATCTTCTCTTCGCTTCCCGTGAGCGCATGCTTGAGCGAGCGGAAGCTGGTCTTGTAAATCTCGATCGCGCCGAGGCGCTCGCGCGCCTGCTCTTCCGACAGCCCGACCGTGGCGAGGTTCGGGTTGGCGAACACGGCGGTCGGCACGTTCTCGTGCTCTGGCGCAGTTGGCTCGCCGCCGAACAGCGTCTTTGCGAGCGCGCCGCCCTCGGCGGTCGCCACCGGCGTGAGATTGATGCGGTTGGTGATGTCGCCGATGGCGTGGATCGACTCGACCGAGCTCCGGGAATGCGCATCAACCAGCACTTCGCCGACCGGCCCGAGCTTCACGCCCGCGGCCTCGAGGCCCAGGCCCTTGCTGTTCGGCACGCGCCCGGTGGCGAACAGCACCAGCTCGGCGCGCGCGTGCTGGCCGTCGCCGTAGGTGACCTCGAGCGCGCCGTCGGGCTGACGCGCGATGGCGATCGGCTCGGCGCCGAAGTGCAGCATTACTCCCTTTTTCTGGATCTCCTCGCCCAGGCGCGTGCCGAGCTCAGCGTCGAACTCGCGCAGCAGGCGGTGGCGCCGGTAGGCGAGCGTCGTCTGCACGCCCAGCCCGTTGAAGATCGAGGCGAACTCGACCGCGATGTAGCCGCCGCCCACCACGATCGCGCGCCGCGGCAGGCGCTCGAGGCGGAACACCTCGTTCGAGGTGAGCGCGAGCGACTTGCCGGGGATGTCCGGGATCTGCGGGCGCGAACCGGTGGCGACGAGAATGTGCTGCGCGCTCCAGCGGCGTCCCGCGACCTCCACGGTGTGGGGATCGACGATAACCGCGCGCCCGCGCAGGATCTCGGCGCCCGCGCTGACGAGCACGCGCTCGTACACCGCGTTCAAGCGCGCCACCTCCCGATCCTTGCCGGCGACGAGCTTCGGCCAGTCGAATGCCGGCTCGCCGACGCTCCAGCCGTAGCCGATCGCGTCCTCGAGGTCGTCGCGAAAATGCGCCGCATAGGAGAACAGCTTCTTTGGGATGCAGCCGACGTTCACACAGGTGCCGCCGAAGCGGTCGCTTTCCGCTATCGCGACGCGCGCGCCGTACTGCGCGGAGAAGCGGCTCGCGCGCACTCCGCCCGAGCCGCCGCCGATCGTGAACAGGTCGAAATCGTAGCGCGCCACGGTAGGCGAAGAAGCTGTGCGCCGGTTACTTCAGGTTCGGCAGGTTGATCTCGACCAGCTCGAGCTGGGCGGTTAGGTCACGGTGCTCGGGCTTGCCGGCGAGCGACTTGAGCGCACTGCGCACGCGCTTTTCCATCTCCGCGCGCGCCAGCCCCTCGATGCCCGCGAGTTGCGCCGCGACTTCGGTGAGCTTCTGCGCCTGTGCGCCCCTGCGCAGCTCGCCGAGCTTCGCCTCGATCGCCGCCCGGTTGAGGTTGGTCACCAGCTTGAGAGTCTTGTCGTGCGTGCTCATCACCCGCGCTCCCCGATCCCTTCCTGGCCGCGATGGTACCATCCGTCCTGCGCGCGCACGTTGCCCTCGGCGACGAGCTTCTGTAGGTGCGCCGTGAGCGAGCGCGCGGCGACCGCGTGCAACCTCGGATGCACGTCGTCGTACACCGCGGGCACCAGCTGCTCGAGCGTGGCGCGGCCGAACCGCTCGAGCGCCGCGACGACCTTTGCCTCGCGCGCCAGGCGGTGCGCGATCAACCGCCGCAGCTCGCGCTGCGGTTGCCCGATGAGGAATCCGTGGCCGGGTGCGAAGATCGCAACGTCCTCCTCGAGCAGCGACTCGAGCGCGAGCAGGTAGGCGCGCATATCGCCGTCTGGCGGATTGATCACGACGGTCGACCCCTGCATCACGTGGTCGCCAGTGAACAGCATCTTCGTGCCTTCGAGCAGATAGCACAGGTGGTTGGAAGCGTGTCCCGGCGTGTGCAGCGCGCGCAGCGCGACGCCGCCGAGATCCAGCCGCTCGCCGTGCGCTGGGATGCGCTGCGGCGCGAAGCTCTGGTCTTGGCTCGCGCCCTGCGGCGACGGGCGACCGATCACCGTCGCCCCGGTCGCCGACTTGAGTGCCGCGGCCGCCGGCGAGTGGTCGAGATGCGTGTGCGTGCACAGGATCCAGCGGATGCGGCCTGCCCCCGCGGCAAGGAGCGCCTCGACATGCGAGTCGATCGCCGGCCCAGGATCGATCAGCGCGAGCTCGCGCTCGCCGACCAAGTAGCTGTTGGTGCCGGGGCCGGTCATCATGCCCGGGTTGGGCGCCGTGATGCGCGTCACCAGACGGTCGAGCCGCTTCGGTACGCCGGGCACGATCTCGTAGCTCGATTCGCCCGTCTCCTCGGGGTCGCACCAGTGGATTTCGAAGTACTGCGGATCGGCGCGGCGGAACAGCTTCGGCCCCTGGCTGCCCCGCGCCCAGCAGGCGCGGTTGGTCTCGACCTCTGGCTTCGCGCGCGCGTATTCGACGGCGCGCCGCGGGTGCTCGAATTGCGCCAATTCGGCGAGCGTGTGCTTGGTCGCGAACACGAGCTCGATCTCGCCGCGCTCGCCGCGCGCAAGCGCCTCGTGCGGGCGGATCCATACGTGATGGATGGTCTCGGAGGCATCGTGCGAGCCGCTTTGCCCCTGCGGCGCAGCCGCGACGAAGAAGCGCGTGTCGAAGCGCCGCGGCCGCCCCGGCGCGGTGATCCAGTGGCCGATGTAGGCGAGCTCGCCCGCCGGCAGCGTCAGGCGCTCGCGCTCCAGGAAGTCGGCGAACGCGAGCTCGCCTGCGTTCAGCGGCGCGCGAAAACGCGCCAGCTGCTCGACGCGCGCCGGGCTCACCGCCCGGCCGGATTCGTCGTGCGCGAGCAGGATGCCCGCCTCCTCGAAGCATTCGCGCATCGCCGCGACCCAGTAGGCCAGCCCGCCCGCCTGCAGTCCCAGCAGGCGGTTCGCCTCGGCGTCCGAAAAGCCGGTCACGCGCGCGAGCGTGCGCGCCTCGCCGTCGGTGGCGTCGAGCGCGCCGCCGGGGAACACGTAGGCGCCGGCCAGGAACGCCGCGCCCTGGGTGCGCTGGAGCATCATCACCTCGGGGCCGTCCGCCCCTTCGCGCATCAGGACGACCGTCGCCGCGGGCCGTGGAACGGGCTTCATGCGCTGCGTCCGGCGCGGTCCTTCTCGTTCTGCGCCTTGATGAGCGCGCGCATGCGCTCCCAATCCGCGTCGGTGAGCCGGTCGAGCTCGGTGAATGAGGCGCCGTTGGCGAGATAGCCTCCGCCGTCGATCGCGATCGTCTCGCCGGTGAGCCACTCGCAGCCGTCGGCCATCAGGAAGGTCGCGAGGTTCTGCAACTCGGGCATCCGGCCGACGCGGCGCATGGGAATCGAGCCGGTCGCGTCCTCGAAGCTGCCATCCGGGCGCAGGCGCTTGGAAGCGCCCTCCGTGGGGAAGGGGCCCGGGGCGATCGCGTTCAGGCGGATGCCGTAGCGGCCCCACTCGACCGCGAGCGACTTGGTCATCACGTGCAGGCCCGCTTTCGACATCGCCGAGGGCACGACGTACGGCGAGCCGGTCCACACCCAGGTGACGAGGATCGACACGACCGAGCCCTTGTGCCCGCCCGCGATCCAGCGCCGACCCACCGCATGCGTGACGTAGAACGTGCCGTGGAACACGATGTTGGCGATCGCGTTGAAGCCGTTCGGCGTCAGATCCTTGGTCGGGCTGATGAAATTGCCGGCGGCGTTGTTGACCAGCCCCGTCAACGGACCGGCCTCGTCCCAGATGCGCTGCACCATCGCATCGACCGCCTGCGCGTCGCGGATGTCGACCGCGTGCGTGCGCACCGTGCCGCCGAACTTCGAGGTGAGCTCCCCGGCCGTTTGCTCGAGCACGCCGCCGCGCCGCCCGGCGATCCACACCTCCGCGCCGAGCTCGAGGTACCTGGCGGCGATCTCCTTGCCGAGCCCGGTGCCGCCGCCAGTGATGAGGATGCGTTTACCCCCGAGCAATCCTTCCTTGAACATGCGCGCTCCAGCTTGCAGGAACGCGCATTTTACGTCCTAGCCGCGTGCCGAGGCGCGCGAGCAGGCGGTACATCATCTCGGCGCGCTCGCGGCGCGCCGCCGCGTGCACGCGCAGGTCTATGCCCGCATCCCCGCGCCAGGTATCGATGTCGATGTGCGGCATGTCCGTCTCCTTGTATCCCGGGTTCACGAAAACGAAACCGTTGCCTCGCCGAGCGCCTGCACCAGCGCCACGCCGCGCTGCGACAGGCGGTGGCAGGCGCCGGCCTCGAGCAGCACGTCGCGCGGCTGGTGCTCCTCGGTGACCCAGACCGTTCCGGCGCGGCAGCAGATCGTGCCGCCCGCGCCGTCGCGCAGCCTGAGCGTCTGCCCGCGGCTGAGTCGAAGCTTGTCGGCGTCGAGTTCGATACGCATGGTCTACTCCTTGCGTTTGACATGCAGATAGCGCATGCTGCGCCGACATGTTCACAGTGACAAACGCTAAATTCTCAGGACATGAATGAGTAATGGGAATGCCAAAGGCATCCCTCGGCTGCCCTCGCTCGACTTGCTGAAGGGCTTCGAGGCGGCTGCGCGGTTGCTGTCTTTCACGCGCGCGGGCGAGGAGCTGCACCTCACGCAGTCGGCCGTGAGCCGCCAGATCAAGGAGCTCGAGGAACAGCTCGGCGTGGCGTTGTTCGAGCGGCGCCATCGCTCGCTCGGGCTGACCGAAGCCGGGCGCGCGCTGTTCCCGGCCGCCTCGCAGGTGCTGCAGGCGATGCGCGCCGTCACCGACCGGCTGCGCGCGCTTTCCGCGCAGCGCTCGCTCGCGGTCACCACCACGAATTCGTTCGCCGCGCTGTGGCTGATCCCGCGCCTGGCGCGCTTCACGCGCGCGCACCCTGGCGTCGATGTGCGCATCGCCGCCGACACGCGCGTGCAGGACCTCGAGCGCGAGGGCCTGGACCTCGCGATCCGCCACGGTCCGGCCTCGCTCGCGGGCCCGCAAGCCGTGCGGCTGTTCGGCGAGCGCGTGTTTCCCGTGTGCAGCCCGAAGCTGCTCGCCGACCCGAAGCGGCCCCTGCGCCAGCCCGCCGACCTGCGCCACCACGTGCTGCTGCAGTACGACGATCCCGACGGGCGCCATCCGTGGCTGCACTGGAAGACCTGGCTCGAGGTCGAGCGGCTCTCCGACCTGCGGCCTGCGGGCAGCCTGCTCTTCTCGGGCTACGAGCAGATCATCCCGGCGGCGATCGCCGGCAACGGCGTGGCGCTCGGCAGGAGCCCGCTGGTGCGCGAGGCGCTCGCCTCGGGCGAGCTGGTCGCGCCGTTCAAGCGCAGCGCCGATCCGGCGCGCGCGTATTTCGCGATCGTGTCGAAGACTGCGGCGTCGCGTCCCGAGGTGGCGGAATTTCTCGCTTGGCTGCGCGCCGAGGCCGCGGCCGAGGAGCCGCGCGGCGGGAAAGCTATACGGTGAGCACCAGCTTGCCGATGTGCTGCGAGGACTCCATCAGGCGGTGCGCCTCCGCCGCCTGGGCGAGCGGGAAGGTCTTGAACACGACCGGCTTGATCTTGCCCGCCTCGATCAGCGGCCAGACGTGCTCGCGCAAGCTGCGCGCGACGGCGCCCTTGAACTCAATCGGACGCGGGCGCAGCGTCGAGCCGGTCAGGACTAGCCGCCTGCGCATCACTTCGTTTATGTCGAGCTCGGTCTTCGGGCCGCGCAGGAAGGCGATGAACACCAGGCGCCCTTCGTCGGCCAGGCACTTGAGCTCCTTCGGCACGTAGTCCCCGCCGACCATGTCGAGCACTACGTGTACGCCCTTGCCGCCGGTGGCCGCGAGCACCTCGGCCTGGAAGTCCTGCGTGCGGTAGTTGATCGCCTTGTCGGCGCCGAGCCTTACGCACGCGGCGCATTTCTCGTCGCTGCCGGCGGTGGCGAGCACGCGGTTACCCATCGCCTTCGCCATCTGGATCGCGGTCACGCCGATGCCGGAAGACCCGCCCTGCACGAGCAGCGTCTCTCCTGGCTTGAGCCGCCCGCGGTCGTACACGTTGGACCAAACCGTGAAGAACGTTTCCGGCAGCGAGGCAGCCTCGACCATGGACAGGCCGCGCGGCACCGGCAGTGCCTGCACTTCGGGTACCGTGCAGTACTCGGCGTAGCCACCGCCGTGCGCCAGCGCGCACACGCTCTGGCCCACCTTCCACATGCGCGCCTCGGAGCCGCAGGCGACCACCTCGCCGGCGATCTCGAGTCCCGGCAAGTCGGATGCGTCCGCAGGGACGGGATACAGCCCCATGCGCTGCAGGACGTCGGGCCGGTTTACCCCCGCGGCGGCGACTTTCACCAGGATCTCGCCCGGCTTCGGAACGGGCAGCGGCCGCGAGGCCGGAACGAGCACTTCAGGTCCGCCAGGTTTCGCGATCTCGACCGCGCGCATCTTGTCGGGAAGTGGCATGGCAGGCTCGCTCGCTGAAAAGGAGGCGATCTTAGCGCAAATGCACGCTATCACGTCCCGCACGCTAAGATCCCGACGAACCACAGCTCGATCCCATATGAACTACCTCCCTCTCGCGTTGCCGTTTTTCGCGGGCCTGTTCTTCCTGTTCGTGTTCGTCGTCGTCCTGATCGAGCTGCGCATCGTGCAGTTTGCGTACGAGCAGGCCGGCATCGGCCCGCGCTACATGCTCGCGCTGCTCCTACTGTCGTTTCTCGGGAGCTACGTCAATATCACGGTGGCGCACCTGCCGCCCGAGCACGTCTACTCGAACGAGGTCATCAGCTTCTTCGGCATGCGTTACGTGGTCCCGGTGGTGCGAGAATGGCCCGGCACGGTGATCGCGGTGAACGTCGGCGGCGCTGTCGTGCCAACCTTGGTCTCCACCTACCTCATCCTGAAGAACAGGCTCTTCCTGAGCGGCCTGGCGGCGGTGGTCTTGGTGACGCTCGTCGTGCATGGGATGGCCTACCCGGTGCCCGGCGTGGGAATCGCCGTGCCGATCTTCATTCCGCCGCTAATCGCCGCGCTGGCGGGCGTGGTCTTCGCGCGCAGGCGCGCCGCACCGCTTGCCTACGTGGCAGGCAGCCTTGGGACGCTGATCGGCGCGGACCTGCTCAACCTCGACAAGGTACGCGGACTTGGCGCGCCGATCGCGTCGATCGGCGGCGCCGGGAAGTTCGATGGCATCTTCCTGAGCGGACTGCTCGGGGTGCTGCTCGCCAGCCTGGTCGGGCGGCCGCGTCGCCGGCGGACCTCCTAGCCCCCAGCCTTGCTTGCCCGCAGGCGCTGCGCGGCGGCCCAGTCGAGATCGACGTTGCCGCCCGAGAGAACGACGCCGACGCGCAAGCCGCGCGCGTCCACCTTTTTAGTCAGCAAGGCACAGGCAGCGAGCGTCCCGGTCGGCTCGACTACGAGCTTCATGCGCTCCCACAGAAAGAACATGCTGCCGAGCAGTTCTTCGTCCTCCACGGTGAGCATGTCGTTCACGTATTGCAGCACCAGCGGAAAGGTCAGCCCCCCGAGCGATGAGGTGCGCGCGCCGTCGGCGATGGTGTCCGGATTGTGAACCGTTTGCAGCGTCCTCGTCCTGAAAGAGCGCGTCGCGTCGTCGCCCGCCGCCGGCTCGACGCCGATCACGCGGCAATCCGGCAGCATGCGGCGCGCCGCAACCGCGCAGCCCGAGAGTAGCCCCCCGCCGCCGCAGGGCACGAGCAGCATGTCGAGCGCACCGGCGTCCTCGATCAGTTCCTTTGCTGCTGTGCCTTGTCCCGCGATGATGTGCGGGTGGTCGAATGGCGGGATCACCGTGAGGCCGCGCTCGGCGCCGATGCGCCGCGCGAGCGTTTCGCGCGACGCCAGCCGCGGATCGTAGGTGATCACCTCGGCGCCATAGCCACGCGTCGCCGCGAGCTTCACCCGCGGCGCGTCCTGCGGCATCACGATGGTGGCCGGCACGCCGAGCATCCTGCCGGCGAGCGCGACCGCCTGCGCGTGGTTGCCAGACGAGAAGGTGATGACGCCCCGGCGCTTTTCCTCCGCGGAGAGTTGCGCAAGCGCGTTGTAGGCGCCGCGGAACTTGAATGCGCCCATGCGCTGCAGGTTCTCGCACTTGAAGAAAACGCGCGCGCCGGTGAGCGCGTCGACGGTGCTCGATGTGAGCGCCGGCGTGCGCCGCGCCTGCCCCGCGATGCGCGCATGCGCTACGGCGACGTCCTCGAACGAGACCGCGAGGTTCATGCCGTGCCCGACCAGTGCGCGAGCGCCGCGCGCACGACCTGGTCGCCCCATTCCTGCAGGAAATGCCCGCCTTCTGCGACGACATAAGGCTCGGGGCAGCCGCGGATGGACTTGCGCAGCTCGTTCATCACCGGCGGCCCGAGCACCGGATCCAGCGCGCCGACCGCCATGAACGATTCGCCGCGCCAGGCGCGGCGCCACCACTCGCGCGCCTTGCGCGACAGCGTTGCCCCGGGCGCGTCGGGCCGGTCCGGCACCAAATTCGGAAAGCGTCGCACACCCGCCTTGTAGCGGGCATCGGGGAACGGCGCATCGTAGGCCGCGGCCTCGTCCTCGCTAAGCTGCGGGCAGACGCGCTTGAGCAGCTTGCCGCAGGCCAGATCGGGGTTCTTGTTCACGTAGCTGCGCCAGGCGACAAAGCCCTCCGAGAGCGGCGCGTCGCCGGTGCCGAGCGCGGTGTTCATGGCGAGCAGCCGCGCGTAGCGTTTCGGCGCTTCCATCGGAAGCGTGAGGCCGAGCAGCCCGCCCCAGTCCTGCACGACCAGCGTAACGCCGCGCAGGTCGAGGGTCTCGACGAAATCGAGCAGCAGCGCGCGATGGAAGTCGAAGCTGTAGGTCGCCTCGTCCTCGGGCTTGTCCGAGCGGCCGAAGCCGACCAGGTCCGGCGCGAGCACGCGCCCGCCCGCGGCGAGCAGCGGCGCAATCATGCGCCGATACAGGTAGCTCCAGGTCGGCTCACCGTGCAGGCACAAGTAGACCGGCGCGGTCTTCGGCCCCTCGTCCAGAAAGTGCACGCGCATGCCGCGCCACTGCAGGTAGCGCGGCGCCCAGGCGAAGCCCGGAAGGCCGGCGAACCGCTCCTCCGGTGTGCGCAGGATCGAAGCCACGGCGCGATTGTAGAATGTCCACATGGATTACTCTAAATACCAGGATCTGAAGGTGCGCCGCGTAGAGCCCGGCATCGTCGAGATCGTCATGGGCGAAGACGGCGCAAAGCTCTCAACCGCCACGGCGCGCATGCACGCGGAGCTGGCGCAAATCTGGCTCGACGTCGACCGCGATCCCGAGGCGCGCGTGGCGATTCTGCGCGGTGCGGGCAAGGGCTTTTCCGGCGGCGGCGACCTGGCGATGGTCGAGGAGATCACGCGCGACTTTGCGGCGCGTGCACGCGTTTGGCGCGAGGCGCGTGATTTGGTCTACAACATCATCAATTGCTCGAAGCTCGTGGTGTCGGCGATGCACGGGCCGGCCGTGGGCGCGGGGCTAGTCGCGGGGCTGCTCGCGGACGTATCGATCGCGGCGCGCAATGCGCGCATCATCGACGGCCATACCCGGCTCGGCGTCGCGGCGGGCGACCACGCCGCGATCGTCTGGCCGCTGCTGTGCGGCATGGCGAAGGCGAAGTACTACCTGCTCACCTGCGAGCAGGTGAGCGGCGAAGAGGCTGAACGCATCGGCCTGGTGTCGCTCGTCTGCGAAGAGGCGGAGCTGCAGGCGAAGGCGCTCGAGGTGGCGCGCAAGCTTGCGGCGGGCGCGCAGACCGCGCTGCGCTGGACCAAATACAGCCTGAACAACTGGCTGCGCATGGCGGGTCCGACGTTCGACGCCTCGCTCGCGCTGGAGTTCATGGGCTTTACCGGGCCCGAGGTGCAGGAGGGGATTGCCTCGCACCGCGAGAAGAGGAAGCCCTCGTTCCCGCCCGAGCCGAAGGACTTCTAGCGCTCAGAGGTTGCTGAAATCGAGCGATTCGCCGGCCGAGGGAGCCGGCTCGCCCAGAGTGACCGAGGATTCGAGCGCGCCCGCCGGGGCCGGCGCTTCGCCGCTCTGCGTGACCAGTCGCTCGATATCGCGCGCGATCGCTTCGATGTCCGGTCCGCTGCGTCCCATGTAGGTGAGCAGGATGCGCACCGGCAGATCGGTGAGCGTCGGCTGCGGGTGATCGCGCAGGTGCGCGGCGTTCTGGATGGCGGGCACGATGAAGTTGCTGCGCATTCCCGGATTTCCCGACTCGATGCCGTGCACCAGAGCGGTCTGCGCGCGGGCAATCCCCGAGAGCAATTCCGCGAGCTGTTGGGCGGAGATGTGCAGCATGGCGATCCTCCAGTACGACGGCCGAAGTTTGCCCGAGCCACCGGCGCGGCGATGTTAACATCCGCACGTTTTCCGCCCAAAGAACGTGGCAAGCCTCAGGACCTGAGCTCGACAACGAGGGGCTGGTGGTCCGAGGCCTGCGTGTCGGCGTCGATGCGCAGTGCGGCCAGCCGCGGCAGCAGATCTTCGCTCACGAACACGAAATCGCAGCAGTAGGGCGTCTCGCCGGGCTCGGCGTCGTGCAGCCGGATCGTCGCCGGGTGCGGGTCTCGCGGGTGCAGCGCGCTCCATGCGTCGATCAGCCGCGGCGTGGCGTCGCCGAACACCTCTTGCATGCGCGCATGCAGTGCATCCTCCGGAGGGAAATTGAAGTCGCCGGTGACGAGCGCCGGCGCAGCGCGCGGCAGGGGGGCGAACGGCCCCTCGGCGTACGCCCCGGGCGCCCGCATTGCCGAGTGCGCGCACGCCTCCGTGTGCAGCGCGCGCAGGCGCTCGAGCTGGTCCGCGCGCTGCGCGCTCGAGTAGTACTCGAGGTGCGTGGTGACGATGCGCAGCGGCCCGAAGGGCGCGCTGATCGACACCTCGAGCGCAACGCGGGGCATGCTTGGCGCGCCGGGATCCGCCGGCCAGGGAAGCGAGTGGCGCAGGACGCGGCCGATCGGCAGCCGCGACAAAATCAGGTTGCCAAAGCGGCTCCTGCGGCTGCGTGCGCGCGGATCGGGTACGTCGACCCCCCACGCGAAGGCGTGCACGTACCCGACAAACTCCTCTGCCAGCGCGGCGACCTGATCTTCGCCCTGGCTGCCCGCGAGAGTAGTGAATCCTTGCGCGACTTCTTGCAGGCATAGGACATCCGGGTCGGCGAGTCGCTTTGCTTCGCGCGCGATGCGAGCGGGATCGACACGGCCGTCGACGCCACGGCACCACTGTACGTTCCAGCTCAGGAGCTTCATCGACTGGGGTCCGCGCGCGACGCGACGGGCCATGATACCGAAACAAAAAGGCCCGGAATGGGAGGGGTTCCGGGCCAGACCAGCACGAGGAGGAGATCTTTACTACGGTTAGAATGTAGCCCCGTCGCGCGGGAATGTGTGCAAGGAACTGTAATATATGCGTGCCGCGCGTGCCGGCGACTGCGAGGGGTAGAACTTAGTGTCAGAAGCGGCATTTGATCGCGACGCCGCGGTCGCGTACCTGACGAGCGCACTGCAGCGCGATCGCTTCGTCCTGTATTGTCAGCCGATCGTCCCGGTGTCTGCGCCGCACGCCGCGCACCGCTTCTTCGAGGTGCTGGTGCGTTTCCGCGACGAGGAGGAAGGAATGCTTCCTCCGGGGTCGTTCATACCGGTATTGCAGGAAGCGGGACTGATGCCGCTGCTCGATCGCTGGGTCATCACCAAGACGATCGCCAAGCTGAAGTCGTTGCCGAGCGATGAGCTGAAGGGGTCGGACCCTCATTTCAGCATCAACCTGTCATGCGATACCTTGGCCGATCCCGAGTTCGCCGCGTTCGTGTCGAAACAGCTCACCGGAGCGAGGGTGGATGCCGAAAGACTGATGCTCGAGATCCCTATGTACTGCGCGTCCGACCTGCCCGAGGCGTTCGACGCGGCGATCGGCAAACTGACGGACCTGGGGTGCGCAGTGGCGGTGTCGGGCATCTCGCAGGACGACGTGCCGGTCGGCCGCCTGCGCGAACTCGGCGTGCGCTACGTCAAGTTCAGCAGCACGTCGACGGTACGCGCCGACGCCGACGAGGAGGCCGTGGCGCGCCTCGGCGAACTGAGCGAGAACTGTCGCACTTTGGGAATCAAGCTGATCGCCGAATCCGTCGAGTGGGGCGGCGCGCTCGACTTCCTGCAGTCGCTGCAGATCGAGTTCGCGCAGGGCTTCGCAATCGCGCAGCCCGGACCGCTCTAGCGGGCCGCGGCCTCGGGTGGGTAGGGCTCGACGTCTGCGCTGAGCGTGTCGGGCGGAGAGCGACGCAGCATCTCGCTGCTGTCGCCCCCGTCGAGCAGCTTCGCGTAGCGGACGTTCTTCTGCATCTCTTCGAGGTAGAGGTTCTGTCCGCCGAAGTGGAAGCTCGCGTACTCGTATGCGCGCGCGAGTTGCACGTCCAGGCGCTTGAGCGCGGTATGGTAGAAGCTGGGTGTCTGTCGCACGAGCTCCTCGCCGGAGGCGACGAGAACGTGCGTCTGCGCGCTGATCAGCGGGCGCTGCCCGACTCCGCCGATCACGAATTCGGGGTAGAGGCGGTCACGGCACTTTTCCAGATAGCACCGATCGGCCATCTGCGCGATGATGTCCGCAGTCCCAAGCATGTGACCGACGCGCCTGAGCAGCGTGTCCCCGATCCGGATCGATTCGGCGCGTCGCTCGTAGCCGGTGTAGTGCAGCAGCTTGGCAGCGATTTCCGCAAGCCGGCCGGTACCCTGGCGCCGCATGTAGCGGCGCAGGTACGTGGCGCCCCGCGCAACATGGGTCAGCGTGTATTCGGCCCCGTAACGGTGCCGGCGATCGCTGCGGCGGCGCAGGTAACCGAAATCGTGGAACAGCGCCGATAGCACTCCGAGCACGAACAGCTCCGGGGGCAGGGCCGGGGTCCCGTTGCGCCGGCTGCGCTGATAGCCGTCCATCAGCCTGCCCATGGCCAGCGTCACGTCGAGCACGTGCTGGATATCGTGATAGCTCGTGTCGCAGGCGTAGTACTCGGCATCTTCGCCCTGATAGAGGCGCTCCACGTCCTGGAATGCCCGTTGCAGGAGCCGGCCCGGGGCGTCTTCGTATAAGCCGCGGAACAGTCGCATGATTTCGTCGCGCACCGCCGCTGGCGCCGTAGTCTGTACCAGGTTGGTGACGTCGTGGTCGCTGCGACGCATGCCAGGAGAGGCGGGCGATTGTTGACCCGAGCTCGCTCGATCCAGCGACTGTGGCTCGGTTGCCTGCTCGACGATATCTGTTTGCACTCGGCGCCTCTTTTCCGTGTCGGCGAGTAGCGCTAGGATGTGCCAAATCCCGCGAACGGGCGGTGATCTTTTTCACGAACCCGGCCGCCATGGAAGTGTTTGAAATTGTCATGGACGCCGCTGCGATTGCGCGCCCGGGCCATGGTGGGAGCTGAACTTGGCGAATCTTTCTCTCACCGACGAGGAAAAATCGCAGTTGCTCGCGCGGATCCGCGCGCTCGAGATCGAGCACAGCGATCTGAACGACGTCATCGACCGACTGGCCGAGGATCCCGCCCAAGACCAGCTCCAGCTGCGGCGGCTCAAGAAGCGCAAGCTGTTGCTCAAGGATCAGATCGAACTGCTCAAGAACAGGCTGATCCCGGACATCATCGCGTGATCGCTGTGATCCAGCGTGTCGCCGAAGCGGGCGTTTCGGTCGACGGACGTGCGATCGCGCGCATCGGTCCAGGCATCCTCGCGCTGGTAGGGGTCGAGCGGGGCGACAGCGAGCGCGAGGCCGTGCGCCTCGCCGAGCGCGTGGCGGGCTACCGAGTGTTTCCCGACGCGCAGGGCCGCATGAACCTGTCGCTCGGCGCGACGCGCGGCGCCTTGCTCGCCGTTCCCCAGTTCACGCTCGCTGCCGATACGGGCAAGGGGGCGCGGCCGAGCTTTTCGTTCGCAGCCACGCCCGAGGCGGGCGAGCGGCTGTTCGACTGCTTCGTTGCGCATTGCTGCACGCTGGTTCCCGAGGTGGGCGTCGGGCGTTTCGGTGCCAACATGAAGGTGAACCTGGTGAACGATGGACCGGTGACCTTCTGGCTGCGCTGCGCGCCGGCGGGCGGCTCCTGAGGTTCGCGCGGGCGCGGGCACGGCCGTCCGATTGGGCGTAAGCTTGCGGCGACACGCATCGCAGGCTTCGATTTCCCCCATGTACGATCAGTTCGTCGGCACCAAGCCGGTCGAGGAGCGGCACCGGTTCGATGTGGGGCGGCTCGAGCAGTACATGCGCGCGAACGTGGCAACCTATTCCGGCTCGCTCGAGGTCGAACAGTTCAGGGGCGGGCAGTCCAATCCAACTTACCGGCTGAGCGCCGGAGGGAGGAGTTACGCGCTGCGCCGCAAGCCGCCCGGCAAGCTGCTGCCGTCGGCGCACGCCGTCGAGCGCGAGTTCCGCGTCATCAAGGCGCTGCACGGCGTGGGTTTCCCGGTGGCGCGGCCCTACGTGCTGTGCGAGGACGAATCGGTGATCGGCACCGCCTTCTACATCATGGATTGCGTGGAAGGTCGGGTGCTGTGGGACCAGGCTCTGCCCGGCATGGCACGCGCCGAGCGCCGCGCCATCTGGGACGAGCTGAACCGCGTGATCGCGTTGCTGCACTCGATCGACTACCGCGCGGTCGGGCTGGAGGACTTCGGCAAGGCCGGCAGCTACGTCGAGCGCCAGATTGCGCGCTGGACCAAGCAGTACCGCGCTTCCGAGACGGAGCGCATTGAGGCGATGGACAACCTGATTGACTGGCTGCCCAAGAACATCCCGCCGGGCGACGTAACGAGCGTCGTGCACGGCGACTACCGGCTCGACAACACGATTTTCCATCCGCGCGAGCCGAAGATCCTCGCGGTGCTCGACTGGGAGCTGTCGACGCTCGGTGATCCGCTGGCCGATTTTTCCTATCATTGCATGAGCTGGCACATTCCGCCGGGCAAGTTTCGCGGCATCGAGGGACTGCCGCTCGACGAGCTTGGCATCCCCACCGAGCGCGAGTACATCGAGATGTACTGCAGGAGGACCGGGCGCGCCGGCATCGATCCGACGACCTGGGATTTCTACATGGCCTACAACCTGTTTCGCATCGCCGCGATCACGCAGGGCATCAAGAAGCGCGTGGTTGACGGCACTGCCGCGAGCGCTCACGCCGTGGAGGCCGGCAGCAAGGCGCCGCTGCTTGCCGAGCTCGGCTGGAAGCAGGCCGAGAAGATACTGAAACGAGCCGCCTAGGAGAACAGTATGGACTTCGAGTATTCGCCCAGGGTGAAGGAGCTGCAGCACAAGCTCAAGGCGTTCATGGACGAGCACATCTATCCGAACGAGAAGGCCTGGTACGACCACTGCAACGGGCCGAATCGCTGGCAGCCGGTTCCGATCATCGAGGAGCTGAAGCCGAAGGCGCGCGCGCGCGGACTGTGGAACCTGTTCCTGCCGCGCTCGCCGCGCGCCCCCGAGGGACTGTCGAACCTCGAATACGCGCCGCTGTGCGAAATCATGGGGCGAGTGGGCTGGGCGCCCGAAGTCTTCAATTGCTCGGCTCCCGACACCGGCAACATGGAGACCATCGAACGCTACGGCACCGAGGCGCAGAAGGACGACTGGCTCGAGCCGCTGCTGCAGGGCAAGATCCGCTCGGCTTTCCTCATGACCGAGCCCGCGGTGGCGTCTTCCGATGCGACCAACATCCAGACGCACATCAGGCGCGAGGGCAATGAATACGTGATCAACGGCACCAAGTGGTGGTCCTCCGGCGCCGGCGATCCGCGCTGCAAGCTTTACATCCTGATGGGCAAGACCTCGCCGGACAATCCGTCGCGCCACAGCCAGCAGTCGATGATCCTGGTTCCGGCCGGCACCCCCGGCATCCGCAT
>DATGDH010000150.1:0-9809 GCA_035310985.1 Burkholderiales bacterium
CACGTGCTGCTCGAGGACAATCCGGGCACGGGCAAGACCACGCTCGCCAAAGCGCTGGCGCGCTCCATCGGCGCCGAGTTCAAGCGCGCGCAGTTCACGCCGGATCTGCTGCCCTCGGACATTCTCGGCGTCTCGGTATTCGATCCCAAGGAACAGTCGTTCCACTTTCACCCGGGACCGGTGTTCACCCAGATCCTGCTCGCCGATGAAATCAATCGCGCCAGTCCGCGCACGCAGTCGGCGCTGCTCGAAGCGATGGCCGAAAACCAGGTCAGCGTGGAAGGAAAGACCCATGCGCTGTCGGAACTGTTCTTCGTCATCGCCACGCAGAACCCGGTCGAGTTCCGCGGCACCTATCCCCTGCCCGAGGCGCAGATGGACCGCTTCGCGCTCGCGCTGTCGCTCGGCTACGTCGATCCGGACACCGAGGTTGCGGTGCTGAGCGCGCAGGAGCTCGGGCACCCGCTCGAGCGCGCCACCGCGGTAGTGACGCGCGCCGAGGTGCTGGCGCTGAAGGAGCGCGTGCGCCAGGTCCGCATCGCCGACGAGATCAAGCACTACGTCGTCGAGCTCGTGCGCCGCACGCGCGCCGCGCCGCAGGTGGCGCTCGGCTGCGGGCCGCGCGCCTCGATCGCGCTCGCGCAGACGGCGAAGGCCTACGCGCTGTTCGAGGGCGAGGACTACGTGCGCCCCGAGCACGTGCAGCGCCTCGCCGGCGCGGTGCTCGCGCACCGCATCGTCGTCGACCCGCAGGCCAAGTTCGCCGGCACCAGCGCCGCGGCGGTGGTGGCCGAGATCCTGAAGGGCACGCCCGCGCCCGCCTGAGGGCCGCATGAAGCGCTTCCTCTACGCGTCGCTGCGCGGCCTGAGCTCGCTGCAGCATTTCACCGCCGAGCGGCTGACGACGGCTGGCAAGATCGCGCTCGGCGCCGCCGGCGCCGCCGCGCTCGCCGGGGTGGACACGAACCAGACGCTCACCTACCAGGCGTTCACCTTCCTGTGGTCGCTGCTCGCGGTCGCCTACGCGGCGAGCCTCGCGTTCCGCGCCAGGGTCGCGGTGCGCCGCGAGCTGCCGCGCTACGCCACCGCGGGCGAGCCCTTCACCTACAGCGTCACGGTGTCCAATCTCGGCGCGCGCGCGCTCGAGGGGGTGATGCTCGCCGAGCGCTTTCCCGATCCGCGTCCCGGCTACACCGAGTGGCGCGCGGCGCGCGAGCCGGGCGAGCGGCGACGCAACTGGTTCGACCGCAACGCCGGGTACTTTCGCTGGCAATGGCTGATCGAGCGGCGCCTGCCGCGGCCGGCCGGCGAGACGCCGCTGCCCGCGCTCGCGGCGGGCGCGAGCGAGACCGTGCGCCTCGCGATGACGCCGCGGCGCCGCGGACGCATCGAGCTGGGCGGCCTGACGCTCGCGCGCGCCGACCCGCTCGGGCTGGTGAAGGGACTCGCGCGCGTGTCCGCGCCGGCGCGCATCGTGGCGCTGCCGCGGCGCTACCGGCTTCCGCAGCTCACGCTGCCCGGCCGGCGCAGGTTCCAGCACGGCGGCACGGGGCGCCTCGCATCGGTGGGAGACTCCGAGGAGTTCATCGGCCTGCGCGACTACCAGGCGGGGGATCCCCTGCACCGCGTGCACTGGAAGAGCTTCGCGCGCATCGGCCGCCCGATCGTCAAGGAATTCCAGGACGAGTTCTTCCCCCGGCACGCATTGGTGCTCGACACCGGGCGCGCCGAGGGCGAGGACGCCGCGTTCGAGGACGCGGTCGCGGTGGCCGCCTCGTTCGTCTACACGATCGACACGCTCGAGTGCCTGCTCGACCTGCTGTTCGTCGGCGACCGCGTGCACAGCTACAGCGCCGGGCGCGGGCAGCTGCAGGCGGACGGCATGCTCGAGATCCTGGCGGGCGTGCGCGCGAGCGCGCCAGACGCGTTCGAGCTGCTGGCGCGCGCGGTGCTCGGCCAGGCGGCACGGCTATCGAGCTGCATCGTGATCCTCGTCGCCTGGGACGCGCGCCGGCGCCGCTTCGTCGAGTCGCTCATGGGCCTCGGGCTGCCGCTGCGCACCCTGCTCGTGTGCGCGCGCGAGGAGCGCCCGGCCGATGCGCCGGCGTGGCTCGCGCTGCTGCATCCCGGCGCGATCGAGGTCGGGCTGGCGGGGCTGCGCTAGCCATGCCGCCGTTCGTGCTCGGCGCGGCGCTCGTCTTCTGGGGCTGGCAGACGCACAACCTGCTGGTCGGCGCGCTGCTCGGCGCGCTCGCCGAGGCGCCGCGCTTCATCTCGTACCGGCTCGAGCTGAGCGAGGCCGACTACCGCCGCGTGGGCGACTTCTGCACCGCCCTGTTCGCGGCCGCCGGCGCGCTGCTGGTCGCCACGCGCGGCCTGCCGCGCGGCGTGGTCGCCACGCTGCAGTGGCTGCCGGCGCTGCTCGCCCCGCTCGTGCTCGCGCAACGCTTCGGCGCGACAGGCACCGTGCGGCTCTCGGCTCTCTTCTACACCGTGCGCCGCCGCAAGGCGCGCGATCCCGGGTTCGCCGATCCGGCGGTCGACCTGTCGGGCGCGTACCTGGCGGCGGCGGTGATCGCCGCGGGTGGCGCCAACTGGCGCGGGCCGGGCTACTACGCCGGCGTGATCGCGCTCGCCGGCTGGACGCTGTACGTGCTGCGCCCGCGGCGCGCCGCGCGCGCCGGCTGGGCGCTCGCCTTCGCGCTCGCCGCGGCGCTCGGCTACGCGGGGCACGTCGCCCTGGCGCGCCTGCAGGCGCACCTCGAGACGCTCGCCGCCGACTGGGCGCTGCGCGCGCCGGTCGATCCGTACCGCAACCACACCGACATCGGCGCCATCGGGCGCCTCAAGCTCGAGGACGCGATCCTCATGCGCGTGCGGGTTCCCGCGGGACAGGAAGCGCGCGCGCGGCTGCTGCACGCCGCGAGCTACAACAGCTACGCCGGCGGGACCTGGTCGGCGCGCGCGGCGCCCCTTGCGCCGCTCAGAAGCGAGCCCGACGGCGCCACCTGGGTGCTCGCGCCGGGCGCACCGGGCGCCTCGCTCGTGATCGACGCGCGCGCCACCGACGGCCGCCTGCTGCTCGCGCTGCCCGCGGGCACGCTGAGCGTGGCCGGGCTGCCCGCCGACGCACTGCGCGCGAACGGCCTTGGCGCGGTGCTCGCCGACGCGCAAGGCGACTGGGTCCGCTACGTGGCGCGTTACGGCGCGGATGCGGGCGCGGACGAAGCGCCGCCGACACCGCTCGACCTCGCACTGCCTGCCGAAGAGGAGCCGGCGCTCGCGCGCGTGGCCGCGCAGATCGGCCTGCGCGGGCTCTCCCGCGCCGAGGCGGCGCGCCGCGTGGCAGCGTATCTCGCGGGCTTTCGCTACTCGACTTACCGCGCGCACGCGCCGCGCGCAGGCATGACGGCGCTGGGCGACTTCCTCCTTGTGTCGCACAGCGGCCACTGCGAGTACTTCGCCGCGGCGACGACGCTGCTGCTGCGCGCCGCCGGCGTGCCGGCACGCTACGCCGTCGGTTACGCGGCGCGCGAATACAGCCCGCTCGAGGGCGCGGTACTCGTGCGCGCGCGGCACGCGCACGCCTGGACGCGCGCCTTCATCGGCGGTCGCTGGGTCGACCTGGACAACACGCCGCCCGTCTGGTTCGAGGCGGAGGCCGCGCAGGCGCCCGCCTGGGAGGGCATGGAGGACTTCCTGCGCTGGGCGCTGTACCGCTGGCAGCGGCGCGAGCCGGGCGAGGCCTCTGGCCTGTGGTGGTGGGGGCTCGCCGCGCTCGTCGCGGCACTCGGCCTGCGCTTCGCCGCGCGGCGCGGTGCGCTGCGCCGCACTGCTTTCGCCGTGGCGCCGCCCGCACGGCGCCACCCGGGCATGGACTCCGAGTTCTACGCGGTCGAGCGCGTGCTGGCGCGCCGCGCCGGGCCGCGCGCGGCGCACGAATCGCTCGCCGCCTGGGCATTGCGCGCGAGCGCCGGCCTGGACGATGCGACGCGCGCCGAGCTCGCCGCGGCGCTCGCACTGCACCAGCGCCATCGCTTCGACCCGGCGGGCCTGAGCCCGGCCGAGCGGCGCGCGCTGCGCGAGCGCTCGCTCGCGCTTGCCGGCGCGCTCGCGGGGGCTCGGCTAGAATCGGTGCGATAACCGACAGCGGAGGCGCGATTGGGCACCGTCGTGACGTTGGCTGGGCAGGTGGGTGCGGCGAAGCTTGCCGACGGGCTGTACAGGCTGCGCGGCGCAGACCTGGCGGTGATCTGCAACACCGGCGACGACTTCGAGCATCTCGGGCTCGCATTCTCCCCCGACATCGACACCGTGCTGTACACGCTCGCCGGCATGGCAAGCCCCGCGGCGGGCTGGCAGCCCGCGGGCGAGACGCAATCGCTGTACGGCATGCTGACCGCGCTCGGCGGCCCGGACCGCCCGATGCTAGGCGACAAGTCGCTCGCCGCGGCGCTGCTGCGCGCAGACGGGCGGCGCGACGACCGCAGCCTCACCGAGCTCACGCTGCAGTTCGCGCGCAACCTCGGCATCTCCGCGCGCGTGCTGCCGATGAGCGACGACCAGGTGCGCACCTGGGTCGAGACAACCGACGGCGCAGTCGCCTTCCCCGAATACTTCCACGCGCTCGCCTGCGAGCCCGCGGTGAAAGAGTTCCGCTACGCGGGCGCCGAAGACGCGCGCGTCTCCGACGAGGTGCTCGACGCCCTGCACGCGAACGACCTGGAGGCCGTCATCATCGGGCCGGCGAACCCCTTCCACTCGATCCGCCCGATCCTCGAGATCGGCGGCATGAAGCAGCTCCTGAGGAAGCGCGGCGCGCCGGTCGTCGCGGTGACGCCGATCGTCGGCGCCAAGGCGCTATCGGGCACCGCAGGCAAGATGATGCGCGAGCTCGGGCGCGAGGTCTCGGCACGCGCGGCCGCCATGGAGTACTACAAGCTGATCGACGGCTTCGTCATCGATGCGGTGGACGAGGCGCAGGCCGACGGCATCCTGGCGAGCGGCATCGAGGTGCTGATCGCGCACACGGTGATGCGCACGCCGGAGGACCGCGTGGCGCTCGCGCAGACCGTGCTCGATTTCGCGCACGCCATTCGCGAGCACAAGGCGCGCGAGACCGACTAGAGCGCTCCCAGGGTTTACAGGACGGCTAACGCCGTGGCAACGATCGCGTCGCGGTCCACCCCGAAGAACCTCCTCAGCGCGGCGCGGGTGTCGCTGCGCCCGAAGCCGTCGGTGCCGAGCGCCACGTAGCGCCGCCCCGCGGGCGCCCAGGCGCGCGGCAGGTCGGCGACCGCGCTCACGTAGTCCGAGGCCGCGACGATCGGGCCTTCCGTGTCTTCGAGGCAGCGGGTCATCCAGGGCTTATCGACCCTCGATCGAATTTCGCTTACCGCCTGAGAAGGCTTCGATGCGAGCCCGTCCCACCTGAGCTCGCTCCAGCTCGTGACGCTCCAGACGTTCGCCGCCACGCCGCGCTCGCGCTCCAGCAGCCGCGCGGCAGCGAGCGCCTCGCGCAGGATCGGCCCGGAGGCGAGCAGCTGCAGCTTCGCGTTCGCGCGCCGCTCGACGAGGTACATGCCCTTCAGGACGCCTTCGCGCGCGCCTTCGGGCAGCGCCGGGTGCGCGTAGTTCTCGTTCGCAACCGTCAGGTAGTAGAACACGTCCTCCTGCGCTTCCAGCATGCGGCGCGCGCCGTCCGCGACGATCGTCGCCAGCTCGTAGCCGAAGCACGGATCCCAGGCGCGGCAGTTGGGAATCGCCGCCGCGGCGAGGTGGCTCGAGCCGTCCTGGTGCTGCAGACCCTCGCCCGAGAGCGTGGTGCGGCCGGCGGTGCCACCGACGAGAAAGCCACGCGAGCGCGAGTCGGCCGCCGCCCACACCAGGTCCCCCACGCGCTGGAAGCCGAACATCGAGTAGTAGATGTAGAAGGGCAGCATCGGCGTGCCGTGCGCCGAATACGCGGTCGCGGCCGCGATCCACGAGGCGAGCGCCCCGGCCTCGGTGATGCCCTCTTCCAGGATCTGGCCGTCCTTCGCCTCCTTGTAGTAGAGCAGCTCGTCGTGGTCTTCGGGCTCGTAGAGCTGGCCGAGCGCCGAGTAGATGCCGACTTGGCGGAACAGCGTCTGCATGCCGAAGGTGCGCGCCTCGTCGGCGACGATCGGCACCACGCGCGGACCGAGCTGCGGGTCTTTCAGGAGCTGCGCGAGCAGCTGCACGAACACCATGGTGGTCGATTGCTCGCGCGCGGTGCCCTCGAGCAGCCGGCCCGGCGCGGGCACGGCGAGCTTCGGCGCGGCGGCCGAGCGCGCCGGCAGATAGCCGCCGAGCCTCTGCCGGCAGGCGTGCAGGTACTTGATCTCGGGGCTGTCGGCGCCGGGGTGGTAGAAGCGCAGCGACGCGACGTGCTCGTCGGACAGCGGCAGCGCAAAGCGGTCGCGGAACGCCTTCAACGCCTCGTCGTCCAGTTTCTTCTGCTGGTGCGTGCCCATCTTGCCCTGGCCCCATGAGCCCATGCCGTAGCCCTTCTTCGTCTGCGCCAGGATCACCGTCGGCCGGCCGCGGTGCTGCGCGGCGGCGTGGTAGGCGGCGTAGATCTTGACCGGATCGTGGCCGCCGCGGTGCAGGCGGTCGATGTCGTCGTCCGACATGTCGGCGGCGAGCGCCTGCAGCTCGGGATACTTGTTGAAGAAGTGCTCGCGGTTGAAGCGCCCGTCGGTCGCGGCGTAGGTCTGGAACTCGCCGTCCACCGTCTCGTGCAGGCGCTTGAGCAGCACGCCGCTGTCGTCGCGCGCAAAGAGGGGATCCCAGTCCGAGCCCCACAGGAGCTTCACCACGTTCCAGCCCGCGCCGGCGAACAGCCCCTCCAGCTCCTGCACGATCGAGCCGTTGCCGCGCACCGGGCCATCCAGGCGCTGCAGGTTGCAGTTCACGACGAAGATGAGGTTGTCGAGCGCCTCGCGCGCGGCGACCGACAGCCCGGCGAGCGACTCGGGCTCGTCCATCTCGCCGTCGCCGACGAAGGCCCATACCTTGCGCCGCGCGGTGTCGAGCAGCTTGCGGTCGGAGAGGTAACGCATGAAGCGCGCCTGATAGATCGCGGCGATCGGCCCGAGGCCCATCGAGCCGGTCGGGAACTGCCAGAAGCCCGGCATCAGGTAGGGGTGGCAGTAGGAGGAGAGACCGAGGCCGCCCGTTTCGCGCCGGTAATGATCGAGCTGCTCTTCAGATAATCTGCCTTCGAGATAGGCCCTCGCATAGACTCCCGGCGCGGAATGCGGCTGGAAATACACGAGGTCGCCGTCCTGCCCGGCGCGGAAGAAGTGGTTGTAGCCCACTTCGAACAGGTCCGCGGCCGAGGCGTAGCTCGCGATGTGGCCGCCGAGCTCGGGGTAGGCGAGGTTGGCGCGCACCACCATGGCGAGCGCGTTCCAGCGCACGATCGCCGAGAGGCGCTGCTCGAGCTCGAGGTTGCCGGGGAACTGCGGCTGCTCGGCGAGCGCCACGCTGTTGCGGTACGGAGTGTTCAGCACCGGCGGCATCGGCACGCGGCGCGCGCGCGCGTGCTCGAGCAGCTTCCTGAGCAGGAACATCGCGCGCTCGCGGCCTTCGGTCTCCACCAGCGCGTCGAACGCGTCGAGCCATTCGCGCGTTTCGCGCGGGTCGGCGTCGGGCGGGTTCACCCGCCAGAAGGCGGAGGAGTCGAAATCGGACAGGTCGGCCATGGCAGCGCCCGCGGGATGACTGGGGACGGGCCATCGTAGCGCGGGCGCAAAGCGTGGTATAGTGCAGCCCGCAGGCTGTTCAAGCAGTGATGCGAATTTGCAGACCCCTCACGCCGCGTTCGCGGCGACCGCAGTGGCAGTCAGTTCCCCTTCTTGACGTCGTGCCCGGAATGCCTCGGCCCGGATACGCCCTGGCGCACTCAATGAAGGACGTAACATGGCCACCGGTACGGTGAAATGGTTCAGCGATCAGAAAGGCTTCGGCTTCATCACTCCCGATGGGGGCGGCGAAGACGTGTTCGCGCATCACAGCGCGATCCAGATGAGCGGCTTCAAGACGCTCAAGGAAGGCCAGAAGGTCGAGTTCGAGTCGCAGAAAGGCCCGAAGGGCATGCAAGCCGCGAACGTCCGCCCGCTCTAAGCGCGGCGCGACAGCCAAGGAAAGGCCCGGGAAACCGGGCCTTTTTCTTTTGGCCGGGCGCTGCGCGCGCCTAGAACTGCTTGTGCCAGCCCACGGCGGCGCCGTGCGGCAGGATCTCCACGAGGATCGGCGCGTCGCGGCTGTGCGCATACCAGCCCGATACGCCGCCGATCGCCCAGCCGGCGAGCACGTCCGACTGCCAGTGCGCGTGGTTCTTGATGCGCCCGGCGCCGACGTACAGCGGCAGCAGCAGCAAGCCGTAAACCGCCGGGTGATCGCTGCCGTACTCGAGCACGTACGGCGTAACCAGTCCTGCGGCGGTCGCCGCCTCGCCGCTGGGGAAGCTGTAGTTCGAGCCGCCCTGGAACCACAGGCAGGGGTTGTCCGTGTTGCTGGGGCGCACGCGCGTAAAGGCGTACTTGCTGACGTTCGCGGTCACGGCGGAGATGATCTCGGAGTCCATCCCCTGCCACATCGTCTTGCCGAATCTCGTTTCGGATCCTTCGTAGATCGCGCCCCCGATCTGCGCGAGCGTCAGCGCGCCGACGACGCCGCGGTAGACGTTCGGGTTCCAGATGCCGGATTCGTCGAAGGTCACGCGGTGGTCGATACGTGACCAGCCGCAGTTCTGCGCCGCCGCCGGCGCGGCAATCGCCGCCGACAGCGCGACCACCTGAAGCAGTCGAAGAATCGCTCGAATCATGCGCAGTGGTCCAGTGTAGCGGGTGCGGCGCCCGCCGTACTGTCGCGCTTAGTCAGGCTATTTCGGGCACGAGCCCGTGTCGTACGGCACCTTGCCTACGAGCAGCAGGAAGCTCGCGAACGGATCCATGTTCGCCATCGCCTCCATCTTCGGGCCTTCGAACTTGAGCCGTCCAAACAGCATCGCGCGCATCGGTCCGTATTCGCCCTTGCCCATCTCGACCCAGCGCGCGGTGTCGGCGTGCATGAGGTAGTCGGCGCCGCCGTCGAGCTGTGCCTTCTCGATCGCGCCGCCGTACTCGCAGCTCGCCTTCTCCTGCTTGGTGGCGATGCGCAGCTCGACCGCCGCGCTGCCCTTGCAGTCGGTGCGGTACACGTGGATCACTTTGTAGCCGCGGTTCGCGTCGTTCGCCGTCCACCCGGACGTCTTCAGGCCCGCCGTGAGCTTGGCCTCCTGGTTCCACGCGGCGCAGGCGTCCTTCGCCCACTCGGCCGACATCATCACCGGCGCCGCCTGTGCCGCCCCGGCCGCCGCGAGCGCGATTGCCCCCGCGAATACTGCATTACGTGACTGTCTCATCGCACCCTCCCGGCATCCCTGCGCCGCCTGCCAATCTATCGGGTAGGTCCGGACAAGGCCAATCACGGAAATTTCTCGGGCCATCACGCTTGAGACGTCTTTCGAGCCGGGACCCTCAGCCACGCGTACAGCAGGCTCATGACGATCGCGTAGCTCATCAGCATCGCGAACATCAGGGCGGCGGGCAGGACGCCGAGCCCCAGCCCGCGCGCGAACACGCCGTGGCCGGCGAGCGGGAAGAAACCCAGCCCCATCACCAGCCAGGCGGAGAATCCGAATACGCCGCCTTTGGCAATCGCCCCGGCGCCGGGCAAGCGGTCGTAGAGCCTTCCAAACAGGAAGCCCAGAATCAATGCGCCATTGACGTACGAAATCAGCC
>DATGDH010000151.1:0-49733 GCA_035310985.1 Burkholderiales bacterium
GTCGACAGGGTTCACCGACACTGCGCGCACGCGCACAAGCAAGTCGTGTCCCTGCGGCGGGGCCGGGTCGGGAAGCGTTAAGTCGACGAGCGATTCGGGATCGACTATCGGCAGACTGCGGGTGAAGGCGACGGCTTTCACGTGTCTTGCGCTCCTGCGCGCCGCGTGCGCGACGATGACATGTTGTCAGTTAACGGCTCGCGAGGGAACGCCCGGATCGCTGCGCGGTCCGACTCGTAGAGCAAACGCCCCCAACGTCACAACCGGAGCCGAACGATGAACAGCATGACTTTCGACAGGAGATTCGCCGTAGCGGGAATCGCGCTGTGCGCCGCACTGCTTGGCGGATGCGCGACGACCGGCGAAGCGACGAGCGCCCAAGCCGCCGCCGGCAAAGCCGATCAGACTGCGCTGCAGGCGAAGCAATCCGCCGACGCTGCGCAGAGCCAGGCCGCGCGCGCGACGCAGACGGCGAATCGGGCGGATCAGAAGGCCACCCAGGCGCAGCAAAAGGCGGACGCGGCGTCATCCAACGCCGACAAGGCGATGGACAAGGTGGCGCAGCTAGAGCAGAAGATCGAACGCATGTTCGAGAAGACGATGCGGAAGTAGCCGTCTCGCCGACGGCCGTGGCAGGACGCATCGCTCGCTGCTCGGCGCTGATCGTTCTTCTGCTCACTGCCGGGCGCGCTTCGGCGGCGAACTTTGCGCTGCCCGCCGGCGACGCCACCGTCGTCGGCCTTGTGCAATCCGTGCGGCTGGATGACGCGCGTAATACGCTTCTGGACGTCGCGCGTCACTACGACCTCGGCTACGACGAGATCGTCGCGGCGAATCCGGGCGTGTCCATCTGGTTGCCGGGCGCGGGGAAACGAATCGTCGTCCCCACGGAGTTCGTCCTGCCGCCCAAGCCTTGGGTCGGGATCGTGATCAACGTCGCGCAGCGGCGGCTGTTCTACTTTCCCGCGCGGGGGCGCAGCGTGGTCACTTTCCCGATCGGCATCGCGCAAGCGGGCTGGCCGACCCCCTTGGGCCGAACGCGCATCATCGCGAAATTCAGGGATCCATCCTGGACCGTGCCCGAAGACATCCGCGCGCAGCACTTGCGCGCGAGCGAAGCGAACTTTCCTAGGTACTTTCCGCCCGGGCCCGAGAATCCGATGGGCATGCTCGCGATGAAAACCGGATTCTCCGAGATCTTCATCCACGGCACCGACCGCCCCTGGGGCGTCGGCATGCGCGTCAGCCACGGTTGCCTGCACCTTTATCCGGAGGACGCCGCGTACCTTTTCAAGCGGCTGCGGGTCGGAACCCCGGTGCGCATCATCGACCAGCCCGTGTCGGTCGGCGAGCGCGACGGGCGGCTCTACCTGAGCGCTTCGGCGCCGATCGCAGACTATTCGGACAACCGCGACTACCTCACGCGCGCCGTTCGCGCGGTGATCAGGTTTCAGGGGTTGCGCACAGGCAGCGCGCGCGCGGTGGATTGGGATCGGGTAATCCGTGCCGCCGAAGCGAAGCGCATCGCGCCTGCGCCGATCAGTCCCCGGCGCGGCCTCGCAGTGGCGAGCGCCCCGCCGCCGGCGACGAATTACGGCTTCGCGCCGTACGGCGTGGACGCGAACGACGCGCGCGTGCCCGCGACGCGCTGAATTGGTGGAGGCGGCGGGAATCGAACCCGCGTCCGTAAGCCCTAGACAGTCAGGACTACATGCTTAGCCTGGTCGTTTGGATCTCGCCTTGCGCCCGCCGGCCGGCAGGCTGACGCTTGGCCAGCCGCTTCGACGGATCCCCCGGGCCAAGCGGCCAGACCCGGAGGAGAGGCTGATGTGAATGACGCTGCACCCCTTTCGGGGCCTAGCCCATCAGCAGGCTAGTGCAGCGTCTAGCCGGTGTTAGGCGGCTAGAGCGAAACGCTCGTCGTTGGCGTTTGTGTGTTTCCAGACTGGATTTTCGAGGTGATCTGGTCCTCGGCATGCCCTGCGCTGCTTCGCGACCCACGTCGAGACCAAGTCGCCCCCGTGTTCGTTGCAGCAATTGCATTATCCCATATGGGGCCGATGCGGTCGCGCTTCAAGCCTACAGCTGCGCGATGAGATCGGTCGGCTGCGCGATGATGGCATCCGCGTTCCACGTCGCGGGGCCGCCGTTGTCGACGCCGTGATACCCGTACAGCACGGCGATCGCGCGCATGCCGGCCGCGTGCGCCGCCTGCACGTCGCGCAGATCGTCGCCGACGTAGCAGCAGGCGCGCGGTTCGAGCGCGAGCTGCTTCGCCGCGTGCAGCAGCGGCGCGGGATGCGGCTTGGAGTGGGGCGTGGTATCGCCGCACACGACGCAGTCCGGCGCGACACCGAGCGCCGCGACGATCGGCGCGGTGAAGCGGGTCGCCTTGTTCGTGACGATGCCCCACTTCAGGCCGCGCGCCCCGATCTCGGCGAGCAGCTGGGAGATGCCGGGGAACAAGCGCGTGTCGACACACACGCGCTCGGCGTAGTACGCGAGGAAGGCGTCGCGCATCGTTTCGTAGTCCGGATCCCCGGGATTGAGGCCGAGGCCGACGCGTAGCAGGCCGCGCGCCCCGCTCGACGCGTAGGCGCGCACATCGCGCGTCGCGAGGTCCGCGAGGCCGCGCCTTGCGCGCAGGCGGTTCACCGCTGCGCCCAGGTCGGTCGCCGTGTCGGCAAGGGTGCCGTCCAGGTCGAACAGCACGGCGCGCGTCGCGCCGCGACCGCCCGCGTCAGTCATCGCGCATGCAGCGAAGGATGTAGTTGACGCTCGCGTCCGCTCCGAGGCCGTAACTGCGCCTGACGGGGTTGTATGTCATGCCGACTACCTCGACCGGGCGCAATCCGGCGTCGCGGCTCCAGCGCGCCAGCTCGTGCGGTTTGACGAAGCGCGTGTAGTCGTGCGTTCCCTTCGGCAGCAGCTTGAGGAGGTACTCGGCGCCGATGATCGCGAACAGATAGGACTTCGGATTGCGGTTGATGGTCGCGAAGAACACGTGGCCGCCGGGCTTGACGAGGCGCGCGCAGGCGGCGACGGTGCTCGCGGGGTCGGGCACGTGCTCGAGCAGCTCCATGCAGGTGACGGTGTCGAACTCGCCCGCGCGCAGTTCCGCGTATTCCTCGGCGGAAGCCCTCGCATAATCGACCTGGGTGCGGCTCTCGAGCAGGTGCAGCTGCGCCACCTTGAGCGCCTTGTCCGACAGATCGATCCCGGTGACGCGCGCGCCGAGGCGCGCCATCGACTCGGCGAGAATGCCGCCGCCGCAGCCCACGTCCAGCACCGCCTTTCCGGCGAGCCGGGCGTGCTGGTCGATCCATGCCAGGCGCAGCGGATTGATCTCGTGCAGCGGCCGGAACTCGCTCTCGGGATCCCACCAGCGATGCGCGAGCTCGCTGAACTTGTCGAGCTCCGCCTGATCGACGTTCGGATTCGCACTCATGCTGTGTTGGAGCGGATAACTCGCCTGGCGTTTCGGTGCTGCAAAAAAAAAGCCCTGCCGAGGCAGGGCTTTCAGATGCTTACGCGATTACTTGCGTGTACCAACCGCCTCGAGCTCGACGCGACGGTTCGGGGCAAGGCACTGCACGCGCTCCTTGAACTTCATCTTGGCGCTGCACTCCTTGACCTGCTGCGAGGCGCCTTTGCCCTCGGTATAGATCCGGTTTGGATCGATGCCCTTGGACACCAGGTACGCCTTCACCGCATTGGCACGGTTCACGGAGAGCTTCTGGTTGTACGAGCCGCTGCCAATCGGATCCGTATGCCCGGTCGCGACGACGACTTCGAGGTCCAGACCCTTGGCCTTCGCAGCCAGATCATCCAGCTTCGCCTGGCCATCGGGCTTGATGACCGCCTTGTCGAAGTCGAACAGCACGTCGGACGTTACCGTGACCTTCTGCGGCGCGGCTGCCGGCGCAGGCGCAGGCGCGGGCGGCGGAGGCGGCGGCGGGGTGGGCGCTGCCATGGGCGCAGGTGCGGGCGCTGCCGGCTTCTTCACGAGATCGGGATCGCATTGCTCGACCGCCATCGCCGGGCTCCAGTAGCCGGCGCGCCAGCACTGTCCGGAGCTGTTGCGCCACGGAAGATTGCTTGCCGGGTCGACCCAGTTGCCTTGCGGCGTTGTTTGCGCCGCCACATTAAAGGACGCCGCCGAGAGCAACACGCTCGCGGCTGCGATCGGAATCCAGAGTTTATTGCGCATTTTTTCCTCTCAGGAGGGGGATCGGAGGGGTGCCTAAAACTTCTTGCGGTTCAATAGCCTGCAGAAGTAAGAGAATTTTGCCACATTTCAATTCGACTATACAAGGCGCCGAAGACCGGATTTTTTAGAGCGCCGTCAACAACTAAGGCGCGGCCGGCGATCCAAACGTGCGTGACGTGCTCGCGCCCGGCGGCATAGACGAGGTGCGAAACCGGTTCGTAACAGGGACTTAGCTCGGGTCCGTCAAGGCGCACCGCGACCAGATCGGCCGACTTGCCGGCCGCGATCGACCCGATGGTCTTGTCCAGCCCCAGGGCGAGGGCGCCACCCATCGTGGCCGCCCGCAGCGCGGCGCGCGCGGGCACCGCGGCGGCGTTTCCCGCTGCGGCCTTGCCCAGGAGCGCCGCCTGGCGCATCTCCTGGAACATGTCGAGCCGGTTGTTGCTCGCCGCGCCGTCGGTACCGAGCGCCACGTTTACGCCTGCGGCGAGCAGCGCGGCGACCGGCGCAATGCCGCTCGCGAGCTTGAGGTTGGACGAAGGGCAATGCACGACCGAGCAGCCGTGGCGCCCCAGCAGTGCGATCTCCGGCTCGAGCAGGTGTACGGCGTGCACGGCGATCAGGCTCGGGCCGAGCAGCTCAAGGCGGCGCAGCCTCTCGAGCGGCCGCACGCCGTGCTCGGCCACCGAGCGCGCGACCTCGTCCTCGGTCTCGTGCACGTGCAGGTGCACGGGCACATCGAGCTCCGCGGCGAGACGCGCCACCTTGGTGAAGCTGTCGTCGGAGACGGTGTAGGGCGCGTGCGGCGCGATGCAGAACGACAGCAGCTCGTGCTCGCCGTAGCGGTCGCGCAATGCCAGACCCTTGCGCAGGTAGTCGTCCGGATCGGAAGCATATACGGAGGGAAACTCGATCACGATGGCGCCGAGCGCGGCTCGCATGCCCGCCTCGAGCGCCGCTTCCAGCGCCGCTTCCGGAAAGAAGTACATATCGTTGAAGCACGTGACGCCGCCGCGCAGCATTTCCTCGCACGCGAGCAGCGTTCCGTCGCGCACGAACTCGTGCGAGACGAGCTTCGCCTCCGCCGGCCAGATGTGCTCCTTCAGCCAGCGCATCAGCGGCAGGTCGTCGGCCATGCCGCGCATGAGCGACATCGCCGCGTGCGTGTGCGCGTTTACCAGCCCCGGGATCAGCGCATGGCGCTCGAGGCGAATTTCCCGGTAGTCCGGAAAGCGCATCGTCGCCTCGTCGCTCGGCAGCACGGCCTCGATGCGGCCGTCGCGCACTGCGACTGCCGTGCGCTCGAGAACCACGCCGTCGGGCTCAACAGGCACTACCCAGCGCGGCGCGATCAGGAACGGTTCGTGCACGGATTCAGAGCATGAAAGGCCGGGCTCGGCGCCCGGCTGCGAATGAGCGCGAGCTTAGCGCGGCGTGGCGCGCGCGTCGACTTTCGCGTGTCGTCGGGCAGGGTCCGCATGCTAAAATTTCACGTTTTTGCAGCTCCAACCCGGCCGGCATTTACGGGCGCAGCGGAGCGCTTGCCAGGACTCCGCAATCCGCGAACCAAGCATGGATCAATTCGCAAAAGAAACGCTCCCGGTCAGCCTCGAAGAGGAGATGCGCCGCTCGTACCTCGACTACGCGATGAGCGTGATCGTGGGCCGTGCGCTGCCCGACGTGCGCGACGGGCTGAAGCCCGTGCATCGCCGCATCCTGTACGGCATGAACGAGCTCGGCAATCACTGGAACAGACCCTACAAGAAGTCGGCGCGCGTTTCGGGGGACGTGATGGGCAAGTACCACCCGCACGGAGACGCCGCGATCTACGACACCATGGTGCGCATGGCGCAGCCTTTCAGCCTGCGCTACCTGCTAATCGACGGCCAGGGCAATTTCGGATCGGTTGACGGCGACAACGCCGCGGCGTCGCGCTACACCGAGGTGCGGCTCACCAAGTTCGCGCACGAAATGCTGGCCGACATCGACCGCGATACGGTCGATTTCGTGCCCAACTACGACGGGCAGGAGCAGGAGCCGGCGGTGCTGCCGGCGCGCGTACCGAACCTGCTGGTCAACGGCTCCTCCGGGATCGCGGTGGGCATGGCGACCAACATCCCGCCGCACAATCTGTCCGAGGTCGTCGACGCCTGCCTGCACGTGCTGCACCACCCGCAGTGCGCAATCGAGGATCTGATCAAGCTGATGCCGGCACCAGACTTCCCGACGGCCGGGATCATCTACGGCGTATCCGGCGTGCACGAGGGCTACCGCACCGGCCGCGGACGCGTGGTGATGCGGGCGCGCACCCACTTCGAGGAGATCGGCAAGGGCGACCGCCAGGCGATCATCGTCGACGAGCTGCCCTACCAGGTGAACAAGAAGGCGCTGCTCGAGCGCATCGCCGAACTCGTCACCGGCAAGAAGATCGAAGGCATCTCCGACATCCGCGACGAATCGGACAAGTCGGGAATGCGCGTAGTGATCGAGCTCAAGCGTGGCGAGCTGCCCGAGGTCGTGCTGAACAATCTGTACAAGCAGACACAGCTGCAGGACACCTTCGGCATGAACATGGTTGCGCTGGTCGACGGCCAACCGAAGCTGCTCGATCTGAAGTCCATGATCGAAGCCTTCATAGCCCACCGCCGCGAGGTGGTCACGCGGCGCACCGTGTTCGACCTGCGCAAGGCGCGCGAGCGGGGCCACGTGCTCGAGGGCCTGGCGGTGGCGCTGTCGAACGTCGACGAGGTGATTGATCTGATCAAGCGCGCGCCGACTCCGGCCGAGGCGAAGCGCGGGCTGATGGCGAAGAGCTGGCCTTCGCCGCTGGTGCGCGACATGCTGGCGCGCGCCGCGGCGGCGCAGTTCCGCCCCGAGGGGCTCGCGCCCGAATTCGGCCTGAAGGACGAGGGCTACCGCCTGTCCGACGAGCAGGCGCAGGCGATTCTCGAGCTGCGCTTGCAGCGCCTCACGGGCCTGGAGCAGGACAAGATCCGCGACGAGTACAAGGAAGTCATGACGACGATCGCGGACCTGCTCGACATCCTTGAGAAGCCCGCGCGCATCGTCGCTATCATCGGCGAGGAACTGGCGCACGTCCGGGAGGAATTCGGCGACGCGCGCCGCAGCGAGATCGTCGCAGTCGCCGAGGACATCTCGCTCGAGGATCTGATCGCGCCGCAGGACATGGTGGTCACCTTCTCGCACGGAGGTTACGCCAAGTCACAGCCGCTCACCGACTACCGCGCGCAGCGCCGCGGCGGGCGCGGCCGCATGGCGGCCGCAACCAAGGAGGACGACTTCATCGAGCGGCTGTTCGTCGCGCACTCGCACGACCACCTGCTGTGCTTCTCGAGCCGCGGGCAGCTGTACTGGCTCAAGGTCTACGAGGTGCCGCAGGGCAGCCGTACCAGCCGGGGCAAGCCGGTCGTGAACTTGGTGCCGCTCCAGGAAGGCGAGAAGATCACCGCGGTGGTTCCGGTGCGCGAGTTCGACGAGCAGCACTACGTCTTCATGGCGACGGCCAACGGCACCGTGAAGAAGACCCCGCTCGCCGATTTCTCGCGCCCGCGGCCCTCGGGCATCATCGCCGTCGGCCTGGAGGAAGGCGACTACCTGGTGGGCGCGGCGCTCACCGACGGCCACTGCGACGTGATGCTGTTCTCCTCCGAAGGCAAGGCGGTGCGCTTCGCCGAGGACGAGGTGCGGCCGATGGGCCGGCAGGCGACCGGCGTGCGCGGCATGCGGCTCGGCGAGGGCGCGCGCCTGGTGTGCATGCTGGTTGCGAAGAGCGAGGAGAGGACAGTGCTCACCGCGACCGAGAACGGTTACGGCAAGCGCACTGCGGTGCACGAATACACGCGCCACGGCCGCGGCGGGCAGGGCCTGATCGCGATCCAGACCTCGGAGCGCAACGGCAATCTGGTCGGCGCCGTGATGGTCGAGGATCGCGACGAGGTGATGCTGATCTCCACCGGAGGCGTGCTGATCCGCACCGCGGTCGCGCAGATCCGCGAGCAGGGGCGCAGCACGCAAGGCGTTTCGCTCATCGCGCTCGCAGCAGGCGAGCGGCTCGCCGGGATTGAGCGCATCGAGGAGCGCGACGATCAGGACAACGGCAACGGCCACGGCGCCGAGGGCGAGGAGCCCGAGGGGACGCCGCAGGAGGGCCCCTCCGGCGAGACCTTGCACTGATGGCGCGCCTCCACAATTTCAGCGCCGGCCCCGCGATGCTGCCAGAGGAAGTGCTGGCCCGCGCGGGCGACGAGATGCTCGACTGGCACGGCTCGGGCATGTGCGTGATGGAGATGAGCCACCGCGGCAAGGAGTTCATCGCGATCGCCGAGGAGGCCGAGAAGGACCTGCGCGAGCTGCTCGCGATCCCTGCCGCCTACAAGGTTCTGTTCCTGCAGGGCGGCGCCACGCTGCAATTCGCCCAGATTCCGATGAACCTGCTCGACGGCAAGACGGCGGCCGACTACGTGCTCACCGGCGAGTGGTCGAAGAAGGCGGCCAAGGAAGCGCAGGCGCTGTGCGAAGTACGGACCGCGGCGAGCTCCGAGGACCGCGGCTTCACGTACGCGCCGCGGCAGGAGGCCTGGAAGCTGAACCGCGACGCGGCGTACGTGCACTACTGCTCGAACGAGACCATCGGCGGCGTCGAGTTCAACTGGATCCCGGACACGGGCGCGGTACCGCTCGTCGCCGACGCCTCGTCGCACATCCTGTCGCGCCCGCTCGAGGTGTCGCGCTTCGGGCTGATCTACGCCGGAGCACAGAAGAACATCGGGCCGGCGGGATTGACGATCGTCATCGTGCGCGAGGACCTGATCGGCCGGGCGCGCAAGGGCACGCCCACGGTCATGGACTACAAGTTGCAGGCGGATGCGGACTCGATGCTCAATACGCCCGCCACGTATTCGATCTACGTCGCCGGGCTCGTGTTCAAGTGGCTCAAGCAGCTCGGCGGGCTGGCCGAGATCGAGCGGCGCAACATCGCCAAGGCGCGCCTGCTGTACGAGTGCATCGACGGCAGCGGCCTGTTCCGCAACCCGGTGGCCAGGAGCGACCGTTCGCGCATGAACGTGCCGTTTACGCTGGTCGACGCGCGGCTCGACGCAGAGTTCCTGAAGGGAGCGGAGTCGCGCGGGATGGTGCAACTGAAAGGGCATCGCTCGGTCGGCGGCATGCGCGCCTCGATCTACAACGCCATGCCACTCGAGGGCGTGCAGCGCCTGGTCGAGTACATGAAGGAGTTCGAAGCGCGCCATGGCTAGCGCCGGCCCGGAGCAACGGCTGCAAGTGCTGGTGCTGAACCAGATCGCGCCGCGCGGGCTCGAGCAGCTGCCGCCTGAGCGCTACGCGGTGGTCAAGGAATCGCCCGCGCCGGACGTCGTACTGGTGCGCTCCCGCGAGCTGCACGGCTACGACTTCGGCGCGCGCATCCAGGCGGTGGGGCGCGCCGGCGCGGGGGTGAACAACATCCCGGTCGCCGAGCTTTCGGCGCGCGGGGTGCCGGTGTTCAATGCCCCCGGGGCAAACGCCAACGCGGTGAAGGAGCTGGTGCTCGCCGGCATGCTGATTGCGGCGCGCAATCTCGCGCCGGCGCTCGATTTCGTGCGCGCGCTCGACCCGGCCGCGCGGGATCTCGCGCGTGTGGTCGAGGACGGCAAGAAGCAATTCGCCGGAATCGAGCTGCCGGGGCACACGCTCGGCGTCGTGGGGCTTGGAAAGATCGGCAGCCTGGTCGCTGACGCAGCCATCCGGCTCGGGATGAACGTCCTCGGCTACGATCCGGAGATCACGGTAGACGCCGCATGGAGTCTGCCCTCGCAGGTGCGGCGCGCCACTTCGCTCGACGAGGTGTTGAAGGCGAGCGATTTCGTCACGCTGCACGTGCCGCTGGGCGAGCGCACGCGGCACCTGATCGGCTCGGCGAGCATCGGACAGCTGCGACCGGGGGCGATCCTGCTCAACTTCTCGCGCGAGGGCGTGGTCGAGGACGAAGCCGCGCTCGCCGCGCTGCGCGGCGGCAGGCTCAAGTATTACGTGACGGATTTTCCGAGCGCGCGGCTCGCCGGGCAGCCTGGCGTGGTCGCGCTGCCGCACCTCGGCGCGTCAACCGGCGAGGCCGAGGAGAACAGCGCGGTCATGGTGGTCGCCCAGGTGCGCGACTACCTCGAGCACGGCAACCTGCGCAACGCGGTCAACTTCCCCGACGCGGCGATGGGCCGGGAATCGCCCTTCCGCCTGGCGATTTCCAACGCCAACGTGCCGGACATGCTGGCGCGCATCTCGCACGTGCTCGGCAGCCGCAAGCTCAATATCCACAACATGCTGAACAAGTCCAGGGCGGACATGGCCTATACGCTGGTGGACGTCGATAGCGCCGTGTCGCAGGACACGCTGAAAGAACTGCGGCGCATCGACGGCGTGCTCGGCGTGCGATATCTTCCGCTCTGACCGGAAGCTGCCTGGAAGGCCCATGCGGGACGCGGACGAGATAGGAAAGCTGCGCGGCGAGATAGACGCCGTGGACGACCAGCTGCTCGCGCTGTTCAACCGGCGCGCCGGGCTCGCGCGGCGGATTGGCGAGCTGAAAGGGGGCGATCCCGCCTATCGCCCGGAGCGCGAAGCGCAGATCCTGCGGCGCATCGCGCGGTCGAACCCCGGGCCGCTTGCCACCGAGCGCGTCGCCACACTGTTCCGCGAGGTCATTTCCGCCTGCCGCGCGATGGAGCTCGAGCTGCGCGTCGCCTACCTCGGGCCGGAGGGCACGTTCAGCGAGCAGGCGGTGCGCAAGCACTTCGGGCGCGCTGTCGAGGCGCTACCTGCCGCGTCCGTCGACGAGGTATTCCGGCGCTGCGAATCGGGCGCGGTGCAGTTCGCAGTGGTGCCCGTCGAGAATTCGACCGAGGGCGCGGTCGGCCGCAGCCTGGATCTGCTGCTCGTCACGCCGCTCAGGATCTGCGGCGAGATCGAGCTGAGGGTGCAGCAGAACCTGCTGTCGCGCGCCGCCGCCCTGAAGGACGTGCGGCGTGTCTACTCGCACGCGCAGTCGCTCGCGCAATGCGCCGCTTGGCTGAACAACAATCTGCCGGGCGCCGAGCGCGTCCAGCTGGCCTCCAATGCCGAGGCTGCCCGGCGCGCGGGCGAGGAGCCGGGCACTGCCGCGATCGCCGGCGAGGGTGCCGCGGAGCGCTACGGGCTCGCCGTGCTCGCGCGCTCGATCGAGGACGATCCGAACAACACGACGCGCTTCCTGGTGCTCGGCGCGCTGGAGGCGGCCGCGACGGGCAACGACCGCACGTCCATCGTGCTCTCGGCGGAGAACAAGCCCGGCGCGGTGCACGCGCTGCTCACGCCGCTCGCGGCGAACAAGGTGAGCATGAGCCGGATCGAGTCGCGCCCGGCGCGCGCCATGCGCAGCGCGCTGTGGGAGTACGTGTTCTTCATCGACGTGCAGGGCCACCAGCGCGATGAGCACGTGGCCGCCGCGCTCGCCGAGCTGCGGCAGAAGGCGCCCTTCATGAAAATCCTCGGCTCCTACCCCGCGGCCTCCACATGAACATCGATCTTTGCGAACTCTCGCCGTCGCACGTGCGCAGCATCGCGCCGTACCAGCCCGGCAAGCCGATCTCAGAGCTCGCGCGCGAGCTCGGGCTGGACGAGAACAAGATCGTCAAGCTGGCCTCCAACGAAAATCCGCGCGGTATCGGACCGCGCACGCGGGCCGCGATCGAAGGCGCGCTCGGCGACATCGCGCGCTATCCAGACGGCAGCGGCTACGAGCTCAGGCTCGCGCTCGCCAAGCGTCACGGCGTCGACATGTCGGCGATCGTGCTGGGCAACGGCTCGAACGACGTGCTCGAGCTCGTTTCACTCGCCTTTCTCGGGTCGGGACGCTCTGCGGTGCTGTCGCAGCACGCCTTCGCCGTCTATCCGCTGGCCACGCAGGCGCGCGGCGCGCGTCTGATCGCGGTGCCCGCGAAGCGCTACGCACACGACCTCGAGGCGATGGTGCGCGCGGTCGACGAGGACACCTACGTGCTGTGGGTTGCGAATCCGAACAACCCGACCGGCACCTACGCCGCGCCAGACGCGGTCGAAGCCCTGCTGCGCGCGGTGCCCGAGCGGGTCATCGTCGTGCTGGACGAAGCCTACAACGAGTACCTGCCCGCGGACCTGAAGGGCGATTCTGTCAAGTGGCTCAAGCGCCATCCCAACCTGGTGGTGGTGCGCACCTTCTCCAAGGCCTACGGCCTCGCGGGCCTGCGCGTCGGCTATGGGCTGGCGCACCCCTCGGTCGTCGACGTGATGAACCGGGTGCGCCAGCCGTTCAACGTCAACAGCATTGCGCTCGCCGCGGCGACCGCCGCGCTGGGCGACATGGAGTTCGTCGCCAAGAGCTACGCGGAGAACCTGCAGGGGCTGCGCCAGATCGAGCATGGGGTCGCGCGGCTCGGCCTGGACTACATTCCCTCGCACGGCAACTTCGTGACGGTACGCGTCGGCAAGGCGGGCGAGATCTACAAGCGGCTGCTGCGTCGGGGCGTGATCGTGCGTCCCGTGGCCGGCTACGAGCTGCCCGAGCACCTGCGCGTGACCGCGGGAACGCCCGAGGAAAACGAGACCTTCCTCGCGGCCCTCGCCGCAAGCCTCAGGGAATGACGCCGTTCGAGCGCGTCGCCGTCATCGGCGTCGGTTTGATCGGCGGCTCGTTCGCGCTGGCGCTCAAGCAGGCGCGGGGCTGCAAGCACGTCGTGGGCTTCGGCCGCGATTCCCGCAACCTGAAGCTCGCGCTCGATCGGGGCGTCATCGATTCGATCGCAGGAACGATCGCGGAGGCGGCGCGCGGCGCCGACCTCGTGCTGGTCGCGACGCCCGTGGCGCAGTTTCCCGCGGTCTTTGCGGCTCTTTCCGGGGCGCTGTCCGGCGCAGCGCTGGTGACCGATGCGGGCAGTACCAAGCGCGACGTCGTCGCGGCGGCGCGCGCCGCGCTCGGGGTCAAACTGGCGCAGTTCGTGCCCGCGCATCCGATCGCCGGCGCCGAGCTGAGCGGCGTGGCGGCGGCGAAAGCGGACCTGTTTCGCGGCCGAAAGGTCGTGCTCGCGCCGCTCGCAGAGAGCGCGCCGGAGGCGGTCGCGCGCGTCGGCGCTGCGTGGCAGGCGTGCGGGGCGAGCGTCCACACCATGTCTCCCGAAGAGCACGACCGGGTATTCGCCGCAGTGAGCCATCTGCCGCACCTGCTCGCGTATGCGCTGGTGCACGCCATCGCCGGGCGCGACAACGCGTCCCAGCTTTTCGGCTATGCCGCGGGCGGGTTCCGCGATTTCACGCGCATCGCTTCGAGCCACCCGGAGATGTGGCGCGACATCTGCATCGCCAATCGCGATGCGCTGCTCGCCGAACTGGATCACTATATGGATGAGCTTAAAACGCTGCGCGTGACGCTCGCGGGGAACGACGCGGCCGGGCTCGAGGCGCTGTTCCGGGACGCGCGCGAGGCGCGCGACCGCTGGCTGCGCGGCGCGTTCGATCCGTGATGGATACGCTCGAGCTTGCGCCGGCACTGCGCGCCGCGGGAACGGTGCGATTGCCGGGCTCGAAGAGCATCTCGAACCGCGTGCTGCTGCTCGCCGCGCTCGCCGAAGGCGAGACCGTCATCCACGGCCTGCTCGACGCGGACGACACGCGCGTGATGCTGCGGGCGCTTGTGGCTCTAGGGGTGCGCTGCGACGCCCGCGGAGTCTCGGGCGCCGCCGGCTGCTTCCCCGTCAAGGACGCGCAGCTTTCTCTCGGCAACGCGGGCACGGCGTTTCGCCCGCTCACCGCGGTACTCGCCGTCTGCGGCGGCGAATACCGCCTCGCGGGCAGCGCGCGCATGCACGAGCGGCCGATCGCCGACCTGGTGGACGCGTTGCGCCGCATCGGCGCGCGCATCGACTACCAAGGCGCCGAAGGCTATCCGCCGCTCGCGATCCATGCGTCGCGCATCTCGGTGGAGCGCCCGGTGCGCGTGCGCGGCGACGTATCGTCGCAGTTCGTGAGCGCACTGCTGATGGCGCTGCCGCTCGCCGGCCGGCAGGCGCGCCTGGAGATCGAGGGCGAGCTCATCTCGCGGCCCTATGTCGAGATCACGCTTGCGCTCATGCACCGCTTCGGCATCGAAGTCGCGCGCGACGGTGCGCAGGCGTTCGTCGTGCCGCGCGGCGGCTACGCGAGCCCCGGGACGCTGCAGGTCGAGGGCGACGCCTCTTCCGCGTCGTACTTCATGGCGGCCGGCGCGCTCGGCGGCGGACCGGTGCGTATCGAGGGCGTCGGGCGCGACAGCATCCAGGGCGACATGCGCTTTGGCGAGGTGCTCGAGCGCATGGGAGTCGAGGTGCGCGTCGGCGCGGATTTCGTCGAGACGCGAAATCCGGGCAAGGCGCTGCGCGCGATAGACATGGACTTGAACCACATTCCCGATGCGGCGATGACGGCCGCGGTGCTGGCGCTGTTCGCGCAGGGACCGAGCACCCTGCGCAACATCGCCAGCTGGCGCGTCAAGGAAACCGACCGGCTCGCTGCAATGGCGACCGAGCTGCGCAAGCTCGGCGCGCGCGTCGCAGAGGGCGCCGACAGCCTGCGCATCGAGCCCCCCGCGCGCGTGGCGGCCGGCGTCGCGATCGACACCTACGACGACCACCGCATGGCGATGTGCTTTTCGCTCGTCGCCCTGGGCGGTGTGCCGGTGCGTATCAACGATCCCGCCTGCGTCGCCAAGACGTTCCCCGATTACTTCGCGACGCTCGCGCAACTGGTCGCGACGTGAGCGTCCCGGTCATCGCCATAGACGGGCCGTCCGCCTCCGGCAAGGGCACGGTGGCGCGCAAGCTGGCCGCAGCGCTCGGCTTTCACTATCTCGAAAGCGGGGCACTGTACCGTCTCGTGGGGCTCGCCTCGCTGCGCGCCGGTATTCCGGGCGACGACGAGGCGCGTCTCGAGGCACTCGCCCGCGGCCTCGACCTGCGCTTCCAAGATGGGAAAATATTTCTTTCGCAGCAAGAGGTTAGCCGCGACCTGTACGAGGAAGACTGCGCCACTCGAGCCTCCGAGGTCGCGCGGCTGGCGCGCGTGCGAGCGGCACTGCTTGCGCGGCAACGCGCCTTCCGCCGCCCGCCTGGGCTGGTCGCCGACGGACGCGACATGGGCACCGTGGTATTTCCCGACGCGTCGCTCAAGGTATTCCTCACTGCCAGCCCGCAGGTGCGCGCCCAGCGCCGGTATAACCAGTTGAATGAAAAAGGAATCCATGCTAACCTGCACGCCCTTTCCCGTGAGCTGGAAGCGCGCGACGCGCGCGACGTGGCGCGGGCGGTGGCTCCGCTGATAGCGGCGACCGACGCGGTGCAACTCGATTCCTCGACGCTGTCGATTGAGGAAGTCGTGAGCCGGATTCTCGCTTGGTGGCGGGATCGCGGTGCGCGCGAGAGCACCTGATTTGGAAAGGAATTTTGGTGGGCCACGGCGAATGCTGGGCCCGTTTTAGCAACCTGACCCGCGTACCTCGACTGGGGTTCGCGGCCTTAGAGGTCCTACTTTTTCATGTCCAGCATTTCCCCCGCCGTATCCAAAGCCGTCCCATCCAACGAGTCGTTCGCCGCACTGTTCGAAGAAAGCCTGTCGCGCAAGGAAATGCGCATCGGCGAAGTGATCACCGCCGAGGTTGTGCGCGTCGACCCAAATTACGTGGTCGTCAACGCGGGGCTCAAGTCGGAAAGCCTGATCGCGACGGAAGAGTTCAAGAACGACGCGGGCGAAGTCGAAGTCAAGCCCGGTGATTTCGTTGCGGTTTCCATCGAGGCGCTCGAGGATGGCTACGGCGAGACGCGCCTGTCGCGCGAGAAGGCGAAGCGCCTGGCCGCCTGGCTCGATCTGGAGAAGTCGCTCGAGAAAGGCGAGAAGATCGATGGCGTCATCACCGGCAAGGTGAAGGGCGGCCTGACCGTCATGGTGAACGGCATCCGCGCCTTCCTGCCCGGCTCGCTCGTCGACCTGCGTCCGGTCAAGGACACCACGCCCTACGAGGGCAAGCAGATGGAATTCAAGGTCATCAAGCTCGACCGCAAGCGCAACAACGTGGTCGTGTCGCGCCGTGCAGTGCTCGAGGAGACGGTCGGCGCCGAGCGCGAGCAGCTCCTCTCGACCCTGCAGGAAGGCGCGGTGGTGAAGGGCATCGTCAAGAACATCACAGACTACGGCGCGTTTGTCGACCTGGGCGGCATCGACGGCCTGCTGCACATTACCGACCTCGCCTGGCGGCGCGTGAAGCACCCCTCGGAGGTGCTGAACGTCGGCGACGAGGTGACCGCCAAGGTGCTCAAGTTCGACGCCGAGAAGAACCGCGTGTCGCTCGGCCTGAAGCAGCTCGGCGAGGATCCGTGGGTCGGCATCTCGCGCCGCTATCCGCAGGGCACGCGCCTGTTCGGCAAGGTCACCAACCTCACCGACTACGGCGCATTCGTCGAGGTCGAGGCCGGCATTGAGGGTCTGGTGCACGTCTCCGAGATGGACTGGACCAACAAGAACGTCCACCCTTCGAAGGTCGTGCAAGTGGGCGACGAGGTCGAGGTAATGATCCTCGAGATAGACGAGGAGCGGCGCCGCATCTCGCTCGGCATGAAGCAATGCATGCCCAATCCCTGGGAAGACTTCGCACGCGAGTACAAGAAGGGCGACCGCGTCAAGGGTCAGATCAAGTCGATCACCGACTTCGGCGTGTTCGTCGGCCTTCCCGGCGGCATCGACGGCCTGGTGCATCTGTCCGACCTTTCCTGGAGCGAGCAAGGCGAAGAGGCCGTCAAGCGCTTCAAGAAGGGCGGCGACGTCGAGGCGGTGGTGCTGTCGATCGATGTCGAACGCGAGCGTATCTCGCTCGGCATCAAGCAACTCGAGGGCGATCCGTTCACCAACTTCCTCGCCAGCCACGACAAGAACAGCATCGTGAGCGGCACCGTGAAATCGGTCGACGCCAAGGGCGCGGTGATCGCCATCACGGCCGAGATCGAGGGTTACCTGCGCGCCTCGGAATTCTCGCGCGACCGCGTTGAGGACCTGCGCACGCTTCTGAAGGAAGGCGACAAGGTGAGCGCGATGATCATCAACGTGGACCGCAAGAGCCGCTCGGTCAATCTCTCGGTGAAGGCAAAGGACCTGTCGGAGGAAACCGAGGCGATGAAGCAGCTGCGCAGCGAGAATGCCGCGGCGAGCGCCGGCGCGACCAATCTCGGCGCGCTGCTGCGCGCCAAGCTCGACACCCGCAAGGAGCAGTAGGCGGGTCGTCGGACGAATAAGAGAACGACAAATAGAACGCTCAGGGAGATGGGTCGTCCATGACCAAGTCGGAACTGATCGCTCGCCTCGCGCAGCGCTACCCGCAGCTGGTGGCCAAGGACGCGGAGTACGCGGTGAAGATGATCCTCGATGCGATGACGCAGTCGCTGCTGACGGGCGATCGCATCGAGATTCGCGGCTTCGGCAGCTTCGGACTGAATTACCGGCCACCGCGCATCGGTCGCAATCCGAAGTCCGGCGAGAAAGTACAGGTGCCGGAGAAGTACGTGCCGCATTTCAAGGCCGGCAAGGAGCTGCGCGAGCGGGTCGACGGCGCCGAGGAAGAGTCCGCGCAAAGGGCGCACGAAGCGCAGAGCCACACACCGTAGCTACTTGGGGCGCGCGGCTGCGCTGCGCAGCGCCCCGGCGGGGCAAGGCAGTAGGATCCGAGCATGCGTATCGTCACCTGGGTGCTGTGGCTGGTCGTTTTCCTGTTCTTGCTCGCCTTCGCGGCCAAGAACCTCGACCCGGTCACGGTGCGCTTCTACCTGGATCATGACTGGCAGGCGCCGCTCGTCGTGGTCCTGCTGGGATTCTTCGCAGTGGGCGTGGTGCTCGGCATGCTGGCGATGGTCGGCACGCTGCTGCGCCAGCGGCGCGAGATTTCCCGTCTCAAGCGCGATGCGCGTCGCCAGCAACGCAGCGAGGCCGAATCGCAAGCCCGCGCCGACGCGGCCCGGCCTCCGGCCGTAGACGCCTAGGGGCCGCGCGCAATGGAGTTCGAGTACTGGTGGCTGCTCGGCTTTCCGCTGTTCTTCGGCCTGGGCTGGCTCGCCGCGCGCATCGACGTCAAGCACCTGGTGTCCGAGTCGCGCGCGCTGCCGCGCTCGTACTTCAAAGGGCTCAATTTCCTGCTCAACGAGCAGCCCGACAAGGCGATCGAGGCATTCATTGAAGTTGTGCGCGTCGACCGCGAGACGATCGAGCTGCACTTCGCGCTCGGCAGCCTGTTCCGGCGCAGGGGCGAGTACGATCGCGCGATACGCATGCATCAGAATCTGCTCGAACGCGCCGACCTGGGCGCCGAGCAGAGGGAGAACGCGCTGTTTGAGCTCGGCCAGGACTACCTCAAGGCGGGCATTCTCGACCGGGCCGAGGACGCCTTCAGCCGCTTGGCCGAAGGCGCGCATGACGTCGAGGCGCGGCGCTACCTGCTCGAGATCTACGAGCAGGAGAAGGACTGGACGCGCGCCATCGATATGGCGCAGCGCCTGGAACGCGACTCCGGCGAGCCGCGTTCCAAGCAGGTGGCGCAGTACCGCTGCGAGCTGGCGGCGAGCGAGCTGACCCAGTCGCACCAGGACGCGGCCCGCACGCAACTCGAAGCGGCGCTCGAAGCGAACCGCAAGTCGGTGCGCGCCAGCCTGCTGCTCGGCGACCTGGCGCGCGCGAGCGGAGACGCGAATGCCGCGATCGAGCACTGGAAGCGGATCGAGTCGCAGAACCCCGCCTACCTGGCGCTCGTCGCCCAGCGGCTGCTCGAGGCGCACCGCGAGGCCGGCCGCACCGAGGAGGGCTTGCGCCTGCTGGCGGGCTACCTGGAGCGATACCCCTCGCTCGATCTGCTCGATTCGGTGTTCCAGCAGGCGCTCGAGGTCAAGGGCGCGGACGCCGCCTACCGGCTGGTGCGCGACGAGCTGCGGCGCAATCCGACGCTGCTCGGGCTCGACCGCCTGCTCGAGGCCCAGATCATCGGCACCGAGTCCGCGGATCGGCGACGCGATCTGGAGCTGGTGCGCAACCTCGTGCACAGCCACACGCGGCGGCTGGCGCGCTACCGCTGCGAGAATTGCGGCTTCAAGGCGCGCCAGTTCTACTGGCACTGCCCGGCATGCGGGGGATGGGAGACCTATCCGCCGCGGCGCTCGGAGGAGTTCGACCTGGCACCATGAGAGCACTCGAATGAAAGTGAGCATCGTCGGTACCGGGTACGTCGGGCTGGTGACCGGCGCCTGCCTGGCGGACATGGGCAACGACGTCCTGTGCCTCGATGTGGACGCTGCCAAGATCGCGGCGCTGCAGGCCGGCCGCATCCCAATCTTCGAGCCGGGTCTGGAGCCGATCGTGCGCCGCAACCGCGATGCCGGTCGACTCGGGTTCTCGACGGACGTCGCGGCGAGCGTCGCGCACGGCGAGCTGCAGATGATCGCCGTCGGCACGCCGCCGGACGAGGACGGGTCGGCGGACCTGCAGCACGTGATCGCCGCGGCGCGGTCGATAGGCCGCCTGATGACCGGCTATCGCGTGATCGTCGACAAGTCGACCGTGCCGGTGGGCACCGCGGACAAGGTGCGCCAGGCGGTCGCCGAGGAGCTCGCTGCGCGCGGCAGCAGCGTGCCCTTCAGCGTCGTGTCCAATCCGGAATTCCTGAAGGAGGGGGCGGCGGTGGAAGACTTCATGCGCCCCGACCGCATCATCGTCGGCTCGGACGACGAGCGGGCGACCGAGATGCTGCGCCGGCTGTACGCCCCCTTTCAGCGCAATCGCGAGCGCTTCATGGCGATGGGAGTGCGCTCCGCGGAGCTCACCAAGTACGCCGCCAATGCGATGCTCGCGACGCGCATCTCCTTCATGAACGAGCTCGCGAATCTCGCCGAGCGCATCGGCGCCGACATCGAGGAAGTGCGCCGCGGGATCGGCGCCGATCCGCGCATCGGCTTCCAATTCCTCTATCCCGGAATCGGCTACGGCGGCTCGTGCTTTCCGAAGGACGTGAAGGCGCTGCGGCGCAGCGCGGACGAGGCGGGCGCGCCGCTCAAGCTGCTCGCCGCGGTGGAAGGCGTGAACGAGAGGCAGAAGCACGTGCTGGCGGCGAAGATCCGCGCGCGCTTCGGCGCGTCGCTCACCGGACGCTGCTTCGCGCTCTGGGGCATCGCGTTCAAGCCGAACACCGACGACCTGCGCGAGGCGCCGAGCAGCGTCCTGATCGCCGACCTGCTCGAGGCGGGGGCGACGGTGCGCGCCTACGATCCGGCGGCGGGCGCGGCCGCTGCGCGCCTGTACGCCGACGAGCGCCGCGTGTCGATCGTCGACTCGGCGAGCGCCGCGCTCAAGGGTGCTGATGCGCTCGCGATCGTGACCGAATGGCAGGAGTTCCGCAGCCCCGATTTCGGCGCCATCAAGGCCGAGCTCGGCACGCCCGCGGTCTTCGACGGCCGCAACCTGTACGAGCCGGCGGCGCTGCGCGAGCTCGGCATCGAGTATTACGCGGTGGGGAGGCGCGTATGAAGGCGCCGAATACCTCCGCGGCGCGCATCCTGGTGGTCGGCGACGTGATGCTGGACCGCTACTGGTTCGGCGAAGTGTCGCGCATTTCGCCGGAAGCGCCGGTGCCGGTGGTGCTCGTCGGCGCGCAGGAGGAGCGCCCGGGCGGTGCGGCGAACGTGGCGAGGAACTGTGCCGCGCTCGGCGCGCGCGTTCAGCTGTTGTCGGTGATCGGCCGAGACGAGTCCGGCGCGCGCCTGGCGCAGCTCGTCGCCAAGGAGGGAGTGCGCGCGAAGCTGCACCGGGACGCGTCGCTGCAGACCACCCAGAAGCTGCGCGTGATCGGCCGCCAGCAGCAGCTGCTGCGCATCGACTTCGAGACCGCGCCGTCGCGCGAGGTGCTCGCCTCCAAGCTCGCGGACTTCGAGGAGGCGCTGCCCGATTGCGACCTGGTGATCCTGTCGGATTACGGCAAGGGGGGCCTGACGCACATCGCGCGGATGATCCGGCTCGCGCGCGCGGCGCGCAAGCCCGTGCTGGTCGACCCCAAGGGCGACGACTATTCGCGCTACAAGGGCGCGACGATGGTGACGCCCAACCGCGCCGAGCTGCGGCAAGTGATCGGCGGCTGGAAGAGCGAGAAGGATCTCGAGCGGCGCGCGCAAGGCCTGCGGCGCGCGCTCGGCCTGCAGGCGCTGCTGCTGACGCGCAGCGAGGAAGGCATGTCGCTGTTTCGCGCGGGCCGCAGCCTGCGCGTGAAGGCGGTCGAGCGCGAGGTGTACGATGTGAGCGGCGCAGGCGACACGGTAATCTCGACGGTCGGCGTCATGCTGGCGTCCGGAATGAAGCTGGAGGACGCCGTGCGCGTGGCGAACCGTGCGGCGGGCATCGTGGTCGGTAAGCTCGGCACGGCCGTGGCGACGCTCGAGGAACTGTTTGGATAGCTGCCCATGCTCTACATCGTGACCGGCGCGGCCGGGTTCATCGGATCGCGGCTCGTGCGCGCGCTGAACCGCGCGGGCGTGAGTGAGATCATCGCGGTGGACAATCTGGAGAACTCGGGCAAGTTCCGCAATCTCGCCGACTGCGAGATCGAGGACTACCTGGACAAGCGCGACTTCCTGCGGCGCCTGGTGGCCAACGAATTCGACGACGCCGTCGAGGCGGTGCTGCACCAGGGGGCCTGCTCGGACACCATGCAGGCCGACGGCCGCTATATGATGGAGAACAACTACCGCTATTCGCGCGAGCTGCTCGACTGGTGCCAGGACGAGCAGGTGCCGCTGCTGTACGCGTCCTCGGCGTCGGTGTACGGCGCCGGGCGCGAGTTCCGCGAGGAGCGCGCCTGCGAGGCGCCGCTGAACGTCTACGCCTACTCGAAGTTCCTGTTCGACCAGCACGTGCGCCGGCGCCTGCCCGCGCGCAGCGCGCAGATCGCGGGCTTCCGCTACTTCAACGTGTACGGCCCAAACGAGGCGCACAAGGGGCGTATGGCTTCGGTCGCCCTGCACGCCTTCAACCAGTTCATGGGCGAAGGCAGCGTGAAGCTTTTCGTCGGCAGCGACGGCTATGCGAACGGCGAGCAGCAGCGCGATTTCGTGCACGTGGACGACGTGGTCGACGTGAACCTGTACTTCCTCGAGCATCGCGAGCTCTCAGGCGTCTTCAATTGCGGGACCGGGCGCGCGCAGAGCTTCAACGACGTGGCTCGCGCGGTCGTGAACAGCGTGCGCGCGGCGCGCGGCCAGAGCGCGCTCGAGCTCGCGGAGATGGTGGCGCAGGGCCTGGTGCAGTACGTGCCTTTCCCGCCGCAGCTCGTCGGCAAGTACCAAAGCTATACCGAGGCCGACCTGGCGCTCTTGCGCGAGACGGGCTACGGCGGCGGATTCATGTCCGTCGAGCGGGGCGTGGACGCCTACGTGCGCGAGCTGCTCGCCGCGAAGGGCTGAGGCACGCCGGTGCGCCGGACGATCGAGGACTACATCGGCGAGACGCCGCTGGTGCGCCTGCAGCGCCTGCCGGGCGCGGAGGCGGGGGAGCGCGGCAACGTGATCCTCGCGAAGCTCGAGGGCAACAACCCGGCCGGCTCGGTGAAGGACAGGCCTGCCATCTCGATGATCCGGCGGGCCGAGCGGCGCGGCCGCATCAAGCCCGGCGACACGCTGATCGAGCCCACCTCGGGCAATACCGGGATCGCGCTGGCGATGGCCGCCGCGGTGCGCGGCTACCGGCTGCTCCTCGTCATGCCCGAGAGCCAGACCGCCGAGCGCAAGCGCACCATGCGCGCCTACGGCGCCGAGCTGGTCCTTACGCCCAGGGCGGGCGGCATGGAAGGCGCGCGCGACCTCGCCGAGAAGATGGTGCGCGAGGGCAAGGGCGTGATGCTCGACCAGTTCGCCAACCCGGACAATCCGCTCGCCCACTACGAGACCACCGGTCCCGAGATCTGGCGCGACACCGAAGGGAGAATCACCCACTTCGTCTCGAGCATGGGAACGACCGGCACCATCATGGGCTGCTCGCGCTTCTTCAAGGAGAAGAATCCGGCCATCCAGATCGTCGGCTGCCAGCCCGAGGAGGGCTCGCAGATTCCGGGCATCCGCAAGTGGCCCGAAGCCTACCTGCCGAAGATCTACGAGCGGGCGCGCGTCGACCGCCTGGAGTACGTGAGCCAGGCGGATGCCGAGGAGACGGCGCGCCGCATGGCGCGCGAGGAGGGCATCTTCGGGGGCATCTCGTCCGGCGGCGCGCTGCACGTGGCGCTGCGCGTGGCGCGCGAGCTGAGGAACGCCGTGATCGTCACCATCGTGTGCGATCGCGGCGACCGCTACCTCTCCACCGGGGTGTTCCCCGACTGACGTGGCGCCGGTACTTGCCTTCGACATCGAGACGATTCCGGACGTCGCCGGCCTCCGGCGCCTGCACGGCCTGCCGGATGGGCTTGCCGACCAGGAGGTCGCGGAAGTCGCCTTCCAGAAACGGCGCGCGCAAACGGGCAGCGACTTCCTTCCGCCGCACCTGCAGCGCGTGCTGGTCATCTCCTGCGTGCTGCGCGACGCCGAGCAGCTTCGCATCTGGTCGATCGGCGCGCCCGCGGAAGACGAAGGCGCCGCCATCCAGCGCTTCTACGACGGCATCGAGCGCTACGTGCCTCAGCTGGTGTCCTGGAACGGCGGCGGATTCGACTTGCCCGTGCTCAATTACCGCGGCCTGCTGCACGGCGTGTCCGCACCGCGCTTCTGGGAGCAGGGCGACGAGGACCGCGACTTCAAGTGGAACAACTACGTCAACCGCTACCACACGCGGCACCTGGACCTGATGGACGTGCTCGCCATGTACCAGCCGCGCAACAACGCGCCGCTGGACGAGGTGGCGCAGCTCGCCGGCCTGCCGGGCAAGATCGGCATGGAAGGCGCCGCGGTGTGGCAGCAGTACCAGAGCGGCGCGATCGCGCAGATCCGCAACTATTGCGAGGCCGACTCCGCGAACACCTATCTGCTCTTCCTGCGCTTCCAGCTGCTGCGCGGCGCGCTCGAGCGGGCGCAATACAAGCGCGAGTGCGCGCTCGTGCGCACCACGCTGGAGAAGCTCAAGGAGCCTCACTGGCGCGAGTTCCTCGAGCGCTGGAGCGATCCTCTCGCCCGGTGAAGCTGCGCATCGAGTCGCTGGACGCCGAAGGTCGCGGCGTGGCGCGCAACGACGAGGGCAAGGTGGTGTTCGTCGAGGGCGCCCTGCCCGGTGAGCTGGTCGAGGCCGAGATCCTGCGCCGCAAGGCGTCCTTCGACCTGGCGCGCACGAGCGCGCTGCTAAGCGCTGCGAGCGGACGGCGCGCGCCGCGCTGCCCGCACTTCGGCGTCTGCGGCGGCTGCGCCACGCAGCACGCGGACGCGCGCACGCAGCTCGCGGCCAAGCAGCGCTGGCTGGAGGACTGCCTCGCGCGCCTGGGCAAGGTAAAGGCCGAGACCATGCTGCCGATCGTCTACGGCGAGGAATGGGGCTACCGCCAGCGCGCGCGCCTCTCCGTGCGACGCGTGGCGAAGAAAGGCGGCGTGCTGGTGGGTTTTCACGAGCGGCGCTCGAGCTATGTCGCCGACATGCGGAGCTGCGAGGTGTTGCCGGCGCGCATCTCGGCGCTGCTGCCGGCGCTGCGCGAGCTCATCGAAGCGCTGTCGATTCGCGAGCGCCTGCCGCAGATCGAGGTCGCGCTGGGTGAGAGCTGCGACGTGCTCGTGCTGCGCGTCCTGCAGCCGCTCACCGCCGATGACGAGGCGCGCCTGCGCACGTTCGCCGACTCACACGGCGTCTCGCTGTGGCTGCAGCCGGGCGGGCCGGCGAGCGCGCATCCCTTCCATCCCGTGCCGGCGCCGCCGCTCGACTACGTGCTGCCCGAGTTCGGCGTGCGCCTTGCGTTCCAGCCCACGGACTTCACGCAAGTGAACCACGCGGTGAATCGCGTGCTGGTGGCGCGCGCGGTGCGCCTGCTCGGTCCCCGGGTTGGGGAAACGGTCGGGGACTTCTTCTGCGGGCTGGGCAACTTCTCGCTGCCGCTCGCGCGGCTCGGGGCGCGGGTCCTGGGACTGGAGGGCAGCACCGCGCTCATCGAGCGCGCGCGCGCGAACGCCGCAGCCAACGGGCTCGCCGACGCCGCGCGCTTCGCCGCCGAAGATCTGTTCGCCATCGACGCCGCACGCCTCGCGCAGCACGGTCCGCTCGACAAGCTGCTGCTCGACCCGCCGCGCGAGGGCGCGCTCGAGGTGGTGAAGGCCCTGCCGGAAGGCTGGCCGCGGCGCATCGTGTACGTCTCGTGCGATCCGGCGACGCTTGCGCGCGATGCCGGCGTCCTCGTGCACGTGCAGGGGTTCAGGCTCGCGGCGGCAGGCGTGGTGAACATGTTTCCCCACACTGCGCACGTCGAGAGCGTCGCGCTGTTCGAGCGGACGTGAAAAAGAAAAGGGGCGCCGCGGCGCCCCTCTGTACGGCTGCGAAAAAGCCGTTTACCGGCGATCGCCTGACAGCATGATCAGGATCGACAGCAGGTTGGCGAAGATGTTGAACAGGCTCATGTACACGCCGGTGGTGGCGACGATGTAGTTGGTCTCGCCGCCGCGCACGATGCGCGACAGGTCGTGCAGCAGGAACAGCGAGAACACGACGATCACGAGCGTCGAGATCGTCAGCGCGAGCGCCGGGATGTGCAGGAACATGTTCGCCAGCATCGCCAGCAGGAGCGCAATCATTCCCACGAAGAGGAATTTCCCCATGAAGCTGAAATCGCGCTTCGAGGTCGTGGCGATCGCGCCCATCACGACGAACACCAGCCCCGTGCCGCCGGCCGCGTAGGCGACCAGCTGCGCGCCGTTGGCGAGCGTCAGGGCGATCGACAGCAGCGGCCCGAGCCACCAGCCGAGGATGCCGGTCATGAGGAGCAGGAGCACCACGCCGAGCGAGCTGTTGCGGTTTGCGATTACCGCGTACTGCAGGCCGATGACCGCGCCCAGCATGACCAGCGTCGCCGCGATCGGGTGCTGCAGGATCACGCCCGCCGTCGCCATGCCGATATACGCGCCGACGATCGTCGGCACCATGGTGAGCGCGAGCAGCAGGTAGGTGTTACGCAGGACCCGGTTGCTGTCGACGCCCGGCAGTTCCATGCCCGGCGCGTAGCGCGGGCCGCCGGATGCCGGGTCGTTTGTCCGGATCGGTTGCAGTTCGGGTTGCATCTTTATGCTCCTCCTTGTTTTCTGGGCCAGGGATATCTACCTAAGACTACCAGACGTCGCCGAAGTTTCAATTAGAAAACCCCTTTTAGATCCGGGCGATTGCCCGAAGAGCTAGAATGGCCGCGCCGCGAGAGGAGAGTTGGCAGAGCGGTCGAATGCACCGGTCTTGAAAACCGGCAGGGCCTCACGGCCCTCGGGGGTTCGAATCCCTCACTCTCCGCCAGTCGATGGATGCCGTCTGGTACTGTTCCGGTCTGCAGGCAATCTCGCACCGTACTGAATTGCACGGAGCTTTCAACAACCATGAAGGCCGATGAGCTGAGAAAGCTTCAGGCGCCGTTCAAAGCGCTCTATAGGGACAACCCCGCCGCGGCGAAACGGACGTTCAAGGCTATTGGGACATTGCACCCCGACCGCCCAACTTGTCGCATTGAATCCCGCTTCGGTGCGATCGATGCCGGACTCCATCCGGCCGCCGGCGGCGATGGCCGTGAGGCTTGTTCGGGCGACATGCTGCTTGAAGCGCTGGTCGCTTGCGCCGGGGTTACGTTCAACGTCGTCGCGACCGCCATGAACATTCCGTTCCGCTCGGCGATAGTGATCGTGGAAGGCGACGGGGACTTTCGAGGCACGCTCGGAATCGCCAAAGACGTCCCCGTCGGCGTGACCGACATCAGGGTACGCTTCGAGATTGACTCGGATGCGAGCGATGAACAGCTCGCGACGCTGCTCCGGCAGACCGAGCGCTACTGCGTCATCTTCCAGACGCTGCGCACGCCGCCGCGAATGGAGGCGAGCATCCAGCGCCATGGCGCCTAGGCGTCGATTGCAGGATCGCGGCGATTTCACGCGTCGTAATCGAGTCTCGGGTACCAACTGGTCCCCCGACCTTCCCGCGTGAAGTCGAGGACATGCCACAGCGGCCAGATGGAATCAACGTGGCGGGGGCCCTGGCCCCTATCGCCGGGCACGAATAGCAACTCCGTTCCGTACGTGTGGCGAATCCGGCCCCGATGCAGCGCGAAGACGTTGAGCATCGGCAGCTGCGCGCCCTGTGGGGTCTCCCCGTGGTAATCGGCGTTGTAGCTGTTAGCTGCCGACGAAATGAGCCGCAGGTTGCGCCAGCCACGGCTGTTCGCAAATTCCTGGATGCGCGCAATGGGCGATTTCGCGATGACCGCCAAGTTGATGCGCTGCGCGAGGTGCGCCGCCGCGCCATCTAGACTATCCAGCATCGACGTGCACAGCGGACATGCGTGTGCCATGTTGGGGCCGTACATGAAGCTGTAAACGGCAAGCGTATTCTTGCCGGGCGCAAAAAGTTCCGAAAGCTTCACGCGGCGCACATTGGCGCCGGAGATTTCCTCGAACACATAGTCCTCGGGCACCGGCCCGCCGAGCGGCAATTTGCGACGCAGCGCCGCCACGGCTTCGATGCGTCGCCGCAGATCGACCTCTGCTCGCAGCAGTCCGTTACGTGCCGCGCGATACGCCTTGTCTTCGCCCGGAAAGCGCATTGCGTGGAGCGTCCGCGACACGCGCGTCTTCCCACTGCTTGCTGCCTTCGCTCGCATGGGCCCCTCCATGTCTGTCTAATTCTCAATCTGCTTGAAAGTGATGCCGGGCGATACGAACGGCTCGGCGGGCGCTATGTACGTGACACCGGCTGCCTTGGCGATTGCGGGCAGCTCGCCCGAGGCAAGCATTGAATCGAGCACGGTGTTGACGCGATCGATCAGCGCAGCATTCTCGGACAGCGATACATACCCGAGATTTAAGGCGAGCGGGTAGTCGAAGCCCGTACCACGTAGCCGCGTATCGGGGTGCTCCAGGCGATAGGCGTCAAAGCGGTGCAGGGCGATGAGCGCAGCGTCGATCTCACCCGCCTCGAGCCCGCTGAGCAAAGCGTCGCGGCCGGGTGGATAGTGCGTAACGCGATCGACCAGCTTGCCTTTGTTGTAGAGCATCACAATCGCGTCAGCGAAGGTTCCACCTACCACGCCGATGCGTAGGTCGGCGACATCGGCGAGGCTGGTGATGCGGCGCTGCGCGACCTGCGGCGCAACGACCAGCGTGAGCGGCGCCCTCTGGTAGGGTCGGCTCGGCACGAGCACTCCAAGATCGACGCGACGGCGCCGGTCGGTGGCCGCCGCTCCCCTGAAGTCGGGCAGGCGCGCAGTCTTGACGGCCGGCTTGCCGAGCGTGTCCACAGAAAGCGGATATCCGGCAACCAGGTCGCAGCGCCGGTCCGACAAGAGGGCGTTCAGTTCCAGCTTCGGGCTCGATTCCTCGTCGAACTTGGTCTCGAACCATTGGATCGCGAGGGGCCGACCGAGACGCCCGGCAAGCGCGCCCGCGAGAGCGACATCGAAGCCGCTGCCGGAGTCGCCGCGGGCTACCGAGTAGGGTGGCGCATTTTCGTCCAAGCAAACGCGGAGCGTGTGTTCCTGGGCCGCCACACCAGAACAGGCGAGCACGCCTGCGGTCAGTAGCGCTAGCGCGACGTAGCGACTCATTGCTTGCCCCCGCTCACGACATAAGCCCAGATCTGTTCCATTTCCGCGTGCGAGAGCACGCCTCCCCATGGCGGCATGCGGCCATTCTTGCCGTTGGTCACCGAGTTGAGAAATCGCGCCTCGCTGTCCTTGGGAAAATTGCGCAAATCGTACGAGATGGTCCCGGGGTTGACCATGTTAAAGCCATGGCAGTGCGAGCAATGACGAGCGTAAAGTGCACGCCCGCGGTCGATTGATGACATGGGAAGGGCCTGCGCGCCGTCCGCGGATTTCGGGGAAATGCCCGCCTGCGGTTCCCCCGCCAGCGCCGCAACGCTGAGTGCGAGGCCGCAGGCAAGAACAATGACCCGCGCCAAGGGGCAGGATACGACGGCTCGGCGAATGCGGTCCGGGCGCGCTCGGGACAAGACGCGCCCGGATCGTTCAACGACTCGGCCCGCAGCTATTTCCGTAGGGCGAATACCCAAAGCGAGCCGCCGGCCGGGACCTTGGCCAGACGCTCGTCGCCGGAAAACAGGGAGTACACGCCGCCTATCCCGCTCGTCATGGCGACGTACTGCACGCCTTCCTGCTCCCAGGTCACGGGCTGTCCCTCGATTCCAGATCCCGCCTTGAACTGCCAGAGCTTCTTGCCCGACTTCGCATCGAAGGCCTCGAACTCTCCCGTGAGGCGGCCCGAGAACACCACACCGCCCGCGGTCGAGAGCACGCCCGAGAAACGAGGGATGTCGCTGGGCACTTCCCATTTGGACTTGCCGGTCATCGGGTCGATCGCCTTCAGGTGACCACGCGGGCCAGTGCCCCACTCCCACAGGTCCGAAAGGTCCATGCCGGTGTACCACTCGCCCGCCTTGTATTCGGCCGGAATCGCCTTGTAGTGGCCGCCGAACGCGAGGGTATTGGCGTACGCCAAACCGGTGTTCGGGTCGTACGACATCGGCATCCAGTTCTTCCCGCCGAGGATCGAGGGGAAGATCGTCACCTTCTCTCCGGCGCGCGCCTTTGCCGTTACTTCGGTCTCGATCGGGCGGCCTGTGGCCATGTCGACTCCGCTCGCCCAGTTGACCTTGACATACGGGTTGGCCGCAATCAGCTTGCCGTTCGTGCGATCGAGTACGTAGAAGAACCCATTGCGGTTCGCGTTGAGTATGACCTTGGTCGGTTTGCCGTTAACCATGCGGGTCGCGAGCACCATCTCCGCGACCGCGTCGTAGTCGAACGGATTGTTCGGCGAAAACTGGAAGTGCCACTTGATCTTGCCGGTCTTCGGCTCGAGCGCCAGCACCGAGCAGGTATAGAGATTGTCGCCCGGGCGCACCGCAGCGTTGAACGGCCCGGGATTGCCGACGCCCCAGTACACGGTCTTCAACTCAGGATCGTAGGAGCCGGTGATCCACGTGGAGCCGCCGCCGTATTTCCAGGTATCGCCGGGCCAGGTATTGCCACCCGGTTCGTTGGGCTCCGGGATCGTGTAGGTGCGCCAAAGGTGCTTGCCGGTGGCCGGATCCCAGCCGTCGATGAAATCGCGCGTCCCGAATTCGGCGCCGGAGATGCCAGTGATCACGACGCCGTCAGCGACCAGCGGCGCCATCGTCATCGTGAACCCGACCTTATAGTCCGCCGCCTTCTGGCGCCACAATTCCTTGCCGGTACTCGCGTCCAGAGCAATCACGTTGGCATCGAGTGTGGTGCGGAAAAGCCTGCCTTCGTAGATCGCGACGCCGCGATTGATGATGCCGCAGCACACGACGCGCGGCACATCGGGCGGATACTCAAGCTTAGTCTTCCAGAGCTGGGTTCCGGTCTTGACATCGACCGCGGCGGTCATGGCGTGCGTGGTGATGTAGAGCACCCCCTTGTAGACCAGCGGCTGGGATTCCTCGCTGCGGTTGTCGTCCAGGCTGTAGTTCCAGACCGGGACGAGCTTATGGACGTTCCTGGCGTTTATCTGCTTGAGCGGGCTATAGCGCTGCAGATCGTAGCCCATGCCGTAGTTCAGCACGCCGGCGGTATTGGCGGACCCTCGTGCGAGTTCGCTGTCCGACTGTGCGAACGAAGTGATAGGAACTGCGAGCGCGATGCTCGCAATGAGCGGCGCAATCTTCATTGTTGTCCCTCCTTGATGAGTGGCCTTCCCGCGTTAATTAATAAGACGCTACGAACTCGATAGGATAGAGGCGCTATTCTTATCCGCGGTGAAAGGCACGTTAGCACACTCGGCTTTGCACCGACAATTGCGCTTCACGGCCGGCATGTGAACCTGCGCATGATGAATCGGCGCCTCAGGCCGCTTAGCTGCAATGCACAATCGTCTGAGCGGTTCCTTCACGATCCTGTAAAATCCGCGCTCTTTCGCGCCTCCGGCCTCCACATGGCGTTAATCGTCCAGAAATTCGGCGGTACCTCGGTCGGCTCGGCCGAGCGCATCCGCAATGTCGCGCGCCGGGTGGCGAAGTGGAAGGCGGCCGGGCACAGCGTGGTGGTGGTGCCCTCGGCCATGGCGGGCGAGACGAACCGCCTGATCGCGCTGGCGCGCGAGATCCAGCCGCATCCCGCGGCGCGCGAGCTCGACGTGGTGGCAGCGACCGGCGAGCAGGTGACGATCGGCTTGCTCGCGATGGCGCTCATCGAGCTCGGCCTGAAGGCGAAGAGCTATGCTGGCTGGCAGGTGCGGGTGCACTGCGACTCGGCGTTCGGGAAGGCGCGCATCGTGTCGATCGACGACGAGCGGCTGCGGCGCGACATCGCAGCGGGGACGATCCCGGTGGTGGCGGGATTCCAGGGGGTGGACGCGCACGAGAACGTGACCACGCTCGGGCGCGGCGGCTCGGACACCTCGGCGGTAGCGCTCGCGGCGGCGCTCAAGGCCGACGAATGCCAGATCTACACCGACGTGGACGGCGTGTACACCACCGATCCGCGCATCGTGCCCGAGGCGCGCCGCCTGAAGACCATCACCTTCGAGGAAATGCTCGAGATGGCGAGCCAGGGTTCGAAGGTGCTGCAACTGCGCTCGGTCGAGTTCGCCGGCAAGTACAAGGTGCGCCTGCGGGTGCTCTCCAGCCTGACCGACCCGATGCTGCCGGTCGCCGAGGAGGCGCACGCCGGCACGCTGATCACATTCGAGGACGACCCGAACATGGCGATGGAAAAGGCAATCATCTCCGGCGTGGCCTTCAGCCGCGACGAAGCCAAGATCACGGTGCACGACGTTCCGGACCGGCCGGGGGTCGCCTACGCGATCCTGGGCCCGATCGCCGAGGCGAACATCGACGTCGACGTGATCGTGCAGAACGTCGGCCACGACGGCATGACCGACCTGTCCTTCACGGTCAACCGCCCGGACTTGGCGCGCGCGCTGAAGATCCTCAAGGACCAGGTGCAGCCGCACATCAAGTGCCGCGCCGTGACCGGCGACGACCGCATCGCCAAGGTGTCGCTCGTCGGCCTGGGAATGCGCTCGCACGTCGGCATCGCCTCGCAGATGTTCCGCACGCTGGCCGAGGAGGGCATCAACATCCAGATGATCACCACCTCGGAGATCAAGATCTCGGTGGTGATCGAGGAGAAATATCTCGAGCTCGCCGTGCGCGTGCTGCACGACGCGTTTGAACTGGAGCGCGAATAGGGGATAATCGGCCCCACAGGAGAGATGCCCGAGAGGCCGAAGGGGGCGCCCTGCTAAGGCGTTATACGGGCAAAACCCGTATCGAGGGTTCGAATCCCTCTCTCTCCGCCAAGATTCTGGCTATTCGCCAACCAGCTCGCGCATCTGCGCGGTGCTGCCGAGCACCTGCTTCAGCCATCCAAGGATCGAGTTCGCCTCTTCGGCGAAGCCGTAGGGCGGGTTTACGACCACCATGCCGCAGCCCGCGAGCTTGCCGTCCTCGTGTCTCTTCAGCCTCAGCTCCAGCCATAGCAGGCGCCTCATGCCGCTATTGACGAGAGCGCGTGCAAACGAGCGCATCGACGCGGGCTCCATGAGCGGGAACCAGAGCGCGTATACGCCGGTGGCCCAGCGCCCATGCGCGTCCTGCAGCGCTTCGACGAGCCGGTCGAATTCTTGCGCCCGGTCGAAGGACGAATCGATGAGCACCATCCCGCGCCGCTCCTTGGGCGGCAGGTACGCCTTGAGCGCCTGATAGCCGTCCATGAGGTGCACGCTGACCTGCCGGTCGCGCGCAAACTGCCGCGCGAGCTCGGCGCAGTCTTTCTTGTTCAGCTCCGAGAGGATCGCGCGGTCGCCTGCGCGCATCAGGCGGCGCGCGATGCGCGGCGAGCCGGGATACCAGCGCAGACCGCCGGCAGGATTTTCGGCGCGCACCGCGTCGACGTAGGGCTTGATCAGGTCCGGAAAGTCAGCCTGCCCGAATACACGCGCGATCCCGTTCCTGAATTCGGCGTTCTTCAGCGCCCAGGGGTGCTCGAGGTCGTAGCGCCCGGTGCCGGCGTGCGTGTCGAGGTAGAAGTAGGGCTTGTCCTTGCGGCCGAGCGCGAGTAGCAGCCGCACCAGAAGGCTGTGCTTGAAGACGTCGGCGAAGTTGCCCGCATGGAACTGGTGGCGGTACGCGAGCATCGCTCACAGCTTGTTGTACTTGATGGCTTTGCCGCGCGCCTTGTCCACCGGATACTTCTGCGCGTTCAGCGCGAGCTTGCGCTCGGCGGCGGCGAGCAGGTCGACGTTCAGCCGGTCGGCGAGCTCCACCAGGAAGATGAGCACGTCGGCGATCTCGTGCTCGACCTCGGCCAGCGTCTCGGGCGGCAAGCGGTCGGCCTGCTCGGCGGTGAGCCACTGGAAATGCTCGACCAGCTCTCCGGCTTCGGCAACCAGCGCCATCGCCAGGTTCTTCGGGTTGTGGAACTGGGCCCAGTCGCGCTCGGCGATGAAGGCGCGCAGCCTGGCGCGCAGCTGGTCCAACCGGTCGCCTGCGGGGGAATCGGTCACGTCAGCAGCCTTGCACGGGGCCTTTGGAACACGGATCGCGCAGGTTACCTCAAGCGCGCGGTTTACGGTTCTTAACGGTACTTAATCTTGCCGAGACGGTCCAAGGTTACTATCCACTGGTCCCGAACTGCCCAGATGATCAAAATCAAGACTCGCTGGTTGCTGCTTTCCGTGGCCGCGCTCGTGCTCGCGGTAGGGGCGGTGTTGTGGTGGCGGCTCGACAAGCCGCAAGTCCCGAAGTACGTCAGCGAGCGGGCCGCCAAGGGCGACGTCGTACGCACGGTCGTGACCACCGGCTCGGTCAACCCGGTGGTGACCGTGCAGGTCGGCTCCTACGTCTCGGGGCCGGTCCAGTCGCTGTACTGCGACTTCAATACCAAGGTGAAGGCCGGACAGCTGTGCGCCAAGATCGATCCGAGCAACTACCAGGTCGCGGTCGACCAGGCCAGGGCGAACCTCGCCACCGCCAAGGCGCAGATGGTCAAGGATCAGGCGAGCCTCGCCTACGCCAAGATCAATTACGAGCGCGACCGCGGGCTGGTCGCGCGCGGCATCGTCTCGCAGGACACCGTGGACAGCGACAAGAGCGCTTACGAGCAGGCCATCGCGCAAGTCAAGCTCGATGAGGCGACGATCGAGCAGCGCCGGGCGGCGCTCGCGGGCGCGGAAGTGAACCTGAAATACACGGACATCGTCTCGCCCGTCGACGGCGTCGTCGTTTCGCGCAACGTAGACGTCGGGCAGACGGTCGCGGCCAGCTTCCAGACGCCGACGCTGTTCCTGATCGCCAAGGACCTCACGAAAATGCAGGTCGATACCAACGTGAGCGAGTCCGACATCGGCGCGGTCAAGCTCGGCGACAGGGGAATCTTCACGGTGGAGGCGTATCCGCAGAAGACTTTCGAAGGGCGCGTGACCCAGGTGCGCAAGGCCCCGATCACCGTGCAGAACGTCGTCACCTACGACGCAGTGATCAGCGTGGACAACCCCGATTTGCTGCTGCTGCCGGGAATGACCGCCAACGCGAAGATCGTCACCGAAGAACGAAAGGACGTGCTGCGCGTGCCGGAGCAGGCACTTCGTTTCGAGCCGGGGGGCCTGGGCGCAGCCAAAGGAAAGGGCGGGCGCGGCTCGCAGCGCGGCTCGCAGCTTTGGGTATTGAAGGATGGCCGTCCGGCGGCGGTTCCCGTGACCGTCGGCCTAGAGGACGGCACCTGGGCGCAGATTGCGGGCGGCAAGCTCGTGGAGGGAGATGCCGTGATCACGGACGAGGTCTCGGCGGGCGGCGCCACCGCGGCACGCCGGCCGGCGCTTACCCCGTTCCGGTTCTGAGCGGCTTGTCCGGAGCAGGCGTCGTGTCCGACAGCGTCATCGAGGTGCGCGACCTGACCAAGGTGTACCGCATCGGCGAGCTCGAGGTGCACGCGCTGCGCGGGGTCAGCCTGTCGATCGAGCGCGGCGAGTTCGTCGCCATCATGGGCGCGTCGGGCTCCGGGAAGTCGACGCTCATGAACGTCCTCGGCTGCCTGGACCGCCCGAGCGGCGGCCGCTTCCTGCTCGAGGGCCGCGACGTCACCGAGGAGGAGGAGCCCGTCCTCGCGCAGATACGCAGCCGCCGCATCGGCTTCGTGTTCCAGAGCTTTAACCTGCTCGCGCGCACCAGCGCCGCCGAGAACGTGGCGCTGCCTCTGCTCTACACGGGCCGCTATGCCGAGAGCGCGAGCCGTGCCCGAGAGGCGTTGCGCGCGCTCGGCCTGGAGGGGCGGGAGCGCAACTACCCCAGCCAGCTCTCGGGCGGCCAGCAGCAGCGCGTCGCGATCGCGCGCGCGCTGGTGAACGACCCGGCCATCCTGCTTGCCGACGAACCGACCGGCAACCTCGACTCCAAGACGGCCACCGACATCATGACCACCATCCGGGCGCTCAACCGGGAGCAGGGTCTCACGGTCGTGCTGGTGACTCACGAGCTGGACATGGCGGCTTTCGCCGACCGCGTCGTGACGATGCGCGACGGCGTCATCGTGTCGGACGAGCGCAAGGCGCAGATCCCGGCGCGCACGCAGACGCCGGCTGTCGCCAGAGCGCCTGCAAAGGCGGCCGAGCGCGGGCTCGGCCTGTCGTTCGCGCGCATGGCGCTGATGGTCGCGGCGCGCGCGATCGCGCGCAACAAGATGCGCTCGGCGCTCACCATGCTTGGGATCTTCATCGGCGTTGCGGCGCTGATCGCCATGGTGGCCGTCGGCCAGGGCGCGAGCGCCGCAGTCGCCGCGAACATCGAAAGCCTCGGCACCAACCTCCTGATCGTGGTTCCCGGCGCGACGACCGCGAGCGGCGTGCGGGCCGGCTTCGGCAGCGCATCGACCGTGACCGTGGCCGACGCCGAGGCGATCCGCCGCGACGCGCCGTCGGTCGCCAACGTGGCCTACATGATTCGCCAGCTCGGGCAGCTGCAGTACGGCGACAAGAACTGGACCACCAGCGTACAAGGGGTGAACCCGAGCTTCTTCGCGATTCGCAACTGGCCGGTGGCGAGCGGCCGTCCAATGAGCGAGCAGGACGAGGTCGACGCGGCGCGCGTCTGCCTGATCGGGCAAACCGTCTATCAGAATCTGTTCGGACGCTACGAGAACCCGATCGGCGCGACGATCCTGATCAAGAACGTGCCGATGCAGGTGGTCGGCCTGCTCGAATCCAAGGGCCAGTCGGGCTTCGGCCAGGACCAGGACGACGTCGTCTACATTCCGTTCACAACGGCCGAGCGCAAGGTGCTCGGCGTGGCTGCGCCGACGAGCGCGCAGTCGCCCTCGAGCTCGATCTACGTCGCGCCGCCCAACCCCTTCGGCATCAAGCCGAAGCTCGCCGGTTACGTGAATATCCTGTACGTGCAGGCGCGCAGCACGCCGCAGGTGGCCGCCGCCAAGGATGAGATCACCCGCGTCCTGATGCGACGGCACAACATCCAGGCGGGCCAGACGCAGGATTTCGACGTGCGCAATATCAGCGACATCACGCAGGCGATGGAGGGCAGCAGCCGCATCCTCGCGCTGCTCCTCGCCGCGGTCGCGTCGATCTCGCTAATCGTCGGCGGCATCGGGATCATGAACATCCTGCTCGTGTCGGTGACCGAGCGCACGCGCGAGATCGGCATCCGCATGGCGATCGGTGCGCGCCGGGTGCACGTGCTGCTCCAGTTCCTGGTCGAGGCGGTGCTGCTGAGCGGCATCGGCGGCCTCGCCGGGATCGTCGTCGGCGTGGTGATCTCGGAGATCGTTTCGCTCGTCGCGGGCTGGCCGACGCTGCTCTCGCCGGCTGCGATCGCGGGAGGGTTCCTGTTCTCGGCCGTGGTCGGGGTGTTTTTCGGCTACTACCCCGCGCGGCGCGCCTCGATGCTCAACCCGATCGAGGCGCTGCGCTATGAATAAGGCCCCCTGCGTTTCGCTGCTGCTCGCGTTCGCGCTGTGCGGCTGCGCCGTCGGCCCGGACTTCGAGCGCCCCGCCGCGCCAGGCGGCAACGGCTACACCGCGCAACCGGTGCCCGAAGAGATCGTCTCTGCGACAGGAGCCGAGTCGCAACGACTGCTGCCGGGAGAGCGCATTTCGGCCCAGTGGTGGGAGCTTTTTCAGTCGCGCGCGCTGAACGATGCGCTGCATGCGGCGATCGGCGGCAACAAGACCCTGGCCGTGGCGCGCGCGACCCTCGCCGCGGCGCAGGAAAACGTGCTCGCGGCGCGCGGCGGCTACTGGCCGCAGGTCGATGCCTCGGCGAGCGCCGAGCGGCACCGCCAGACCGGAAACCTCTACACGGTCGGCGCAACGGCGAGCTACGCGCCGGACGTATTCGGCGCCACGGCGCGCGGCGTCGAGGAGCAGCAGGCGCTCGCCGAGCAGCGGAATTACGAGCTCGCAGCCGCCTACCTCACGCTCACCGGAGACGTCGTCACCCAGGCGATCACGATCGCGTCGCTGCGCGGCCAGCTCGAGGCGACCGCAGAGGTGGTCGCCGACGACGCGCGCAACCTGGAGCTGGTGCGCCTAAAGTACGAGGCCGGCAAGGCGCCCCGCACCGACGTCCTGACGGCCGAGACGCAACTCGCGATTGATCGCACCGCGCTCCCCGGGTTGCGCCAGCAGCTCTCCGCCGCGCGCGATGCATTATCTGTCCTGACGGGACGTCCGCCGGCGGCCTGGGCGCCGCCCGATTTCGACCTCAAGGACTTCACGTTGCCGCGCGATCTTCCCTTGAGCCTGCCCTCGGCGCTCGCGCGCCAGCGGCCCGACATCCTCGCGGCCGAGGCCCTGCTGCACGCCGACAGCGCGGCAATCGGCGTCGCCACCGCGCGGCTCTATCCCAACATCACACTCACGGCGTCAGGCGGCCAGCAATCGCTCGACGGCGGCTCGCTCTTTCAGGGGGCCAATACCTTCTGGACCCTGGCTGCCGCGCTGACCCAGCCGATCTTCCACGGCGGCACGCTGCGTGCGCAGCGCCGCGCGGCGATCGACAACTACCAGGCGTCGCTCGCGACCTACGAGCAGACCGTGCTGCTGGGGCTGCAGCAGGTCGCAGATATCCTGCAAGCGCTCGCCCAGGACGCCGAGCTGGTAGACGCGCAGCGCCAGCTCCTCGAGAGCGCGAGCGCGGCGCTCGCGCTGCAGCGCGAAAGCTACGCCGCGGGCAAATCAGACGTGTTGCAGCTGATCATCGCCGAGCGCGCCTACCAGCAGGCGCGCCTGGGAATGGTCACGGCGCAGGCGCGGCGCCTTCAGGACACCGCGCAGCTGTTCGTCGCGCTCGGCGGCGGTTGGTGGGAGACGGACTTCTAGGCCGCCTTCTTTGCCCAGCGCTCGAGGTCTTCCCACCCGCCGATGCGCTCGCCGTTGATGAACACCTGCGGCACCGTCTGCGCGCCGGCGATGGCGCCCAGCACGCGGCTGCGGACCTTGTGGCCGAGCGGCACTTCGGCGTAGTGGTGGCCGAGCCGCTCGAGCAGCGCTTTCGCCTTGGCACAATACTGGCAGCCTTCACGCGTCAGGATCGCCACCTGGTCTGGCTTCTTCGCCCCCGGGTTGAGGTAGGTGAGCATGGTGTCGGCGTCGGACACTTCGAAGGGATCACCCGGCTTTTCCGGCTCGACGAACATCTTTTCCACGATGCCGTCCCGCACCAGCATCGAATAACGCCACGAGCGCTTGCCGAAGCCAAGCTCCGACTTGTCGACCAGCATGCCCATGCCTTCGGTGAACTCGCCGTTGCCATCCGGCACCAGGATCACGTTCTGGCACTCCTGGTCCTTGGCCCATTCCTGCATGACGAAGGCGTCGTTCACCGACAGGCAGACGATCGAGTCGACGCCGTTGGCGAAGAACGCCGGCGCGAGCTCGTTATAGCGAGGCAGGTGGGTCGACGAGCAGGTCGGGGTGAAGGCGCCGGGCAGCGCGAACACCACGACGGTCTTGCCCTTGAAAAGTTCGTCGGTCGAGAGACTGCGCCACTCGCCGTTGCTGCGGGTACGGAAGCTGACCTGGGGTACCGGCTTGCCTTCGCGGTTTGCGATCATGTCCTTGCTCCGGGTAAGTGATTGAACACGGCTATCAAGATATGGTCTGCATGGAGATGAATCCAATGAGTTGTCGCCATCGCTCCCATAGGCGCGCACTATGGTGGCGGTGCCCACCTGCTAGACTGCGCGCCGTCCGATTTCCCCCTGCATATGAAAAACGACCGCGCGCCGCTCGACGCCACGGCCTTAGGCATCATGGTGCTGTGCACCGCCCTGTGGGGCTTCCAGCAGGTCGCCATCAAGCTCGCCGCGCACGACGTGTCGCTGGTGATGCAGGCGGGAATCCGCTCGATCGTCGCCACGGTGCTGCTCTTTGTGTGGGCCCGGATGCGCGGAATCGCGCTCTTCCGGCGCGATGGCACGCTGCTGCCCGGGATCGTCGCCGGATTGCTGTTCGGCGGCGAGTTCGTGTTCATCTACGCCGGCCTCGGCCACACCAGCGCCTCGCGCATGATCGTGTTCATCTATCTGGCGCCGGTCGTCGCAGCGCTCGGATTGCATATTTTCGTGCGCGGCGAGCGGCTGGTACGCGGGCAGTGGCTCGGGGTGCTACTTTCGTTCGCCGGGGTCGTGCTCGCGTTCGCCAACGGATTCGCTGCGGGGCACGACGCCACGCTGCTGGGGGACCTGTTCGGCGTGATCGGCGCGGTGCTGTGGGGGGCCACCACCGTGCTGGTGCGGGCATCGAAGCTCTCCGGCGTCACCGCCACGAAGACGCTCTTCTACCAGTTGGCGGTGTCCGCGCTGATGCTGCCTCTCGCGTCGGCCCTGATGGGCGAGCCCGGCGTCGTCGCGCTTAATCCGCTCGCGGTCGCGAGCCTCGCCTATCAGGGCGTGATCGTCGCCTTCGCGAGCTACCTCGCCTGGTTCTGGCTGCTGACGCGCTACTTGGCGGCGCGGCTGTCGGTGTTTTCCTTCCTCACGCCGATGTTCGGCGTGCTGGCGGGGGTGCTGGCGCTCGACGAGCCGCTCACCCCGGCATTCGGCGCGGCGGCCATGCTGGTGGGCGCGGGCATCGTGCTCGTCAATCTGCGCGGCCGCTAGCGCCAGCCCGGTTCCTCGGCGCCGCGCAAGCGGGCCGCCTCCTCGCGCATGAGCGCGTTGAGATCGGCGCGCGCCTGCTGCGACACGGCGATCAGTTTCTTTTCGTCGTGGCGGTGCGGCGCATGCTCGACGAGCATCGCCTCGTCGCGGCGCCTGAACTGCGCGGCGATCTTCCAGGCTGAGTGCGGATTGAAGCCGAGCACGCGCAGCGCAGTCTGCGCGGCATCGAGCGCCGAGCCGAGCGTTTCGCGCACCGCGGGCACCCCCATCTCGACGTATTCGAACGCGTCGGTGCGGCCGTGCGCGCGCACGAGCAGGCGCAGGCGCGGAAAGTTTTCGCGCGCAAGCCGCGTGATCGCGAGCGCGGCCTCGACGTCGTCGACCGCCACCACCAGGAGCGCGGCCTTGTCCGCGCCGGCCGAGCGCAGCAGGTCCAGGCGCGTGGCGTCGCCGTAGTAGGCCTTGGTGCCGAAGCGGCGTACCAGGTCGACCTGATTCGGGTCGTGGTCGATGACGGTGGTGGCGATGCCCGCGCCGCCGAGCACGCGCGAGACGATCTGCCCAAAGCGCCCGAACCCGGCGACGATGACCGGATTGGTCTCGGAGATCACATCGGCGGCGCGCGCGCCGGGGCGCGCCAAACGCGGCGCCAGGAGGCGCTCGTAGGCGAGCATGAGCAGCGGCGTGCTCAGCATCGAGGCGGCGACCACCGCGTTCAGCAGGTCGATCGTGGTGCGCGGCAGGATCTGGCCCGCGGCGCCGAACAGCACGAAGGCGAACTCACCGATCTGCGACAGCGCCAGGGCGAACAGCGCGGCGTCGCTGCGACCGCAGTAGAACGGGCGCGCGATTGCGTACTGCAGCGCCGACTTGAGCGCCACCACGCCAAGCGCGAGCCCGAGCACGAGGAGCGGCGCGTGCAGGAACAGGCCGACGTCGATCGACATGCCCACCGCAATGAAGAAGAGCCCCAGCAGCAGCCCCTTGAACGGCTCGATGTCGAGCTCGAGCTCGTGACGGTACTCGCTGTCGGCGAGCAGCACGCCCGCGAGGAACGCGCCGAGCGCCATGGAAAGGCCGACGGCCTGCATGAGCGCGGCGATGCCGAGCACCAGCAGCAGCGAAAAACCGACGAACACTTCGCGCAGCCCCGTGTTGGCGACGAAGCGCAGCAGCGGGCGCAGCAGGTGGCGCCCGGCGACCACCAGCAGCCCGATCAGGGCAACGGCCTTCGCGGCGGAGACCCAGTCGAATTCGGCCGCGCCGGCCTTGCCGCCGCTCATCAGCGCCAGCAGCAGCACGAGCGGAATGACCGCCAGGTCCTGGAACAGCAGCACCGAGAACGAAGCCTGCCCGCCCGGCGTCGGCAGGAGGTTCTTCTCGGCCAGCGTGGCCAGGCCGATCGCCGTCGAGGACATCGCGAAGCCCATGCCAGCCACCAGCGACACCGCGAGCGGTTGGCCGAGGGCGACGCCGAGCGCGGCGACCGCCGCCACCGTCGCCAGCACCTGCGCGCTGCCCAGCCCGAAAATCGGTCGGCGCAGCGCCCACAGCCGGGCGGGATTGAGCTCCAGCCCGACAAGGAACAGCAGCAGTACGATGCCGAACTCCGCGAACTGGAGCACCGTGCCCGGCTCGGCGATGAGGCGCAGGCCCCAGGGTCCGATGGCGACGCCCGCCACGAGATAGCCGAGCACCGAACCGAGTCCGAGACGCTTGAATACCGGGACTGCGATCACGCCGGCTGCGAGGTAAACGAGCGCCTGCTCGAGGAAACCGTGGTCGTGCATGGCTCACTCCGCGGGAGGGATCGTGTCGAAGGGGGCGGGCGGCTCGCCGGCCGCGAGCGCGGAGACGCGCACGCGGTAGGCCTCGGCCTGTGCCCCGAGCGCCCGCTCGTCAATCAACCGTGCGGCGTGCGTCACAAACGGCGGCAGGCAGCGCATGCCGCAGTAGTGCGCCATCTGCTCGAAGGGCCGAAGCAGCTCGGCGATCTCGAAGTGCGCGTGGCCGCCGTGCCGGTACGACGCGGCGTGCCCGCCGGTGGTGAGCGCCTGCATGAAGTGCTTGCCGTGCAGCTTGTCGCCGCCTTCGCCGTAGGCCCAGCCGGGCTCGAGCACCGCGTCCTGCCACTCCTTTAGCAGCGCCGGGACGTTGTACCAGTACATCGGGTGCTGGAAGAGGAGCAGGTCGTGCTCTTCGACCAGCCGCTGCTCGCGCCGCACGTCGATGAAGAAGTCCGGATAGGCGTCGTACAGATCGTGCACGGTCACGCCCGCGAGATCCTCGATCGCCGCGCGCAGTGCCCGGTTAGCGCGCGAGCGGTCGTGCGCGGGGTGGGCATACAGGACAAGGACGCGGAGCGGCATGGTGGCGCGCGCACAATCTAGCACGCAAAAGGTAAACTCCGTCGCATGGAGAAGGAGCACGCCGCACAGCGCGTCGACGCGAAACAGTTCAAGCTCGGGATGCGCACGCTCGCGGGCGCGGTGACGATCATCACGACGGCGCACGCGGGGCATCGCTACGGCATGACCGCCACCGCGGTGTGCTCGGTGAGCGCCGATCCGCCCACGCTGCTGGTGTGCATCAACCGCGCGGCCGCCACGCACGGCGCGATCCAGAAATCCGGCGTGTACTGCGTCAATCTGCTGCGCGCCGAGGACGCGGATCTGTCGACCGCGTTCAGCGGCACGCTGAGCGGGGAGGGGCGATTCAAGTCGCGCGACTGGACGCACCTCGTCACCGGCTCACCGGTGCTGATCGACGCGCTTTCGTCATTCGACTGCCGCGTGGTGAAAAAGCTCGCGCACGGCTCGCACACGATCTTCCTCGGCCAGGTCGAGCAGGTCATGTTCGGCAAGCGCGGCAAGCCGCTCCTGTACACCGAGGGCCAGTACGCGAAGCTCGCCTCGCTCAGCCACGGTGAGCCGCTGCCCGAGGGGCTGGACTACTGGGGATTCTGAAGGCGGTGCGTGTTCAGTCGGGCAGCTTGCCAGGCAGCGTGAAGCGCTGGCGCGTGGTGCAGTAGCGGTTGGCGTAAAGGCGTCCGATCGGCCGGTAGTGGGCGTCTGAGATCCTTTTCGTCTGCGGGTCGATCACGCCCTCGCGCGCGTGTACCAGCAGGATTTCGCCGATGATGAATACGCGCCCCGGCACGATCTCCAGGTGCCTGAACACGCGGCATTCGAAGCAGGCCACGGCCTCGGCGATGCGCGGATGGCGCACCATGAGCGCGGGCACGGGCGTGAGGCCGGTCTTTTCGAACTCGCTCTCTTCCTCGGGGATTTCCTCGCTCGAGACGTGCATCGCGTTCGCGGTGTCCTCGTCGACCAGGTTGACGACGAATTCGCCGGTGTCGAGCGTGTTCTTGAGCGAGTGCTTCACTTTGCGGTCCTGACGGGGCCCGTAGCTCACCATGACGAGCGGCGGATCCTCGGCGAAGGCGTTGAAGAACGAGTAGGGCGCGCAGTTCGCTACGCCCTTCGCATTGACCGTCGAGATCCAGGCGATCGGGCGCGGCACCACCAGGCCGGTGAGGAGCTTGTAGCGCTCGGCCGGCGCCAGCTCGGCCATGCGCAGGTCCATCAGGGCGCCGCGCGGCGGAAGAACTGCCGCTCGCGCGAATCGAGCCACTGCAGCGCCGTGGCGAGGTACTTCTTGAAGTGCGGCGTCTGCTGGTGCGCCTCGAATGCGGCTTCGTCCTTGTACACCTCGTACAGCATCACGGAGGTCGGGTCGTTGGGGTCGACCAGGATGTCGAAGGTCTTGCAGCCGGGCTCGGTCTCGCGCGCCGCCTTGCCGTTCTCCTGCACCGCGGCCATGAACTTGTCGACCACGTCGCGCTTCACCTTGAGTTTCACCGCCAGCACGAATCCGCTCATCTGCGCCTCCTTTGTGTGGGACAGGCGATTATCGGCGCCGCGGCGCGAGCGTCAACAAATGGGCGAACCATCGCGGGGAGCGTTTTGCTATAATTTACGCCCTCGCGCCCGTAGCTCAGTTGGATAGAGTACCTGGCTACGAACCAGGGGGTCGTGGGTTCAAATCCTGCCGGGCGCGCCAAATTTTCATAGGGAAAGGGCCATTCGGGCCTTTTCCCGGCAGATCAGAAAGACGGCCGGGCTAACGCCTGGCTAACACCCGCGAGCCGCCCCTAGATCGCGCAAGCGCCGGCACGCGTATCCTCTCGGGCCGTCCATGAACCGGTGCGGCCTGATTCGCTAGCGCGTTTTGGTCTAGCGCTTGTAATCGTCGGCCTTATCGCAGAAGCGCTACTGATCATTGACGGGTTAGCGATAGGGCTACTTTCTGATCGAACGCGCCAGGTACTCAACGCCATATCTGCGTTTGCAGTTGCGCTTGGCGTTTGGTGGGAATACATCGGCCACAAAGAGAAGGAGCGGCCGCGCCAACTAAAGAACGAACATAAGGAAGCGTTGACCCACCTTCTTAAGTCGCCGCTCTTCCAAACTGAACCTAAGCCTGCTCTGAGGGTTGGCTCAGTAAAGGACGCAGAGGCCCTGATGTACGCTATGAACTTTCAGCGTTTGTTTGAAGCCTGCGCGGTCAATATCTATCCGACAGACGGCGGGCTTCCCAATGAAGTGGCGCAGGTCACCCCGTGCCCGACGGTTTACCCTCGAATATCAAAGCGGGCCTGCGCCATTGAATGCGCGCACACTTTAGTCAAGCGGCTCACAAGATTCGGCTACTTCATTCCAGCCGTAGCGCAATGTTGCTGACCAGCGCGGCAAACTGATTCGCTACAGCGTCTTACGACCCGCACTCAGGCTGTCACGAATCTGAGGAATATTCACGTCACTTGTACGCGCAGATCACTCGCCAAGGAGAACCCGCTCTCGATCGCTGTCAGCGAAAGTCGACGCTTACACAGCTTGACACGGTATTGACAGGCGATGACGTATCACTGAGTTCAATCGCGCTATAAGTTCCCACTGCAGGTCGGGTACTTCGCAACGTAACCGTTAGAACCGGCTCGGAGGATTTATGCAGACTTCGAATGCAGCAGGTTACCTAGGTGCCGTATCCCTGGCTGTTCTTACTGCCCTGGCGATCTCCACGATGGGCTCCAATTTCGACGGCAACACGTCGAGCGCGACGGCATCTTCGACGGCCGCTACGGCGCCTTCCGTCAGTGAGGCCGTCGCGGTCTACCAATCCCTGGCTGTCGAATGAATGGCTTTCAATTTGGAGAAATGAAATGAATCTCGAAAAGATGACGCAGGCCGCACGGCGGCGCTTGCTTGCGGGTCTCCTCGGTGGATTGGTCTTGGGTCTGGGAACGGGCGATGTCGCGTGGGCGGCGGACTCTCCTGACCATATCGATCGCGTGACAGTCGTGAACGCTGAACAGGCGAAGCAGATGCAGGAAAAAGGCGTGCCGATGATCGATGCGCGCGTCGCGACCGAATATGCGGAGAAGACCGTCAAGGGCGCTATCAGCGTTCCCTATAACGAGAAGAGCGGGAAAGATGTGAACTTCGACCGCACAAAGGACAAGTTCGACCTTGGCAGGCTGCCATCAGACAAGAATGCGCCGCTCATATTCTTCTGCAACGGTGGCGAGTGCTGGAAGAGCTATAAGGCGTCGGTAGTGGCACGCGATTCGGGCTACACGCACGTCTACTGGATGCGCGGCGGCATGCCGGAGTGGACAGAGAAGGGCTTGCCGACCCAGTAATTGGTTTTTTCTGCCCTCCAAAATCGTGGGAGGAGGCACGCGCGTGTTCAAGAGCCTGAGCGTAAAAGCGAGACTCGCATTGATCGCAATTATCGCGACCGCCGGCGCCATGACGCTGACGGGATTCAATGTCTTCTCCGGGCGCGCCAGCTCGCAGGCGCTCGAGCGGGTCTACAAGGCGAATGTGCAGTCGCTCGTTCAGCTGCAGAGGATCGACGCCTTGCTGCGGGAGGTGCAATATCGGGTCGCCGGCGTATTGCTCGACGTCATGCCGATCCAGGGTTCGCTCAACCAACTTCGGGACGCGCGCAAGGAGCTTGAGGCGGATTGGTCTGTAGTCATTGCCGCGGGAGCCGAGGACCCTGAAGAACAGCGGCTGCTCCATGAAATGGACAAGGGCATGAGCGTCGTGCAGACGACGCTGGACAAGATCGAGCGGGCGTACGAGTCGAAGAACAACGACCAGTTGACGGAAGTCCTCGAGACAGATTGGGCGAACGTTATCGTAAGTTACATCAAACCACTGCAAGCGCTCTTGCCGCTTAAGCAAGCAAGTGCCAAGGCCACATACGAGCGGTCGTTGGTTGCGAACAGGACCCTAACGGGCGCTTCGATTGTGCTGGCAGCGAGCCTGGTCGGGCTGATTCTCGTCGTAGTCGTGTGGGTAATGAGGTCCATCACGAAATCGCTTCGCGACGCCATCAAGGTCGCTGAACAGGTAGCTGGTGGGGACCTCAGCACCGCCATCGTTAACGATCGCCACGACGAACTTGGGGTCATGTTGCGGGCGCTTGCCGAAATGCAGATATCCCTGCGAAGCGTTGTGGGTAACGTGCGCTCCAGCGTCGAGGAAATATCACGGGCTTCAGTCGAAATCGCGCAGGGAAATTCACATTTGTCGCAGCGTACCGAAGAGCAGGCCTCTTCGCTCGAGCAAACTGCGGCATCTATGGAAGAGCTCACCACCACGGTGAAGCAGAATGCCCAGAACGCGCGGCAAGCAAATGAATTGGCAGGGGGCGCCTCGGAGACGGCAGTGAAGGGTGGGCAGGCCGTCAAACAAGTAGTCCAGATGATGGGCGAGATCGCAAGCTCGTCGCGCAAGATCGCCGAAATCATCGGACTCATGGACGGCATTGCATTCCAGACCAACATCCTGGCGCTGAACGCGGCAGTGGAAGCGGCTCGGGCTGGCGAGCAGGGACGGGGATTTGCGGTCGTTGCTAGCGAGGTGAGAACGCTCGCTCAACGCAGCGCGGCCGCGGCAAAGGAGATCAAGACGCTCATCGATAACTCGACGGATAAGGTGGCGTCTGGAAGCGAACTCGTGCACGAAGCTGGCAAGACGATGGATGAGATTGTCAGCAGCGTAAAGCGGGTGAGCGATATCATGGGCGACATCACGTCGGCGAGCGAAGAGCAGTCCACCGGAATCGAACAGGTGAACCAGGCGATCGTGCAAATGGACCAGGTCACCCAGCAGAACGCAGCGATGGTTGAGGAAGCCTCGGCCGCTGCCGCGTCGATGCGCGACCAGGCCGCACGGTTAGCACAGGTGGTGGAAGTGTTCCGACTCGGCGCGGAGTCGATCCAGGACCGCGCGTCTGATGGTCCAAGCGAGGCGATCTACGCGAGTCAGGCACCGCTCACTCAGCAAGTGACCTCATTGCTGCAACGTGAACCGATAGTCGCGGCCGCGATGCCGGCTTAACAGGCAACGCTTCGTCGGCTGGCATCGTCTGGCAGTAGACAAGCTATCTGTACCAGTCCGCATCTCGGACCGGATCTGATATTAGGACCGGTTAGTGACTATCCATGAATTCGTCCAGGACTGCCCATATGTAGGTACCCCAAACCCTAATTCGAAGGTGGAATAGCCAAGGGCGTAGCCTGGGGGTAGGTCGAGGGTAGGAAGAAGATAGCGATAAGGGTAGGGAACGGGGTTGGTACCTAAGGTAGCGATTGCCTGCGGAAACCGTGCACCAAGCAAGTCCCAAATGGTGCCTCGCCGCCGGAAATCATGTGCGAGATAGCTCACCTAATCGGCAGCTAACCGAGGCTTAGTGCGTTGGTTAGTCACCAATGGTTCGTCGTCTCCAATTGCGCGCCGCAGGCCAGCAGGTAATGACCGCTATCGGCCAGTGGCGGTCACTCAACCACTTCGTCTGCCTGTACCAGCACTGATTGCGGTATCGCGAGCCCAATCGCCCCAGCAGCCTTGAGATTGATGGCAAAGTGGAGTCGGTCCATCTGCTCGACTGGCAGATCGGAGGGGGCGGCCCCATGCAAGATACGCTCGACCTGCTTAGCGGCAAGTCGGCCGGCTCTGTAGTAGCTCACGCCATAGCTTGCGAGCGCGCCTTCCGCGACACTCGCTCTGTCCGGCGCCATGACCGCCAGGCGCTTTGCGTTCGCGATTTCAATGACCATCGCGGTCTGGCTGACCACAAGCGAGTCGACGTAAGCCACAGCGTCTACGTCCCCGGGCTTGAGGGCATTCAAACTCGCCTTCAGAGCAGCCGCGGAATCCACCGACCGCTCGACAAGCTGCAAGTCGAGTTGCCGCGCAGCGACCCTTTGTGCCTGGGTGACTTCCTCGGCGAGAGGGTTTCGCGGGTCGTAGAAATAAGCGACCCTGCGCAAGCCGGGAATCATCTCCTTCAAGACTTCGAGGCGCTTCGCCATGAGCGACGTGATTTGACTGTAGATGCCCGTGAATCTCCCCCCGGGCCGCGCGAGGCTCTGCACCAGTCCAAAGCGCACCGGATCCGTACCGGCGTAGAACACGACAGGCACGTTGTTCGTCGCACGTTTGACGGCGATGCTGACCGAAGTTGTGACTGAGTAGATTAGATCGACCTTTTGCCGTTCTAGGCTCCTCGCCGCGGAATCGGCCGACCTCCGATCGCCCTTGAGGTTGTGCGCGAGGAATTTGACCTGCTTGCCTTCGTTCAGTCCCAGTTCCTTCAGGCCGTCCCTTAGTCCGTCGACCGCCGCCGAGTACTCGCCGCCGAGGTGCACGATGCCTACCGCATAGGCGCGGATTCCTTGTGCCCGGGCTATCAGTGGTGCGCCAAGCAGCAGGCCCGACGTGAGCAGGAACCGACGTCGCTCGGCGAGACCCATGAAATCCCCCTTGGGACGAGCTACGCGGGACTCTACGCCTTTAGGGACGGTCGGCAGAGATCTGGATCCCACCGGCGCATAGCTGCTCGCGTCCACTGCGAATGTTCGCTCCGGGTGGCGGCCATTCAACTCCGGTTAGAGTCACATTCACATCGTCCGCGATGGCCACCCAGCGCTCGCGAGCACCGACAGCACGGCAATACAGCTCGTCTTCACTGCCTGCAAAATGTTGAACGTTGCTCTCCCGCCCTGGTTGGCATCACATCGGTGGCACTTGTCCCTTTAGTCCAACGCTGACCCGCGCGGCCGTCAGACTGCCGTCGGGC
>DATGDH010000152.1:0-18064 GCA_035310985.1 Burkholderiales bacterium
TGGGGCCCGTCCGACGTGCTGGTGAGCAACGCCGGCATCCAGCACATCGACCCGATCGACGCGCTGTCGCTGGAGAACTGGCGCCGCCTGCTCGCGATCCACCTCGACGGCGCATTCCTCACCACGCGCGCCTTCCTGCGCTGCTTGCCCCAGGGCAGGCCCGGCAGCGTGATCTACATGGGCTCGGTGCACTCGCACGAAGCCTCGCCGCTCAAGGCGCCCTACGTCACCGCCAAGCACGGGCTGCTGGGGCTGTGCAAGGTGCTCGCCAAGGAAGGCGCCAAGCGCGGCGTGCGCGCAAACGTCATCTGCCCGGGCTTCGTACGCACGCCGCTGGTGGAAAAGCAGATCCCGCAGCAGGCGAAGGCGCTCGGTATCAGCGAGGCAGCGGTGGTGCGCGACGTGATGCTGCGCGACACGGTCGACGGCGAATTCACCACCACCGCGGACGTCGCCGAGCTGGCGGTATTCCTCGCCGCGCACCCCACCAACGCCCTCACCGGCCAGTCGGTGGTGGTGAGCCACGGCTGGTTCATGCAGTGAGGCGCGGGACGACGATCAGTCCATTGTTCCCGTCACGCCGTCGAACAGCTCGTCCACCGCGAAGCGGCGCGCGATCAGGCCCTGGGCGTGCGTGCGCTCGATCGCGAGCTCGAGGTTGCGCCGGTTCGCCCCGACCCCGAACGGGTTGAGCTCGGGATCGCCTGCCGCGCGCCGGCTCTCTCGGAGCAGCCGGTACACCTCGCGCGCCGCGTCCGGTTCGGAGCGCGTGAGCGAGGCTCTCACCACCACCATGTGGTTCACCTGGATTCCGCCGTGCCGCGCCTGCCAGTCGCGCGCCGCGCCGATCGGGTCGGCGATCAGGGGCCCGAGGCGTGCGTCGCCGAGCGAGCGCTCGGTGACGATCGCGGCGTCCAGCTCGCCGGCGACGAGCATCTCAACCATGTCCTTGCCTTGCGGCGCGCGCTCGACGTTCGGCGGATCGCGGAAACCGGCAACGTGCGGCTCCTCGAAGGTCACCCACTTCACGCGTCGGACGTCAACGCCGTGGTCCTCGGCGAGGATGCTGCGCATCCACATGCCGGTGGTGACCGACCAGGAGCGCACGCCGACCCGGCGGCCTTCCAGCTCTTGTGGTGCGAGCGGTCCGCGCGCCGCGGCGCCAACGAGCAGCGGGTGCTGGAAGCGCGCCAGCACCACCGCCGGCAGAAGCACGAGCGGCGCGCCGCGCTCCTTCGCCATCAGGTAGGTGACGAGCGCGAGCTCGGCGACGTCGAACGCCGCCTCGCGCACCACGCGCTTGAACGCCGAGCTCGGTGCGGCGACGGCCGCGAACTCCAGTGCCACGCGCGGCGAGCGCACTTCGCCCGCCTTGAGCGCGCGCGTGACCGGGTAGTCGCCTAGCAGCGCGCTAAGCGGCGCCGGGGCGCTCACTCGCGCGGGCCCCAGTCGATCGGTCCGTCGACGTACTTCAGGCCCTTCTCGGTAAGCGCGCCGCGCATGCCGTACAGGTCCAGGCCGAGCTCGCCCGCCTCGAGCTTCGCGCGGCGCGCCGCCTCCTTCGCTTCGCGCGCCGCGCCCGCCTGCGCTACCCGCGCGGCATCGGCGCGCGGCACCACCACCACGCCGTCGTCGTCGGCGATCACCGCGTCGCCGGGAACGACGTGCACGTCGGCGCACACCACCGGCAGGTTCACCGTGCCGAGGCTCGCCTTGACCGTGCCCCGGGCCGAGATCGCGCGCGACCACACCGGGAAGCGCATCTCCCCGATCTCGCGCGAGTCGCGGCAGCCGACCTCGAGTACCACGCCCTTCGCGCCGCGCGCCTTGAGCGAGGTCGCGAGCAGCTCGCCGAAGGCGCCGTCCGTGTTGTCGCTCGAGCACGCGACCACGAGCACGTCGCCGGGCTTCAGCACCTCGACCGCGACGTGGATCATCCAGTTGTCGCCCGGGTGGATCAGCGCGGTGACCGCGCTGCCGCAGATGCGCGCGCCGCGCCACACCGGGCGCATGTCCGGCCGCATCAGCCCGCTGCGGCCCTGCGCCTCGTGCACCGTCGCAACGCCCAGCTTCTCCAGCGCGGAGAGCGCGGCAGCGTCCGCACGGTGAATGCTGCGCACCACCGTTCCGTTCATCGCGCCCCTTCCGCAAGCTTGAGCCTGCTGAAGACCTTCAGCGTATTCCTGAAGTAGATCTTCTCTTTGTCCTCGGCGCTTAGGCGCGTATTTGCCTCGATGTATCGGCGCGTGTCGTCGAAGAAATGTCCGGTATCCGGATCCTTGCACCGCACTGCACCGTGCATTTCGGAGGCGAACAGGATGTTGTCCACCGGGACCACCTCCGCCAGGAGGTTGATGCCGGGCTGGTGGTACACGCAGGTGTCGAAGTAGAGGTTGCCGCCCATGAGCGCGGCGGGCTCCGGGCGCTTCATGTCGATTGCGATGCCGCGATACCGGCCCCAGTGATACGGCACCGCACCGCCGCCGTGCGGGATGATGAAGCGCAGGCGGGGAAAGCGCACGAACAGGTCGGACTTGAGCAGCTGCATGAAGATGGCCGTATCGGCGTTGATGTAGTGCGCGCCCGTGAAGTGGAAATTCGGGTTGCACGACTGGCTGACATGGATCATCGCCGGCACGTCGAGCTCTTCGAGCTTCTCGTACAGCCCGAACCACCAGGGATCGGTCGCCGGCGGGTCGGTCCAGTAACCGCCGCTGGGATCGGGATTCAGGTTGCAGCCAATGAATCCCAGCTCCTCGACGCAACGGACGAGCTCCGGAATGCTGTTCGACGGTGAAACTCCGGGCGATTGCGGGAGCTGGCAGACCGGTGCGAATTTCTTCGGGTAGAGATCGCAGACGCGCTTGATGAGATCGTTGCAGATCCGCGACCATTGCCGGCTCATCTTCTCCGTGCCGACGTGGTGTTCCATGCCGCCGGCGCGCGGCGAGAAAATCGTCAAATCCGTTCCGCGCTCCCGCTGCAGGCGCAACTGGATTTTCTCGAGACTTTCGCGGATCTCGTCGTCGCTTATGACGGGGATCTCGTTGCCGCGCATCGCCGAAAGATCGCCGCCGGCGTCGATCTGGGCCTTGCGCCACGCCCCGAGAGCGGCCGGGGCGGTCGTGTAATGGCCATGGCAGTCAATGATCATTTGAATTTCCTCGGTGCTGGATCGCATAGATTGCTTGCGTCAACAGCTGGTCTACCGGCCCCGACGGAGTCGGTATGTAGAGGGTCGTCGCAAAAAGGATCGAGATGACCAGGGAAAACGCTGTCGCCGTCGCAACGCCGACGAGCGGCCGCCTGATCGCCAGGAGCCACAGCGAAATTGAAATTGCGCATGTCGTCGCGACGATGAAGCCGACGTGCGGCAGCGCTCCTGTATAGGCCAGCCAGACGGCAACGAAGCCGAGCACCCGGATACGGCTTCGCATCGGCGCGAACAGCATCTTCGCCAGCTTGGCGTCCAGGGGTGGCGTCGCCGAGCGCCCGGCGAGCTCCTGCGCGGCAATCGCCAGGGCGCATGCGATGACCAGGGCGATCATGACCAGGGGGTACACGCGGGCAACCGCGGCGATTTGAGGCGTCTGCAGGCCGAGGAAGGCCGCGCCCAGGACGATCAGCAGGAGCGACAGCAGGTTGAAGTTGAGCACGGCGGCTTTGGCTCTTTAATTCCTCAGCCGCTTGCCGACCGCGAACACCACGATCAGCAGGCTGAGCGCGAAGAACACGTCCGCGATCGGACGTTCCAGGACGCTCTTCAGGCTTTCGGAGGTCGTGAACAAAACCAGGGTCTGTTGCTCGAACTGGGGTCCGAGAATCACGGCGAGCACGATGGGCAGAATCGGCACGCGCAGCGCGCGCAGCCACATGGCGAGAGCCGTCGCGCCGAACATCACGCCGACATCGAACATGCTGTTGTTTATGGCGTAGGCGCCCAGGATCGAGAAGAACGCGATGAACGTCGCGAGCACGCCCGCGGACAGCTTCAGCACCACGGCAAAGTACCTTGCGCCGAAGATGCCGAAGAGCAGCATGAACAGGTTGACGGCGATGAACCCCCAGAAGAAGGTGTAGATCAGCACCGGCTGGTTCTGGAACAGCAGGGGACCCGGCTGCAGGCCGTGGAGCGTCAGCGCGCCGATGAATACCGCGGCCGCGCCGCTGCCAGGGATGCCGAGCGAGATCAGGGGTATGAGCGATCCGCCGACGTTCGCGCTGATCGAGCACTCCGAGGCGATCAGGCCGGTGACCGAGCCCTTGCCGAACTTCGCGTCTCCCCTGTTGAAGCGCCGTTCGATCGTGTGCGCGATGAAGGGCGTCTCCACTGGGCCGATCGCCGGCAGAATCCCGAGGAATATGCCGATCGCGGAGGAGCGCAGATAGGTGACGGCCCGGGTGAGCATCGTCTTCAGCAGCGCCCCGTATTCCCGTTCCTTGCCGAATTTGACCGCAGCGCTCGGCGACTCGTCGAAGACCTCCGAGGCCAGGTACACCGCCTCGGTCATGCAGAAGAACCCGACGAGCACCGCCACGAGGTTGAAGCCCGACAGAAGATCCACGTTTCCGAACGTGAAGCGCGCCGCGCCGGTCACCGGGTCGAGTCCGATGGTGGTCACGAGAAGGCCGAAGAAGAGACCGAGCAGGCTGCGTATCAGCGACCCGTCCATCATGAAGGTGACGATGGTGAAGCTGAACAGCAGCAGCGCGCAGTATTCGGGGGGACCGAACGTCAGCGCAAGCGACGACAGCGCGGGCGTGAGGAACAGAAGCGCGAGGGCGGACAGCAGCCCGCCCACCCCGGAGCTGAGCGCGGCGAGGCTAAGCGCAAACGGCGCCCTCCCCTCGCGCGCCAGCGCGTAGCCTTCCCAGCCGGTGACGACGGAGGCCGGCGTGCCCGGAACGTTGATCAGGATCGCCGAGATGCTGCCGCCGAAGATGCCGCCGGCGTAGATGCCGCCGAGCATGATCATGCCGTGCTCGGCGCTCATCAGGAACGTGACCGGGACGAACAGGGCGATCGCGAGCGTCGCGGTCAAGCCCGGAATGGCGCCGAAAATGATCCCGATGATGACGCCCAGGATCTCTACGAGAAGAGACGCCGGCGAAAGAGAAGCCAAAAATCCTTGCAGCATCGGGAGCCTATGGAGCAGGAAGAACGCGCCCGCTGCGGGCGCGCCCGGTCACTGCCCGGCCTTCAGTTCACCGATACTCTTCAGGTACTCGCGCACCGCGGCGTAGGACTCGTCGAAGCGCTGCTGCTCCTCGGCCATCGTCTTGGCTTGAAGCGTGATGCCGACCTTCTCGAAGGCGTCGCGCGTCTGCGGGTCTGCGAGCGTCTTCTGGATCAGATACGCGAGATAGTTCTTGATCTCTTTGCTGGTCCCCCTGGGCACGGCGACGAAGCGGTCCGCGCCCCAGGTGCCGGATGCCATCGGGATGTTGAGCTCCTTCATCGTGGGCGCACCGGGAAGCTGCGGCGCCGGCGAGTTGTCAGCCAAGGCGAGCGCTTTCAGCGTTCCGGCCTTCAGGTACTGGTCCACTTCGTCGTAGTAGGCGGCTGAGATGTCGACGTTGCCGCCGAGCAGCGCCACCACCGAGGGCTTCCCGCCCGGGAAGGGAACGATCGTGAACTTGACGCCCTTCTGCCTTTCCACGATGCGCGTGGCCATGTCGAACGACGCGTTGGGGATGACCCCGACCTTCACTTTCTCGGGGTTCTTCTTCGCGTATGCGAGGATCTGGTCGAAGCTCATCTTCCCGAATTGCGAATCGGTGCGCGTGAACCAGGCGACCGGCGCGAAGGTGATGCCTGCGATCGCTTCCAGGTCGTCCTTCTTGAAATTCGCCCCCTGCTTCAGAATGTTGATGATCAGCGTCGGGTTGGCGAGGACGCCTATCGTGTAGCCGTCCGGCTTCGCCTGCGTGGCCATGTAGGTGTTGCCGATGATGCCGCCGCCGCCGCCGCGGTTTTCCACGCGGAACTGGTATCCGGTCACGCGCTCCATCTGCGCGGCGAGGGCGCGCGCCGTGGTGTCCATGCCGCCGCCCGGAGGGTAGGACACCACGAAATTGATCGGCCGGTTCGGATAGTCCGCGGGCTTCGCCGGCTGGGCGTTCGCCGACTGCGACACGAAAGCCGCTGCCAGCAGGCACGCGCTCGCCAACGCCGAAAGTCTCGTCGTCATTGCAGGTCTCCCTCCAGGATTCCGTTCTCGCGGCCACTGTAAGGGGCCGCTTGCGCGATTTCCAATACATTTGCCGGAGCCGCCGATGCCAGTTCCGGCATCGCCGGTGACGCGCTCACGCGCCGCGTTTCAGCTCGCGCGCTACTTGCCGCAGCGCCTGGATCAGGTCGACGGCCGCGGGCGGCAGCGTCCTTCCGAGCGCGGTCACGACGCCGACCGGCCCCGAGGGAGGAGGCAATCTCACCGCAACGGTTCGGACCAGGCCCAGGCCGGAGTACTGCTGCGCGACGTCCCGCGGCATGACCGCCAGCATATCCGTCTCGCGCACCAGGGCGATATTGGTGAGGATCGACGTCGATTCCACGATGCGCCTGGGCGGCTCTACTCCGGCCTGCTTGAACGCCGCTTCGAGCCGCCGCCGGTACGCGGCCTCGGGCGTCGGAACGATCCACTGTTCCCCGGCCAGTCGCGCAAGCCGAGGCGCGCGGCGCTTCGTGAGCGGATGTCCCGGGCGCGCCACGACCTGCATCGGCTCGCTGTAGAAAGCCTCGAACTTCAGCCCCTCGCCGGCGAGGTCGCTGGATGCCCGTCCTACGATCAGATCCAGCTCGCCGCGCTGCAGCCGCGGCGCCAGCGCCGCGCTCGTGCCCTCGCGGATGAGTACCGTGTGTCGGGGGTGGTGTTCCTTGAAGCGCGCCACTGCCCGCGGCACCAGTACCGGCGCCGCCACCAGAAGCGCGCCGAGCACGATCTTGCCGTCGGTCCCGCTCGCCAGTGCGTTGATGTCGTCGCGCGCATGGTCGAGCGTGGCGAGCATGGCGCGCGCATGGCGCACCAGGCTTTCGCCGTAGGCGTTCGGGGTGAGGCCGCGCGCACTCCGCTCGAACAGGCGCAGGCCGAGCAGGCGCTCGAGATCGGCGAGCAGCCTTGTCGCCGCCGGCTGGGTCATCGAGACGCTGGCCGCCGCGCGATGCACGTTGCGATGCTCGTCCAGCGCGACGAGCAGAAGGATCTGCCGCATCTTGAGGCGCGAGCGCAGATACCAGTCCGACAGGACCGGCTTCGCGGGCGCTTTGGTCGGCAGGCGTGAAGAAGTCATGGAGCAGGCGATGCAAAATCCGGTATCGGCGTCGGCCGTAATTGTATTGGAAGCACCCAAGCACGCCGCGTAGAGTCCGTCGGAATATGACCGAAACTGGAGGAACCATGAAGCCGTCCCGCATCTTCCGATCGCTGATCATCGGGCTCTCGCTCGCGACCTCTTCGGCCTTGGCCCAGGACGGCAAGGCGCACCTGCTCTGGCTCGGCCAATCCTGCTTCCGCATCACGACCCCGGGCGGCAAGGTCATCGTCACCGACCCCTGGCTGATCACGGACCCGCTGACCCCGGCGAAGTACAAGAACCTGGAATCGCTCGGCAAAGTGGACGTGCTGCTCGTGACGCACGGGCACTGGGACCACATCGCCGACGCGCCGGCGCTCGCGAAGCTGAACGACATTCCCATGTGGGCGCCTGGAGATCTCAACATGTCTCTCACCACCCTCGGCGTGCTGCCAGCGAAGCAGCTGCCGCGCTTCAACAAGAGCGGCACCATCACGCCGGCACCCGGCATCCGGGTGACCGCAACGCATGCCGAGCACTCCTCGGTGTACGTATGGCACAACCCCGCAACCGGCAAGGACGAGACGCATCCCGGCGGCGAGCCCGTCGGTTACATCATCCAGCTCGAAAACGGTTTTCGCATCTGGCATATGGGAGACACCGGGCTGTTCGGCGACATGAAGCTGATTGCCGAGTACTACAAGCCCGACCTGGTGCTGATCCCGATCGGCGGGCATTTCACGATGGACCCGAAGGACGCCGCTTTCGCGCTGCGCGAGCTGATCAAGCCGAAATACGCCATCCCGATCCACTACGGCGCCGGCCCGCTGAACAAGGGCACGCCGCAGGAGCTGATCGAGGCTCTAGGAAACGCGCCGGTCAAGATCCTGCCGCTCAAGCCCGGCGAAGAGGCGCAGTTCTAGCCGGGCGCGCCCAGCGCCGCGCGCAGCGCCGCCACCAGCGCCGCGCGCTCCTCGGTCTTGGCGTCTAGCCGGCGCCCGACCCCGAGATCGGCGACCCATTGCTGGCGCGCCGCGATCGCCTCCCCCATGAGCGGCTCGAGGCCGGTTTCGCGCACCGTCGCCGCGACCTCGCGCATTTCCTCTGCGCGCCGCTTGCCGTGGCTCACCACGCGCTCGATGAAGTAGCCAGACAGGCGCTGCCAGTCGAGCCCCGGGAAGGTTTCGGCAAGCGAGGCGAGCACGCGGTCCTCGACGCCGTAGCTGCTCGAGGCGAGCATGCATTCCACCATCAGTGCTTCGAGGCCTTTCACCATGATCGAGCGGAACATTTTGATCGCGGAAGGCTGACCCACTTCGTTCGACACGTATTCGGCCGCCATGCCGAGCGCGCGGGCGCGCGGCAGGAGCTCCTTCGCCCCCGGCCCGCCGACGAGCAGCGGCACCTTGTGCCCGTAGGGCGCGACCGGCCCCATGACCGCGACATCGACATAGCGGGCGCCGGTCGGCGCCACCAGCGCGGCGGTCTCGAGCTTGCGCCTCGGCGACACCGAGTTGATGTCGAGAAAAAGCTGTCCGGTGGACAGGCCCGCCAGGCACGAGCGCGCCGCCTCGATGCTCGAGCCCGCGGTCACGGCGAGGAACACGATGTCCGCGCCGCGCACCGCGTCCGCGTGGTTGCGCGCGACTCCTACGCCGAGCGTCTCGGCGGCGCGCTTGAGCCGCCCCGCGTCGGCAGGGTCGTCGAACAGGATGTCGTAGGCGCGGATGCCCCTTGCGCCCGCGCCGATCAGCCCGCGGCTGAGCGTCTGTCCCGCTTCGCCGCAGCCGATGAAGGCGATCCGCGCGCTCAAGATCGCTGCTCCTTCTTTGCCTCGCGCAGCGACGCGTCCTGCAGCAACGCGTTCTGCCCCGGCACGGGGCGGTCGATCGCCTCCTCCAGGGAATGCGCCCAGTCCCACTGCTCCTTCGGCCGCACGGCGCCGTCGGTGCCGATCTGATCGAGCCCCCAGTAGATCTCCAGCCAGTGCCCGTCGGGATCCTTGAACTCGACCGCGATCTGCACGCCGGCGCGCCGGCGCCCGTGGAACGTGATCGGCACGCCGCGCGCGCGCAAGTGCCTGCGCGCGCGGAACACCTCGTCCAGCGTCGCGACCTCGAAAGCGAAGTGATGCAGCTCGCGCCCGGAGGATGGGCCCTCCAGGCCGCCCACCAGCGCCACGCCGTGGTGATCGGTATTGAAGCGCAGGAACACCATACCGCCCGGTATCATCTCCTCCGGATAGACGTCGGACACCTTGCAGCCGAGCACCCGGGTGTAGAACTCGACCGAGCGCGCGAGGTCCGACACGCGCAGCACCACGTGGCCGATCTTGCGGATCGCGAACGGCAGGTCAGGCGGCGTCTTCGCGCCGCGCAGGCGTTTCTCGTCGATTGCCATGCAATGGCTCCGTACGGAATCAACTGCGATTTAACAATTCTGTCATGCGCCGCGGCGCGCCCGAACGCGGTGCCTTTTCATTTGCCGTCCGAGACTTGAATCCCGCACCTCACGTTGCACAGGCGAAGACGCTACTTTCGCATATCGATCTCGCGTGCGCGCGGCCCCGTCCTAGAATTACGTATCCCGAGAGCAGCGATATGGAAAGCGTGCAAACGAAGCGCGAGCCGGCCGAGCCCAACTGGGCCGACCTCATCGACGCAATGCGCGCGCAGGCCTGGAAGCGCGTCTACGACGACGCCTCGCGCATTGCCTCAGTCGCCCGTCGGCGAGATGCGGAAGTCGAGCACCGCCGGGATGCGCAGCAGCAGCTCTGACAGCCGGCCGAGGTTCTCCGGCCTGAGGGTACGGATCATCATCCGGTACTCGTAGTGCCGGCCGTCATCCGTCAGCCGGTAATTCAGGTTGGCGACATCGAACCCGACTCCGACAACCAGCTCGCGCAGCTCTCGCTCGGGCATCGCGGCGTCGCGCGCAAACCGGACGATGAATTGCGCGTAGGACTGCGCCGGCATGCGGATCTCGAGCCAACGGAACACGCCCAGCGTGCCGAGCGTGAACGCCGCGGCGAGCACAGCGGGGAAGTAGAAGCCGATCCCCACCAGGATGCCGATCGCCGCGGTGATCCAGATCGACGCCGCGGTGGTCAGGCCGCGCACGGACAACCCTTCCTTCATGATGACCCCGGCGCCGAGAAAACCGATGCCGGTCATGATGCCCTGCGCCATGCGCGTGGGATCGATGCTCACGCGGCTCGAGCCCTGCGGCACGAACCATTGCGACTCGTACACCGTGACCAGCATCAGCAGCGCCGAGGCGAGGCACACCAGCGTGTGCGTGCGGAAGCCCGCCGGCCGTCCGTGGTAGCTGCGCTCAAGCCCCACCAGCCCTCCGAACGCAAGCGCAATCAGCAGGCGCACCGAAATTGCGACGTAGTCGTTCACCCTCTCCTCCTCAGCTGGCGGCGCGCTGCGGCGCCTTCGCTGTTCTCGCCCGCGCGAGCACGGCCTCGCGCACGAGCCGCAAGTGCACGCGCAGAGTGTACAGCTCGCTCGCGCGCAACACGGATTTGCGCGCGCCGACCACCATCGCCTCGATGCGGTCGAGCTCCTCGAGCAGATCGTCCACCGGCGCGGCCGGAGCGCGCGCCTGCAGGCCGTGCTCCACGTGCCGTAGGTCCGCGTAGCCGCGGAAGATGGAGCGTCGGTTCACGATCCTGATCACCGCAGGCAGGAAGCGCATCAGCGGCAGGACGACCGCGATCAGCGGAATCGCGAGCGTGAACGCGCGCTGCAGCAGCCCCGCCAGCCACAACGGCAGGTAGCGGCGCAGCAGGCTCGGGCCGTCGCGCGCGTAGCGCACCGCGTGCGCCGACACCGGCACGTCGTCCACCGGAGTCATGTTGGGGAACTCGCCGCGCTTCTCGAAGACGCCGCCCACGCCGCTGCTCTCGCGCGCCGCGTCGACCAGCAGCTCGACCACGGTGGGGTGCAGGTCGGCGCGCGCAGCGATCATCAGCGTCGAGCCGATCAGCCTGAGATCGCGCCCTGGAATATTGCGCGCGAGGTCGAGGGTGCCCTCCGGCAGGTCGAGGCGCACGAGGTACGCGAAGCGCCGCGTGTAGGCGTCGGCGCGCGGAAAATCGATGAGCCGAATGTCCGGCAGGCGCAAGACCTCCTGGAATTCCTTGTTGCGCAGGCCTTCGCCGTGGAAGACGACGTCGACCTCGCCCTTGGCGAGCGCGCGCAGCGAGTCGTCCGCGGGCAGGCGCAGCAGCGTCGTGTTGTCCGGCGTGATGCCGGTCGCCGCCAGCAGCGGCGCGAGCGCGGCCTCGATCCCGCTGCCCGGGGCGCCCACGGCGATGCGCTTGCCGCGCAGCTCGGCGACCGAATCGACCTTGGACGAGCCGCGCATGAGCCCCCACAGCGGCGCGTAGGAGAGATTCGAGATGTTCTCGATGCGCGCTGCCTCGATCTGCGGCACGGTGCCCGCCACGAGGAACGCGGCGTCGACGGACGGCGCGCCGCCCGCGAGCAGCCCGACGTTCTCTCCGGCGCCGCGCGTCGCGCGCACCTCGAGCGCGATGCCGCTCTTCGCGAGGATGGCGCGGTAGCGCTGCCCGAGCGCGTACAGGGCGCTGCCCTCGGGGCCGGCGGCGAGCACGATGCGCCGCGGCGGCAGCGGCTGGATGAATTGCGCCGCCAGCCAGAACGAGCCGACGACGAGCGCGAGCGACGGAACGGCGATCAGCAGCAAGCCGCGCCATCTCAGGCCGGTGAATTCCTCGAACCGGGAGCTTCTTTCCTGCTTCTCGAACATAGATCGGCAGAAAGAGATTGAGCCCGCGCGGCGCGCGCGGATTGACCTGCGTCAAACGGATCTCAGCGACCCAGGTAGTGCGCGCCTGCCAGAACGAACGGAAGGAGCAGCTCCGGCACGAGGTAACCCAGCCAGACGCCGGGAGGCTTGGGCAGCCCGACCTTGCTCATGGAAACGAGACGGCCGATGCCGGCCATCAGCACGCCGAGCGCGAGCAGATAGATCAGTGCCCCTTGCTGGCGCACCGTGAATGCCGCCCAGAGGCAGATGACGCCGGTGGACAGGTAGACGCCCGCCATGAAGCGATGCACGTTGTCCAGGCGCGGGGACGTGTCCGGCTGACCGAGGACCATCTGCAGCGATCCACCGAAAATCGCGATCGCGGCGAAGAGGAACAGGCAGACCTGGACCACGATCTGGCTGCCCGTGAGCGGAACTTCCGGCATGCGCGCGCTCCTCCGGTGAGGGACCGGCGTCACGCTACGCCCCGGCCCGGGTTGGGGCAATCCCACCAGCGAAAGGCGTAGACTTCCCACCGCGACGCCATGAAAAGCCTGCTGCTTCTCGCGAGCATCCTTTTCTGTTCAGCGGCATCTGCCGCGCCGGACGAGGAAGCGCTCGGAAAAGCCGAGGGCTATCCCGTCTGCCCGCCCTCGATACCCATGCCGACGCGCTGCCTGGTCGGCATGGTCAGTCATTACGATGAGATCCTGCCGGCCCGCAAGGTCGCGAAGGGCCCCGTGACACGGCCCCTGAAGCGCGCCGCGCCCGAGCCCGCGATCCGCTACAGCTTCCAGTCGAGAACCTACGGGCTGGACGACTATCTCTCCCGCTACCGCACCACGGCGCTGCTGATCCTCAAGGGCGACACAATTCTCGCCGAGCGCTATCAATACGACCGTACTCCGCAGCAGCGCATGACCTCGTATTCGATGGCGAAGACGATCGTCGCGATGCTCGTCGGCGTCGCGCTGTCCGAAGGCGCGATCAAGTCACTCGACGATCGTGCGGACAGATACGTCCCCCAGCTGCACGGCACGCCATACGGCGAAACCCCGATCCGCGACCTGCTGACGATGTCTTCGGGCGTCCGCTTCACCGAGACCTACCGTGGTGGAGACGACCTTTCGACGCTGGTTCACCTTTCGGTCATGGGGGGCAGTCCCGGAGGTTGGGCGACCGTGATGCCATTTCGCACGCGCGAGCGCGCGCCGGGCGAACGCTTCCATTACTCGTCGGCCGACGCGCAGGTGCTGGGCCTGGTCCTGCGCGCAGCGACGGGCAAGACGCTCTCCGAATATCTATCCGAGAAAATCTGGCAGCCCATGGGCGCGGAGGCGGACGCGTCCTGGGTCGTCGACAAGGGTGGCTATGAAACCGCCTACTCGAGCGTGAACGCCACCGTGCGCGACTACGCGCGCCTCGGCATGCTGCTTGCGAACGACGGGGCGCTCGGGCGCAAGCGCATCCTGCCCAAAGGCTGGGTTCGGGCCGCGACGACGCCTTCCGCCCCGCAGTTTGCACCGGGGCACATCGAGACCTTCGCGGGCGCCTGCTGTGCCCCCTTCGGCTACGGCTACCAGACCTGGATCCTGCCCGGCAAAGACCGGCAGTTCATGCTGCGGGGACTGCGCACGCAGGTCATCTTCGTCGAGCCGCGCGCGCGGCTCGTCATGGTTCACACCGCGGCGGCGGACATCGGCCCGATGCCGGCTGAGTTGCTGGCTTTGTGGGCAGGTGTCGTCAAGGAGTTCGGCGAGGCGCCCGCGCGGCCGCATTGACCTGCCATCGCGCGATGCCCCTCAGACGCCTCGTAGGCGCGCTCGCCGCGCTGGGAGAGCGCCATCCGCGAATCCTGCTCACACTGCTGGTCGCACTCCTCGGTGCGGCCGGTCTGGCGAGCATCCCGCCCGTCGATCGGGACGAGCCGGAATTTGCGCAGGCCGCCCGCCAGATGCTGGAAAGCGGCAACTTCGTCGACATCCGCTTCCAGGACGCACCGCTCTACGAAAAGCCCATTCTGACCTATTGGGTGCAGGCCGCCTCGGCGGCCATGTTCGGCGGTCCAGGGCTGGACGAGATATGCGCCTACCGCCTGCCTTCGGTGCTGGCCACGCTGGCGGCGACGCTCCTCGTCTACGAGCTCGGGCTGGCGCTATTCGATCGGCGCGCCGCGTTGCCTGCCGCCGCCCTCTTCGCGAGCACGCTGCTGGTGCAGAGTCAGGCCCATCAGGCCCGCGCCGACGCGCTATTGCTCGCGTCGATGATGGGCGCCGTGTTGCCGCTGGCTCGGATATACATGGCACGCACGCTGCCAGCCGCCGCGACGTCTGCGTGGTCGGCGGCCCTGTTCTGGGTGAGTCTCGCCGCGGCCGTTCTCATCAAGGGGCCGGTGGTACCCGGCCTGATCGGACCCGCGATCGCTGCACTGGTGCTGCTGGAACGCGACTGGCGTTGGCTCGCGCCGCTGCGACCGCGCTGGGGGGTGCCGCTCTTCCTGCTGGTCCTGCTGCCCTGGCCGATCGCCATCTTCGGGCTGCACGGCGCGTCGTTCTTCGTCCAGGCCTGGCAGACCGATATCTTTCCCAAGCTCGTCTCCGCTCAGGAAGCGCACGGCGCACCTCCCCTCGCCTACGCGCTGACCGCCCCGCTCACGCTCTGGCCGGCGACCCTGCTGCTGCCCTCCGCGCTGGAGTTTGCCTGGCGCGGCCGGCGCGAGCCGGCGGTGCGCTTCTGCGTCGCGACGATTCTGCCCGGCTGGCTGCTGTTCGAGCTCGCGCCGACCAAACTGCCGCATTACGTCCTGCCGCTCGTGCCGATGCTGGTGCTGCTCATGCTCGCGCGCGGCGGGCCATCCACGTTGTCCCCGCGCTCCCGCACGTCCTCGAGAATCGGCGTCGCGCTGTTCCTGCTCGCGGGCCTCCTGCTCGTCGGCGGAGTCGCGTTCGCGCTGATCCGGCTCGGCAGCGGTTTCGACACGTTCGCGGCGCTTGGGTCGCTGGCGCTGCTCGCGTCGCTAATCCTAACGGCGGCCGTTGCCTTGCGCGCGGGGGTCGAGCCGTGCGCCGCCGCGGCTGCGATCTGCGGTCTGCTCGCGTGCGTGCTCGTATTCGGCGTCACCCTGCCGCGGCTGCAGCGCCTGTGGGTCGCGGAAAGAGCCGCGCACGCCGTACGATCGATTTCGGCGCCGGATGCCCCTGCGGTGATCGTCGGATATCACGAGCCCAGCCTGGTGTTCCTGCTCGGAACGCGGACCCGCTTCGTCGACGCCGCCGAGGCGGCAGCGGCCCTGCAGGCGCGCCCCAGCGCCGCGGCGGTCGTAGCGGGCCCGAGCGCGCCGGAGTTCGTGCGTTCGGCCCGCGCGCGCGGTGTGGATGTGCAACAAGTCTCGACGATAGACGGCATCGACCCGGTGCACGCGCGTCCGATAGAACTCGGGGTGTGGTACGCCCCTCCCCGGCATTAACAAACGTTCGACGCTACTTGCTGGCGGCGTCCGCGGCGTCCTGTTCGGCGTCGACGTGCTGCTGCTCCTGCTGCATCGCGCTGTTGATGTTCTGCTGCATTTGCTGCATGGTCTTCTGGCCTTGCTCGAGTTCCTGCTTCTTGAGCGAGGCAACGGTAGCCGCGGTCGTGGCGGTATCCGCACCGCAGCCCGCGAGCGCGGCCGCGGCGGCGATTGCGAGGAGAATTCTCATGACCACCCTCCGATTCCAGTACGCAGGGCTAACTTACGCCGGTGCCCGGCATTCCGCGTCCAATTTGTTCACGCAGCCGGTTCTCCCGCCTCATGCTGCGCCTGATTCGACATTGACCTGACGCAATGCTTACCTCATGGCCTGGATGCAACATGGGCCATCGGTACGAGGATGGGGCACGCAATCAAAAAGATCGTCATTGCCTTCGCGATCCCACTGCTCGCGGGCTGTGCGTCCTACGACGGCCGGGGACTCGTTCCCGGACGTTCGACGGCAAGCGACGTGACGGTGCTGATGGGCACCCCCGCGGACCGGATGCCGGTCCGCGACGGGGACACTATCTGGTACTACCCGCGCGGCCCCGAGGGACTGCAAACGTATGCGATCCGCATCGCGCCTGACGGCGTGATGAGGTCGATCGAGCAGGTCCTCACCGTCGCGAACATGCGGAAGATCGTTCCCGGCGTCACGACGGGCAGGCAAGCGCGCGAGATTCTCGGCCCGCCCTGGCAGGTCACGCGCATCGATTCCATAGGGAGAGACGATCTGGAGTACCGGATGTACGACGAGATGCGCGTCGAGTACAACCTGTACGTGCGGCTATCCTACGACGGCATCGTGCGCGAGGTGCTCTTCCTGCGCGACTATTCGGTCGAGCCGTCGGACCGACACCGATGACAGGGCAATTCAATAGGCGCAGCGCGCGTGGCACAGCTTCTCGTCGCCCTGGTCCGACATGCAGTCCTGCATGCACAGCGCGTCGTACGGATTCTTGCGCGCCGCGGATTGCGCGGCCGGCGACTGGGATTGTTCGCCGGCCGGCGGGTGGGAGGAGCAGCCGCAGGCGGCTGCGAGGCAGAAGGCGACAACGAAGGAACGCATGGCGGTTCTCCTAGTTCTTGCTCGACCCGTTCTCGCGCGCATCGCCGCGGACTTGCGGGCGGTGGCGCGTGGTGACCGCGCGGACCGCCTCCTGCAGGGCGTTATGCTCGAGTGAAAGCTTGAGATACATGTTCCGCAGGCTCGCGTTCTCGGCCTCGAGCTCGCGCAGGCGCCGCTGCTGCGACGCGGTTGCCCAGCCCAGGCGCGCCTTCCACGCATAGTAGGTCGCTTCGCTGATGCCGTGCTTGCGGCAAATCTCGGCGGGCGCCGTGCCGGCATCGGCCTCCTCGAGAATCTCGACGATCCGGCGCTCGCTGAATCTCGGTCGCTTCATGACCTGAATCTCGCGCAGGCAATGGATTCAGCGCGAAATGACCAGTCGGTACTTGTTCAGCGGTCGTCCTCTCGGAGAGGACGCGGGCTGCCCCGCATCGGGCGGCACCTTCTCGACGAAGTCGACGCGCCAGCCCTGGCTGCGCAACTGGTCGCGGGTGAGCGCACCCAGCCCCTCGGTGCACTGGAACTTCTCGTCGTCCGGCGGAAACTCGTCGTAATAGATCGACGTCTCGCACGTGGCAGCCCGTGGGCGCGCCGCCAGCGCTTCCCCGGCCTTTGCCGGCGCCGCGGCAGACTTCTTCTCCGCAGCGGCCTCCGGCTGCGCCGGCTGGTCCCTGATGCGCTGCCATTCCTCCCAGGTGTACTCCTTGCCGTCGACGTAGACGGAATCTCCGACGCGAAACACGAAGCGGGCCTGCACGACGCCGGCCGGCAGCGCGAGAGCGAGGAAGGCGACGACCAAGAAAACGGTTCGGCTCAGCATGAGAAGGTCCCGCAGAGGCAAAGAGAAAAAAAACGGACGTCCGGAGACGTCCGTCTAGTTTGCCACATCGGGAGATCGGATTACGCGATCAGAAGTTGTACGTCATTCCGACCGACACGCCCTGGATCTTGTTGCCCGCGAAGCAGCTGCCGGCTGCGTCGTGGCAGTCGGTCGTGATGCCGTGCCCGCTCGCGCCGAGGTCGTAGTGCGCCCCATCGTGGTTCCTCTGCATCGCGTACACCGCGTACCAGGTCGTCTGCTTGTCTGCGAAGTGATGCTTGTAGCCGATCGCGTACATGTTGCTCGCGTTGTCGATCGAGTCGCCGTAGTTCACCGCGGTCGGGTCGGCCAGCGCTCCCGAACCGGGGTTGCCCGGCGACTTGGCGGCGTGCGCCCAGCCGACGTTGATGTCGTCCTGCTCCGTCACCTTCTGCGTCGCGGCCAGCCAGTAGCCGTCGCGGCTGCGCTCGTTGTAGGTATCGGTCGGCGCCGCGCGATGCATCTTCTCGTAGATCGCATTTAGCGTGGTCTTGGTCGCGAACTTGTACTGCGCGCCGATCTTCCACGCGTCTTCGTCGGCGATGCCGACCGA
>DATGDH010000153.1:0-6067 GCA_035310985.1 Burkholderiales bacterium
CAGGCGCTGCTCGAGCGCGGGCTGGACGCCGAGCGCCCGGTGGCGATCCTGTCCGACAACGGCGTCGACCACGCGCTGCTCGCCCTGGGCGCGATGCACGCCGGCATTCCGGTCGCGCCGATCTCGCCCGCCTACTCGCTCATGTCGAAGGACTTCGCCAAGCTGAAGGGCCTCTTCGATCTGCTGCGGCCGGGCCTGGTGTTCGTTTCCGATGCGCAGAAATTCGCACCCGCGCTCGCCGCGGTGCGCGCGACCGCGACCGCGCTCGGCGAGTTGCTCGACGCAAGGGCCGGAGCGCGCTTGGACACGGCGTTCGCCGCGGTCGGCCCTACTACCGTCGCCAAGATCCTGTTCACCTCCGGCTCGACCGGCTTGCCGAAGGGCGTCATCAATACGCAGCGCATGCTCACCGCCAACCAGCAGCAGCTCGCGCAGGCCTGGCCGTTCGTCGAGGACAAGCCTCCGGTCGTGGTCGACTGGCTGCCCTGGAACCACACCTTCGGCGGCAACCACAACTTCAACATGGTGCTCAGGAACGGCGGCACCCTGTATGTCGACGGCGGCAAGCCCGCGCCGGGGCTGGTCGAGACGACCGTGCGCAATCTCAAGGAGATCGCGTCGACGATGTACTTCAACGTGCCGCGCGGCTACGACCTGCTGCTCCCCTATCTCGAGAAGGACGTCGAGCTGCGGCGCAATTTCTTTCGCGACCTGGACGTACTGTTCTATGCGGCCGCGGCGCTGCCGCAGAACCTCTGGGAACGCATCGAGAAGCTGGCTCTGGCGGAAAAGAGCGGAAGGCTCGCCATGCTCTCCGCCTGGGGCTCCACCGAGACGTCCCCGCTCGCCACCTCGGTACACTTCCACATGGACCGCGCCGGAGTGATCGGACTTCCGGTCGCCGGCTGCGAGCTGAAGCTGGTGCCGGCAGCGGGCAAGCTCGAAGTGCGCGTCAAGGGCCCGAACGTGACTCCGGGCTACTACAAGCGCGCAGACCTTACGGCGGCGGCCTTCGACGAGGACGGCTACTACCGCATCGGCGACGCGGTGAAGCTCGCCGATCCGTCCGATCCGGCGAAGGGCGTGACGTTCGACGGGCGCGTGGCCGAGGACTTCAAGCTGAGCACGGGCACCTGGGTGCACGTCGGCGCGCTGCGCGTGAAGCTGATCGCGGCGGGAGATCCGCTCATCCAGGACGCGGTCGTCACCGGCCACGACCGGGATGCGGTCGGCGCACTCGTGTTTCTGAACCCGGCGCTGGCGCGCGAACTCGCCCCGGAGGCGATCCGTGGCAGAATCTCCGCCGCGCTGCGCGCGCTCGCCGCCGAAGCCGGCACAAGCAGCTCGACGCATCCGACAAGGGCCCTGGTGATGAGCGAGCCGCCGTCGATCGACGCAAACGAGATCACCGACAAGGGCTACCTGAACCAGCGCGCCGTGCTGGAGCGCCGGGCCGCGCTAGTCGAGAAACTGTACGCTGGCGGCCCGGACGTGATCGCGGTCTGACCCGGGCGCATTTCGTGGCGGAGCGCAACTACCGACGCACGGCGGCAGGCGACGAAGTGTTCGCCAGCGAAGACACTGCCGTCCCGTCCGACTACCGCCGGCTGCTCGGCGTGATCGAGGGCGAGACGCTCTTCGACGTGATCCGTGGACGGTTGCGGCAGTACCCGCGCACGCTGCTCGAGGAGTGGCTCACCGAGATCGAGCAGCTCGGCTACATCGAATCCTCGCCGACGGCGGCTGCGCTCGACCTCGACTTTGTCGCCCACTTCAAGAAGAAGCCGCCCGATCAAACCGGCACCATCGCGGAAGACATGCTGCGCCTGGAGCGCACCGCGCGCGATGCCGGGGCGGCGCTCACCCGCGGCGGCGTGTTCCTGGCGACCGATCGGCTGAGGAACCTGCCGCCGAACGGCAAGCCGCCGGGGCAGACGGTGGTCTGCATCGTCGAGGACGACCTGGACCAGCTCGCGCTCGCCGACCTGCGCGTCAGCATGGGCGGCTACCAGGTGCGCGTCGCGCGCAGCGGCGCGGAGTTCGTCAACGTGATCCGTGGCTACGCGCCGCCCGACATCGTGCTGCTCGACGTCATGCTGCCCGACGGCAACGGCTTCGACATCCTCGCCAGGATCCGCAGCCACCCCAAGCTCGCCCTCCTGCCGGTGGTGATGCTTACGGCCGAGAACAGGGCCGAGGACATCAAGCGGGGCCTCGCGCTCGGCGCCGACGCCTACGTGACCAAGCCCTACAGCAAGACGATCGTGGTCGACACGATCCGCGCGGTGCTCAAGAGCACCTAGGGCGCGCGGCGCCTGCCGCTGCCGAGGAACGCGATGGCGCCGATCACGACGAGCGCCCCGACGATCTGGTGCGCGGCAACCGTCTGCTTCAGGATCGCCCAGCCCAGCAGCAGCGCCGCCACCGGCTCGAAATTGAGCGCCACCGTACTGCTCGCCGCGCCCAGACGCGGCACGATGGTGAACAGCGCGGTGATGGCGCTGCCGTAGAGGAGCGTGAGCAGCGCGACCCCAAGCCAGCCGGTCTGGTCCGCGGGCAGCGCGAGCGCGTGCCGGACGGCGCCGTACGCGAGCATCACGACCGCCGTCACGCCCATGGTGAGCAGCGTGCGCAGGCGTCCGTCCACGTCGCTCAGCCAGCGCGTCGTGAGAAACAGCACGGCCACGAACGACACCGAGGCGGTGAGTGCGTAGCCCACGCCCGCGCCGATTTCGGACCAGCGGCCTTCGATCGCGCGCGCGCTGCCGACGACGTCGAGCGCCAACACCAGCCCCAGAAGCGCGACCGGCATGGCGACGAGCGCGCGGCGCGGCGGGCGCTCGCCGCCGGCGGCCCAGCTGACCAGCACCAGCAGCATCGGGTAGGTATTGAAGGCGAGCAGCGCGAGCGCCACCGGAATGCGCGCCACCGCGGAGTAGAGGCAGAAGCTCTGCACCGCGACCAGCAGGCCGATCGCGAGTGCGCGCACGAGCGTCGGCCGCGCGAGCCGCAGCGACACGCCCTGCGCGCGCATCAGCGCGGCCAGCGCGAGCGCCGTGACGCCGGAGCGCAGCGCGACCGCGGCCGCGACGCTCGTGCCGTGATCGAAGGCGAGGCGGGCCGCGATGTGGTTGGCGGCGAAGGTGGTCGCCACCAGCATCAGGAGCGCGACACCGAGCCGTTGCGGCAGTCCGCCCACCTCAGCGCGCGGCGCAATCGAAGCGCAGATAGTCCTCGCGCCGCAGCTGCTCGACCAGCGCGACTTCCCAGTCGAGGTAGTCCTTCATCGCCTGCTCGATCTGCGACTGCCGGTCGTAGGGGCGGTAGTAGACGTCGTCCGCCTCGCAGGACATACGCGCCGCGCCCGCTTCGATCGGAAGGCCGGCGGTGCGCCACGCGCCGGTGCCGCCCGCGAGCGCGAGCGCGCCCCGCTCGAGCGCCGCGAGACGGGCGAGCACGCCGTCGGGCGAGGTGAACACCAGGCGCCCCTGCGCGCCGATCTTCGCGAGCGCCTCGTCCAGGCGTGCGCGCACCGCGAACCATGCGCCGGGAACGTGGCCGTCCCGATACTGGAGGCTCGTCGCCAGGTCGACAACGGTCGCCTGTCCCGCGGCGATCAGCCGCTCGAGCGCATGCGGCTCGATCGATTCGACTGAGGCCCCATCCAGTCCCAGCACGCGCAGCGTCGCGCTGCCGCTTACCGGCGCGTGCTCGGCGAGCGGACCTTCTAGCGCGTACACCTCGGGCCAGCCCATCTGCGCGAGCCACGAGCCGGTCATGCGCGCGCGCACGCCGTCGGAGTCGGCGAGCACGATGCGCGCGTTGCGCACCGCGGCGTACAGGTCGGTGGCCTGCACCAGCTGGCCTCCAGGCGCGCTCGCGAAGCCCGGCAGGTGAGCCAGGCGGTATTCCTCCGGGCTGCGCACGTCGAAGCAGTAGGTGGTGCGCGCGCGCTCGTCGCGCAGGCGCTCGAGCTCCCGGTAGCCGAGCATGCGCACGCCGTGGCGCGCGGCCACTAAAGCTGCCGCCTCGCGCGCCCGGGCGAGCGCCGCTGGGCCTGGCTCGGGCGCGCGGCGCTCCTGGCCGTGCTCGAGCGGGTACCCGGCGAGGTGCCAGCCCATGGTGCCGTTCTTGAGCGCCATCACGCGGTTCGGCAGCCCCGCGTTGATCAGCGACTGTGCGCCGATGATCGAGCGCGTGCGCCCGGCGCAGTTCACCACCACGAGCGTGCGCGGGCTCTTTACCAGCTCGTGCACGCGGTATACGAGCTCCGCCCCCGGGCAGTCGAGCGCGCCGGGAATGTTCATCACCCGGTACTCGCTCATCGGGCGCGAGTCGAGCACCACCATGTCCTCGCCCGCGTCGAGCTTCGCCTTCAGCTCCGCGGCGCTGATGCGCGGCGTGCCGCACTCATGCTCGACGTACTCGCCGAAGGCCTTGCTCGGCACGTATACGCCCGAAAAGAGCTCGTAGCCGGCCGCCTTCCAGCCCGGCACGCCGCCCGCGAGCACCGAGATGTTGCGCCAGCCGAAGCGGCGCAGCACCCCCGCCGCACGCTGCGCCAGCCGCCCGTCGTCGTCGCACAGGACGACGCGCGTGTCGCGCCGCGGCACCAGCCCCTCGAGCCGCAGCTCGATCCGCGACAGCGGCACGCAGGCCGCAGTGAGCAGGTGTCCCCTGGCGAACACGCCCTCCTCGCGCACGTCGAGGAGCGCCAGCTCGTCCCCGTCGGCGAGCATCGCGCGCAGCCCGCGCGCGCCGACGAGCGGCGAGAGGATCTCGGGCTTCTCCATGAACACGCGCCACGCGCCGCCCTGCGGTCCTTCGAAACCGATGCGGCGCGGCAGGTCCTCAAGCGTGTGCCCGTACAGGTGCAGGTGGAGCGTCGGCTGCGCGCCGCGCACCTCGATGGTGTGGAAGTCCTCGGGCATCAGCGCCACCGCGTTGCCGCGCCGCACCGTGACCTCGTGTGTCTTCTGCAGCCGACCGGCGCCTTCGCGCGCGCGATCGTCGACGCGCTCGTAGAACACGTTGTGCTCCTCGCCGTGCACGCCCGAAATCACCGCCCAGGTGGTGTGGTTGTGCGGCGGCTGCGCCTTGCCCGGGACACCGGCCGAGCCGTACAGGGCGAGGCTCCCGTCCGCGTCCTCGGCGAGGTGATAGATCGCGCCGCGCTTGCCGGGCGGCACCGGGAAGTGCTCGAGCGGGAACAGCGCGCTGCGCAGCGCAAGCGCGGTGAGCGCTCCTTTCACCTCTTCGAGCGCGTCGCGGCCGGGCTCGGCGCCCGCCAGGATGATGCGCACCGCCTCGATCGTCTGCGCGACGGCCGCCGCGCGCTCGTCCGCCACCGCCATGAAACACCTCCGCAGGACGGATCATAACGGTAGGATAATCGGCCACCCGCCTCGTTTCGCACGGGACACGCGCTTGCAGCCCTTGGCCAAAGCGCCCAAGGAGATCGGCCCATGAGCAATATCGCGCGCTTCAGGAAATTCGTGCAGGACATGACGCGCCTCGTGGAGCGCCACGGTGCGGACGAGCCGCTGATGCTCGATGAGGGAGCCAGGCTCCTGCGCGAGCTGGTCACGCACGACGACTGGCTACCCGAGGACTTCGCGCGGCCCTCGCCGGATTCCTACCGCCAGTACCTGCTGCACTGCGACCCGCTCGAGCGCTTCTGCGTGGTGAGCTTCGTGTGGGGGCCGGGGCAGAAGACGCCCATCCACGACCACACGGTGTGGGGGCTCGTGGGGATGATGCGCGGCGCCGAGCGCTGCCGGCGCTACGAGCGCGCGGCCGGCGGCTCGATGCGCGCGGTCGGGGAGGAGCGCGTGCTCGCGCCCGGGGAGATCGACGCGGTGTCGCCGACGGTGGGCGACATCCACACGGTGGCCAATGCGCTCGGGGACCAGCCCTCGATCAGCATCCACGTCTACGGCGCCAACATCGGCGCGGTGCGCAGGCACGTCTTCGACGCGGCCACCGGGGCAGCGAAGGACTTCGTCTCGGGCTATTCGATCGCGATGGTGCCGAACCTGTGGGACCGCTCGGCCGCCGTGCGCGCCTC
>DATGDH010000154.1:0-32593 GCA_035310985.1 Burkholderiales bacterium
AAGCTCGGCGCAGATCTCGGCCGGCCGCCGCGCGTGCCCTGGCTGCTCGCGGCCGCGTTCGTGGCCCTGCCGTTCGCGATGCTGCTCAACCTCGCGCCGGCGATCGCCGCGATCCTGCTCGCGCTGCTCGTCGCCGCCCCGGTCGCGTACGCGCGCCTCGACCGCTAGGTCCGCGGCGCTCAGCCGCCGCAGGAATTCTTGGCTCTTCATGTCTTCCTCCGAATCGTCCTCGCCCCGGCGTTTGCACGGCATATGGCCATAAACGGAGGCAGGGCAAAAACGGGTTAAACGGCGACGCTCGTCTCAGGGCTTTCTCAGCGCGACGATCGCCTCGCGCAAGTCCTGCGCCCAGGCGCGGCGATCGCGTCCATCGGCGAGTTGCGGTGTGCCGAAGGTCACCACCGTGCGCAGGTCGCGCGCACGTATCGTGCGCCAGATCGATCCCAGGAGGGAGTCGTCCCCCACGTAACTCACGGCGGCGCCGGCGCTCGCCGACTGACCGTCCAGGTACTGCAGTGCCACCGGTTGCACCGGCGCCCCGGCGGAAATCGCCGCCTGGATCAGATTTGCGTGAAATGGCAGCACCTCGCTGCCGTCGCCGGTGGTCCCCTCGGGGAACACGGCGAGCACATCCCCGTCCTTTAGGGCCTGCACCATCTGGTGCACCACGCGCATGGCGTCACGCCGCGAGCGGCGCTCCACGTACAGCGTGTCCCCGCCGGAAGCGAGTGTTCCGATCAGCGGCCAGCGCCTGACGTCGGCCTTGGCCACGAAGCGGCAATGGCATGCGGCATGCAATGCCACGATGTCGAGCCAGGAGATGTGGTTCGATACCAGCAGCATCGGCCCGCTGGGCGCCGGCGTGCCGACGATCGCCAGGTCGACGCCGAGCCTTTGCAGCAACTTGCGGGCCCAGGCCCTGACCCGCAGGTCGCGCTGCTGTCTTGTCAGCCGAGGAAAAAGCAGCACGATCTGCGCCGCGCCGGACAACACGTGCGACCACACGCGCCACCCAGTCCAACACGCAGCCAGCCTGTTCACGCTACGCGCCGGAACTCCCGACCGTCAGACATTCGAGACTGCGCGCATCGCGCTTGCCACGCGCCGCCCGAGATCGCCGAGGTGCGACAACTCGGCAATGCGCGCTTCCACGGTCGCGTCGCGACGGCCCGACGACTTGAGGAACTGGTTCAGGCTGACCAGGCAACGCCGCTCGAATACCGGAAACCGCAGGTCCTGAGCACGCCTGACGGCTTCTCTGAACAGCGTCTCGGCGTGCTCGGGTCTCCTCGGCGCGATGTCCGCCGCAAGCAGCGCCTGCACCCGGCGCAGCTCCGGCTCCAGCCACTGCGTGCCCTCGGACATCAGGAGCATGGCTCGCTCTCCCGTCGCAGCCGCTTCCTCGAGGCGTCCGACCCGGCGCTGCGCGTCGGCCAGGTTCGCCAAGTGGCCGGCCTCCGACATGCGGAACTGGACGGAATCGAACGCCTCGATCGCCTTGTTGATCATGGGAATGCCCTGCGCCAGATTGCCGGCCTGACAGAACGCCCAGCCTATGAAGGCAGATGCGTGCGCGCGAAACCCGTTGAGTCGATGCTGTTCCGCCAGCGCGAGCAGGTTCCTCGCTTCCCTCATCATCTGCTCGGGCGCGTCGCACAGGCCGAACACCCAGCCGCCGACATAGATCATCGGGATCCCGGTCGAATGGGGATGGTGCAGGGCGTCCGCCGTGCGCAGCGCGTTGATGCCGATTTCGAGCGCGGCGTCGACGTTGCCCAGGCACAGCTCCGTGAGGCTCAGCAGGGATTTGGTATGGACTTCGGTGCTCTGCCCGTACTTATGTGTGGTCGCGGCGTCGCGCTCGGGCACATATAGCGCGAGCGAGCGCTCGAGCTCTGTCTTCGCTGCGGCGGCATCGCCCCGCGCGAGCAGCGCGTGCGCGAGCATGCGGTGTCCGATGACCCGTTCGGACTCGAATCCGCCGTGCTCTGCGCGCGACGCGAACAGCGTCGCAAGCGAAAGCGCCTCGCTGGTATGGCCCCGGCAATTGACAAAGGTGAACTGTCCGAACGCGAACGGGAAGATCATGGCCTCCTGGGCGCCTTCCTGGCACAGCTGCAGGCCACGCTCGCAGCAGGCGGCCAGCTCCGGCGACGTCGCGCTTTGCGTCGCAAGCAGCGAACCCATGAGCGATGCCTGGAGCTTGAGCTCGAATTGACGCCGCGCGCTCGCATCGGCAATCCTGTCGAGCAGGCCCAGCCCCCTGCGGATATGCTCGATCGCCTCCACGTGCGCGGAGCGTTTCGCAGCGCTTATCCCCGCCTGCAGCCAGGCGCCGATCGCCTCCTCATCCGCGCCCGCTTCGGTGAGGTGGTGTGCGAGAACTTCCGGAATGGCCGGTTCGCCACCCACGGCCCTGCGCAGAACCTCGACAATTCGCCCGTGCATGGCGCGTCGTTCCGTCTGGACCATCGACTCGTGCGCCATGCGCTGCAGCAAGGCATGGCGGAATTCGTAGTGAATCTCGGCGCCGTATCGGCGCGGACGCAGGATTTCCGCTTCGACGAGCGCTTGCAGGCGTTCTTGCACCTCCTCGGCTTCGCACTCGAGCACGGCCAACAGGAAGTCCTGCGTGAAGGATCGGCCGATGCACGCGGCCGCCTGAGCGATGCGCCGCGCTCCGGCCCGGCGGTCGAGGCGTTCCGACATCAATTCCGCCAATATGAGCGGCACGCCGCCCAGTCCTCGGTGCGGCGACGGCCCCCGGGACTTTTCCTCCAGCAGGGAAATGACGAGCTGTTCGAGAAAGAACGGCACGCCCTCGGCCGCCTCGACGGCTTTCGAGATCATCTCGTCGGACAGTGCGCCCGCGCCTGGCACCGAGCGCGCCAACTCGAGGCAGTCCTTCAGTCCAAGAGGTTCCAGCCGAACGGTCTCGTCGATTTCCGGAAGCAGCGGGCCACTGGGGAAGGGGCGCTTGGTCAGCACCACCAGTACGCGCAAATCGACGCAGGCGGCGACCATGTCGCGCAGGAGTTCGGCCGATGACGGGTCGAGCCAGTGCGCATCCTCGACCCAGACCACCAGCGGACGCTCGCGCGCTGTCGCCTGAACCACCGAAACGACGAACTCGTATTGTCTGCGCTTGAGCAGCTGAGGTGCCGCCGCGGTTGCGTCGGCGGTGACCGGCCCGGCCAGGCCGAGGAGGCTTGCGAGGAGCGCCAGGTTTTCCTGCGTGTTGCGCCCGAGTTCGTCGAGATAGCCCGAGATCTTGTCTCGACGCGTCGCGTCCTCGTCGTCCGCCGTCAGTCCGGCGCGCGCCCAGATGAAGGCTGCAATGGGGTAGAGCGGCGTGCTGGCGAATATCTCATGACATTGCGCCTGCAACATCGCGGCATCGGTAAACTCGGGGCGGGCCGTAAGCTCCAGCACCAGGCGCGTCTTGCCGACTCCGGCATCGCCCTCTACCGAAACCGTCTGGCAGCGAGATTCGTTCTTGACGAGTTTCCAGCGCGACAGGATGCGCTCCATGGCGGACTCTCGTCCCACCATGCGCGCAGCGCCTCGGCGCAGGCGCGATTCCGACCGCGTGATTCCGGGTAAGGCGCGCGCAACCTCGTAGACCTCGACCTTGCGCGACATGCCCTTGATCGACTTCGCGCCAAGCGACTTGCAGTCGAACAGTCCCTCGACGAGCTCCAGCGTCTCCTGGCTGATCGCGATCGTGCCGGGAGTGGCCTCCGATTGCAGCCGGGAAGCAAGATTGATCGCCTCGCCTACGACGCCGTGTTTTATCGACCCGGCGCTGATCAGCAGCTCCTGAGCGATCAGCACCAGGCCGGAATGAACTCCAATGCGCGCCTCGAGCCTCGGCAAGGCCTGCCCGCGAACGCTGGTATCGAGCTCGCGCAAGCCCCGCAGCAATGCAAGACCCGCGCGCAGCGCACGCTCGGCATCGTTCTCGTGCGCGACGGGATATCCGAAATAGACGAGGATGCCGTCGCCGAAAGCCTGGGCAACGAAGCCGCCGAAGCGCTCCATGATCGTCAGGGCGAGCCTCTGGTAGCGCCGCAGAAGCACCCCAAGGTCTTCGGGGTCGAGTCGTTCGACCAGATCGGTGAAGCCAACCAAGTCGATGAACTCGATCGTGAGAAACCGGCGTTCGGCGCCCTCTTGGTGCGGAACAGGAGTCCCGACCTCACTCATCGCTCGTCCCCCTCGGACTCGTTCTGTCCGCGCGGCTCCCCGTCCGAGAGCGGGCGACGCGCTCATCTCGGTGCGTCCTGCGGCGCGTGTATCGCACCGCCCAGCCGGCACCCGATTGATTCTATTCTAGCCATCTGCAAGCTGGCGCTCAGCATCATCGATTGTGTACACTTCGCGGCGGGTGTCCGTGTAGGTGCTGCGTTTCTCTACCTGGGGAGGGCGTGGACGCCATGCTGCCGCTTATAGGGCAGGGAATGCACCGCCCGGCGCCGCCGCGCAGGCGAGCGCTGGTCATCTGCGCGCACCTGCGTCCCGGCCGGGACAAACGCCGGTCGCGCTACTTCATGCAGCCGATCTCCGGACTGCACGTAGCGTCCCTGATCGACCCGCGCCACTTCGACGTCCGCCTGCACCACGAGGACTGGCACGGTCCGGTCGATCCTGCGCGCTGCGGCGGCTACGAGCTCGTTTTCCTCTCCGGGCTGCAGCCCGATTTCGACCGGATGCGCCAGCTGTCCTACTTCTTCCGCCGCAGCGGCGCGACGATCGTCGCCGGCGGGAGCATCTGCACCGCGTTCCCGGAGTTCGCCGCGCGCTTCTTCGACGTCGTATGCGCCGGCGGCGTGGACAGCGTCAGGCAGGTCGTGGCCGATTACCTGCGCGGGGCCGTCAAGCCCATCTATCGGTCGCCGGCGGAGCGGATCTCGGCATACTCGATCGACCACAGCCTGCTCGCGAAAAGCGGCATCAACCCGCTTTTCCATCTGATGGAGACTTCGCGCGGCTGCAGCTTCAAGTGCAACTTCTGCGTCATTCCCGCGGAGTTCGGCACCCATGCGCGCTACGATCTCGCGACGCTCGCCGCCGGCATCGACGACGCGATCGCGGCCAGCCCGGTGTTCAGTTTCCGGCGCTGGTATCCGATGATCAACCTGCTGGACAACAATTTCTCCGACGACCGCGCGCATCTGCTTGCGGTCACCGAGATGTTCGCGGCGCATCCCAAGGTGCGCGGCTGGAGCGCGCTCGTCACGCAGAACATCTTGCACGACCGCGAACTGGTCAGAACGCTTGCGCGGCGCAAATGCATGGTGCTGTTCGCCGGGCTCGAATCGCTCGACCGCGAAATGCTGCTTCGGTACAACAAGACGCAGAACACGAGCCGACGCCAAAACGTCATGGACGACGTCGCGTTCGCGGAGTCGCTGGGCATCGCCGTCTGCTACGGCTATCTGTTCGACTACCGCCACCAGACGGCGGCGGAGATGCAGCGCCAGATCCTCGCGCTCGCGCGCAACCCGCTCATGCCGATGCCGGTCTACATGAGCGTCGTTGCGCCGCTCGCGGGAACGGCAGGTTTCTGGGAGGACCTGCGCCAGGGGCACCTGGCACCGAAGCTGCGCCTGCGCGATCTGGACGGCGAGACCATCTGCCACACGAAGCTCGCCGACCGCCGCGAGGCCATCGTCGAGTTCATCGAGAAGATGTTCCGCCGCCCGTGGACGGTCGTCGCGCGCTTCGGCATCCTGGTCAAGACGCTGCGCCGCATCGTGCGCGCGCGCAGTCTCAATCCGATGCGCTGGTACATCATCGCGTCGGCGAATTTCCACTGCTTCATCTGGTCGCGCGCCACGCCGTCGCAGCCGCGCACCTACGTGGCCGGCAGCGACACGCTCGACCCGCAGTACTTCGAGCGGCCGCACGACCTGACGGAAGAGGACCGGATCCGCTACTTCGATCCCGTTGAACTGACCGACGCGCACGGGCGGCCGGCCGAGTGGCTGCTGCCCTTCGTGCCGCCGCCCCCGGCAGGCGTGCGCCGGAAGATGACCTTCTCGCCCAAGGAAGAACTCGCACGGGAGTGCCAGCCATGACCTACAGCTACGACGATACTCGCGACAACGAGCAGCTGCGCCTGCTCACTCCGGCAATCGACAATTTCATCGCACGCTGCAAGAATCCCGTCCCTTCACCCTCGACCTGCCCCCGCCAGACGGCATTCTTCTTTCCCGGCGGAATGGGAAGCCAGCTAAAGCGCGCCACGACAAAATTCGTCGAAGGTGTGGCCACGAAGCAGACCTTCAATTACGAAACCGTGTGGCTCGTTCCCGAGACTTTCCTCGGGGGCGCGCGCGACCTGGAAATGCACCGCGACGGCCTCGGGGTCTTCAGGGATAAAGGCGACCGCATCATCGTCGCGGACGGGTCGGTCAACCTCGCGGGGATCACGCCTCACGACGGCTTCATCACCTGGTGCGCGAACAACAACGTCGATCTGTTCGTGTTCGACTGGGACTGGAGGCGCCGTCTTGATGAAACCGTCAATTTCTTCGTCGGCAAGTTTCTGCCCTATTTCCAGACGCGCGTGCTCGGCGCCGGCTGCGCGGACCCGCTGGCGGCATTTTCACTGGTCGGGCACAGCTTCGGGGGAATGATCGTCAACCTGATCCTGCGCGGCAACGACCCCAAGATCGCGAATGTGTCGCGCGCGATCACCGTTGGCACTCCCTTCTACGGATATGCGGGACAGCAGCACCGCTGGTTCGAGGGCGAGCCGCTTCTGAACGGACCGCTCGACATATTCAAGCAGGACATCGTCAAGGTCATTTCGTCGCTGCCCGCCGTCTACACGCTGCTTTTCCTGGACGAGGCCACATTCAACGACGGCACGAACAATTCCAGGCTCACACAGGACCCGAATTTCCCGCTCGCCGGCTATCCGAGCATGGACAAGGCAACGGCGGGGCTGCGCGCCGACCCGTACAACCCGCAGACAAACGGCTCGCTATTTCGCTACCCCGCAACCACGGGGTTCAACCTTTACGAGCTGGACTACGCGCGGCTCCAGTTCCAACAGATGGCCGCACCGATGGCGCCTACCCAGTTGGCGAAGTTCTACAACATCCGCGGTGTGCGCACGGTGAACGACACGGTGGGCGGCCTCACCTGGGACTGGATTCCGCCGTATCCCCCTTCGCCGATTTTCGACGGGGCATCCGTTCCCGGCGACGACACCCAGCCGGCATGGACGGCGCGCCTGGCGACGAACGATCCCGCGCGCTGCATCGCCGTCACGGCAAGCGACATCCAGCACGTTTTCCTGATGAGTCATCCGCAGGTGCTAGATGCGATCGGATCGATACTCTGCGCACCGGGAGCAGCCATGAAGCCAGCCGTCACCCCGCCGCCGGCGCCGGAGCCGGCATCCCAGGAGGACGTTTTCGAATTCCTGGAGTGGCTGTACGCGCATCGCAAGCTGAAGAAGCGCTGGCCGCAATTCGGCGACAAAGCGCTGCTCGATTCCATTCCACCGGAGTTCAGGAATAGGCTCGGCGGAATCGCGCGCCGCATCATGATGGATCTCGTGCGAGGCCCCACGACGCGCGGCGCGCGCAAGCCGACGCGCGGCGTCAGGGCAAAATCCAAGGCGCCACGTAAGAAAGCGACCAAGGCCACGGCGCGGCGTGCGCGCAGAAGACCAGGTAGGAAATGAGCACCGAATCGGCGCGCCCTGCGGCGACGCCCGCCCAGGTCTGGGAAACCGACGGCATCGCGCCCATGCGTCGGCCGGGCGCGGCGGCGCGCGTGTTCATGGCGATCGTCGCGTTCGCCGAGCGGTTGAACCTCAGCTGCGCGAAGCTCGGAAATCCCTGCGTGTACGACAACGCGGCGTTTCCCTGGGCCGCCGGCGTCGAACGCGAATGGCTCACGGTTCGCGCCGAACTCGAGCGCGTGCTCGTGCGCAAGTCCGACTTGCCGAACGTGCAAGACATCACCGCCGACGCAAGCTCCATCTCGCGCGATGGGGGGTGGAAGATCTTCCCCTTGATCGCTTACGGGATCCGCTCGCGGCCGAACATCGCGCTGTGTCCCGAAACGTGGCGCATCGTGCGGCGCATTCCCGGGCTCACCACCGCGATGTTCTCGATACTGGACCCCGGCAAGCGCATCCCTCCGCATCGCGGCCCGTACAACGGCGTGCTGCGGCTGCACCTGGGTTTGCTCGTTCCGGGGCCGCGCGATCGCCTGGGGCTGCGCGTCGGCAGCGAGCGGCGCGGGTGGCGCGAAGGCGGCGCGCTGATCTTCGACGATGCCTACGAGCACGAGGCGTGGAACGAGACCGCGCACGTTCGCGTGGTGCTGTTCGTCGATTTCGCCAGACCGTTGCGGTTTCCGGCCAATGTCCTGAACCGGTTGCTCATCTCCGTCGCGCGCTTCAGCCCCTTTCTGCGCGAGGGCAGCGACAACCTGCGCCGTTGGGAGCGGCGATTCCATGGCGAGCCGTCCGGCAACGTCGCCGAGTGACCCGCGCTCGTACCGCGCCGATGCGTTGATCGACGAGCCGCCGAGCGCGCTGTTGAAGGCCGAGATCGACGCGCTGCCGCCGGATCAGCGGCTGGTGAACAGCGGCGATCTCCAGGTCTTCTGGGCGCGCGCCGCTCAGATCCACTGGGTACTTCAGGAGATCGGCCGCTTGCGCGAATTGACGTTCCGTGCGGCCGGCGAGGGCACCGGCAAGTGCGCCGACATCGACCTTTTCGACGCCTATTACCTGCACATGTTCGTCTGGGACGCGCGGGAGCATGTGATCGCGGGGGCCTACCGCCTCGGCCTGGTCGACGAGATTCTGGCGCGCCGCGGGAAGCGCGGCCTGTATACGTATTCCTTGTTCAAGTACCGCAGCGGACTGCTGGAGGCGATCAACCCGGCTATCGAGCTCGGCCGCTCGTTCGTCCGCGCGCAATACCAGCGCAGCTTTGCTGCTCTGCTGCTGCTGTGGACCGGCATCGCCCGCTTCGTGGAGCGCCGCCCCCGGTACGCCGTCCTGTTCGGCGCGGTGAGCATCAGCAACGACTATTCGCCGGCCTCGCGCCGCCTGATTGTCGATCATCTGTCCGCCTTTCGCACCGAGCCGCGCCTCGCGACCCAGATCACGCCGCGGCGGCCGTATCGCGACAAGCCGCGGCTGCCAGCCGCCGAAACTGGGGCCCCGCCGCCGCGCGACATCGATGATCTGTCGCGCCTGATCGCGCAGATCGAGCACGACCGCAAGGGTGTTCCGGTACTGCTCCGGCAATACCTGCGCCTGGGTGGTCAGCTGCTCGGGTTCAGCTGCGACCGGGATTTCGGCGACACGCTCGACGGGCTCATCATGGTGGACCTGCGTCAAATCGAGCCGACTGTTCTGGCGCGCTACATGGGCAAGCCGGGCGCCGCTGCCTTCCGCGCCTATCACGCGGCCGGTTCGAGCCCGCTGCGGCCGCAGCACCCGACGCCGCCGCGCGAAGTCGCCACGAGTCACAACTAGATCGGCCTCGTTCGGAGGCTCCCTGCAATGCCGGAAGGAACCAACGAACGGCACGAAAGCCACCAGAGAGCAGGGCGCATTGGCGCCGCCTCGAGCGACTCCAGACCTCGGTGGCGCTGGCGTCGGAACTGGCTCGCCTATATCCCGCTCGTCCCCTATCTGATCTGGCTGATGATCCACCATCGATCGTCCACTGTATTTACGGCGGCGAACCCCGGAATCGCAACCGGCGGCGCCGTCGGAGAGTCGAAAGCGGCGACGCTCGCGAGCGTCGCCCGCGCTGGCGGCCGTGTCGCCGAATATTGCCTGTTGGCGCCGAGTGTGGAGTGCGATGCACGGCTGCGATCGGCGCTGCAATCGATAGACGAGGCCGGACTGACCTTTCCCGTCATCGTAAAACCCGATGCCGGCGACCACGGCTGGGGAGTCGCGCTCGTCTGCGCCCCGCGCGACTTGGGCCGGTATCTAGACTGCGTCCGGACGGCGGTCATCGTTCAGCGCTACATACCAGGTATCGACGCGGGCATCTTTTATTGCCGGCATCCCGGATCCGAGCGCGGGCGGATCGTCTCGATTTCCGAATCGATCCGTCCTATCGCCGCGCATGCGGGGCGCTGCCGCGAGGGCTTGCCGTCCATGATGTTCGGCTTCAGAGGCCGCGATGCCGAGTACCGTGATGCGCGGCATCTGATTTCGCCGCAACTAGAGCATGTCGTCGACGCACTCTGCCGCGCCGTACCGGGCTTTTTCTTCGGGCGATTCGACGTGCGCGCTGCATCGGGTGAAGCGTTGCGGCGCGGCGAATTCACGATCATCGAACTCAACGGCGTCCTGGCGGAAGCGACGCATATCTATGACCCTGCAACAGGCTTTGCCGAGGCATGCGCGACGCTTTTTCGCCAGTGGCGCCTGGCGTTCGAGTTCGGGGCGGAAAACCGCGCGCGGGGCACGCGGCCGGCGCCGATGCGCGAGCTCGTCAAGCTGATCGCAATCAAGCTCTGGGGTGAGGTCACGGCGCGTCGGCTGCGCGGCCTCGCACGTACATCGCGGGATACCTTGCTGCAAAGCGAAGGGGGTGCGCGCACAAGCTGATGCCCACCTGAATACTGCGCCGGCGGGGCTTGCAATATTCACCCTTTTGGGTTAACGTCGCGGCCATGGACCTCGACGACACCCTGGTCGCCCTCGCCGACGAGACCCGCCGCAGCATCCTGCAGCGCCTCGCGGCGGGCGAGGCGCGCGTGACGGAGATCGCGGCGCCGTACGACATCTCGCTCAACTCCGTCTCCAAGCACATCCGCATCCTGGAGCGCGCCGGGCTCGTGCGCCGGCGCGTCTCCGGGCGCGACCACTTCCTCTCGCTCGACCCGAAGCCGATGGACGAGATCTCGGCCTGGATCCAGCGCGAGCGCGCCGCCTGGGCCGCGCGCCTCGACCGATTGGAGGCCGCGTTGCGAGCGGAGGACGCCATCGAGGCCGCGAAGAAGTCTTCCCGCAGACCTGCCACCAAGCCAAGGAGAAAGCCATGACTGCCCGTGCCACCCTGATCCAGCCCTCCACCATCCGCTTCGAGCGCCTGCTTCCCGGGCCCGTCGAGCGCGTCTGGGCCTACCTCACCGAGTCGAAGAAGCGCGCGCTGTGGCTCGCCGCCGGCGAGTTCGACCTGCGCGTGGGCGGCAAGATCGAGCTCCTCTTCGACAACAGCAGGATCACCGACGAGACGCCGCCCGCCGGCGCGCGCGGCGCGGCTCCCCACCGGGCCGAGGGCGTCATCACGCGCCTGGAGCCGATGAAGCTGCTCGCGCACACCTGGGGCTGGGAAGGCGGGATGTCCGAGGTGACCTACGAGCTCGCCCCGCGCGGCAAGGACGTGCTGCTCACCATCCACCACAAGCTGCCCGACGACGCGGGCCTGAAGATCGCGGTCGGCGGCGGCTGGGCCACGCACGTGGGCATCCTCGAAGACCGGCTGAAGGGCGCGAAGCCGCGGCCCTTCTTCTCGACGCACGCGCGCGAGATGAAGGACTTCGAGCAGGCGCTCGCCGAAGCGCGCGTCTAGCGGGGCGGGGGCGGCCGCGCCGGCCGCCCTTGCTATCCTGCGGCGCGTGAGCCCGGACTTCGACGCGCTATATCGCAGGGAATCGCGCCGCGTGCTGGCGACGCTCATTCGCCTGCTCGGCGACTTCGACCTCGCGGAAGAAGCGATGTCGGAAGCCTTCCGCGCGGCGATGGAGCAGTGGCCGAGCGAAGGCGTTCCGGCGAACCCGCGCGCATGGCTGGTATCGGCCGGGCGCTTCAAGGCGATCGACGCGATCCGGCGCCAGGAGCGCTTCTCGTACGTCGATCCGGAGGCGCTCGAGGCCGTCCCCGCCGAGCCCGAAGCCGAGCGCGAAGGCATCGAGGACGACCGGCTGCGGCTCGTCTTCACCTGCTGCCACCCGGCGCTCGCGCCGGATGCGCAGGTCGCGCTGACGCTGCGCGAGGTGTGCGGGCTGACGACGGGCGAGATCGCGCACGCGTTCCTCGCGCAGGAAGCGGCGCTCGCGCAGCGCATCGTGCGCGCGAAGACCAAGATCCGGGACGCGAAGATTCCCTACGAAGTTCCGGGGAAGACCGAGCTGCGCGAGCGGCTGGAGGCGGTGCTGCGCGTCGTGTACCTCGTGTTCAACGAGGGGTACTCGGCGTCCTCGGGCGATTCGGTGACGCGCGCCGAGCTGTCGCAGGAAGCGATACGCCTCGGGCGCCTGCTCGTGGAGCTCTTGCCCGACGCCGAAGCGATGGGGCTCCTGGCGCTGATGGTCATCCAGGAGTCGCGCCGCGCCGCGCGCTCGCGGCCGGACGGCGAGCTCGTGCTGCTCGAGGACCAGGACCGCAGCCTCTGGAACAGGGAGCTCATTACCGAAGGGGTCGCGCTCACCACGCGGGCGCTGCGCACGCGCATGTTCGGGCCCTATTGCCTGCAGGCGGCGATCGCCGCGGTGCACGCCGAGTCGGCGAGCACGCAGGAGACCGACTGGAGCGAGATCATCGGGCTCTACGACGTGCTCTCGCGCCTCGATCCGTCGCCGGTGATCCAGCTAAACCGCGCGGTCGCGGTCGCGATGCGCGACGGCCCCGCGGGCGGCCTCGCGCTCGTCGACGCGCTGATGGATGAGCTCCAGGGCTACCATCTCGCCCACGCCGTGCGCGCCGACCTGCTTCGCCGCCTGGGTCGGAAGTCCGAGGCTGCCGAGGCCTATGCGAAGGCGCTCGCCCTCAGCAAGCAGGGGCCCGAACGGCGGTTCCTCGAGCGCCGGATCGCCGGGCTCGAAAAATAGTCTCATCGGGATGTCGAATCGGCCGCGCGCCGTTCGACTACTGTGCAGGAAAGGAGGTCAGCCCATGGTGAAAGCCAGCAAAATCAAGCCGTTCCTCTGGTTCGACGACCAGGCCGAGGACGCGGCTAAGCTCTATACGTCGATCTTTCCCGACTCGGAGATCGTCCAGGTCGCGCGCTACCCCACCGGGTCGCCCGGCCCCGCGGGCGAGGTGGTGACGGTCGCCTTCCGGCTGCAAGGCCAGGACTTCGTCGCGCTGAACGGCGGGCCGCGCTTTCCGTTCACCGAGGCCGTCTCGTTCGTCGTTGAGTGCGCGGACCAGGCGGAGATCGACTACTACTGGGACAAGCTCGCCTCGGGCGGTGGCAAGCCCGTGCAGTGCGGGTGGCTCAAGGACCGCTTCGGGCTTTCCTGGCAGGTGGTGCCGCAGGACATCGGCAAGTACTTCAAGGATGCGAAGGTGGCCGAGCGCGTGATGAAGACCATCATGCCCATGGTGAAAATCGACATTCGGAAAATCGAGGAGGTTGCACAATGAAATTCATGATTCTGGTCAAGGCGACGAAGGAGAGCGAGGCGGGCGTCATGCCCACCGACGCGCTCATCAGCGAGATGGTCGGGTTCCACGAGGAGATGGCCAAGGCCGGCATCCTGGTGGACGGCGCGGGCCTGCGGCGCAGCGCCGACGGCTGGCGCATCAAGTACGGCAAGGGCGGCAAGCGCGCCGTGGTCGACGGCCCGTTCATCGAGTCCAAGGAGCTCGTCGCCGGCTATACCATCATCGACGTCAAGTCGCGTGAGGAGGCGCTCGCCTGGACCAAGCGCTTCCCGAACCCGTCGCTCGACGGAGGCGAGTGCGAGATCGAAGTGCGGCCGTTCTTCGCGCTCGAGGAGTTCGGCGACGGCCCCGGCGCGCGGAAGGCGCGCGAGATCGGACTGCAAAGGAGCTAGCCATGCAAACCCAGATCCAGCCGTACCTGTTTTTCGAAGGCCGCGCCGAGGAGGCGCTCGAGTTCTACCGCAAGGCGCTCGGCGCCGAAAAGGCGATGCTCATGCGCTACCGCGAGAGCCCCGTGCCCGCGAAGACGCCCGACGGCTCCGCCCCGCCGGGAGACAAGGTCATGCACATGGCGTTCATGATCGGCGGGTCGCTCCTCATGGGCTCCGACGGGTTTTGCAGCGGCAAGCCGAACTTCTCCGGCTTCTCCCTCTCCTACCCGGCGACGGACAAGGCCGACGCGAAGAAGCGCTTTGACGCTCTGGCTGCCGGAGGAAAGGTCACCCAGCCCCTGACGGAGACCTTCTTCGCGGACGCCTTCGGCATGGTCACCGACAAGTTCGGCCTGTCGTGGATGGTGCTCGCGGGGCAGAAGCAGCCCGGATGACCATCACCATCACCGCCTTCGAGCGATCGCCCGATGGCGGCAAGGGACTGGCGCGCGATACGCGCGTTCGCTGGGCGCTCGAAGAAGTGGGCCAGCCTTACGAAGTCCGGCTCGTTTCGTTTCGTGCGCTGAAGGAATCCGCGTATGTGGCGCTTCATCCGTTCGGCCAGATTCCGACCTACGAAGAAGGTGATCTCGCCCTGTTCGAGACGGGAGCGATCGTGTTCCATATCGCCGAGCGCCATGCAGGCCTGCTGCCGGAGGATGCCCATGCGCGGGCGCGTGCGATCACGTGGATGTTTGCCGCGCTCAACACGGTGGAGCCGCCGATCCTTGAGCTCGCAAACGCCAGGCTCCTGGAGAGCGACAAGCCCTGGAGCAAGGAGCGCCTGCCTTTGGTCGAGGAGCGCGTCCGCAGCCGGCTGCATCAACTTTCCGATCGCCTGGGCGATGCCGACTGGCTCGACGGTGGGTTCAGCGCGGGTGATCTGATGATGGCGTCGGTGCTGCTCAGGCTAAAATCGTCCGGCCTCTTGAACGGATTCCAAAACCTGTCCGCCTATGTCGCCCGCGGCGAAGCGCGGCCCGCCTACCGGCGGGCGTTCGCGGCTCAAGCGGCGTCAGACCGCCCACGGAGAACTGACGCCTTGATCCGGGAACGGCGCGGACGCTGATACAAATTACGATGGAGAAGCAACATGGCGAAGATCGCAAAGAACACGATTTGCCTTTGGTACGAGCGCGATGCCGAGGAGGCGGCGCGGTTCTACGCCAAGACCTTTCCCGATTCGTCGGTCGGCGCGGTGCATCGTGCACCCGGAGACTTTCCGTCGGGCAAGCAAGGGGACGTATTGACCGTCGAGTTCACCGTGATGGGCATTCCCTGCCTGGGGCTGAACGGCGGGCCCGCGTTCAAACACAATGAGGCGTTCTCATTCCAGGTCGCCACGGAAGATCAGGCCGAGACCGATCGATATTGGAACGCGATCGTCGGCAACGGCGGCCAAGAGAGCGAGTGCGGTTGGTGCAAAGACAAGTGGGGCGTCTCCTGGCAGATAACGCCGATCGCGTTGACCAAGGCGTATACCAGCGCCGATCGCTCCGCCGCCAAGCGCGCGTTCGATGCAATGATGACGATGAAAAAAATTGACATCGCCGTGATCGAGGGGGCGGTTCGCGGCGAAAAGCCGGGCGGTCAACGCCGGACAAGGAGCTTTCGATGAAATACCTGTGCCTTGTCTACGGCGAGGAGGAGAAGATCCAGGCGGTGGACGACCTTCACTGCCTCGCGTTCGACAAATCCATCCGCGATAGCGGCCACTGCATCGCCTCCGAGGCCCTGAAGCCGGTCGCGACGGCCACCACCGTGCGCGTGCGCAACGGCAAAGCGACCGTCACCGACGGTCCCTTTGCCGAGACCAAGGAGTGCCTGGCGGGGTTCTACATGATCGAGGCGAAGAACCTGGACGAGGCGCTGCAGATCGCCGCGCGCATTCCGCCCGCGGCGGTGGGCTCGGTGGAAGTCAGGCCGGTGCGGCCGATTCGGGAGGCGCCGAGGTCGCCGGCGCGCGCCTAGTAGTGCGGGCTACTCGCCGGAGACGAACCCTATGCGGCGCTTCTGTGCGGGCGCCGGCGGAGCCATCAGCTCCCGGATCGCGTCGAACACCACCTTGAATTGGCGGTCGTACTTGGACTCGAGCGCATCGATTCGTCGCGCGAGTTCCTGGTTCCGGCCGACTATTTCGCGCAGGCGCACGAAGGCGCGCATGATCTCCACGTTGACCTGTACGGCGCGTTCGCTTCTCAGCACCGAAGAGAGCATGGCGACGCCTTGTTCGGTAAATGCGTATGGCGTAAACCTCGGGTGCGTGCCGGGGCTCCGCGCTCGGACTTGGACATCGTTTAAGGTCACAGTTTGTGACCTTAAAGCTCTAACCTTCTGTTCCGTCAAATGAAACATGAAGTCGCCGGGGAATCGGCCAGAATTGCGCTTGACTGCCTGGACGAGGGCCTTGGTAGCTACCTCATAGAGCTCCGCCAAATCTGAAATCAGCAATACCTTGTGTCCACGAATAGTGCGGATACGGTCGGCGAGGGGTAAGGCGGGAGTCGTCATGGACATTACCGATGAACGCTGCGACGTCGCTTCGCGTTGACGCATTCGGCGTGTTCTGGCAAACCGGCGGCCTCGCCTCGTGACAATTCAACGGCCATGACACTGAAACGCTCCAAAGGCCCCTCGGGCACACTGGTGGTCCTCGAGCACAGCTCGATGATCCTCAAGGGCAACCCGCTCGGCGATCCGCACGTGAGGAAGCTCGGCGTGTGGCTGCCGCCGCAGTACGACTCGAGTCCGAGGCAACGCTTCCCGGTGCTCTACGACCTGGTCGGCTTCACCGGCTCGGGGCTCGCGCACACGAACTGGAAGCCCTTCGGCGACAACGTCCCCGAGCGCGCCGCGCGCCTCATCCGCGAGCAGAAGATGGGGCCGGCGATCATCGTCTTGCCGGACTGCTTCACCGCGCTCGGCGGCAACCAGTACGTCAACTCCTCCGCGATCGGCGACTACGCTGATTACTTAACGCGCGAGATCATCCCGGTCGTCGACGGCGAGTTCCGCACCCTCGCGGGCCGGGAACACCGCGGCTGCTTCGGCAAGTCCTCCGGCGGCTACGGCTCGATCATCCACGGCATGAAGTACGCCGAGTACTGGGGCGCGATCGCCGACCACTCGGGCGATGCCTACTTCGACTTCGTCTACTGGCACGACTGGCCGAACACGCTGAACGAGATCGCCAAGTACCGGCTGCCGAAGCGCAAAGCCGGACCCCAGAAGCTTCCTCGCAACAGAAAACTCGAAGCCGGGCTGGACGACGGGCGCATCCGGCGCTTCCTCGCGCAGGTGTGGAAGAAGGAGAAGCTCTCGGGCGCCGAGGTCCACTGCATCATGAATCTCTGCATGGCGGCCACCTACGACCCCGACCCGCGCGCGCCGAACGGTTTTCGCATCCCGTTCAACGCCGAGACCGGGGAGGCGCTACCGGAGAGGTGGCGCCAATGGCTGAGGAATGACCCGGTGAATCTCGTGGCGAGATACCGCGCGAATCTGAAGTCGCTGCGCGGCATCTACATCGACTGCGGCTGGCGCGACCAGTACCACATCCATTACGGCACGCGCCTGCTCTCGCAGCGCCTGTCCGCGGCGGGCATCCGCCACCGCTACGAGGAATTCGACGACGACCACTCCGACATCGATTACCGGATGGACGTCAGCCTGCCGTTTCTGGTCAAGGCGCTCCGCTAGCCTTCGGGCTGCGACCTTATCTGGGGGAACCATGCCGTCGACTGAGCAATCCGCCGGGCGCGCGCTTGCGCGCCAGAGCGCCTGGGCGACCGGGCTGGTCGCGCTGTGCGCGCTCGTTTTCGTCTGCGCGAGGATGTTCGAGGGCCGCTACCCCGGGCTCGCCTGGGTCGCCGCCTTTGCCGAGGCCGCGATCATCGGCGGGCTCGCCGACTGGTACGCGGTGGTGGCGCTGTTCCGGCATCCGCTCGGCCTCAAGCTGCCGCACACCGCGATCATTCCCGCCAACCAGGCGAGGATCGCGGAGCAGCTGGGCGATTTCATCGCGCGGCACTTCCTCGCCGGCGAGCGCGTGGCCGAAAAGCTCCTTGAGCTCGACCCGGCGGGAATCGCCGGCCGCTGGCTCGCCGACCCGGCGAACCGCGAGCGCGCGGTGGCGCAGGCCGGGCGCGAGGCGGTGCGCGACGAGCTGGGACTGCTCGAGCGCATCGAGGGTTTCCTCGCCGAGCCTGCTGCGCAGGAGGCGATCCGGGAGCGGATCCGCGCCGAGCTGCCCAGCCTCGCGCGCTGGTTCCAGGCGGACGCCTATGTGCTCGCGAAGCTCGGCGCCGCGGCGCAGTCCCTGGTGCAGGAGATGCGCGAGGACCCGGTTCACCCCTTGCGCGCCGAGCTGCGCGGGTTCGCGCTGCGCAGTCTCGAAGAATTCCTGGCAACGGCCGCCGCGCGGCTGCAAGAGGACCACGAGTTCCGCGAGCGCCTCAACCGCTGGCTCGCCGCGCGCGCCGGCGCGCTCACCGAGCGCAACCGTCACGAGGTCGCGGGCTTCGTCGCCGAGCAGGTCAAGTCCTGGGACGCGCATCGCGCAGTGAGCGTCATCGAGCACGCGATCGGCAGGGACCTGCAATACATTCGCGTCAACGGCACGCTGGTCGGCGGGCTGCTCGGCCTCGTCATCCTGGGCGCTACGCGGCTCTTTCAGGCCTGATGCGCGGCCGCCTTAGCGATCCGCAGGCTCGGCGAGGATGCGCTTCGCGACGTGGAAGCCGTCGAGGGCGGCCGGCGCGCCGCAGTAGACTGCCGCGTGCAGCAGGAGCTCCTTGATCTCGGTCGGCGTGATGCCGTTGCGCAGCGCGGCGCGCAGGTGGATCTCCAGCTCGCGCGGGCGGTTGAGGGCGACGATCATCGACAGGCTCATGATCGAGCGCGTCTTGAGCGGCAGCCCGCCGCGCGCCCAGCTCGCGCCCCAGCCGTGCTCGGTGACGAAGTGCTGCACGTCGATGCTGAACGCGTCGGCGTCGCGGAACGCGCGGTCGACGTAGTCCTTGCCCAGCCAGCGGCGCCTGATTCTCAGTCCGTCCTCGTACGCCTTGCTGCGCCGCGCGGGCGCCCTGCGGGTTGCAGCCTTTGCCATCGTTTCCTCCTCCTTGTGAGAAACGATGGAGTCTGCCACGCGGCCTGCGCCGGCGGGACGGCGATCACCTGGCGGAAATTGTCGAATCGGGCGCGCTGTCACACCGGAAGCGCAAGATTCTCCAAGTCGCTCGCCCTCGCGAAGCACGAGAATCACCCATGGCCTCGATACGTAAGGAACTGAAGCTCTCGATCTCGCCCGAGGCGGCCTGGGACGCCTTGCGCGACGTAGGCACGGTGCACACGCGCGTCGCCCCGGGATTCGTCACGGATTGCCGCATGGACGGGCCGGACCGGATCGTGACGTTCGCGAACGGCCTCGCCGCGCGCGAGCTGATCGTGGACGTGGACGACGCGGCGCGGCGGCTGGCCTACTCGGCGCGAAGCGAGCGGCTGACGCATCACAACGCCTCGGTCCAGGTGTTCCCCGATGGCACGGGTTGCCGGATCGTGTGGATCACGGACGTACTGCCGCACGAGGCAGGCGCCAGGGCGGGGCAGATGATGGACGCGGGGATCGCTGCCATGCGCAAAACGCTCGAGTCGCATTCCCGCCCGGCATAGGAAATTCCGCAGTACAGTCGTGGCCCATGCGGGTCACGACGATCCACGAAGGGCCGGGGCTCTCGATCTACGACGCGCGGTGCGACGCGCGGCCGGGCGAGAAGCCGTTCGTCGAGGTGTATCGCCGCCATTCGCTTGCGTTCGTGCGCCGCGGGAGCTTCGGCTGCCGAACGCTCGGGGCGTCGCACGAGCTGGTGGCGGGCGCGGTGCTGGTCGGCCGGCCGGGCCAGGAGTACATGGCGACGCACGAGCACCACGCCTGCGGCGACGAATGCCTGTCGTTGAAGCTCGCCCCCGAGCTCGCAGACTCGCTCGGCGCGGGCAAGGCCGCCTGGGAGCTCGGGCGCGTGCCGCCGCTGCCGCAGCTCATGGTGCTCGGCGAGCTCGCGCAGGCCGCGGCCGAGGGAAAGAGCGACGTCGGCGCGGACGAGGCGGCGCTCGCGTTCGCGGCGAAATTCGCCGAGACGGTGCGCGGCAAGGAAGCGGGCGCAACGAATGTAACGCCGCGCGAGCGCAGCCGCGCGGTCGGGGCGGCGCTGTGGCTGGAGGCGCACTCGGCCGAGCAGATCGGCCTCGAGGCGGCGGCGCGCGCCGCGGGGCTTTCGCCCTTTCATTTCCTGCGCGTGTTCTCGAGGGTGCTCGGCGTGACGCCGCACCAGTACCTGGTGCGCACGCGTCTGCGGCGCGCGGCGCGGCTGCTCGCCGAGGGCGGGCGCGCGGTGACCGAGGTGGCGCTCGAAGTGGGCTTCGAGGATCTGTCGAACTTCGTGCGCAGCTTCCGCCGCGCCGCGGGGGTGTCGCCGGGGCGCTTCCGCCGCGCGGCGCGCGGCGGGCGCGAAATCTTCCGGCGCGCCGATGTTGGCTACGTAGCCATTTGACGCACCCCGCGCGGAATCGCGGCTCACTTTTTCATCTCATCCTTCTTCATGGCATCCTTGCCCGTGCCGTCTTTGCCCATGTCGTCCTTGCCCATGGTGTCTTTACCCATGCTGTCCTTCTTCATGCTGTCGTTCTTCATGGCCTCCTTCTTCATGCCGTCGTTGGCCATCGAGTCTTTCTTCATCGCGTCTTGCGCGAGTGCGCTGCCGCCGGCCAGCAGCAGACAGACGAAAAGCGAAACTGCGGGGATCTTGCTCATGGTGAACTCCTTGGTGAGTGGTTGTGTGAATGGCAGTGACGCCGATGCTTCAGGGCCTCCGAGTCGAGCTCAGCTGCCGCCGAACCAGTTGTAGCCCTGGTCTTCCCAGTAGCCGCCAGGGTAGGTGTTGGTGACGAAAATCGCCTGGATGTGTTTCGGATTCTTGTAGCCGAGCTTGGTCGGCATGCGCAGCTTCATCGGAAAGCCGTAGCGCGGCGGCAGCGGCTGGCCGTCGTAGCTGAGGGCGAGCAGCGTCTGCGGGTGCAGCGCGGTGGGCATGTCGATGCTCGTGTAATAGTCGTCGGCGCACTTGAACCCGACGTACTTGGCGCTCTTGTCCGCGCCGATGCGGGTAAGGAAACCGGCGAAGGGCACACCGCCCCATTTGCCGATGGCGCTCCAGCCCTCGACGCAGATGTGGCGCGTGACCTGATCGGTCTGCGGCAGCGCCTGCAGCTCGGCGAGCGTCCAGGCGCGCTTGTCGGCCACGAGGCCGGTGACCTCGAGCCGGTAGCTGCTCGCATCGACGTGCCGAACCTCGTCCTCGCCGTAGTAGGCGTTGAACGGGAAGGGCCGGGTGATCATCGACTCGGGATAGGTCGGCGCGAGCCGGCTGGGGTCGAACAGCCAACCCTGCACCTTGTCGTTGAAGCGCGAGACGGCCATCAACGCGCGCTCGGCGCTGTCTTCGTCGACGATCGCGCAGCCGGTCAGCAGCGACAGGCCGCCGAGCGTGAGCGAGCGCCGCAGGAACAGGCGGCGCGAAGGCCGCTCGATGCGGCGCAGCGCCTCTTTCACCAACGCGTCGCCGTCGATCGCGACCGGCCTGGGGGATTTCTCGATCATTGCGATAACTCCTCAACGGCCACGGATCATGGCCAGCAGCGTGCGCGGAATCAGTGCCACCATCGCGAGATGCACCGCGGCGAATGCGACCAGCGCCGCCATGGCGAAGAAATGCACGCGGCGCGCGGTCTCGTAGCCGCCGAGGAGCTCGCGCAGCAGCGGGAACTGCACCGACTTCCAAAGCACGAAGCCCGAGAGCACGAGCAGCACCGTGTCGGCGATCACGAACAGGTAGGCCGCGCGCTGCACCGCGTTGTAGCGGCGCGGGTCCGCATGCGACAGCCGTCCGCGCAATGCGGCAGCCAGGTCGGCGGCGATGTCGCGCGGCGACAGCGGGAAGAACTTGCGCAGCAGTCGCCCGGTGCCGGCATTGCAGAGCAGGTACAGCAGTCCGTTGGCGGCCAGCAGCCACATTGCCGCGAAGTGCCACAGAAGCGCGCCCGCGAGCCAGCCGCCGAGCGTGATCCCTCGGGGAATTGTGAAGGCGAAGAACGGGGCCGCGTCGTAGATGCGCCAGCCGCTCATCGCGAGGATCACCACCGCAAGCGCATTGAGCCAATGGGTCGCGCGCAGCCAGCCTGGATGAATCGGCCGGGAGTCGACGGCCCGCGAAGGCCCGGCGACGGTCCTCATGAACGCGCGCATTGTTGCGCTCCCACCGCCTGCAGGACGCGGCCGCTGCGCTCGTCCTGCACGAAGGCGACTAACTCCAGTCGTGCACGGTTCCAGGCCGCCGGCAAGGCGATCTCGTGCTGCACCCGCGCCGTACCGCCAGCAAGGGGAATGGGGCCGATCCATTCGCGTACCACGTGGTCATGCGCGAGCGTCGTCCCGGCGTTTTCGCCGCGCGTCACCTTCGATACCAGGCCGCTCTCGGCGAGCACCAGGTAGAGCGCGGCCGGACCGGTCCCGGCTTGCGTTGCAGCATCCGCGCTGAGCATCAGTGCGCCGCTCGGGGCCGGGCGCGCGTGCAGCGTGATCTGCGCCCTGGCCGGCTGAGCATTCAGCTGTCGTACCGCGTCGCGCATCTTTTCCCGCCAAGCGCGCAGCTCCGCGCCGTCGACGAAGAACTGGGGCGTATAGATTGTCCTGTGCTGGTTGGCATGCGCCAGCCAGCTCTGGCGCTCGGCGAAGCTGCTTTGCGCGTACGGGTCCTTCCATCCGATGTAGTCCCAATAGCCGACGTGCAGCGCCAGCGGAACGACCTCTGCCGCCGAATCCAGGGCCTGCCGCAGGCGGCTGATCTCCCGGTCGGCCGGCGGACAGCTGGAGCAGCCCTCCGAGGTGTAGAGCTCGACCAGGGCGGCCGTGTTCGGCCCGCTGCGCGCCTCGCACGCCGCGAGGCCCGCAGCCGGGAAAGCAGCCCACGACGCGGCGGCGAGGGAACAGATCGCGAACTTGCGCGACTTCATGTATCGACGGCGATCCATGACGGTCTCCAGTAAATCGTGCGTGACAGGTAGTTCGGCGCCAATTGGCCGGCGGTTACACGCTCGGGCACAATTCGCCGGCAAGGGCCGTCTGGAACGAATTTCCGCGCGTCTGTAACCAAAGGCTTCGATGCGACGAATACAAGAAACGGCCAGGCTGCGCTCGGGCGAGGAGAAGCTCAGGGACCTGCTCGTACGCGGACTCGCCGGCGACGAACCGGCCTACCGTGCGTTCTTGCAGGACCTGAGCGCGCATTTGCGCGCCTTCCTGAGGAAACGGCTCGTGCGCTTGCCGGACGAGGTGGAGGACCTGGTGCAGGAATCGCTGCTCGCCATACACAACCAACGCCATACCTACGACGCCGGCCAGCCGCTGACGGCGTGGGTGCACGCCATCGCCAAGTACAAGCTCGTCGATCTGCTGCGGCGGCGCGCCAGGCACGACCTGGTCGCCGATCCGTTGGACGACGAGTTCGACTTCGGGACCTCCGCGGACGCCGAGGCCGCCGAAGCCCGTCGCGATCTCGGCGAGTTGCTCAAGCGGCTGCCCGACGGGCAGCGCCTGCCCATCGTGCATATGAAGCTGGGGGGGCTGTCGGTGACCGAAACCGCGCGGCTCACGGGCATGTCGGAATCCGCCGTCAAGGTGGGCGTGCACCGCGGCCTGAAGGCGCTTGCGGCCATGATCAGGAGCGACGCATGAGAACCGATGAATTGGCGACCATGCTGGCGGCGGGTGCCGGCGCAGTGAAGCCGCACGCGGCCGCGCGGCGCTACGCGCGCGCCATCGTCGGGGGTGCGCTCGGTGCGGCGCTGCTCATGGCCGCCCTGCTCGGCGTGCGCCCGGACCTCGCCACGGCGGTTCTGCTCCCCATGTTCTGGGTCAAGGTCGCGTTTGTGGCTTGTCTCGCAGCCGCCAGCCTGGCCGGGGCCATGCGCCTGTCGCGGCCGGGCCTGCGGCTCGCCTGGGTGCCGGGCGCGCTCGCTGCTCCGGTTCTCGCCATCTGGGTCCTCGCTGCATTCGTGCTGATGCGCGCGGATGCGGGACAGCGATCGCAGCTGTTCTTCGGCGAAACGTGGAACTCCTGCCCGTTCCTGATCGCCATGCTTTCCGCGCCGGTGTTCGTCGCGGTGCTGTGGGCGATGAAAGGGCTCGCTCCGACGCGCCTGAGACTCGCTGGCGCGGCGGCGGGACTTCTTTCCGGAGCGATCGGCGCTTTGGTCTATTGCCTGCACTGCCCGGAATTGGAGGCGCCGTTTGTCGGGTTTTGGTACTTGCTCGGTATCCTCATCCCGACGGCGGTCGGCAGCTTGCTCGGTCCGCGCCTGTTGCAGTGGTAGCTTCGGAGGTCATCCACGGATCGCACCGCGCGGCGAGCGCAAGATTTTCCAAGATCGGATCGCGCGCGCGGCCTAGGCTGCCCCTTCCGTCAACAAAGGAGGCTTCCATGTTCGATCACGTCGGATTGCGGGTGAAGAACCTCGAGGCGGCCGCGCGCCTGTACGCGGCGATGCTCGCGCCGCTGGGTCACGTGCCGGGGGCGAGCGGCAAGGAGTACGCGGGCTTCGGCCCGAAGGGCAGGCCCGCGCTTTGGCTGCACCTCGACAAGAAGGGCGGCGGCGCGCATGTTGCGCTGCGGGCGGAGAGCCGCGCCGCGGTGGACCGCTTCCACGCTGCCGGGCTGAAGGCGGGCGCGCAGGACAACGGCGCGCCGGGCCTGCGCACCGACTACGCGCCCGAGTACTATGCCGCATTCCTGCTCGATGCCGACGGCAACAACGTCGAAGCGGTGCACCTGCCGCGCGCGAAGTAGGCGGCCGGGGGCCGCGGGGCCCCCTTTTCATGGGCACCGTGCTACATTTACCCCCGCAGGATCTCAAGCACGCGAATGCCCGTCCCGTCTACCGCCAAAAGCGGCTTTACAGTGGCCGTCGATTCCCTTCCTTGATCATCGTGCCCGAAGCAGGCTCGGAAAGCCTCGCGCAAACTCAGGAATTGATATGCCTACTGGTACCGTAAAGTGGTTCAACGACTCGAAGGGCTTCGGATTCATCACGCCGGATGACGGCGGGAAGGATCTGTTCGCGCATCACAGCGCGATCCAGGGTTCGGGCTTCAAATCGCTGAAAGAGGGGCAGAAGGTCTCTTTCGACGTGACGCAGGGACAGAAGGGCCCGGCCGCGGCGAATATCAAGCCGCTGTAATCGCGGGGCGGCGAGCGCCGCGCCGACCCGTGCCGGACCCTTCGAAGCTCGAAGTGGTGATGCGCTATCACGAGCGCAGCAAGCACCGCTTCAACCGCTTCGCCGACGGGCCCGGCGTGCTCGACTGGGCGAACCAGCCCGATCCGTTCCGGCGCTACGCGGGCGCGGCGCTCAAGCGGCTGCCGATCCTCGGGCCCCTTGATCCGCCGCTCTCGCCCCCCTACGAGAGCCTGTATGCACGCGGCGCGGTGCCGGCCGCCGCGGTGACGCTGCGGGCGCTATCGCGCCTGCTCGAATACGCGCTCGCCCTGTCGGCGTGGAAGCAGGCCGGGGGCACGCGCTGGGCGCTGCGCGCGAACCCCTCGAGCGGCAACCTCCATCCCACCGAAGGCTACGTGCTGGCCCGCGGGATTGCCGAGCTCGGCGCATTGCCGGGACTGTTCCACTACGCCCCCCGCGAGCACGGCCTCGAGCGGCGCGCCGACTGCCCGGACGCGCTCTTCGCGCGGCTGCTTGGCGGCTTCCCGCCGCAGGCGTTTCTCGTCGGCCTCTCGTCGATCCACTGGCGCGAGGCCTGGAAATACGGCGAGCGCGCCTTCCGCTACTGCCAGCACGACATCGGCCACGCGATCGGCGCGCTGCGCATCGCGGCGGCGGCGCTTGGCTGGTCGGCGCTCGTGCTGGACGACGTGGCGGACGAGACGATCGAGGCGCTGCTCGGGCTCGACCGCGGCGCGGACTTCGACGGCGCCGAGCGCGAAAGCGCGGAGCTCGTGATGGCGCTCTGGCCGGGAGATGGCGCGACGGGAACCGCGGGCCTCGACGCAGAGGCCGTGCGTGAGCTGAAGAATCAGCGCTGGTACGGGAAAGCGAACCGCCTCAGCGCCGGCGATCCGGTGCCCTGGGAAGCGATCGACCGCGTGGCCGCGGCGTCGCGCAAAGTATGAATTCCGCAGGCGGCCCTTCCGCGGGAAGAATCATCAGGCAGCGGCGCAGCCTGCTCGCCTGCGACGGCACAACCTCGATCCCGGCGCGGAGCTTCTACCGCATGCTCGCGCGCGTCATGCCGCGCGTCGAGCTGGACGTCGCGCTCCGGCCCGTGCCCTGGGACGCGATTCCCTGGGACCCCGCGATCCACTTCGGACTGTTCGTGCATCGCGTGGAGGGCATCGACCCCGGCCTGTACGCGATGGCGCGCGATCCCGGCAAGCTGGAGAAGCTCAAGGACAGCATGCACGCACGCTTCGCGTGGGAAGTGCCGCAGGGATGTCCCGGGACTCTCCCGCTTTATCTGCTCGAGCGCGGCGACGCGAGGCCGCTCGCGACGCAGCTCGCCTGCCGCCAGGACATCGCGGGCGACGGCGCGTTTTCCCTCGGCATGATCGCCGAGTACCAGGCGAGCCTGCTCGCGCGCGGACCATCGTTCTACCGGCGGCTGTTCTGGGAAGCCGGCGCGATCGGGCAGGTGCTGTACCTGGAGGCGGAAGCGGCCGGCGTGCGCGCGACCGGCATCGGCTGCTTCTTCGACGACCCGGTGCACCAGGCGTTCGGCCTCGAGGACCTCGACTTCCAGTCCCTGTATCACTTCACCGTAGGCGGCTACGTGGAGGATCCGCGCCTCACGACGCTGCCGCCCTATGGCCGCAGGGCCGGGGCTGGTACAATACGGCCTCGCAGTTAGACCCATCAAAAGCTGGCCGCGGCCAGCTTTTTTGTTTCCGGAATCCCTCAAGTGATCGTCGTCTCCGGCGTTGCCATGCAGTTCGGGGCCAAGCCCCTGTTTTCCGATGTCTCCGTCAAGTTCGGCGGCGGCAACCGCTACGGCCTGATCGGCGCCAACGGCTGCGGCAAGTCGACGTTCATGAAAATCCTCGGCGGCGAGCTCGAGCCGAGCGCGGGCACGGTGGCGATCGACGCCAACGAGCGCGTGGGGAGGCTGCGCCAGGACCAGTTCGCCTACGAGAGCGAGCGCGTGCTCGACGTGGTGCTGATGGGCCACGCCGAGATGTGGGCGGCCATGCGCGAGCGCGACGCGATCTACGCCAATCCCGACGCCGGGGAGGCGGAGTTCCTGCGCGCAGCCGACTTGGAGGCGAAGTACGCCGAGTACGGTGGCTACACGTCCGAGGCGCGCACGGGAGAGCTGCTGCTCGGGCTCGGCGTGCCGAGCGCGCAGCACCAGGGATTGATGAGCGCGGTGGCGCCGGGCTGGAAGCTGCGCGTGCTGCTCGCGCAGGCCCTGTTTGGCGATCCGGACATCCTGTTGCTGGACGAGCCGACCAACAACCTCGACATCCACAGCATCCGCTGGCTCGAGGACGTGCTCAACCGGCGCACCAGCACCATGGTCATCATCTCGCACGACCGCCACTTCCTCTCCAGCGTCTGCACGCACATGGCGGACGTGGACTACGGCGGCATCCGCGTCTATCCGGGCAACTACGACGACTACATGGAAGCGTCGGCGCTGGCGAAGCAGCAGCAGGAGAACGCCAACGCCCGCGCCAAGGACCGCATCGCCGACCTGGAGGAGTTCGTGCGGCGCTTCCGCGCCCACAAGGCCAAGGCGCGCCAGGCGACCTCGCGCATGAAGCAGATCGAGAAGCTCAAGGTCGAGGACGTGAAGCCTTCGAGCCGGCAGTACCCGTTCATCCGCTTTCTCGTCGACCCGAAGGAGAACCTGCACCGGCTTGCCGTGGAGGCGAAGGGGCTGCGCAAGGCTTACGAGCCTGGAAAATCCTTATTTGAGAATCTGGACCTGTCGATCGAGGCGGGCGAGAAGGTGGCGATCATCGGCCCAAACGGCGTGGGCAAGACCACGCTCTTGCGCTGCATTGCGGGGAACCTGGCAGCCGACGCCGGCAGCGTGAAGTGGGCCGAGAGGGCGCGTCCCGGCTACTGGCCGCAGGACCCCGCCGACGAATTCAAGGACGACGAGCCGCTCGCAGACTGGATGAGCCGCTGGCGCCTGAAGGACCGCGCCCAGGACGAGCAGATCGTGCGCGCGACGCTCGGGCAGCTGCTCTTTTCGGGCGACGACCAGAAGAAGTCGGTCAAGGTGATCTCGGGCGGCGAAGCCCAGCGCATGCTGATCGGGCGGCTGGTGCTGCAGATGCCGAACGTGATGCTGCTCGACGAGCCGACCAACCACCTCGACATGGAGTCGATCGAGTCGCTCAACGGCGCGCTCGACAAGTACACGGGGACGCTCGTCTTCGTCTCGCACGACCGCGAGTTCGTCTCCTCGCTCGCCACGCGCATCATCGAACTGAAGCCCGGCGAGGCGGGCGCGCCGGCGACGGTGATCGACTTCCGCGGCAGCTACGAGGACTACGTCGCGGGCGCGGGTGTGGCGCTGGCAGCCGCCTAGGAAGTACTTCCACCCGCTTCTCGCGGGCGGCGCGCCGGCCGGCCCTCCTCCGGGGGGCTGGTGGCCCCTATGTAAAAACCCGTGCTACATTTAGGCCCGCAGGATCACAAGCACGCGAATGCCCGTCCCCTCTACCGCCAAAAGCGGCTCGCCGGTGGCCGTCGATCACCTCCCTTGATCGTGCCCGCAGCGGGCTCGGACAGCCTCGCGCAAACACTTCAATTTCAGGAAAAGGAACGACATGCCTACAGGTACGGTTAAGTGGTTCAACGATGCGAAGGGCTACGGCTTCATTACGCCGGACGGCGGCGGTAAGGACCTCTTCGCGCATCACAGCGCGATTCAGGGCGCGGGGTTCAAGTCGCTGAAAGAGGGCCAGAAGGTGTCCTTCGAAATCACGCAGGGACAGAAGGGTCCGTCGGCGACGAACATCAAGCCGCTGTAAGGTCCGGGGGGGCCGCGCCCCGCGCTGCCGCACATGGCCCCCTACGACCTCCTAATCCGCAACGGCGTCCTGATCGACGGCACGCGCGCGCCGCGCTACGCGGCCGACCTCGCCGTGAAGGACGGCCGCATCGCTGCGATCGGCCGGCTCGATGGGGCGCGCGCGCAAGCGGAGCTCGACGCCACCGGCCGCATCGTCGCGCCGGGCTTCATCGACGCGCACACGCACGACGACCGGCTGCTCCTGTCGGCGCCGGATATGGCGCCGAAGGCGAGCCAGGGCGTGACCACGGTGGTCGCCGGCAACTGCGGCGTGTCGCTCGCGCCGGCGCCGAACGGCATGCCGCGGCCCGTGCCGCCGCCACTCGACCTGCTCGACGCCGAAGGCGGCTGGTTCCGCTTCCCGAGCTTCGCCGCGTACGTGGAAGAGCTGCGCGCGCGCCCGACGGCGACCAACTGCGCGCTGCTCGTCGGGCACACCTCGCTGCGCGCGCAGACGATGGACCGCTTCGAGCGACCGGCGAGCGCGGCGGAGATCGCGCGCATGCGCGCTCTCGCGGACGAGGCGCTCGCCGCCGGGGCGATCGGCATCTCGACCGGGCTGTGGTACGAGCCCGCCGCCGCGGCGCCGACCGAGGAGGTGATCGAGGTGTGCCGCCCGCTCGCCGCGCGCAACGGCCTTTACTGCACGCATATGCGCGACGAGGCGGACAAGGTGCTCGACTCGCTGGAGGAGACCTTCCGCATCGGGCGCGAGCTCGGCGTGCCGGTGGTGATCTCGCACCACAAGGTCATGGGCCTGCCCAATCACGGCCGCTCCGCCGAAACGCTGCCGCTCATCGAGGCGCGCATGCGCGGGCAGGCGATCGGCCTGGACTGCTATCCGTACTGTGCGTCCTCGACGATCCTCACGGCGAGCCGCGTCGGCGTGGCTTCGAAGGTGCTCGTCACCTGGTCGAAGCCGCATCCCGAATTCGCCGGCATGGAGCTCGCCGAGATCGCGCGCAGGATGGGCCTTGGCACCGACGCCGCAATCGAAAAGCTCCTTCCGGCGGGCGCGATCTACTTTTCGATGGACGAGGCCGACGTGCGGCGCATCCTCGCCTTCGAGCGCACGATGATCGGCTCGGACGGCCTGCCGCACGACGCGGCGCCGCATCCGCGGCTGTGGGGCACCTTTCCGCGCGTGCTCGGGCACTACGCGCGCGGCCTCGGGCTCTTTCCGCTCGAGACCGCGGTGCACAAGATGACCGGGCTCACCGCGCGAACCTTCGGCCTCGCCGGGCGCGGCGTGCTGAAGGAAGGCTACGCCGCCGACATCACCGTGTTCAATGCCGGGACGGTCGACGAGGCGGCGAGCTTCGCGCGCCCGATCCAGCCCGCGAAGGGGATCGACGCGGTGATCGTCAACGGCGAGATCGTCTGGCGCGACGGCAAGTCCACCGGAGCGCGCCCGGGGCAGGTGCTCGCGAGGTCGGCGCCTTAGGGGTGTGCGTTCCCCGGGCCGTTCCCGTACTGGAGCAGGCGGTCGGATTCCCGCTTGACCACGGCGTAGCACTCGCACACTCGCTGTTCCAGTTTCGGCCGGTCCAGCACGGTGATCTCGCCGCGATGGTAGTGAATCAGTCCCGCTTCCTGCAGGCGTCCCGCCGCCTCGGTTACGCCCTCGCGCCGCACGCCCAGCATGTTCGCGATGAGCTCCTGGGTCATGCGGATCTTGTTGGCCGGAAGACGGTCCAGGCTCAGCAGGAGCCAGCGGCACAGCTGCTGCTCCACCGTATGGTGGCGATTGCACACCGCGGTCTGCGCCATCTGCGTGATCAGCGCCTGGGTGTAGCGAAGCAGCAGGTGCTGCAAATCCCCGCCGCGCTCGAATTCCCGACGCAGGATATCCGCCCCCAGGCGGTAGGCGTGCCCGGCGCTTTGCACGATCGCACGGCTCGGCGTGCTTTCCCCTCCCATGAACAGGGAAATCCCGACCAGGCCCTCGTTGCCGGTGACCGCGATCTCCGCGGAGGCGCCGTTCTCCATCACGTAGAGCAGGGAAACGATGCCCTCGGTCGGGAAATACACGTGCGTCATCCGGCGGCCGGGTTCGTAGACAGCCCAGCCCAGCGGCAGCGCGACGGGCTCCAGATGCGGCAGCAGGCGCTCATAGTCCGGAGGGGACAACGCCGCGAGCAGGAGATTTCCGGTGGGAGGCTGCGGCGTCGTCGCGGCGGGGGTCGCGGGCATGGGTCACCTCGAATTCCCTGGCGCGGAACCGCTCCAGGGCTCCGGATGACCAGGTTTGCCGTGCGAAAAGTATATTCGTTGTGTGCGCTAACGCACAGAACTGCGAAGCCGACATGCAGATAGTTGCTGGAACAATCAGCTGGCGTGTAGGTCCGATTGCGCCGCTCTTTGTCTTTCTGTCCCTTACATACGTGTCTCCTCCCTCCCTTGATCGCGTATGTGGGAATCCGACCCCGCCTTCCCGGGCGGGGTTTTTTTTGATCGGCGCCGCGCCATTCGGCAGGCTGCCCGTGGCGTGGTAGACCTTCGCAAAGATCGCGCGCAGGTCGCGCAGATATGGAGCGGCAGCCAGGAGTCCCTGGTGCCGCTTTCCGTGGCGGCAGCTTTTACGTTCCACCAGACGTGCCGCACCTGCGAAGATCTGCTGTCCCCGCACGAATATGCTCGCGCGCTGGACATCGCGGCGGCTGCGCTCGCTTGCCTAATCCGCATCTACACGACGGATGGGCGGGGCGAGCAGATTCCCGTATCGATCGACCTGGCAAAACAGAGATTCTGCGGCGGGGCGACCAACGTCCAATGCGCCGATGGCGCGATCGTCACGCCGCTCGCCATCGTTCGCGGCGACGTGCTTCCCGCGCTCATAGCCATCGAACGCTCCGGAATCGAATACGTGGCGCCCCGGCGCGCGATATGACACGGAAGAGCCGGTCGTCCCGCAGGGCAATAGCCGTGAGCAACGCCATCCTCAGCGCGCTCCTGCGTACGGAATACCGGCGCCTGGTCGCCAAGATGGAGCACGTCGAACTGGCGCGCGGCACGGTCCTGTACCGAGCCGGGCAGGACATCGAGTACGTGTACTTCCCGGAGGACGCCGTGGTCGCCATGGTGGACACCACGAAGGACGACCGCACCGTCGAGGTCGGCGTCATCGGCAGCGAAGGAATGACGGGCATCAACATCTTCCTGGGCGGCCTCAGCACGCCCGACCAGGCGATCGTGCAGCTTTCCGGCGGCGCGCTGCGAATGAGATCGAAGGACCTGCAAGCGGAGCTTCAGTTCGGCAGCCCGCTGCAGCGGGTGCTCATCCACTACACGCAGGTGCTCCTGGCCGTGATCAGCCAACTGGTCGCCTGCAGCCAGCACCACAGCGTGGAGCAGCGCGTCGCGCGCTGGATCTTGACGATGCACGACTACGCCTATCCAGACGACTGCGTGATGTCTCACGCGTCCATCGCCGCGATGCTGGGAGCGCGGCGCTCGGGAGTCTCGACTGCCGCCGCGGGCCTGCGACATGCCGGGTTGATCCGCTATCTGCGCGGGCGCATCACCGTTCTCGACAAGCGAGGGCTCGAGCGAAAGGCCTGCGAGTGCTATCGCTTCATCAAAAAGCAGTACGCAGGCCTGCGCAGCCGGGTGCCGCGTCTGCTATCG
>DATGDH010000155.1:0-17943 GCA_035310985.1 Burkholderiales bacterium
ACGGCGTCGTTGTGCTCGCGCACGTAGTCGTAGCTCTTGGTGCTCCCTGAGTGGTTGTTGAACGCGACGCAGGGGCTGATGACGTCGAGGAAGGCCGCGCCGCGGTGCGCGATGGCGGCCTTGATGAGCGGCACGAGCTGCTTCTTGTCGCCGGAGAAGCCGCGCGCGACGAACGTGGCGCCGAGCTGCATGGCCATGCCGATCATGTCGACCGCGTTGTCGGTGTTGACCGCGCCGCGCTTGGACTTGGAGCCGTAGTCGGCGGTTGCGGAGAACTGGCCCTTGGTGAGGCCGTACACGCCGTTGTTCTCGACGATGTACACCATGTTGACGCCGCGCCGCATGACGTGCGCGAACTGCCCCAGGCCGATCGAGGCGGAGTCGCCGTCGCCCGAGACGCCCATGTAGATGAGGTCGCGGTTGGCGAGGTTGGCGCCGGTCAGCACCGAGGGCATGCGCCCGTGCACGGTGTTGAAGCCGTGCGAGTTGCCGAGGAAGTAGGTCGGGGTCTTGGACGAGCAGCCGATGCCGGAGAGCTTGGCGACGCGGTGCGGCTCGATGTCGAGCTCCCAGCAGGCCTGAATGATCGCGGCGCTGATCGAGTCGTGGCCGCAGCCGGCGCACAGGGTCGAGACGGTGCCCTCGTAGTCGCGGCGCGTGTAGCCGACCTGATTCTTCTGCAGGGTCGGATGGTGGAGCTTCGGTTTCGCGAGGTAGGTCATGCGGCCTTGTCCCTTCTGATCGGGCGCACGTTGAGCGTGCCGACGATCTGCGCGATCTGCCGGGTGATGAAGCGCGCGGTGATCGGCGTGCCGTCGTAGTGCAGCACCGAGATGAGGCTCGCCGGGTTGATGCCGGCGTCGTTGACGAGCAGCGTCTTCAGCTGCGCGTCGCGGTTCTGCTCGATCACGAACACCTTGTTGTGCGAGGCGACGAAGTCGAAGATCTCGTCCTGGAACGGGAAGGCGCGCACGCGCAGCGCGTTGACGTGGATGCCCTGCGCGGCGAGCTCCTCGAGCGCCTCCTGCATCGCCGGGCTGGTCGAGCCGTAGTAGATCGCGCCGAAGCGCGCCGGGACCTTCGCGGCGGTGAGCAGCGCCTTGGGCACCAGGCCCTTCGCGGTCTCGAACTTCTTCTGCAGGCGCTGCATGTTGTCGACGTAGTCCGGCCCGGCCTCGGAGTAGCGCGCGTAGCGGTCCTTGGTGGTGCCGCGCGTGAAGTAGGCGCCGCGCTTGGGGTGCGTGCCCGGATAGGTGCGGTACGAAATGCCGTCGCCGTCTACGTCGAGGTAGCGGCCGAAGTCCTTGCCCGCCTCGAGCTCATTGAATCCCATGACCTTGCCGCGGTCGTACTTGCGCGCGTCGTCCCACTTGAACGGCGCGCTGAGGCGCTGGTTCATGCCGATGTCGAGGTCGGTCATGACGAACACCGGCGTCTGCAGCCGCTCGGCGAGGTCGAGCGCCTGCGCGGCGAACTCGAAGCACTCGGTCGGGTCCTCGGGGAAGAGCAGCACGTGCTTGGTGTCGCCGTGCGAGGCGTAGGCGCAGGCGAGCACGTCGGCCTGCTGCGTGCGCGTCGGCATCCCGGTCGAAGGCCCGCCGCGCTGCACGTTGATGATGGTGGCCGGGATCTCGGCGAAGTACGCCAGGCCGATGAACTCGGTCATCAGCGACACGCCCGGGCCCGAGGTGGCGGTGAAGGCGCGCGCGCCGTTCCAGCCGGCGCCGACCACCATGCCGATCGAGGCGAGCTCGTCCTCGGCCTGCACGATGGCGTAGTTGTGCCGGCCTGTCTGTTTATCTATTCTTAATTTTGAACAATACCTCTGGAAAGCCTCCGCCAGCGACGACGAGGGCGTGATCGGGTACCAGGCGCACACCGTGGCGCCGCCGTACACGCAGCCGAGCGCAGCGGCCGAGTTGCCGTCGACGAAGATCTTGTCGCCGACGTTGTTCGCGCGCTTCACCTTGAGCGCGAGCGCATCCTTCAGCTTCTCGCGCGCATAGTCGAAGCCCATGTGGAAGGCGTTCAGGTTCGGCTTGAGCAGCTTCTCTTTTCCCTTGTACTGCTCGCCGATCAGCTCGGCGATCACCTCGGGCTCGATGCCGAGCAGCGCCGAGAGCGCGCCGACGTAGATGATGTTCTTGAACAGCTGGCGCTCGCGCGCGTCGTCGTACTCGGCGTTGCAGATCTCGGTGAGCGGCATGCCGATCACGTTGATGTCCGGACGGAACTTCGACTCGGGCAGCGGCCGGGTGTCGTCGTAGAACAGGTACCCGCCGGGCTCGATCTCCCTCACGTCCTGGTTCCAGGTCTGCGGGTTCATCGCCACCATCAGGTCGACGCCGCCGCGCCGGCCGAGCCAGCCGCGCTCGCTCACGCGCACCTCGTACCAGGTCGGCAGGCCCTGGATGTTCGAGGGGAAGATGTTGCGCGGGGACACGGGGATCCCCATGCGCAGGAAGGATTTCGCGAACAGCTCGTTGGCCGAGGCCGAGCCCGAGCCGTTCACGTTGGCGAACTTGACGACGAAGTCGTTGGTCGCCTCGATGCGTTTTGCCATGTTGCGTTCCGCTTTCCGCTTCCTAGTTCCGGTAGCCCGGGTCCTTTGCGTCGACGGCGCGCTGCAATGCGGCGAACTCTAGCTCGCCGAGCGGCGCGCTGTCGGTGAGAAATTCATCGCCCAGCTCCTGCGACTGCAGGCACACCTCGGCCGAGGGCACGCGCAGCTTCGCGCTCTGCGCGGCGAGCTGGATCTGGCAGGCGCGCTCCAGGCGCCACATGCGCACGAAGGCCTCGGGCACGGTGCGCCCGACGGTGAGCAGGCCGTGGTTGCGCAGGACGAGCGCCGGCTGGCCGCCGAGGCTCCCCACCAGGCGCTCCTGCTCGTCCAGGCGCATGCTCGGCCCCTCGAAGTCGTGGTAGGCGAGCTTGCCGTAGAAGTTGTGCGAGTACATGTGCACCGGCAGCAGGCCCTCCTCCTGCGCCGAGACCGCCATGCCGGCGAGGGTGTGGGTGTGGAACACGCACTGCGCGTCGGCACGCGCGCGGTGCACCGCGGCGTGGATCACGAAGCCCGCCTTGTTCGCGCCGTAGGCCTGCTCGCCGACCGCGTTGCCGTCGAGGTCGATCTTCACCAGATTCGACGCGGTCACCTCGTCGAAGCGCAGGCCGTAGGGATTGATCAGGAAATGGTGCTCGGGCCCGGGCACGCGCAGGCTGATGTGCGTGTAGATGAGCTCCGACCAGCCGAGGTCGTGGGCGATGCGGTACGCCGCAGCGAGCTGCACTCGCAGGGCTTGCTCCGCGGGGTCGATGGGGGATTTCTTCTTGAGCGAAGCGACACCCATGCCGGTCTCCTCAGGCTGCTTTTCTTTGCGGCGAGCGGCACGCCGGGCCGGCGTGCGTCATCTCGAGCAGGAACTTCTGCATGTCCCAGGCGCCGGTCGGGCAGCGCTCGGCGCACAGCCCGCAGTGCAGGCACACATCCTCGTCCTTGACCATCACGCGCCCGGTCCTGAGGCCCTCCTGCACATACAGGTCCTGCGCGAGGTTCTGCGCCGGCGCGCTCAGGCGCGCGCGCAGGTCGGCCTCCTCGCCGTTCGGCGTGAAGCTGATGCAGTCCATCGGGCAGATGTCGACGCAGGCGTCGCACTCGATGCACAGCCGCGGCGCGAACACCGTCTGCACGTCGCAGTTGAGGCAGCGCTGCGCTTCCTTCCACGCGGTCGCCGCGTCGAAGCCGAGCTCGACCTCGACCTTGATGTTCTTCAGCGTCTGGCGCACGTCGCGCCAGGGCACCTTGTAGCGCGCGTCGCCGTGGATCTCGTTGTCGTAGCTCCACTCGTGGATGCCCATCTTCTGCGACACCAGCGTCACGTCGGGCGCAGGACGCTCGGAAATGTCTTCCGAGTGCAAGAGCTTGTCTATCGATACGGCGGCGTCGTGCCCGTGCGCCACCGCCCAGATGATGTTCTTCGGCCCGAAGGCCGCGTCGCCGCCGAAGAACACGTTCTTCACGCTCGAGGCGAAGGTCGCCTTGTCGAGCACCGGCAGGCCGTGCCGGTCGAACTCGACGCCGCAGTCGCGCTCGATCCAGGGGAAGGCGTTCTCCTGGCCGACCGCGACCAGCACGTCGTCGCACTCGAAGCTCTGCTCGGGCTCGCCGGTCGGAACGAGGCTGCGACGCCCCTTGTCGTCGTACACCGCCTTCACCTTCTCGAAGGTCATGCCGACGAGTTTCTGATCTTTTATGACGAAGGATTTCGGCACCAGGTAATTCAGGATCGGAATGCCCTCGTGCTGGGCGTCTTCCTTTTCCCAGGGGCTCGCCTTCATCTCCTCGAAGCCCGAGCGCACGATCACCTTCACGTCCTCGCCGCCCAGGCGCTTGGAGGTGCGGCAGCAGTCCATCGCCGTATTGCCGCCGCCGAGCACGATGACGCGCTTGCCGATCTTGTCGACGTGGCCGAAGGACACGGATGACAGCCAGTCGATGCCGATGTGGATGTTCTTCGCGCCTTCCTTCCTTCCCGGGATGTCCAGGTCGCGGCCCCGCGGCGCGCCGCTGCCGACGAAGATGGCGTCGTATCCCTCCGCCATCAGCGCTTTCATGCTGTCTATTTTTCTGTTGACGAAGGAAACGCCAAGGTCGAGGACGTAGCCGACCTCCTCGTCGATCACCTCCTCGGGGAGGCGAAAGCGCGGGATCTGCGAGCGGATCATGCCGCCCGCCTTGGGGTCCTGGTCGAACACCGTCACCTGGTAGCCGATCGGCGCGAGGTCGCGCGCCACGGTGAGGGATGCGGGGCCCGCGCCGATGCAGGCGATCTTCCTGCCGTTCCGGTGCGCCGCGGGCCTGGGCATCAGGCCCCTGACGTCGTCCTTGTAGTCGGCGGCGACGCGCTTCAGTCGGCAGATCGCGACCGGCTCGGGGCGCGCCTGGTTCTCCTCTTCGACGCGGCCGCGCCGGCACGCGGGCTCGCACGGCCGGTCGCAGGTGCGCCCGAGGATTCCCGGGAACACGTTCGACTTCCAGTTCACCATGTAGGCGTCGGAGTAACGCCCGGCGGCGATCAAGCGGATGTATTCTGGAACCGGAGTGTGGGCCGGACAGGCCCACTGGCAATCGACGACTTTATGAAAGTAGTTCGGATTGCGGATGTCGGTAGCTTGCAACAAAATCTCCTCGCCCCCTTGCGTTCGGGCGGTGTTTCGTACTGGCGACAGTGTACTCCTTGCCCCCTCATTAGAAAACCCTATTTTCTTTAGGATCAAAAGACTAGGATGACTTCCGAGCTCGATTCCCTGCGCCGGCACTCGGTCGTGGTGGCTGACACCGGCGACATCGACGCAGCGGCGCGCTGGAAGCCCCAGGACGCCACCACCAACCCTTCCCTGCTGCTCGCCGCGGCGGGCGACCCCCGGTACCGGCACCTGGTCGAGGACGCGGTGGCGCGCGGCAAGGGCAGCGCCGAGGCGACCCAGGAGCAGCTGTTCGTCGCCTTCGGGCGCGAGATCCTGAAGCACATCCCGGGCCGCGTCTCGACCGAAGTCGACGCGCGGCTGTCGTTCGACACCGAGGGCTCGATCGCCAAGGCGCGGCGCCTCGTCGCCCTGTACGAGGCCGTCGGCGTACCGCGGAACCGCGTGCTGATCAAGCTGGCGAGCACCTGGGAGGGGATCCGCGCCGGCGAGCGCCTGGAGCGCGAGGGCATCCACTGCAACCTGACGCTGCTGTTTTCGTTCGCGCAGGCCGCCGCCTGCGCCGACGCCGGCGTGACACTCATCTCGCCCTTCGTCGGGCGCATCTACGACTGGCACAAGGCGGCGCGCAAGGTCGACGACATCCCGCTCGCCGAGGACCCGGGCGTCGCGTCCGTCACGCGCATCTACCGCTACTACAAGAAGTTCGGCTACACGACGCAGGTGATGGGCGCGAGCTTCAGAAAGACCGGGCAGATCCTCGAGCTCGCCGGCTGCGACCTGCTCACCATCGCGCCCGACCTGCTCGAGAAGCTCGCCGCAACCGAGGGCGAGGTGCCGAGGAAGCTTTCGCCCGGCATGGGCGGCGAGCTCGAGCGCGTCGCGCTCGACGAGAAGGCGTTCCGCTGGATGCACAACGAGGACCAGATGGCGGTCGAGAAGCTCTCCGAGGGCATCCGGCGCTTCCACGCCGACGCGCAGAAGCTCGGGCAGCTCGTCGCACAGCTGGTCTCCGCGAGGCGCGCCGCGGCGTGAGCGTCACCGTCGGCATCGCGCTCGAGCGCCGCGCGGCGGGCCTGGTCGCGCGCGTGACAATCGAGCGCCCGGCGAAGCTGAACGCGCTCGACGGCGCGACGCTGGAGGGCATCGCCGCGGCGCTCGCCGGGCTGCCCGCCGGCGCGCGCGCGGTGGTGCTCAGCGGCGCGGGCGAGCGCGCCTTTGCCGGCGGCGCCGACGTGCGGGAGCTCGCGGCGCTCGATGCGCGCTCGGCGCGCGCCTTCATCGGGCGCGTGCACCACGCCTGCGCCGCGCTGCGCGCCTGCCCGCTGCCGGTGATCGCGCGCGTGAACGGCCTGTGCCTGGGCGCCGGGCTCGAGCTCGCCGCCGCCTGCGACCTGAGGATCGCCGCGGCGCACGCGCAGTTCGGCATGCCGGAAGTGCGCCTCGGCATCCCCTCGGTGGTCGAGGCGGCGCTGCTGCCGCGCCTCGTGGGCGCGGGGCGCGCGCGCTGGCTGGTGCTCACCGGCGAGAACATCGATGCGCGCGAGGCGCTCGCCTGGGGCCTGGTCGAGCGGGTCGCCGCGCCGGGCGCGCTCGACGCGCAGGTCGACGCCGCGCTCGACGCGCTGCTCGCCGCGGGCGATGCGGCGCTGCGCGCGCAGAAGCGCCTGTGCAAGCTGTGGGAAGAGGCGCCGCTCGAGGACTGCGTGCGCCAGAGCATCGATGAGTTCGCCGCCGCCTACGCGGGCGAAGAACCGCGCCGCATGCTGGGCGCCTTCCTCGCGGCGAAGGTAAAGCGCTAGCGGCGCCGCGCGCGCCAGGCGTTCCACGCCCAGCCGGCGAGATAGAGCGCGGCGGGCAGCGCGACCGTGAGCACGGCGAGCGTCGCCGCTTTGTCGGGCTCGGCCTCGCCCGCCGCGAACATGATGCCGAGGTTGAGCAGGCTGAGCGCCACCCAGATCACGGTGAACAGCAGCCACAGGCGTTGCCAGAGCTTCACGCGCGCCTCCGCTTGAGAACGTATTTTTCCAGCTCGACGAGCAGGAAGACGCCGGCGCCGAAGGCGAACACGAGCGCCCACGCGGTCGCGTCCATCGCCGCGGTGCCGAACAGGGTTTGCATCGGGGCGAGGTAGGTGAACGCGAGCTGCAGCGCCGCGAGCACGCCGACGGCGATGAGCGCGACGCGGTTACCGAACAGCGCGTCGGCGTTCAGCGCGCTCTCCGTCAGGCGCCGGCTGTTGAAGAGATACACGATCTCGCCCATCACCAGCGCGTTCACCGCGGCAGCGCGCGCAGCGAACACGTCGCCGCTGTGCTGCGCTTCCCACAGGAACAGTCCGAGCGTGCCGCCGAACAGCAGCAGCGACACGAACACGATGCGCCACACGAGGTAGCCCGAGAGCAGCGGCTCGCGCGGGTGGCGCGGCGGGCGGCGCATGACGCCCGCCTCGGTCGGGTCGAAGGCGAGCGCGAGCGACAGGGTCGTCTCGGTCACCATGTTGATCCACAGAATCTGCACCGGCGTGATCGGCAGCGTGATGCCGAGCACGACCGCGCCGATCACCGCGAGCGCCTCGCCGCCGTTGGTCGGCAGCAGGTAGACGATCGTCTTCTTCAGGTTGTCGTAGACGGTGCGGCCTTCCTCGACCGCGCGCTCGATCGAGGCGAAGTTGTCGTCGGCGAGCACCATGTCGGCGGCCTCCTTGGCCGCCTCGGTGCCCTTGCCGCCCATCGCCACGCCGACGTCGGCGCGCTTCAGCGCCGGCGCGTCGTTCACGCCGTCGCCGGTCATCGCCACCACTTCGCCCTCGGCCTGCAGCGCGCTCACCAGGCGCAGCTTGTCCTCGGGACTCGCGCGCGCGAGCACGTCCTCGCGCTCGATGCCGAGCATCTCGGCGACCGCGAGCGCGGTCAACGCGTGGTCGCCGGTGATCATCTTGACGCGGATGCCCGCCTCGCGGCACTGGCGCACCGCCGCAATCGCCTCGTCGCGCGGCGGGTCGATGATCCCCGCCAGGCCGAGCAGCACGAAGCCGCCGTCGACGTCGGCGAGCTCGAGGCGCTCCTGCGCCTCGCTCGCGCGCCGCGCGGCGACCGCCAGCACGCGCATGCCCTGGCGCGCGAGGGCTTCGACCTTCTGCCGCCAGGCCGCAGGGTCGGCGTCGCACATCTCGAGCACGCGCTCGGGCGCGCCCTTGACGAAGATCGCGTGCGAGCCGTCGGGCGCGTGGTGCAGCGTCGCCATGAAGCGGCGCTCGGACTCGAACGGGATCGCGTCCAGGCGCGGCCACTCGGCATACTCGCGCAGCGGGTGCAGCCCCGAGCGCATGGCGAAGGTCACGAGCGCGCCTTCGGTCGGGTCGCCCTCGACCTTCCAGGCGCCGCGCTCCTCGCGCACGACGGCGTCGTTGCACAGCAGTCCCGCGCGCGCGAACTCTCGCTCGCTCGCCGCGCCGAGGACCACCTCGTGCACCGTCATCTCGTTCCGGGTGAGCGTGCCGGTCTTGTCCGAGCAGATCACGGTCACCGAGCCGAGCGTCTCCACCGCGGGCAGGCGGCGCACGATCGCGTTGCGCCGCGCCATGCGGCGCACGCCGATCGCCAGCGTGATCGTCATGATCGCCGGCAGCGCCTCCGGGATCGCCGCCACCGCGATGCCGACCGCGGCGAGGAACATGTCGGCGGCGCCGAAGCCGCGCCAGTAATAGCCGAGCGCGAAGGTGGCGGCGGCGACGAGCAGGATCGCGCCGGTGAGCCAGCGCCCGAAGCGCTCGATCTGGCGCAGCAGCGGCGTCGAGATCTCCTCGACCTTCTCGAGCAGCGCGCTGATGCGGCCGATCTCGGTCGCGCCGCCGGTGGCCACCACCACGCCGCGCCCCTGGCCGTAGGTGACCAGCGTGCCCGACCAGGCCAACGCGGAGCGGTCGCCGAGCGGCGCGCCGGCGTCCACCGGCGCGGGCGACTTCTCCACCGGCACAGACTCGCCGGTGAGCGCCGCCTCGTCGATCCTCAGGTTCCTCGCCTCGAGCAGGCGCAGGTCGGCCGGCACCTTGTCCCCCGGGGCGAGCAGCACCACGTCGCCCGGCACCAGCTCCTCGGCGGGCAGCACGCGGCGCGCGCCGTCGCGCAGTGCGAGCGCCGAGAGCGAGAGCATGTTCCTGATCGCCTCGAGCGCCTGCTCAGCCTTGCCCTCCTGGATGAAGCCGACGATCGCGTTGATGAGCACCACGCCGGCGATCACCGATGCGTCCACCGCGTGGCCGAGCGCGGCCGTGATCGCCGCCGAGGCGATCAGCACGTAGATGAGCAGGTTGTGGAACTGCGCGAGGAACCTCGCCAGCGCGCCGCGCCGCGCCGGCGGCGGCAGCCGGTTGGGCCCGTATTCGTCCAGCCGCGCTCGCGCTTCTTCTTCGGATAACCCGGAAGAATTGCTCTTGAGCTCCGCCAGCGCCGCGTCGGCCTCGAGCGCGTGCCACGCGCGCGGCTCAATGGTGGAGGTAGACGAGGTAGGCATTCAGCAAGTAGATCACGAACAGCGCAATGCTCGTCCAGCCGACGGTCTTAAACACGCGCATCTTCGGCCGGTACAGGAGACCCACGATCGCCACGCCGGTCATCATGATCGCGGAAAGCGCCGACACAGCGTGCGCCGGCGAGACACGCGCGAGCAGCGGCCCGTGAATGTACAGCAGGTCGTCGAGCGCCAGGATCGAGATGTTGAACAGGTTGCTGCCGAACAGGTTGCCGATCGCCATGTCGAGCGCGCCGATGCGCACCGCCGCCACCGTCACCACCGCCTCCGGGAGCGAGGTCACCGCGGCGATGAACAGCGTGCCGACGAAGCTCTGCTGCCAGCCCATCTGGGCAGCTATCGACTTTCCGATGAAGGGTAACGCCACGCCCGCCGCGACCACCACCGCCGCGGCCGCCGCATATCGCGCGAGCGCCCGACGCAGGCTGAGTGCGGAGCGGCGCGGCGCCTCCGCCGCGGCGGCCTCGCGGTTCAGCGTCTCGTAGCGGAACACGGTGCGCATCGCCACCGCGTACATCAGCACGATCACCGGCGTGTAGGCGCCGACGTGGCCGATCGCCCAGCCGGGCCCGTCGCGCGCGAGCAGCACGTTGAAGCCGGCGAAGCCGATCAGGATGACGCCGAAGCCCCCCGACAGGATGTGGCCCTGGCGTGCGCGCGTGTAGACCGATTCGCCGCGCACCAGGAAGTCCAGCGCGACGATGAGAAGCAGATTGAACACGCAGCTGCCGAACACGTCGCCCACCGCGATGTCGGGCGCATCGCCGGCGGTGACCGCGCTCACCCCAGTGGCGAGCTCGGGCAGCGAAGTGACCGTCGCGAGCAGCACTACGCCGACCCAGGTGCCGCCCAGGCCGGTGCGCGCGCCGATCGCGTCGCCGTAGCGCGACAGCAGCGTGCCGGCGATGCCGATCGCCGCCGCGCAGGCGACGAGCGCGAGCAGGCTCAGCATGCCCGCGAAGCCCTCACACCTCCTCCGACACCATCCGGATCGCGCCGCAGGGGCACTCGGCCGCGCACAGGCCGCAGCCCTTGCAGTAGTCGAAGTTGAAGCGGAAGCGCTTGCCGGGCCCGAGCTTGACCACCGCGTTGTCCGGGCACACGCCGTAGCAATTGTCGCACTCGAAGCAGTTGCCGCACGACAGGCACCTGCGCGCCTCGTAGAGCGCGTTCGTCTCGTCCAGGCCGCCGAGCACTTCCTCGAAGGTCGACTGGCGGCGCACGGCGTCGAGCACCGGCTGCACGGTCTTCGGCGCGTCGGAGTAGTACCAGGTGTTCAATTTTTCGAAGGCGGCGATCTCGTGCGCGGGCGGCTTGGCGTACATCGCACCGCGCAGCCAGGCGTCGATGTGACGCGCGGCCTTCTTGCCGTGCCCGAGCGCGACCGTCACGGTGCGCTCGGAGGGCACCATGTCGCCGCCGGCGAAGACGCCCGCGCGCCCGGTCATCATGTTCGGCCCGACCTTGACCACGCCGTCGTTCACCTCCAGGCCCGGCACGCCCTCGAGCAGCGAGAGATCTACGTCCTGGCCGAGCGCGAGCACGAGCGAGTCCGCGGCGAGCGTCTCGAGCTCGCCGGTCGGCTGCGGGAAGCCGGTCTGGTCGAGCTTCATCTTCTCCACCAACAGCGCGCCCTCGCCCGCCTGCCTGATGGTCGAGAGCCACTTGATCAGCACGCCTTCCTGCAGCGCCTCCTCGACCTCGAAGTCGTGCGCCGGCATGCGCTCGCGCGTGCGCCGGTAGACGATGATCGCGTCGGTGGCGCCGAGGCGCTTCGCGGTGCGCGCCATGTCGATCGCGGTGTTGCCGCCGCCGTACACGACCACGCGCCGCCCGAGCAGCGGCCTTTCCTCGCCTTCCATGCTGCGCAGCACCGACACCGCGTCGAGGATGCGCGCCGAGGCGCCCGCCGGAATGTAGGCGCGCCGCCCGATGTGCGCACCGACGGCGAGGAAGGCGGCGTCGAAGCCGCCGGCCTGCATCGTGTCGAGGATGTGGTCCACCTTGGCATTCAGCTTCAGCTCCACGCCGAGTGCGAGGATGCGGCGCAGCTCCGCGTCCAGCGCCTCGCGCGGCAGGCGGTACTTCGGAATGCCGAAGCGCATCATGCCGCCCGCCACCGGGCCGGCCTCGTGGATCGAGACCGCGTGGCCGAGCCGCGCCAGGTGGTACGCGGCCGACAGCCCCGAAGGCCCCGCGCCCACCACCAGCACGCGCTTGCCGGAGCGCGCCGTGGGCGGATCGAACTTCCAGCCCTTGTCGATCGCGTAGTCGCCGAGGAAGCGCTCGACCGAGTTGATGCCGACTGCGGCATCGAGGCTGCCGCGGTTGCACGCGCTCTCGCACGGGTGGTAGCACACGCGCCCCATCACCGCGGGCAGCGGGTTGTCCTCGACGAGCAGGCGCCAGGCGCGCTCGTAGTCGCCGGACTCGGCGTGGTACAGCCAACCCTGGATGTTCTCGCCCGCGGGGCAGGCGTGGTTGCATGGCGGCAGGCGGTCGACGTACTCGGGCCGCGCCGTGCGCCAGGTGCCGGTGCGGTTGGCGAGGCTCGAGCCGGGATCGAGCGTGATCGCGAAGGGTTTATCCATCCAGGCCGTACCTGCGGATGTTGCGGTCCGCGAGGCGCTGCAGCTTCTCGATCACCTCGCTGCGCGGCTGCGGCGCGAACAGGTGCGCGAAGCGCTTCTGCGGCCGCAGGTAGTCCTCCACCGGGCGCAGCCTGCGGATCTTGGACACGGCGACCACCTCGCCGTCGAGCGCCTCGAACACCGGGAAGATGCCCGTTTCCTTCGCCAGGCGCGCGATCTGGATCGTGAGCTCGGGCGCATGGCCCCAGCCGAGCGGGCAGGGCACGAACACGTGGATGTAGCGCGCGCCGCGGAACTGCATCGCGCGCCGCACCTTGTACTCCAGGTCGCGCAGCTCGGCGACCGTCGCGGTGGCGACGTAGGGGATGGCGTGCGCCATCGCGATCGCCGGCAGATCCTTGCCCTGGCCGAACAGGTTGCCCGGCTCCTCGCCGTGCGCGCTGGTGGTGGCGGTGCGCGCCGCGGGCGGCGTGGCCGAGGAGCGCTGCACGCCGGTGTTCATGTAGGCGCCGTTGTCGTAGCAGATGTAGAGCACGTCGTCGTTGCGCTCGAACATGCCCGACAGGCAGCCGAAGCCGATGTCGGCAGTGCCGCCGTCGCCGCCCTGCGCCACCACGCGCACGTCGTCGCGCCGCTTCACCTTGAGCGCCGCCGCGATGCCGGTGGCCACTGCCGCCGCGTTACCGAACAGCGAATGGATCCACGGGATCTGCCAGGAGGTTTCCGGGTAAGGCGTCGAGAACACCTCCAGGCAGCCGGTGGCGTTGGCGGCGATCAGCCGGCGATCGGTCGCCTCCATCGCGGCGTCGATCGCGTAGCGCGCGCCGAGCGCCTCGCCGCAGCCCTGGCAGGCGCGGTGCCCCGAGTTGAGCGAGTTGGTGCGCCGCATGCTCGACTGCACGCTGCGCTCTTCGGGCTCGAGCAGCCGGTTGCCGACGGTGAAGGTGCCGGTCTGGTAGAACTTGATCTGCTGCATCACGGCGCGCTCCTAGCCCGGCCGCGCGGCGACCACGCCCAGGTCGCGCAGGATCGATTCGGCGAGCGGGCCGCTCCTCCTCGCCTTGCGCTCGCGCTCGAGCGCGCGCTCGACGAGCTGCCGGTCGAGGTCGAGGAAAGACAGCGTCTCGAGGCGCCCGGCGAGCGCGTCGCCGAAGGCCTGGCGCAGCGCGGCGCGCGTGATCGCGCGCCCGCCGAGGCCCGCGATCAGCGTGTGCACCGGCACCGAGCGCGCCGCGAGCGCGGTGCGCACGTTGGTCGAGACGATGCCGCCGATGCCGACCGCCAGGCTCTTCTCCAGCACCACGACGCGGCTCGCGTGCGCGAGCGCGGCCTGCACCGCCGCGAGCGGCCACGGCCGGAAGCAGGTGATGCCGAGCACCCCGATCTTCGCGCCCGCGTCGCGCATCTCGTCGATCGTGTCCTTGACCGTGCCGAGCACCGAGCCGAGCGCCACCACCACGGTTTCGGCGTCATCCGTCCTGTAGGTGTGCATCAGGCCGCCCGTGTCGCGCCCGAACACGCGGCGGAACTCCTCGGCGTAGGCGGGGATGAGCTCGAGCGCCTGCATCTGCTTGGCGTGCGCGAGGTAGCGCACCTCCATGAACGCCTCCGGACCGACCATCGCGCCGATCGACACCGGCTCGGCCGGGTCGAGGACCTGGCGCGGCTCGTAGCGCGGCAGGTAGGCGTCGACCTGCTCCTGCGAGGGAACGTCGACGCGCTCGTAGGCGTGCGTCAGGATGAAGCCGTCCATGCATACCATCACCGGCAGCGACAGCTCCTCGCCCAGGCGGAACGCCTGGAAGTGCAGGTCGAGCGCCTCCTGGTTCGTCTCGGCGAAGAGCTGGATCCAGCCGCAGTCGCGCTGGCTCATCGCGTCGGCGTGGTCGTTCCAGATGTTGATCGGCGCGCCGATCGCACGGTTGGCGACCGTCATCACGATCGGCAGGCCGAGGCCCGAGGCGTTGTACACCGCCTCGGCCATGAACAGGAGGCCCTGCGACGCCGTCGCGGTGTAGGCGCGCGCGCCGGCGGCCGAGGCGCCGATCGCCACCGACATGGCGGAAAACTCGGACTCGACGTTTATGAACTCGCAGGGCGCGAGCGCGCCCGCCTTCACCATCTCGCCGAGCGCCTCGACGATGTGGGTCTGCGGCGAGATCGGGTAGGCGCAGATCACCTCGGGGCGGCAGAGCGCCACGCCTTCCGCGACCGCGCGCGAGCCCTCAAGCTGCTTGAGCATGCTTTTCCCCCGCCACGTGCGCGAAGGCCTCGGCAGCGGCCGCGGCGTTGCCTTCGGCGAGTGGGCCTGCGAACTTCTCGCGGATCGCCGCCGCGACCGACTCGAGCGAGATGCGCCCGGTGAGGGCGGCGAAGCCGCCGAGCAGCGCGGCGTTCGGCACCGGCCGGCCGATGTGCCGCAGCGCGATCTCGGTCGCCGGCACCGTGCGCAGCCGTTCCAGCTGATAGTCCTTGAAGAAGTCCTTCAGGCCCAGCGCATCCAGGGAGCGCGCCGTGTTGATGAGGATGTAGCCGTCGGGCGCGAGGCCGCCGAACACGTCCACCTGGTGCAGCAGCGTCGGGTCCTGGATGATGAGCGCGTCGGGCTGCAGCACCGGCTCGCGCAGCCGGATCTCGCGCTCGTCGACGCGGCAGTAGGCGACCACCGGGGCGCCGGTTCGCTCCGAGCCGAAGCTCGGGAAGGCCTGCGCCCAGCGCCCCTCGCGGAACGCGGCGAGCGAGAGCATCTCGGCCGCGGTCACCACCCCCTGCCCGCCCCGCCCGTGGATGCGGATCTGGAACATGAGACTAGGTTAGCGATCGGCGACGCGCCCGATTTGACCCAGATTAAAACGCCGTGCCGCGCCGCGGGCATGCTAGAAGATAGAAACTGGAAAGGAAATTCTCGATGAGCGACAAGAAAGATGCGGTCCGCTCCGGATTCTGGGCCGGGCAACTGAGCGAAGTGGACAAGGAGATCGCGCGGCTTGCGTCGATCTGCAAAGTGCAGCTGCTCGACCCGGGCGTGATCCAGCGCGTGATCGGCAACGATGCGTCGGTGTGCGGGGTGAGCAACAAGCTCGCCTTCGACAAGCTGCGCACCGCGATCCTGATCCACTATGCGGTGATGGAGAAATCCTTCGACCGCCTGGGCGTCGACGAGACGCGCAAGATCGTGGACGGCATCATCGCGAAGTTGAAGGAGCGCTTCGGCGACCAGATCGGCAACCCCGACCTGCCGCGCTAGCCCGATTTCCCTGCGGCGAGCGGCTTGGGCGCGAGCTTGTCGGCCTCGTCGAGCCAGCCGCCGCCGACCGCCTTGTAGACGTTCACCAGCTGCGTGTAGTGGTCGGCGCGCGAAGCGACCGAGGTGAGCTCGGCGCTGAACAGCTCGTTCTCCGCGTACAGCACCTCGAGGTAGCTCGCGTAGCCGTTGTCGAAGCGCAGCCTTGAAAGGCGCGCGTACTCGCGCAGCGAGGCGACGCGCTCGGTCTGCGCCGCGGACTCCTCGCGCGACTTCTCCGAGCCGACCAGCGCATCGTTCGCCTCGGCGAAGGCAATGCGCACCGTCTGACGGTAGAAGGCGAGCGCGGCGCGCTCGCCGGCCTCGGCCGACTGCACCTGGCCTTCGATCGCGCCGAATGTGAATACCGGCCCGCTCACGCCGGCGGCGGCCTGCGCCACTGCGGCGGGCGCCGTGAGGAAGTCGCCGAGTGCCACGCTCGCCGTGCCGAGCAGGCCGGTGAGCGAGATCGACGGGAAGTAGAGCGCCTTCGCCGCGCCGATCTGCGCGTTGGCGGCGACCAGGTTCTGCTCGGCCTGCAGGATGTCGGGCCGGCGCTCGAGCAGGTCGGAAGGCAGCCCGCCGGGGATGCCGGGCTCGGCCAGCTCGTCGATCGTCTTGCCGCGCTCGAGCGGCCCGGGATTGCGCCCGAGCAGGATCGAGACCAGGTTCTCCTGCGCGGCGACCTGGCGCTCGAAGGACGGGATCGCCGCCTGGGCCTGAAGGTACTGCGAGCGCACCTGCTCGAGCTCGATCTGCGACACGACGCCGCCCTTGTAGCGCGCCTCGAACAGCTTGAGCGTCTCGGCGTAGTTCTTCGCGGTGGCGCGCGAGATCTCGAGCTCGCGGTCGAGCGCGCGCAGCGCGATGTAGCTCGAGGCGACGCTCGCCACCAGCGACAGCACCACGCCGCGCCGCCCCTGCTCGCTCGCGAACACCGCGGCCTGCGCCGCCTCGCTCTGGCGGCGCACGCGCCCGAAGAGATCGGCCTGCCAGGCGGCGCCGAGCGAGGCCTCGTACAGGTTGTACCAGGGGTCGGTGCCAGGCGGCAGCGCCGTCGGGCCGCGCTCGGTGGTGCGGTTGCGGCTCGCCGAGCCGGCGTAGCCGATCTGCGGGTAGAACTGCGAGCGCGTGGCGCGCAGCGCACCGATGAACTGGTCGACGCGCGCGGCGGCGATCTGCAGGTCGGCGTTGTTCTTCAGCGCCTCCTCGATCAGGGCGTCGAGCGCGGGGTCGCCGAATTGCCGCCACCAGGCGCCGTTGGCGAGCGACTCGGCCTGCGGCAGGTCGATGCGCCAGGCCGCGGGTGTCTCGACCCCGGGCCTTACGTAGTCGGGTCCGACCGCGCAGCCGGCGAGCAGCGCGGCGGCGGAGAAGACGAGAAGGCGCGCGCGCATGTCAGGCCTTTTTCTTGCCGAAGCGGCCGCTCAGCGACTCGAGCAGCCAGAAGAACAGCGGCACGAAGAAGATCGCGATGAAGGTCGATGCGGCGATGCCGCCGATCACGCCGGTGCCGATCGCGCGCAGGCTGTTGGCGCCCGGGCCCGTGGCGATCGCGAGCGGCACGCAGCCCAGGCCGAAGGCGAGCGAGGTCATGACGATCGCGCGCAAGCGCAGCCCCGCCGCCTCGATCGCGGCCTCTTTCGGCGCCATGCCCTTGTGCACGCGCTCGATCGCGAACTCGCAGATCAGGATCGCGTTTTTCGCCGACAGGCCGACGAGCGTCACCAGGCCGACCTGGAAGTACACGTCGTTTTGCAGGCCGAGCACCCAGGTGAGCGCGAGCGCGCCGAGCACCGCGAAGGGCACCGACAGCACGACCGCGATCGGCAGCGTCCACTTCTCGAACTGCGCCGCGAGGATCAGGAACACGACGATCAGGCCGAAGATGAAGGCCGAGGACGAGGTGCTGCCGGATTCCTTCTCCTGCAGCGCCTGGCCGGCCCAGGCGTAGGAGAAGTCCGCGGGCAGCGTCTCGGCGGCCACCTGCTCCATCGCCGCGATCGCCTGGCCGGAGCTGTAGCTCGGCGCCTCGCTGCCGGTGATCTTCACCGCGGGAAAGCCGTTGAAGCGCGTGACGAGCTTCGGCGAGGCGACGTAGCGGGTTGTGATCAGCGCCGAGAGCGGGATGTTGGCGCCCGACTTCGAGCGCACGAAGATCTTGTCGAAGTCGCCGGGATTGGCGCGGTACTGCGCGTCGCCCTGCATGATCACCCACCACACGCGGCTGAACTGGCTGAACTGGCCCGCGATCGACGAGCCGAAGTACGTCTGGATGGTCTGGAACACGTCCTGCACCGGCACGCCGAGCACCTCGGCGCGGTTGCGGTC
>DATGDH010000156.1:0-29287 GCA_035310985.1 Burkholderiales bacterium
CCAATGCCGCGCCGCACGCGCCCGCCACCTTGTACTCCACCAGCCATGCGGCGCGCTGCGCCACCCAGCTCTTTATCGCCGGGTCCGTCGCCATGATCTCGCCGGCGATATAGCCGAGCAGCGCACCGCCGAGCGTGATGATGACGGGGAAGCGCTCCATCAGGCGCAGCATGATCGTGCTGCCGAAGATCACGATCGGGATCGAGATCGCGAGGCCGAGCACCAGCAGCACAACCTTGAGGTCCTGCGGCCCTTGCTCCGCCGCAGCCGCCACCGCGATCACGTTGTCCAGGCTCATCACCAGGTCAGCGATGAGGATCGTCTTCACCGCCTGCAGCAGGCTGTCTCCCGCCTCGATGCCCTCTTCGCCGTCCTCGGGCACCAGGAGCTTCACCCCTATCCAGACCAGCAGCATCCCGCCCACCAGCTTCAGCCAGGGGAGCTGCAGCAGCGCCACCGCGAAGATCGTGAGCAGTACGCGCATCACGATCGCCGCAGCGCTGCCCCAGAACACGGCGACTTTCTGCTGCTGCGCCGGCAGCGCGCGCGCCGCGAGCGCGATCACCACGGCGTTGTCCCCGGAGAGCAGCAGGTTCACCCAGATGATCGCGCCGAGCGACTTCCAGAAGCCGAAGTCGGCGATGGCTTGCAGCATTGCAGCGGTTCCCCCGCGTCGATGCGGGGGATTCTAACCGCAATGCTTACGTCGAAGTCAGAACAGGCCGACCACCTTGCCGTCGATGATGTCGATCTTGTTCGCCGAGGGCACCTTGGGCAGCCCGGGCATCGTCATGATGTCGCCACAGATCATCACCACGAACTCCGCGCCCGCGGCGAGCCGCACCTCACGTATGTTGATGGTGTGTCCGGAGGGTGCGCCGCGCAGTTGCGCGTCGGTGGAGAAAGAGTACTGCGTCTTCGCCACGCACACCGGATAGTGCCCGTAGCCCTCGTCCTGCAGCTTCTTGATCTGGGCGCGCACCTTGCTGTCTGCCGTGACCTCCGAGGCGCGATACACGCGCTGCGCGATATGGTTGATCTTCTCCCACAGCGAGTCCTTCTCCTCGTACACGAAGCGGAAGCCGTTCTTGGTCTCGCACAGCTCGACCACGATGCGCGCGAGCTCCTCGGCACCCTTACCGCCGTCGCTCCAGTGCGTGGCGACAACCATCGGCACGCCCAGCTTGGCCATGCGCGCCTTCACGAACTCGAGCTCGCGCGGCGTGTCGTGCAGGAAGCGGTTCATCGACACGACGCAGGGGATGCCGTACACCTTGCTCACGTTCTCCACGTGGCGCTCCAGATTGACGATGCCGCGCTCGAGCGCGGTCATGTTCTCCTGGTTGATCGCCTTCAGGTCGGCGCCGCCGTGGTACTTGAGCGCGCGCACCGTTCCCACGATCACCGCCGCGCTCGGCCGCAGGCTCGCCTTGCGGCACTTGATGTCGACGAATTTCTCGGCGCCCAGGTCGGCGCCGAAGCCCGCCTCCGTGACAACGTAGTCGGCGAGCTTGAGCGCGGACTGCGTGGCGATCACCGAATTGCAGCCGTGCGCGATGTTGGCGAACGGGCCGCCGTGGATGAACGCTGGGTTGTTCTCCAGCGTCTGCACCAGGTTGGGCTTGAGCGCGTCCTTGAGCAGCACGGTCATCGCGCCGTGCGCATTGAGCTCCCTCGCGGTCACCGGCTTTTGGTCGCGCGTATAGCCGACCACGATGTTGCCGAGGCGCTTCTTCAGGTCCTCGATCGACGTCGACAGGCAGAAGATCGCCATCACTTCCGAGGCGACCACGATGTCGAAGCCGTCCTGGCGCGGGTAGCCGTTACCCGGCCCGCCCAGCGAGGCGACGATCTCGCGCAGCGCGCGGTCGTTCATGTCCACCACGCGCTTCCACGCGATGCGCCGCACGTCGACGCCAAGCTCGTTGCCGTGGTGGATGTGGTTGTCGAGCAGCGCCGCGAGCAGGTTGTTCGCCAGCGCGATCGCGTTGAAGTCGCCGGTGAAGTGAAGGTTGATGTCCTCCATCGGCACAACCTGCGCATAGCCGCCGCCCGCGGCGCCGCCCTTCATGCCGAACACCGGCCCGAGCGAGGGCTCGCGGATGCAGATCACGGCTTTTTTGCCGATGCCGTTCAGCGCGTCGCCCAGGCCCACCGTGGTGGTGGTCTTGCCTTCGCCCGCGGGCGTCGGCGTCATTGCGGTCACCAGGACGAGCTTGCCGTCCTTGCGTCCCTTGAGCGACTCGATGTACTCGAACGACACCTTGGCCTTGGTGTGCCCGTAGGGCTCGAGGTGATCCTCGGGGATGCCGAGCTTTTCGAGTGCGACCTGGGAGATGCGTTTGAGCTTCGCAGCCTGCGCGATTTCGATGTCCGACGGCATTGCTCGAGACCTTTCTCGTGGATGGTATGGGTTGTCCGGCTCAGTCGTACAGCAGCGCGAGCGTCTCGCCCTTGCCGTAGCCCGGGTTGCCCGGCCGTTCGCCGCCCTTGGTCACCTTGACGGCGCAGTACTTGAACTCGGGGATCTTGCCGAACGGGTCGAGCGCCGGGTTGGTGAGCAGGTTCGCCGCCGCCTCGTAGAACGCGAACGGGATGAACACGGCGCCGCGCGGCGTGCCTTCGTCGGCGCGCGCGTAGAGCGAAATGCTGCCGCGGCGCGAGGCGACCGTCACCACGTCGCCGGGCTTCGCCTTCAAGGCGGCGAGGTCGAGCGGATGGAGCGAGGCGACCGGCTCGGGCTCGATGGCGTCCAGCACGCCCGCGCGGCGCGTCATCGCGCCCGTGTGCCAGTGCTCGAGCTGCCGGCCGGTGATCAGCACCATCGGGTAGTGGCGGTCGGGACGCTCGGCGGCCGGGATCAGATCCGCCGGCACGAACTTCGCCCGCCCGGTGGCGGTCGGGAAATGCGTGCGGAACACCACCGGCTCACCCGCGTCGCCCTCGTGCTCGCAGGGGTAGGTGACCGACGAGTCGCGCTCCAGGCGCTCCCAGGTGATGCCGGCGATCGAGTTCATGCCCTTGCGCATCTCGTCGAACACCTCGCGCGGCTCGACGTACGACCAGTCGAGGCCCAGCCGTCGCGCGAGCTGGACAATGATCCACAGGTCCTCGCGCGCTTCGCCCGGCGGCTTGATCGCCTTCCTGCCGAGCTGCACCATGCGGTCGGTATTGGTGAAGGTGCCGGTCTTCTCGGGGAAGGCGGTCGCCGGCAGCACTACGTCGGCGAGGTACGCAGTCTCGGTGAGGAAGATGTCCTGCACCACCAGGTGCTCGAGCTTCGCCATCGCCTCGCGGGCGTGCGCCACGTCCGGATCCGACATCGCGGGGTTTTCGCCCATGATGTACATGCCGCGGATCTTGCCCGCCTTGGCGGCGTTCATGATCTCGACCACGGTCAGGCCCGGCTTGCCGTCGAGCGGCTTGCCCCACAGCGCCTCGAAGCGCTTGCGCGCCTCGGGATCGTCGACACGCTGGTAGTCGGGGAACACCATCGGGATCAGGCCCGAGTCCGACGCCCCTTGCACGTTGTTCTGTCCGCGCAGGGGATGCAGCCCGGTGCCGGGACGCCCGATCTGGCCGGTCATGAGCGCGAGCGCGATGAGGCACCTCGCGTTGTCGGTGCCGTGCACGTGCTGGCTGATGCCCATGCCCCACAGGATCATCGATCCCCTCGAGGTCGCATACAGGCGCGCCACCTCGCGGATCGTCTGCGCCGGGATGCCGCACACGGGCGCCATCTTCTCCGGCGAGAACGCCTTGGCGTTCCTCTTCAGTTCCGCGAAGCCGCTGGTGCGGTCCCGGACGAAGGCCTCGTTCACCAGGCCCTCGTCGATGATCGCGTGAATCAAGGCGTTCAGCAGCGCCACATCGGTGTCGGGACGGAACTGCAGGAAGTGCGTCGCATGGCGCTCGAGCTCGGTGCGGCGCGGATCGGCCACGATCAGCTTGACGCCGCGCTTCGCGGCGTTCTTGATCCAGGTCGCGGCCACCGGGTGGTTGACGGTCGGGTTCGCGCCGATTATGAACACCACCTCGGCATTCAGCACGTCGCTCACCTGGTTGGACACGGCGCCCGAGTTGATGCCCTCCATGAGCGCCGCCACCGACGAGGCGTGGCACAGGCGCGTGCAGTGGTCGACGTTGTTGGTGCCGAAGCCTGTGCGCACAAGCTTCTGGAACAGGTACGCTTCCTCGTTCGAGCCCTTGGCCGAGCCGAACCCGGCCAATGCATAGCGATCCTGATTTCTTAATTCAAGTAATTTCTTTGACGCAACATCGAGTGCTTCGTCCCACGTCGCCTCGCGGAACACCTCGGACCAGTTGCCAGGATCGACCACGAAGTCGGCGCTCTTCGGCACGCCGGGCTTGCGGATGAGCGGCCTGGTCAGCCGGTGCGGATGGTGCGCGTAGTCGAATCCGTAGCGGCCCTTGACGCACAGGCGCCCGTGGTTCGCGGGGCCGTCGCGCCCGGTGACGAAGCGGATCTTGTTCTCGCTCACGTGGTAGGTGAGCTGGCAGCCGACGCCGCAGAACGGGCACAGCGAGTCGACCTTGCGCTCTGCGACGGCGAAGCCCGCGTCGCGCGCAGGCATGAGCGCGCCAGTCGGACAGGCCTGCACGCATTCGCCGCAGGCCACGCAGGTCGACTCGCCCATCGGGTCGTCGAAGTCGAACACGATCTTCGCGTGCTCGCCGCGGAAGGCGTAGCCGATCACGTCGTTCACCTGCTCCTCGCGGCAGGCGCGCAGGCAGCGCGTGCACTGGATGCAGGCGTCGAGGTTGACCGCCATCGCCGGGTGCGACAGGTCCGCGGCGGGCTGGGCGCGGGACGGGAAGCGCGGCAATCCGAGGCCGAGCTTGCGCGCCCACTGGTCGAGCTCCGAATCGAGGCGGTACTCCTTTTCCGGCATGTCCGAGAGGAGGAGCTCGAGCACCATCTTCTGCGAGACCCGGGCGCGCGCCGAGTCGGTGGTGACTTCCATGCCCTCGGCAGGGTAGCGGCAGCACGACGGCGCCAGCACGCGCTCCCCCTTGATCTCCACCACGCAGGCGCGGCAGTTGCCGTCGGGCCGCAGGCCCGGCTTGTAGCAAAGGTGCGGAACCTCGACGCCGTGGCGCCGCGCGGCTTCGAGGATCGTCTCGTCGGGTCGGCCCACCACCGTCGTGCCGTTCAGCTTGAACTCGATCGGCATCGTGGCGAGCTGCCGGTTGGTCGCGCGATCCATCACGTCACCTCGTGGGGAAAGTACTTCATCACGGTAAGCGCCGGGTTGGGCGCCGCCTGGCCGAGGCCGCAGATTGATGCGTCAGCCATCGTCTGTGAGAGTTCCCTGAGCAGCGGCTGGTTCCAGCGGCGCTCGCCCATCAGCGCGAGCGCCTTGGCGGTGCCGACACGGCAGGGCGTGCACTGGCCGCAGGACTCGTCGCGGAAGAAGCGCATCAGGTTCTGCGCCGCGTGGCTCGCCTTGTCGTGGTCGGACAGGATCACCACCGCGGCCGAGCCGATGAACGCGCCGTGCGGCTGCAGCGCGTCGAAATCGAGCGGCACGTCGCCGAGGCTCGCGGGCAGAATGCCGCCGGAGGCGCCGCCGGGCAAGTAGCCGTAGAACTCGTGCCCCTCCTGCATGCCGCCGCAGTATTCGTCGATCAGCTCGCGCGCCGTGATCCCCGCGGGCGCAAGGTGCACGCCGGGCTTGCGCACGCGCCCCGACACCGAGAACGAGCGCAGGCCCTTCCTGCCGTGCCGCCCGTGCGACGTGAACCAACTGGCGCCCTTCTCGACGATCTCGCGCACCCAGTACACGGTTTCCATGTTGTGCTCGAGCGTCGGATAGCCGAACAAACCGACCTGCGCGACATACGGCGGGCGCAGGCGCGGCATGCCGCGCTTGCCCTCGATCGACTCGATCATCGCGGACTCCTCGCCGCAGATGTAGGCGCCCGCGCCGCGCCGCAGATGGATCGGCGGCAGCGCGCAGGGCGGCTTCGCCTTGAGTCTGGCAAGCTCCTTCTCGAGGATCGCCCTGCAGCCCGCATACTCGTCGCGCAGGTAGACGTAGATTTCGCCAATGCCGGCGCACCAGGCCGCCACCAGCATGCCCTCGAGGAAACGGTGCGGGTCGCGCTCCAGATACCAGCGGTCCTTGAAGGTGCCGGGCTCGCCTTCGTCGATGTTGACCGCCATGAGGCGCGGCGCCTTCTCGGCGGCGACGATGCGCCACTTGCGCCCGGCCGGGAAGCCCGCGCCGCCCAGGCCCCGCAGGCCCGAGTCCTCCATGATCTTGGTGATCTCCTCGCGCGTACGCTTGCCCGCCAGGCAGTCCGCGATCAGCCGGTAGCCGCCCGCGCGCCGGTAGGCCGCGTAATCGAGGTAGCGCGGCACCGGGCAGCGCGTCGCTTCGTCCTCCACTGTCTCGCGCACCTTCGCCGGGGTCGCGAACGGCACCGGGTTCTGGCCCACCACCACGCACGGCGCGACTTCACAGCGGCCGACGCAAGGGGCGTGCAGCACGCGCACGTCAGTGCCGAGCACGCTCGGCAGGCGGTGCAGCAGCTCGTGCGCGCCGGCCAGCTCGCAGGCGATCGAGTCGCACACGCGCACCGTGATCCCCGGCGTCGCCTCGGCGCCCTCCCGCACGACGTCGAAATGGTGGTAGAAGGTGGCGACCTCGTACACCTCGGCGAGCGAGAGTCGCAGTTCCTGCGCGAGCGCCGCCAAATGCGCGGGCGACAGCTGCCCGAAAGCATCCTGGATGCGGTGCAGGTGCTCGATCAGCAGGTCGCGCCGGCGCGGCGCGCGGCCGAGCAGCCGGCGCACCACTTCGAGAGCTTTAGGATCGACGCGGCGACCTTTGGGCGTGGAGCGGACTCTGCCCTTCACGGTTCCTGTGCCTCCTTGCTTGCGCCGGGCCATTATCCGGCACGCGGCGGCGCGAAACGCTTGACTGCGGTCAAGCGCTTGGCTGCCCGCAGGGCCGCCGCTACCATGTCCGCATGTGCCGCGCGCTCCTGTACCTCGGACGGCCGGTGGTGCTCGATAACCTGCTGTTCCGGCCCGACTCCGCCCTGGTGCGCCAGAGCTACATGCCGAAGATGCTGCACCTGCTCAACCTGGCGGGCTTCGGCATGCGTGCATGGGACCGCGCCTCGCACGATCCGGACGCGCCGTTCGCCTACGCTTCGCACTCGCTGCCGGTGTTCGACCGCAACCTCAAGAACCTGGCCGAGAAGATCGCCGCCACCTGCGTGCTGGCGCACGTGCGCGGCGTACCCTACAGCACCGCGGTCGAGATCTCGCTGCAGAACGTGCATCCGTTCCAGTTCGCCGGCGTGCCGCTGGTCATGGCGCACAACGGCGACCTGGCGCAGTTCGCGCGCCTGCGCCCGCTGATCGCGCGCCACGTGAAGGACGAGTTCGCCGCGCAGGTGCGCGGCACCACCGACAGCGAGTGGATCTACGCGCTGGTGGTGTCGCACCTGAGGAACCCCCGGGCGCGCCCTTCCGAGAGCGAGCTGATCGACGCGATCGCCGCGGCGCTCGGCGTGATCCGCGCCGCACGCGCCGAAGCCGGGATCGCCGAGTCGTCTTCGGTGAACCTGTTTCTCGCCGACGGCGCGCAGCTCGCCGCGGTACGCTACTGCTTCGACTTCGGCTGCTACCCCACCGAGGACCCGGCGGGGGTGCGCCCCGATGGCCTGCGCTACGCGAGCCTCTGGTACACGCTCGGGCACGACTACGGGCTGCACGACGGCGAGTGGAAGATGACCGGCGGCGCCGAGCGCGCCGACGCGCTGCTCATCGCCTCCGAGCCGCTCAGCAGCGACACCGCGGCCTGGGTCGAGGTGCCGGAGTACGGCGTGCTGCACGCCGCGCTGAGAGACGGACGGCCGGCGATCAGCCAGCGTCTTCTCGACTAGGGCCTGCGGCCACAACCTGGCCGGCATGCGCGGCCTCGAGCCGGTCGCCTTCGCCCCGCGCGCCGCGCAGCCGCGCCAGGCTGATGAGGCGCGTCAGCTGGGTATTGGTGTGCACCATGAGCGCGAGCAGACGGCCGTGCAGCGCGCGCCGCAGCCGCGCCGACACGGCACCCGAGCGGTAATAGAGCTCGTCGAAGGCGGGCCGCGTGAATTCGAGAAGCAGCGCCCTCTCACGCACGAACGCGGCGGCGCCGTGCGGTGCCCCCGCGAGCAGTCGCACGAAGCCGGCGAGGTTCCCCGGGCCGTAGAGCACCAGGCGCCGCTCGCGCTCGCCCTGGCGCGCCCACAGCTCGACGGCGCCGCGCACCACCGCGTAGCAGGCCGCCGCCGGCGCGCCGGGCACATACAGCGCCTGGCCGCGCGGCAGCTCGAGCACCGCGGCGCGCGCCGCGACGCGCTCGATGTCCTGCGCCTCGAAGCCCTCGAACAGCGCGAGCAGCGGCAGGAACGGACGGAACTCGAACGACGCGCGCGCGACGCGCGGCACGCCCGCGAGCGGATCGCCCGCGGGCAGCGGCACCGCGGCGCGGTCCTCGGCCGAAGGCGCGGCGAGCAGCTGCGCGGTCAGGTTCTCGATCTTCGCGCACAGCGCCTCGGTCACCGCGTGCTGCACCGCGAGCGCCGGCGCCGTGTGCTGCACGGCGAGCGCGCGAAAGTCGTCGCGCGCCAGGTACCAGCCCTCCACCGGCTCGCTCGCGACCACCGTCGCCGAGACCGTGCCGCGCTCGATGAGCGCCATCTCGCCGAGCACTGCCCCGGGTCCGACCTCGTTCACCACCAGGCGCTCGCCGCCGGGCAGGTCGACGAGCGCCTGCGCACGCCCCGAGCGCAGCACGTACGCGCCCTGCGCCGCCTGCCCGTATCGCAGGAGGCGCGCACCCGCGGCGAACGATACCGGCCGGGCCACCGAAAGCAGCAGCTCGCGCGCCTCGCGGTCCAGCTTGTCGAGGAAGGGCCTTCCGGTGTCCATGGCGGATCAATGTAACATTTCATGCGGTCGTCCAAAGAGGAGCGGCACGGTGAAGCACACTGCAGAGTCACTTCGGCGCATGAAGTCGGTGGCCCGGATCCCGATGCTGACGGCCTACACGGCTCCCGTGGCCCGCTGTCTCGAGCAAGCCGGGATCCCCGTGATCCTCGTGGGCGACTCGGTCGGCATGGTGGAAATGGGCTTCGAAAGCACGCGCCAGGTGACCATTGAGCACATGCAATATCACATCGGCGCGGTGCGCCGCGGCGCGCGCGACACCCATATCGTCGGCGACCTGCCCTACGGCTGCGACGAAGATCCCGCGACGGCACTAAGCAGCGCGCGCCTCCTAGTCGGCGCCGGCGCCGACAGCGTGAAGCTGGAAGGCCCCAAGTACGAAGTCATCCGCCATCTCGTCGCGAATGGCATCGACGTGGTCGGCCACACCGGGCTGACGCCGCAGACCGCGACCAGCTTCAGGCAGGTGGGCCGCGACAGCGCCGACTCCGAGCGCGTGCAAAACGAGGCGATCGGCATCGCCGCGGCAGGCGCCTACATGATCGTGCTCGAGCACATCCCGGAAGCACTCGGGGCGGGTGTCACAGGCGCCGTCTCGGTGCCGACGATCGGGATCGGCGCCGGCAAGGCCTGCGACGGGCAGGTGCTCGTCGTCAACGATGCCCTCGGCCTGAGCGAGCGCCTCCCCCCGTTCGCCCGGCGCTACGCAGATCTCGGCAAGACCATCGTCGAGGCCGCCCAGGCCTTCGCCAGCCAGGTCAAGGACGGCTCATTCCGCTGAGCGACACATGGAACTGGGCCTGAAAGACAGATGCGCCCTGGTCACCGGCGGCAGCATGGGCATCGGCAAGGCCGCCGCGCTCGAGCTCGCCGCCGAGGGCTGCCGGGTCGCGATCGCCGCGCGCGGCAGGGACGCGCTCGCGCAGGCCGCCGGGGAGATCGGGCGCCACGCGCAAGGCGAAGTGCTCGCCGTGCAGGCGGACTGCACGAAGCCCGCCGAGGTCCGGCGCATGGTCGGCGAAGTGCTCGCGCGCTTCGGACGCATCGACGTGCTGGTCAACAGCATCGGTGCGGCGAAGTCCGGGCATTTCCTGCGCCTGACCGAGGAGGAATGGCGCGAAAGCCTCGAGTTGAAGCTCTTCGGCATCGTCCACTGCTGCCGCGAGGTCATCCCGCACATGCAGCGCCAGCGCTGGGGGCGCATCGTGAACCTCATCGGGCACCGCGGGCGCCAGCCCGAGGCGCAGGCCATGCCGGCCGGCGTCGCGAATGCGGGCCTAATCAATTTCACCAAGGCGCTCGGCGACGAGTTCGTCAAGGACGGCATCCTGATAAACGGGGTGAGCCCCTGTCCCATGCAGACGCGGCGGCTCGAGTACATGGTGAAGGCGAAGGCGTCGATGATGAACATCTCCGAGGAGGCGGCGCGCGAGGAATTCCTGCGCGACATCCCCATCGGCCGCTTTGCGCAGCCGGACGAGATAGCGCCGCTGATCGCCTTCCTCGCCTCCGCGCGGAACACTTATATCAGCGGCACCACCATCAGCATCGACGGGGGCGCCACGCGCGCCGCATGAAGAAGAGAAGCCTTCCGCTCGCGCGCGTCTACCGGCTGCTCGAGCCCGGGCCGGTGGTGCTGCTGACGACCGCACGCAAGGGGCGGCCGAACGTGATGACGATGTCCTGGCACACGATGCTGGAATTCGAGCCGCCGCTCGTCGGCTGCGTCGTCAGCAACCGCAACTTCAGCTTCGACAACCTGCGCAAGACCAGGGAGTGCGTGATCAACATCCCGACGGTGGAGCTCGCCGCGCAGACGGTGCGCGTCGGAAACTGCTCGGGCAAGGCTAGAGACAAGTTCGCCGCCTTCGGGCTGACGCGCGCCCCGGCCGCGCGCGTCGCCGCGCCACTGATCGAGCAGTGCTACGCGAATCTGGAGTGCAAGGTGGCCGACACACGCATGGTCGAGAAATACAACTTCTTCGTGCTCGAGGTCGTGAAGGCCTGGATCGATCCGGCGCGCAAGAACCCGCGCACGATTCATCACCGCGGGATGGGCGTCTTCATGGTGGCCGGCCGGACGATCAGGCTGCCTTCGCGGATGAAGTAGCCGGGCGCCTTGATCTAGCGCAAAGGCGCCGGAGCGCACGCGGCTAGTCTTGATCCATCGGATTCTCAGCGGAAGAACGCACATGGCACAAGTACAAGCCGAATCGAACGCGCCCTCGCACGCGCAGAGCTTCACGCTGACGCTCGAGCAAGAGCAGGGCTACGAGTTCCGCGTCAGGTTCGACTGGCCGGGAGTTCCGGATCTGCTGCTGGATGAGCCCGAGCCGCTCGGCGGGAAGCGCGGTCCGAATGCCGCGCGGCTGGTCGCCGCCGCAGTGGCGAACTGCCTTTCGGCGAGCCTCGTGTTCTGCATGCAGGGCAAGTTCAAGCAGAATGCCGGCCCGCTGAAGGCCCGCGTGACCGGCACGCTCGAGCGCAACGAGCGCGGCCGCTACCGCATTGCGGGCATCGACGTCGCGATCGCGCTGTCGGACGAGGCAGGCGCGATTCAGCACTTCGACCGCTGCGCCGAGCAGTTCGAGGACTTCTGTATCGTCACCGAGAGCATTCGCAAGGGCATTCCCGTATCGGTCAAGGTGACCGACGCCGCAGGCAAGCTCGTGCATCAGAACGGCTGATCAGCGCTCGGGCTCCGGAAAGCGCTCCATGCGCCACAGGCCCGGGAAGAAGCGCGTCCAGCTCGATGCGACCAGCATCGTCGCGACCCCGCCCACCACCACCGCCGGCACCACGCCCCACCAGGCCGCGGTGACGCCCGACTCGAACTCGCCCATCTCGTTGGAAGCGCCGATGAATACCGCGTTCACGGCGCTCACCCGCCCGCGGATCGAATCCGGCGTGGCGAGCTGCACGAGCAGGTTGCGCACGTAGACGCTCACCATGTCGGCCGCGCCGAGCACGAACAGCGCGGCGAGCGACAGCCACAGCACCTTCGAGACGCCGAATACCACGGTCGCGGCGCCGAAGACGGCCACCCCGCGGAACATCCAGCGCCCGACATGGCGCTGGATCGGGCGCAGGGCGAGCGCGAGGCCGCACAGCGCCGCGCCCAAGCCCGAGGCGGTGCGCAGGAAGCCCAGGCCCGCCGGGCCGACGTGCAGGATGTCGGAAGCGTACGCGGGCAGGAGCGCCGTCGCGCCGCCGAACAGCACCGCGAACAGGTCCATCGATATCGCGCCGAGGATCACCGGGCGCGAGCGCACGAACGCGAGCCCGGACAGCAGGTTCTGCCAGCTGAGCGGCGCGCGCCCCGGCGCCGCGTCGCCCACCACGCGCGCGGCGAGCATGAGCGCCACCGCCGCGGAGAGCAGCAAGGCGACCGCGACGTACACGCTCTCGGCGCCGGCGAAGTAGAGCAGACCGCCGAGCGCAGGCCCCGTGATGCGCGCCACCTGCATCGCGGAGGAGTTGAGCGCGACCGCGTGGCCGTAGCTTTCTGCCGGCACCACGTTCGGCAGCAGCGCCTGCGCGGCAGGCATCGAGAAGGCGCGCGCGATGCCGAACAGGCTCATGATCGCGAACACCGGCCACACCTGGGCGGCGCCGAGGCGCGAATAGAGCGCGAGCAAGAGCGCGCCCGCCGCCTGCAGCGCGAAGCAGGCCGCCGCAATGCGGCGCCGGTCGTAGTGGTCCGCGGCGTGTCCGGCGGGCAGGATGAGGACGACGAACGGCAGGAACTGCGACAATCCGATGAGGCCCAGGTCGAGCGGAGCGTGTGTCCGCTCGTAGACCTGCCAGCCGACGGCCACCACCAGCATCTGCTGGGCGAGCGTGCCGAGCACGCGCGCCGCGAGGTAGCGGCCGAAGCCGCCGTGGCGCAGCACGCCGAAGCCGGGCCCGGCCGCTCGGGCCACGGGGCGCTACTTGAGAACCGACTTGAGCGTCTTGCCCATCTCGGCGGGGTTGCGAGTCACCTTGATGCCGCAGGCTTCCATCACAGCGAGCTTCTCCTGCGCGGTCCCCTTGCCGCCCGAGATGATCGCGCCCGCGTGCCCCATCCTCTTGCCCGGCGGCGCGGTGATGCCGGCGATGAAGCCAACCACGGGCTTCTTCATGTTGTGCTTGACCCACTCGGCGGCAGTCTCCTCGTCCGAGCCGCCGATCTCCCCGATCATCACCACCGCATCGGTGCCCGGGTCGTCGTTGAACAGCTTCAACACGTCGACGTGCTTCAGCCCGTTCACGGGGTCGCCGCCGATGCCGACCGCGCTCGACTGGCCGATGCCGAGCTCGGTGAGCTGGCCGACCGCCTCGTAGGTGAGCGTGCCCGAGCGCGACACCACGCCCACGCGCCCCTTCTTGTGGATGTGGCCCGGCATGATGCCGATCTTCAGCTCGCCCGGTGTGATCAGGCCTGGGCAGTTCGGGCCGATGAGGCGCGTGCGGCGGTTCTGCTTGCGCATGCGGTCGCGCACCTCGATCATGTCGCGCACGGGGATGCCCTCGGTGATGCAGATCACGAGGTCGAGGTCCGCTTCAACGGCCTCCCAAATCGCCGCCGCGGCGAAGGGCGGCGGCACGTAGATCACCGACACCGTGGCGCCGGTTCTCTCCTTCGCGTCCTTCACCGTCGCGTAGATGGGAATGCCCTCGAAGTTCTCGCCCGCCTTGTTCGGATTGACGCCCGCGACGTAGCAGGCGCGTCCGTTCGCGTACTCGCGGCTGGTGCGGCTGTGGAACTGGCCGGTCTTGCCGGTGATGCCTTGCGTGATGACGCGCGAGTCCTTGTTGATGAGGATGCTCATTTCTTCTTCCTCTTCGACTTCTTCGACTTGGCTTTGGCTTTGGCTTTGGCTTTGACCTTCGCTTTCGATTTCGTTTTGATTTTGGACTTGATCTTCTTCTTGGCAGGCTTCTTCTTCCTTTTCACCGCCGCAACGACTTTCTTCGCCGCGTCGGCCATGTTGTCGGCCGAGATGATCGGCAGCCCGGAGTCCTTGAGGATCTTCTTGCCGAGGTCCTCGTTGGTGCCCTTCATGCGCACCACCAGCGGCACCGCCAGCTTCACCTCGCGCGCCGCTGCGACCACGCCCTCGGCGATGGTGTCGCATTTCATGATTCCGCCGAAGATGTTGACCAGGATCGCCCTCACCTTCGCGTTGGACAGCATGATCTTGAACGCCGCCGTGACCTTCTCCGCGGTCGCCCCGCCTCCGACGTCGAGGAAGTTGGCCGGTGCGCCGCCGAACAGCTTGATGGTGTCCATGGTGGCCATCGCGAGGCCCGCGCCGTTCACCATGCATCCGATCTCGCCGTCGAGCGAGATGTAAGACAGGTCGTACTTCGACGCCTCGATCTCGAGCGGATCCTCCTCGTCCAGGTCGCGCATGGCGACGATGTCGGGGTGGCGGAAGAGCGCGTTGTCGTCGAAGTTCAATTTCGCGTCGAGCGCGATCACCCTGCCGTCGCCGGTGAGGATCAGCGGGTTGATCTCGGCGAGCGAGGCGTCGGTTTCCCAGAAGCATTTGTAGAGCGCCTTGAGTAGCCGCGCCGCCTCGGGCACCGACGCCGCGGGAACGCCGATTTTGTGCGCGCTGTCGGACGCCTCGGCGTCGGTCAGGCCGGCAGCCGGGTCGACGAACACCTTGTGGATCTTCTCCGGCGTCTTGGCGGCCACTTCCTCGATGTCCATGCCGCCCTCGGAAGAGGCCATCAGGCAGACCTTCTGCGTCTGGCGGTCGACGACCATGCCGACGTACAGCTCCTTCCTGATGTCTGCGCCCTCTTCGACGAGCAGCCGGCGCACCTTCTGGCCTTGCGGCCCGGTCTGATGCGTGACGAGTTGCATGCCGAGGATCTTGGACGCGACGTCCCGCACCTCCTTGAGGGAGCGCGCGAGCTTGACGCCTCCTCCCTTGCCGCGTCCGCCGGCGTGGATCTGCGCCTTGACCACCCAGGCGCTGCCGCCGAGGGTCTCGGCCACCCTGACCGCCTCATCGACCGAGAAGCACGGCACGCCGCGCGGCGTCGCGACGCCGTACTTCCTGAACAGCTCCTTGCCCTGGTATTCGTGAATCTTCATGCCGCCTTGTCTCCTCCCATCGGTCCTCGATACCACTTCGGATAGAGCTTCCTCACCGTCTCCGAGCCCGTCTCGAGCGCGATGCACTGATCGAGCTGGAACGGCTTCGTGCCGTCGTCGCGCTCTTCCTTCATCTCGCCCGCGAAAGTCTGAATCGCCGCCGTCGGCAGCCCGCCGAGCATCTCGGTGATATGCGTGCAGCCCTGCACGCCGCCGAGCAACTCGTGCACCTTCTTGCGGAAACCCTGGCGCAGGTTCAGTCCCACGAGCTTCACGTACTCGTCCGGCGCCTTGTCGCAGCCGCCCGGGTAGGGCATCGCATCGGTCACCGCCGTCGCCGCGAGCACGTTCATGCGGCGGTCGATGGTGACGCGCACCCACATCTCGTGGATCGCCTGCCCGGCGCGGCGCACACCGGTCTTCAGCTCGTAATCGTGGTTCTTGACGTCTCGCAGGTGGGCTTCGATGTCCCAATTGCCGTCGGCGCGCTTGTAGCCCTCGTAGCGCACGCGCCGCGTGTGCGTGAGCTCGCGTTCGACGTCCGGTACCGGAAGGGGCATGACGCAGGGAGAGTGCCGCGAAGCGGCGGATTCTAACACCGGAGCCGCTGCTAGAATCGCTCGATCCCGCCGGAGCAGCCACGCATGAAGCACATCCTCGCGCTCGATCAGGGGACCACCAGCTCGCGCGCCATCGTGTTCGACGAGACCGGCACGCCGCGCGCGTCGGCGCAGCAGGAATTCCGTCAGATCTACCCGCGGCCCGGCTGGATCGAGCACGACCCGCGCGAGATCGTCGCCTCGCAGCGCGCGGTAGCGCGCGAGGCGGTGAGGAAATCCGGGGTCGAGGCGAAGAGCATCGTCGCCGCCGGCATCGCCAACCAGCGCGAGACGACGCTCTTGTGGGACCGCCAGACCGGCGAGCCGCTGTACAACGCGATCGTATGGCAGGACCGGCGCACCGCCGAGCTGTGCGCGCGCCTCAAGTCGGACGGCGCGGAGGAGCTGGTGCGCGAAAAGACCGGCCTGGTGATCGACCCCTACTTCAGCGGCACCAAGCTGGCCTGGCTGCTCGACAATCTCCCCGGCGCGCGCACGCGCGCCGAGCGCGGCGAGCTCGCCTTCGGCACCGTGGACACCTGGCTCGCCTGGAACCTGACGCAGAGCCGCACGCACGTCACCGACCCGTCGAACGCTTCGCGCACGATGCTGTTCGATATCCGCAGCGGCGACTGGGACGAAGAGCTCCTGCGTCTGCTCGGCGTGCCGCGCGCGATCCTGCCCGAGGTGCACCCCTCCGCGCACGCCTTCGGCATGCTGCCACCCTCGTTCGTCGGCGAGCCGATGCCGATCGCCGGCATCGCCGGCGACCAGCAGGCTGCGCTGTTCGGCCAGGGCTGCCACCGGCGCGGCATGGCAAAGAACACCTACGGCACCGGCTGCTTCATGCTGCTGCACACCGGCGCCGCGCCGGTGCGCTCGGCGCACGGCCTGCTGTCGACCGCCTGCGCGCAGCTCGGGCACGCACGGGATGCGCGCGACGCCGACAAGGAGTACGCGCTTGAGGGCAGCGTGTTCATCGCCGGCGCCGTGGTGCAGTGGCTGCGCGACGAGCTTAAGTTCTTCGCCTCCTCGGCCGAGGTCGAGCGCCTCGCCGCGAGCGTGCCGGACAACGGCGGCGTGTACGTGGTGCCCGCCTTCGCGGGCCTGGGCGCGCCGCACTGGGATCCGCACGCGCGCGGCACCATCGTCGGCCTGACGCGCGGCTCGTCGCGCGAGCACCTGGCGCGCGCGGCGCTCGAGTCGATCGCCTACCAGAGCGCCGACGTGCTGGAGGCCATGCAGAAGGACTCCGGCGGATCGCTCGCCGAGCTGCGCGTGGACGGCGGCGCGACCGCGAACGATCTGCTGATGCAGTTCCAGGCCGATATCCTCGGCGTCCCGGTGGTGCGTCCGCGCGTGCTCGAGACGACCGCGCTCGGCGCCGCCTACCTCGCCGGCCTGACGGTGAACGTGTGGAAGTCGCGCGAGCAGATCGCCGCGCAGTGGCAGGTCGAGCGCCGGTTCGAGCCGCGCATGGCGCGCGCCGAGGCCTCGGCGTTGCTCGCGCGCTGGCGCGAGGCGGTGCGCCGCAGCCGCGGCTGGAGCGCAGACTAGGAAGGCCTGGCGGCGAAGCGCTCGCGCGCGTAGGCGATGCGCGCGGCCGCGCTGTCGAGGCCCGCGCGGTCGCGCAGCACCGCCTCCAGGCGTGTACGCAGGCCGGCGCGGTTCGCCATCTGGATCGCGAGTCCGGGCCGCGCATTCAGCTCGAGCACCATCGGTCCGAGCTTGCGGTCGAGCACGATGTCTATTCCCTGGTAGCCCAGCCCGGTCAGCTCGTAGCTGCGACTCGCGATCTCGAGCATCGTCTGCCAGTGCGGAATCTGGATGCCTGACACCGGCACGCCGGTGTCAGGATGCACGTCGACGATGCCTGTGCGCAGCACGGCGGTGAGCGTCCTGCCGGTCGCCATGTCGACGCCCGTGCCGAGCGCCCCCTGGTGCAGGTTGGCGCGCCCGCCCGACTTGCGGGTCGGCAGGCGCACCATCGCCATGACGGGCACGCCGAGGAACACGATCACGCGCACGTCCGGAACGCCGCGGTAGGTGACCGCGTCGAACACCGGGTCGAAGTTGACGCGGTATTCCACGAGCGCCTTGTCCGGAGTGCCGCCCAGGCTGAAGATGCCGGCGAGGATGTTGGAGATGTGGAACTCGAGCTCTTGCTCGGAGATCGACGAGCCGTCGATCTTGCGGTAGCCGTCCGGGCCGCGGCCGGTCACCACCACGATGCCCTCGCCGCCCGAGCCGCGCGCCGGTTTGACGACGAACTCCTCGTGCGCGGCGACCTTCGACTTGAGCTCGCGGATCTGGCGCGGAATCTCGATGATGGCGTACACCTCGGGCACCGAGACGCCGTGCTCGCGCGCCAGCGTCTTGGTGAGCACCTTGTCGTCGACCAGCGGGTAGAAGCGGCGCGGGTTCCACGGCAGCATGAACTCGCCGTTGCGCGCGTTCAGGCCGAGCACGCCGCGGTCGCGCAGCGCGCGCGCGAGCGCGAACGGCCCCATCATTTCGCCAGCACCCGGAAGCGGCGCAGCTCGACCAAGCGGTAGCCGGTGTAGCGGCCGAGCAGCAGCGTGGCGGCCAGCACGATCAACAGCAGCTCCGGGAACACGAACAGCAGGTGCCGGATCAGCGTGTGCTGGATCAGCAGGTAGCACACCGCGGCCACCGCGAGGCTGCCGCCCGCCTGCTGCAGCGCCTCCCTGGGACCGCGTTCCTCCCAGGCGACCGTCATGCGCTCGATGGTCATGGTGAGGATGACGATCGGGAACAGGCCGAGCGATAGCCCGACGTCCACGCCCAGCCGGTGCGAGACCACCGAGAGCGCGGCAATCACCATTACCACCACGATGAGGATCGCCGCGAGCCGAGGCACGAGCAAGAGCTTCAGGTGCTCGAAGTAGAAGCGGACCACCAGGCCGAAGGACAGCACGATGGTGAAGAACACGATACCCGCCGTCAGCCCGGTCTGCCGGAAGGCGAGCGCGATCAGCACGGGCATGAAGGTGCCGAAGGTCTTGAAGCCGACGACGTTGCGCAGCACCACCAGGACGAACGCGCCGAGCGGCACCGCGAGCAACGTGCGGAACAACAGCTGCGCCTGCAGCGGCAGGCCGAACAGCGAGAACTCGATCAGCCGGTGCTCGAGTGCGCGCTGGCGCGCGACCGCGACGCGCGTGGAGAACTCGAGCGAGCGGCTCACCGTCACGTCGGTCGCGAGGTTCTTGCCGCCCTGCACGTGCGCCACCAGCGCCGGCCCGCGCCACCAGGGCAGCAGGTAGGGTCCCGCGTCCTTGAGCGCATCGCTGGTATAGATGGGCGTCCAATGATCGTTGTCGTAGATTTCCAGCCAGCGCACGAAGCGCGCGTTGCGCCGCTCCGGCTTGAGCAGCACGCCGTTCACCACCTCCGCCGGAACGCCGGCGAGGCGCAGCAGGTCGACCGCGACCACCGGGACGCGCGCCTGGCCGCGCATCGGGTCGCGTCCGAGTAGATAGGACGCCTCGTCGTCGGGCTTTGCCGCCTTCAGCCGCTCGACGAGCACCTCGGCCAGGGTGCGTGCATCGGCCGCCTTGGCGCGCGCACTGTCCACCAGGCTGTGCGCGACCAGCAGCTCGTCGGGCGTGAATCGCGGCGCCTGCGAGGTCGGCGCCGGCCGGGGCTGGGCCGGCGGGGGCTTGGACAGGTCGACCACCACGCGGTAGTAGAGGTACTGGCGGCCCTGGGCGTTGGCGATCGAGAACACTGCGCGCTCGTTCAGGCGCGTGCGCTCGGTGGTCACGCCGTAGCCGCGGGCCGCGAAACCCTGGTCCATGACCGAAACCTGGCCGGTCTCGCTCGGCACCGCGAGCAGCAGCTTGGCCGGCCCGCCGTCGGCGTCGTAGGCAAGCTGCAGCTCGACGCGCCAGATCTCGGAGCGCTGGTTTGGGGACAGCGGGAAGCCGAGCACCAGCACCTTGTAGGCGGTCGCCGAGGCGCCGGCGAGCACCAGCAGGCCTGCGAGCAGGTAGAGGTGCAGCTTGCTCACTTCTTTTCTTCCGCTTTACCCGCCGCCTCGCACGACGGAACCGTCGTGTACGTGTGCGTCGGATCGACGATGAATTTGTTCTGCAGGAAGCTGCGCCCGATGATCATCGGATACTTGAGCGTGCTGCGCTCCACCAGGTTGATTACCACCTCGCGCCTGACGTTGCCCAGGCACAATGTGAGCACCACGGCGGGGCGCTTTTCGTTCTGGCCGCCGGCCCGCTCGATGTCGACATAGCGGTAGATCTCGCGTTCGAAGTCGACGCGCTGGCCGTCGCGATCCTTGGTCCAGAACGAGACCCACTCCTTGCGGCCGCGGCGCGTGATCTTGAGGTCCTGCGCGTCCAGCGACGGGATGTCGGCGCCGGTGTCGATCTTCGCGTCGACGACGAGTTTGTCCTCGACCTGCACCGGCTCGACCCAGCCGATGACCGCGGCCCCGGCCGCGCCGGCATCGCGCGCGCCGAACGCCGCGGCCAGCAGGAACCCGGCCTGCGCCAGGAACCCGCGCCGCGCCTTCATGCCGCCTCCGGCTGCTGCGCCCACACGCGGCGCGCGAATTCGGGATAGTTCAGGGCGATTTCCCTCCTCACCGGCCCGCGCAGCATGGTTATTTCCTCGCTTGTCGGCCCAATGGTAGCAGGCACCTCGGCCGGACAATCGAACTCGAAGCCGGTAGACGCGCGTACCTCATCCACGTCGTGACCGGGGTGGATGCTCTCCAGCCGGAAGCGGCGCCGCTCCCTCTGCCAGGAAAACACGGCCTTGCCGGTGACCAGCGCCTGCGGCCCCCCGCGGCGCCATACGCCCGGCGGGCTCCATCCGGGGGCGCTGACGAACTCGACCCTCGGCACCAGCACGCGGCGGCTGTGCTCCTCGCGGAACAGGATGGTCCGCCCGGCGGCGAAATACATGAACGCCGAGCCGAAGGACCCCGGGAAGCGCTTGCCTTCCGCGCGCACCAGGTTGATGTTCGCCTCGCCATCGATCTGGGCCCCGCCGAGAAAGAACACGTCGATCCTTCCCTGACCGGCGAGATCGAACAGCTCGCGCGAGCCGTCGGTGAAGGGGTTGGCGCTGCGCTTGTGCAGCAGTGACACCCGGAGCGGCAGGCCGCGCGCCCTGAGCAGCGCGCAACCGGTCGCCGGGATCGGCGAGGCTGCGCCGACCGCGACGTGCGCGGCGTCGCCCACCAGGCGCGCGATCACGCTGGCGAGAAGCTCTTCCTTGGCGTAAGGACCCATTCGTCCAAGTAGCGCGCGAATCCTTCCCGGGTCTTCGCCGCGCGCGCGTAGGCGGCGAGATGCGCGTCGTCGACCGGGTACGCGCCGGCCACGCCGAGCGGCCAGGCGCCGCGCGGCGCCTCGGCCACGGCGCTCACGTAGACCGAAGCGAGCACGCCCGGCGCGAGCAACTCGTCCTCGAGCATGTCGCCCTCGCGCAGCGCTTCGCAGCTGACCAGCGTCGCCTTGGCGGCGTGCGCGATCGTCATCAGCTCGCGGCGCCGTCCGAGCCAGACGTTGCCCGCGCGGTCGGCCCAGCGCGCGTGAAACAGCGCCACGTCGGGCGAAATCGCCGGCGCGAGCAGGATGGGATCGTCGCGTCCCATCGGGTTGTCGATCACTTTCCAGTCGGTGCGCCCGGCGACGAGATCCGAGCCGAGAACGCCGCGCAGCGGCATGAAGGGCACGCCCTTCTCCGCGGCCTGCAGGGCGGCGTGGATCATCGGGCAGGTGGCGTCGCGCACGGTGATTTCGCCGCGCTCGACCGCCTCGGTGAAGCGCGGCGCGAGCCCGGCCTCGCCGAGCGAGACCGCGCTCGTCTCGATCTCGGCCACACAGCCCGCGCCGATCAGCAGGTCGGCGCACATCCCGAGCACCGGCACGCCGAGCAGCCGCAGGTTGCGTGCCGGGCGCCGCACCAGCGCGCGCACCACCGCCATCGCCGGCAGGCTGTAGTCGGGCGGCAGCGCGAGCAGCGCGCCGTCCGGGATCCGCTCCGCCAGCGCCTCGGCGTCGGCGTAGAAGCGCGTCGCGTTGGCGGGCAGCCCGTCCATGTCAGGACGTGCCGCCGACCGTCAGACCGTCGATCCTGAGTGTGGGCTGCCCCACCCCGACCGGTACGCTCTGGCCTTCCTTGCCGCAGGTGCCGATGCCGCTGTCGAGCTGCATGTCGTTGCCGATCATGGTGACGCGCGTGAGCGCGTCCGGCCCGTTGCCGATCAGGGTCGCGCCCTTCACCGGGTGCGTCACCCTGCCATTCTCGATTGCGTAGGCCTCGGCGGCCGAGAACACGAACTTGCCGTTCGTGATGTCGACCTGGCCGCCGGCGAAGTTGACGGCGTACACGCCGCGCTCGACGCTGGCGATGATCTCGCGCGGATCGTGCCGGCCGCCCAGCATGTAGGTGTTGGTCATGCGCGGCAGCGTCAGGTGCGCGAACGATTCGCGCCGCCCGTTGCCGGTGAGCGGCATCTTCATCAGGCGCGCGTTCAGGCTGTCCTGCAGATAACCGCGCAGCACGCCGTCCTCGATCAGCACCGTGCGGCGCGTCGGGTTGCCCTCGTCGTCGATGGTGAGCGAGCCGCGCCGCCCGGGAAGCGTGCCGTCGTCGACCACCGTTACGCCGGGTGCGGCGACGCGCTCGCCGATGCGCCCGGCGAACGCCGAGCTACCCTTTCTGTTGAAGTCGCCCTCCAACCCGTGGCCGATCGCCTCGTGCAGCAGGATCCCCGGCCAGCCCGGGCCGAGCACCACGCTCATCGTGCCCGCCGGCGCCGGGCGCGCCTCCAGATTTGTGAGCGCCTGCGACACCGCCCTGGACGCGTAGTCCTCGAGCACTGCGGCGCTGAAGTGCGCGTAGCCGGTGCGCCCGCCCCCGCCCGCGCTGCCGCTCTCGCGCCGCCCGTTCTGCTCGGCGACCACCTGCACCGACAGGCGCACCAGCGGCCGCACGTCCGCGGCGAGCACGCCGTCGGAGCGCGCGATCAGCACCACCTCGTACTCGCCGCCCAAGTGCGCCATCACCTGCACCACGCGCGAATCGAGCGCGCGGCACATGCGCTCGAGCTTCTCGAGCAGCGCCACCTTGGCTTCCGACGGCAGCGTGGCGATCGGATCGAGCGGGTCGTAGCGTCGTACGGCGCGCGCCCCGTCGCGCCTGCGCCGCGCCGGCACGCGCCGGTTCTGGCCGGCCGCCGCGATTGCGCGAGTGGCGCGCGCGGCATCCTGCAGGGCGTCGAAGCTGATCTCGTCGGAATAGGCGAACGCGGTCTTGTCGCCGGAGATCGCGCGCACGCCGACGCCCTGGTCGATGTTGAAGCTGCCCGACTTGACGATGCCCTCTTCCAGGCTCCAGCTCTCCGAGCGCGAGTACTGGAAGTACAGGTCGGCGTAGTCGATGCGGCGCGTCCCGAGCGCCCCCAGCACGCGCGCGAGCTTGCCGGTCTGCAGCTCGTAGGGCTCGAGCAGGCAGCGCTCGGCGGTGCCGAGAACGATGTCCTGTTGCGCAGTGCGCGTCATCGTATGCATTTTGTCCGCCAGCCTCGTTCGGGGGTCGCGGTCATCATAGCAAATGGGCCTCACTTCCCTTCGCCGCCGTCCGGCGCCGTGCCCGGCGTGACCCCGCCAAGTCTTTCGACCTTCGGATCGGCCCAAGTTCCGCTGATCGAATAGCGGTACGAGAAGATCTGGCCCAGGGGGTCCCTGAGCACGCGCTGCGCGAGCAGCGTGGCGACGCCCGCGAGCGGGTGTATCAGCCCGACGACGGTTGAGGCGCTATCGCCGAGGCTCGGCACGACGCGCACCTTTACGTCCTGCGTCTCGCGCGCGAGGTCGGTCTCGCCCGCGAGCTCCACCTCTGCGGCCGAGCCTTTCATATTGAAGTCGGTGGTGCGCATCACCCCGTCGCTGACGTGCAGCGAGCTGGTAATGCTTTCGAACTGGAAGCCCTTGGAGAACACGTCGCGGAAGTCGAGCTGGATGCGCCGCGGCAGCATCTGCAGGCTCATGAGCGAGACGAGCTTGCCGAGGCCGGGCTCGATCTCCAGGAACTGGCCGTCGTCCGCGCGCAGCTTCAATTCGCCGGCGAGGCTCGGGTAATCGATCGTCAGCGGCTCGCCGCGCCACGACAGCGAGCCAGACATCTTCGCCGTCCCGCCCTTGACCAGCCCGGGATAGCCGATGCGCTCGAGAAACTTGCCCACGTCTTTCGCATCGAGCTGGAACTCGAGCGAAGTGCCTGCCGGCGCCCCGGTGCGCCACTCGCCCTTGCCCGTCATCGAGGCGTCCGGGTTCGTCATCGCCAGCCGTTCGACGTGCCAATCGGCACCCGAGCGCTGCGCCGAAACCTCGAGGCGGCCGAGATCTTTGCCGCGAAACGTGAAGCTCTCGGCGACCAGATCGAGCGCGGGCAGATCGTGCGCCTGGATGACCGGCTCGCGGCCCGCGCCCGGCGCGTCGTCCGGGATGCGAAAGCGCGCCAGGCGCGCGACCAGTTTGCCGCCTTCGGCCGTCCGGTAGCTCAGGTCACCGGCCATCTCGGCGGACTGCAGGTTCGCCGACCAGCCGCCGGCGTCCGCCCCGGCGCGCAGCGTCACGCCGTTCAAGCGCTTGCCGAAGGCATCGAGCGTGCCGAGCCGCAGGTCGAGCGTCGTGGGTCCGGGCCCCTCCCCCGCGCCGGGGAACAGCGCGCGCCAGCTGTCCACATCGAGGCTCCCTAGCGAGCCGTAGAGCAGCACGCCGGGACGCTCGGGCAGGCGCAGCGCGCGTCCGGCCACCGGTCCGAACTCGATCGAGGCGCGCTGCAGCGCCAGCGCCGTGCCTTCGCGCCGGCGCTGGACCTCGGCAGCGAGCCGCTCGCCGAGCGCGACCGAAATGCGCTCGCGCACTTCTCCGTCGCTCGTCATGATCTCGACTCGCAGGGGCAGCGCCTCGCCTGCCGTCTTGTCGAGCGGCGCAGGCAGCGCGCTCTTCACGCCGAGCAGTCGGGATTCGACGGAAAGCTGCGCGCGGCCCTCGCCCGCCGTAACGCGCGCGTCGTAGCCGAGCGTGCCCGCAATGCGGCTATCCCAGGGAGGACCGAGCAGCGCCGTCAGGCCGGCGACGTCGGCGCTGCCGCGCGCGTCGATTTGCACGCCCTTGCCCGCGGCGGAGCCGCCGCTGAAGCTCACCGGGCCACCGAGCAGCCGCCCGTGCGCATCGCTCAGCTTGAGGCTCGACTCGGTGAAGTGGACTCGGCCCGCGGCCTGCTCGATCGGCGGCAGCCGGTGCCCGAGGTCGATGGTGTTGCCGGCGAAGCGGAACTCGCCGTCGATCTTGCTCGCCTTCATGTCGTCGAAAGGCAGCTGGAGCTTGAGATTTAGGCTGCCCTCGCCGGTGGCGCGCACGCCGTCGGTCAGCCCGCCGACCATCCGCCGCACCGGGCTCGCGGCGACGTATGCGAGAAACTGTGCGCTAGGCCCCGACGCGTCGCCCGAAATCTCGAGCCGCTTCGGGCCCGACACTAGGCTCGGAATCTCCACGCGCACGTTGGCGAGCGTCGCGCCGAGGATGGTGCCGCTGCGCCCGACGATCTGCACGTGATCGCGCTCGAACTGCAGCTCGCCTTCGATCGACTCGATGCGCGGCCAGCCGTCGGCGTAGTCGAGCACTCCGTTCTCGAACCGAGCCGCGACCAGGAAATCTCCCTTTGCCGGATCCGCGAACGGGAAGTCGCGCAGGTCGCCGCGCAGGCGCAGGCGCACGTCGCTCGCCTCGCCGGCAAGAATCGATCGCGCCAGCCAGTCGCGCGTCTTCGCGCCCATGATGCGGCCGAGCGGCAGATATTTCTGCACACGGCGCCCGTCGGCGCGCGAGAGCTGCGCCGACAGGTCGATCACGCCGGGCCCCGCGCCTCCGAAGCGATAGGTGCCGAACGCGCTGCCCGCCAGATCTGCGTTGGCGAACGCGAGCGACGACAAGCGTACCTCGAGCGTGCCTTGGCGCGGGCGCGTCCACTCGATGTTGCCGTTCAGCGCTTCGAGCTGAATACGCGGCTCCGGGAAGACTTTCGGCAGCTCTAGCTCGCTCCTGCGCGAGGCCAGGCGCAACGTGCCCTTGTCCTGGTCGGCCTCGAGGCTCCCCGAAATGCCCTCGAATCCCGGTATGTCGCGCCAGGCCTTCATTCCCAGGCCGGTGAAGCGGCCGCGGGCGCTGAATGCGACGGCGTCCGGCAGTTGCCCGCTCCAATTGAAGCGCAGGTCGAGCAGGTTGCCGCGCGGCGCCAGTTCGGCGACGCGCTGGCGCAGCTCGGCGGGAATCGGCAGGTACTCGGCGAGCTGTGCCAGCGGCTCGAGTTCGATCAGGTTGGCGGTGAGCAGTCCGTGCTCGAGTCGGTTCGCAGCGGCCGGGCTCCACGTCAGCCTGAAACTGGTCGAGCGCATCGCGGCCCCGCCCTCCCGCAGCAGCGTCAGATTGCGCGCGCCGATTTCGTATTCCCCGACGCCCATGCGGCCCTCCAGTCGGCCGCGCAGCGCGCTCAGCTCGAGCAGCGGGAGCTGCGCTCCCAGGCGCGCGACCACGCCGGTCAGCGCCAGGTCGGCGGTGGCGTGCAGCACGCGGCCCGAGCCGAGCGTCGCCCACAGGCGCACCGCGCCCTGTCCGCGGCGCACTTCCACCGGATAGTCGACCCACGGGCTCCAGCCGGCGAGATCGGTATAGCCGAGCTCGGCGTACACGCGCCCGCTCCAGGCCGCGGGGCTTGTGACAGTTGTTCCCTCGAGTTCCGCGCGCAGCTCGAGCGTGGTGCCGAGCGCCGCGGGCGGCCGCGCCGTGATCCCGAGCAGGTGGCGCGCTCCCGCGTTGCGCAGGCGAAAGTTCAGGTCGCTCAGGACCAGCGGGGGCGCGCCGCGCTGCTCGTCCACCCAGGTGATCTCCGCGTCGCGCACGGTGATCTCGCGCTGCTGCAGGATCCAGTCGGTGAACCCCTGCTCGCCGGCATCGGGAGCGAGCGCAATGCCAGCGACGTGCAGCCTACCGGACGCATCGCGCCGCAGGCCGAGTCGAGGCCCGCTCACCGTAAGCGACTCCAGGCGCAGATCGGCGAACAGCAACGAGCTCCATGCCACCACGTATTCCACCGCCGGCAGCGCGAGCGCCACCCGGCCGCGACTGTCGTACAGCCGCACGTCGGTGAAATCGAGTTCCGGGCGCAGGCCGCGCCAATCGGCGCGCATGGCCCCGATTTCGACGCGAAGGCCGACCGCCTGCGAGATCACCGCGACGATGTCGTCCCGGTAGCGCTCGATGTTCGGCAGGATCCAGTAGCGCGCAGCGAGAAACACCGCGGCGCAGGAGATGAGCGCAGCCCAGCCTAGCACTTCGAGCAGGCCGATCAGCCACGGCGCGGCGCGGCCCGTCGCCGCGGCGGGGCGCTGGGCCTCGCGTTCGCTCTCGGTTTGCATGTTATAAGTTTCGCTTTTCATTCTAACCGTAAAGCTCCGTGCCGATTGCGCTGTCCTCGTCGCGCTACGCGCAGCACTTGCTCCAGGCGCGGCCGGAGCTCGGCGAAGAACTCATCGCGCCGGCGCCGTTCGCACGCGAGGCGATGCGTGCGGCGCTCGCCGCGGCGCCCGCAGACGACGAGGCGGCGCTCAAGGCGCGCCTGCGGCGCCTGAGACAGCGCGTGCTGTTGCGCGTCATGGCGCGCGATCTCGGCGGGCTCGCGGACCTCGCGGAAGTGTGCGGCACCATGAGCGACCTGGCCGAGGAATCGATCGCGACCGCGCTCGATTGGGCTGACGCGCAGCTGGCGGCCGAGTTCGGACGCCCGCGCGGCGCCGCGGGCGCCGCGCAGAAGCTGGTGGTGGTGGCGATGGGCAAGCTCGGCGGGCGCGAGCTGAACGTTTCCTCGGATATCGATCTGGTCTTTCTCTACCCGGAAGAAGGCGAGACCGACGGCGCACGTCAGCTGTCCAACCACGAATACTTCGCGCGCGCGGGGCGCAAGCTGATCTCGCTGCTCGCCGAGGTCACAGAGGACGGCTTCGCGTTCCGCGTCGACATGCGCCTGCGGCCCTACGGCGAGTCCGGGCCGGCGGTCGCGAGCTTCGAGGCGCTCGAGAACTACCTCGTGGCACAGGGGCGCGAATGGGAGCGCTACGCATGGATCAAGGCGCGCGCACTCACCGGCGAGCGCGACGCCGAGCTCGCGGCGATCGTGCGTCCGTTCGTGTACCGGAAGTACCTCGATTACGCGACCCTCGCCGCGATGCGCCGGCTGCACGCCGAGGTCCGGCGCGAGGTCGAGCGCCGCGAGCTCGCCGATCACGTCAAGCTCGGGCCAGGCGGCATCCGCGAGATCGAGTTCATCGCGCAGGCGCTGCAGCTGGTGCGCGGCGGGCGCGACCCGGAGCTCACCGTGCGCCCGACCCTCGAGGTGCTCGAGCGCCTGGCGGCACGCCGCGTGCTGCCGGAAGGGGCCGCGCGCGAGCTCACGGCGGCGTACCTGTTGCTGCGCGGCATCGAGCACCGTCTGCAGTACCTGGACGACCGCCAGACGCACAGCCTGCCCGGGGACGAGCCGGACCGCGGCACGATCGCGGCCATGTGCGGCTACGCGTCGTGGAGCGAATTCGCGGCGCGGCTCGCCGAAACGCGCGCGAGCGTGACACGCCACTTCCAGGCCGTATTCGCCGAAACCCTGGGTGACGATGCGGGCGGCCTCTGGCAGGACGACCGCGCCGCGATGCAGGCGGCGCTCGCCGCATGCGGCTTCCGCGACGCCGCGGCGAGCGCGGCGCGCCTCGCCGCACTGCGCGCAGGCCAGCGCTATGCACAACTGCCGGAGGACTCGCGCCGGCGCTTCGATGCGCTCATGCCGGCGCTCACGCGCGCTGCCGCCGCGACGCCCGACCCGGACGCCACGCTAGCGCGCGGCCTCGACCTGGTCGAGGCGGTCGCGCGGCGCGCGGCCTACCTCGCCCTGCTCGCCGAGCATCCCGAGGCGCTCGAGCGCATCGCGCGCATCGTCGCGGCCTCGAGCTGGGCAGCGGAGTTCGTAACGCGGCACCCGCTCTTGCTCGACGAGCTGCTCGACGACCGCGTGCTCTATGCGCCGCCGGACTGGCCGGCTTTCGCGCGCTCGCTCGGTGCGCTGCTCGCCGCGCACGCCGGGGACACCGAGGCGCAGATGAACCTGCTGCGCGAGCAGCACCAGGCGCAGGTGTTCCGGCTGCTGGCGCAGGATCTCGCGGGGCTGCTGAGTGTCGAGCGCCTCGCCGATCACCTCTCGGCGCTCGCCGACATCGCGCTCGGGGCGACGCTCGAGCTGGCATGGAGCCAGACGCGCCGCCACCGCGAGGGGCCGCCGCGTTTCGCCGTGATCGGCTACGGCAAGCTGGGCGGCAAGGAGCTCGGCTACGCGTCCGATCTCGACATCATCTTTCTCTACGACGATCCGAGCGACCAGGCTGCCGAGAGCTACGCGCGCCTCGCGCAGCGCGTGAACACCTGGCTTTCCAGCCGCACCACCTCCGGGATTCTTTTCGAGACCGACCTCGAGCTACGGCCAAGCGGTGCTTCGGGACTGCTCGTCTCGCCGCTTGCCGCTTTCGCCGAT
>DATGDH010000157.1:0-14730 GCA_035310985.1 Burkholderiales bacterium
AGGTAGGCGAGGAACTCGCTCACCGCGCGGTTGCCCGCCTCGTGCATCGCGGGGGTGAGCTTCGGCTCCAGCCCCGAGAGGATCGCGACCGACCAGCCGCGTAACGGCCCCCGCTCGCTCCTCGGCACGTCGAGCAGGTTGCCGATCACCTCGATCGGGATTTGCGCGGCGAAGGCGCCGATGAAGTCGAGCTCGCGCCGCTCGGCCATCTCGGCGAGCAGCCGGTCCACGAGGCGCCCGACGTCGGCTTCCATGCGCGCGATCGCCTTCTGGTTGAGCGCGCCCATGATGATGCGGCGCACGCGCGTGTGCAGCGGCGGGTCGTTGAACACGAGGCTCGTGGTGTGGTGCTCGTAGAGCGGCGAGTCGCCGAGCTTCGGGTGGAACTCGGCCTTCTTGTCCGAGCTCGCGCGCGGATCGCGGTAGACCGCGAGGCAGTCCTCGTAGCGCGACAGGAACACCCCGCCGCCCTCGAGCGCGTGCACCGGGTCGTGCGCGCGCAGCGCGGCGTACCAGGGATAGGGGTCGTCGATGAAGCCGGCCGGCGCGCGCGTGAGCTGGAAGTCGCGTACCTCGTCGGCGGAGGGCATTCGGTTATTATGCCGCCATGCAGCGGGTCCCGATGGCCGACTTCGAGCCCGGCCTGAAGAAGAGGCTCGAAGAGCTCTGGGGGAGGCCGGTCAACCTGTACCGCGCGCTCGCCAACCACGCGCCGCTCGCCGCGGCCTGGACCGAGTTCGCCAACGCGATCCGCCACGACAGCCGCACGCCGCGCACGCTGCGCGAGCTGATGATCCTGCGCACCGCGCAGCTCGCGCGCTCGGAGTACGAGTGGGCGCAGCACCTGAAGATGGCGCGCAAGGCGGGCGTGCGCGAGGCGCAGATCGGGGCGCTCGCGCGCTGGCGCGACTCCGCCGAGTTCGACGCGCGCGAGCGCGCGGCGCTAGCGCTCACCGAGGGCGTGATGGCCTGCGACGTGAGCGACGCCGTGTACGCCGAGGCGGCGCGGCACTTCAGTCACGCGGAGTACGTCGAGCTCGCGCTGACCGCGGGCTTCTACGCCATGGTCTCGAGGATGCTCGACGCGCTGCGCGTCGAGCTCGACCCCGACGTGCGCGGGCATTCGCCGCGCCTCGCCTGACGCCGATGACCGGCCCGCCGCGCAGCTACCGCTACTACGACTTCGTGATGGCGGCGTTCGTCACGGTGCTGATCTGCTCGGACCTGATCGGCCCGGCGAAGATCGCGCAGATCCACGTGCCCCGGCTCGACGTCGACTACACCTTCGGCGCGGGCGTGCTCTTTTTCCCGATCTCGTACGTGTTCGGCGACATCCTCACCGAGGTGTACGGCTACGCGCGCGCGCGGCGCGTGATCTGGGCCGGGTTCGCGGGCCTGGGCTTCGCCTCGTTCATGGCCACGGTGGTCGTGGTGCTGCCGCCGGCACCGTTCTGGCAGCACCAGGACGCCTACGAGATCGCCTTCGGCAACACCTGGCGCATCGTGGCCGCATCGATGACCGCGTACTTCTGCGGCGAGTTCGTGAACTCGTTCGTGCTCGCGAAGATGAAGATCATGACGCGGGGAAAGTGGCTCTGGACGCGCACCATCGGCTCGACCATCTTCGGCGAAGCGGTCGATTCGGCGATCTTCTATCCCCTTGCGTTCTACAACACCGGCATCATCCCGAACGACAAGCTGCCGCTCGTGATGTGGGCGCAGTTCTTCACCAAGGTCATGGTCGAAGTGGTGTTCACCCCGGTCACCTACAAGATCGTGGGGGCGCTCAAGCGCGCCGAGCAGGAGGACTACTACGACCGCCGCACCGACTTCAACCCGTTCACGCTGAAGACCTGAGCGCACCATGGCGAAGTTCCGGGTTCCACGCCTCGGTGAACTTCTGGTGCGCGCGGGATTCGTCGTGACGGCGCGAGTCGACGAAGCGCTCGCCCGGCAGATCGGCACCAACCGGAGGGTCGGCGAGCTGCTGATCGAGATGGGCCTGCTGCAGGAGGCGGAGCTCTCGGCGACGCTCTCCATTCAGGAGGATTTGCGCGAGGGCCGGGTCGAAACGGCGCAGAGGATCGCCGACCGGCTGGGCACAATTCTGCTCAATTCCGCAGCCGTGTCGGGCGCGCAGCTCGAGCGTGCGCTCGCCGAGCAGGCGCAGACGGGCGGGCTGCTCGGCGAGGTGCTGGTGCGCCAGGGCGCGATCACGCCCGAGCAGCGGCAGGGCGCGCTGCGCATCCAGGGCGGGCTGGCCGGGCGGCTGCAGGGGCGCTTCCTCATCGGGCGGCTGCTCGCCGACGCGGGCGTAATCACGGAAGCCGCGCTCGAAAGCGCGATCCGGCGGCAACTGGGGAGCGGCAAGCCGCTCGGGGAGCTGCTCGTCGACGCGGGCCAGCTCACCGCGACCACGCTCTATGAGTTCCTCGAGCGCCAGACGCGGCTGCGCGCGGCGCTGCTCGCGGGCGCTAGCCTCGCGACCGAGACCGGACCGAAAGACGCGGGCGAGAGCTAGCGGCAGGTCACCGCGCCGAGGTCGAGGAACGGGTCGGTGGTGTGGCGCACGCGGATGGTCGCCGTGCAGGCGAGCTCGCCGCGCACGCGCAGCGCGTAGTCGCCGGGCTCCAGGTCCTCGAAATAGAACTCGCCGCGCTGGGCGGTGAATGAGGAGAAGCTGCGCCCGGCGCCGCTCACCTCGAGCTCGCGCAGATCGAGCGGCACGCGCTTGCCGCCGCGCTCGGCGAGCAGCGTGCCGTACACCGCCTGCACCGCCTTCAACTGGAAGTTCACCACGCTGCCGCTGCGGTTGGGCGGCGAGATCGTCAGCTGCGAGCGGGGGTAGCGGTAGTTGAGCGGAAGGTCCTGCGCGAGGAAACTGATGTCGTTATCGTAGAAGGCGTTCAGGTCGGTCGCGACCACCTCGCCGTGCGCGTCGCTCTTGCCCTGCAGCCAGCCGTTGGCGTAAACGGGAACGCCCGGCACGTCGCCGACCCTGACTACGGCGAAGCTGTCGAGGATCGGGCGCGAGGCGAACAGCGCGCCGCCCGCGTAGCCGATGCCCCCGGCCACGAAGGCGCGCGAGGAGCCCGCTTGCACCGCGCGGTCGCTCGAGCCGATGGTGTCGACGCCGGCGATTGCGTGCGCCGCGTTCAGCTGGAACTGGCCCCTGCCCACCGCGGCGCTCTGGCCGCCGAGCTCCGCGCGCCCTCCCTCCACGAGGTAGCCGTAGCCCTGGCCAAGCGGCACCGCCTTCTGCAGCCCCACGCTCTGGAAGTTCGAGCCCTGCGCGCCGCCCGCGCGCCCGACCGCGGAGGTGACGCGGTCGAAGTAGTAGGTGAACGAGACGAGCCAGCTGTTGCCGGCCGCGGGCTGCTCGGTGCGCGTGTAGTTGAAGGACAGTATCGCGCGCGCGTCGAGGAACGGGCGTGTGTAGCCGAAATTCCAGCTGCGCATGTCCGGCAGCGTGTAGCTGCGCGTCGAGGTGTACCCGACCGAGAACGTGCCGAGCTGCTGGAAGAACAGCGACGCATTGGCGAACTCGTCGGACTTGAGCGAAAGCGGCGGGTTGATCTCGTCGGCGAGCTGCGCGAAGTCGCGCGAGAAGTAGCGCCCCGCGTAGCCGAGGCTGAAAGGGCCGCGCGCGTACGAGTAGGTGGCGCCGGTGGCGTGCCCGTGCGCGCCGCCGCGCTCGCTGCCCGAGACGCTGAAACCGACTATCCCGGCGCGCGGCAACGTGACCGTCGCGAACGGGCCGAAGTTGTACAGCTCGCTGTCGCCCTCGCCGCGCAGGCCGAGCGTGAGCGCGTCGGAGAAGGCGTAGCGGTGAAAGCCCGATGCCGCGAGATGCCCGTAGTCGTCGCTTGCCACCCCGTAGCGATGGCGCAGCGCACCGATGTTGTAGCTGTACTCCTGCAGCCCCTTGGCGAGGCCAAACTGCGTGAAGTAGAACGGCTGCCCGAGTACCTGCTCGCGCCCGTAGGGGTCGCGGATGATCACCGTGACGTTGCGCTGTCCCGCCGCCGCGGTCACGTTGCGGATGTCGAGCGGCCCTGGCTGCACCAGCTGGCGCGAGACGAGGTTGCCGTCGACCAGCACGTCGACCGTGGAGGGCAGCGCCACCTGGGCGGCGAACCCGGCGGTGGGGTACTGCACGAAGTAGGGGTCCATGCTGTACAGCTTGGTGAAGCTCAGCCCGCCCATGCCGACCGAGCCGGACAGGTCGAAGCCCGGCGTGAAGAAGTCGCCCGCGGTGAAGCGGCGCAGATTGGCGCGGTCGTCGTACTGCGCGTTGGTCAGCAGGCGTGTGCTGCGGTGGTCGAAGCCCGCGCCGTCCTGGTAGCTCGTGGTGTTGTACAGCAGCCAGTTGCCGCTGCGCGCCGCGAACTCGGTGCTTCCCTGGTAGCTGCGCGAGCCGAAGCCCGTGTCCCCGAGCGCGGTCAGGTTGTAGTTGAAGAGAAGGCTGTTGTCCGATGGATACAGCGTGCCGGGCTTGCGCCGCCAGGCGAGATCGATCGACGTCGGCGGCAGCACGTGGGGCGCGGCGTTCAGCGCGAGCGTCACGGTCCGCTCGTCGAACGTGACGCGCAGCTCGGGCAGCCGATCGAGCGCCACGAAGCGCTCGCCCTGGATGTCGACGCGCGCCGAATCGGGCGCTTTAATTCCCCAGTTGCCGACGTCGGCGGGGCGCGCGAACCAGGCGCCTTCCGCGCCGTGGTAAACGGTGGCGTCGCCCTTCGCGACGCTGTTCACTACGATGCGTGCGATGATCGGCTCAAGCGGCTGCGGCGCAACTGCGCCGCCGCGGGTGGCGGACGGCGGGAGGTTTTGCGCGAGCGTCGACGGCGATCCGGTGCGCAGCTCGAGCGTCGCGCCCCCCTCGTCGAACGTGGCCTGCGTGCCGGGCAAGCGCTCGAGGGCGACGTAAGGCTCGCCTGCGACTTCGGTGCGGGCCGGGCCGGGTGGTTCGAGACCCCAGTTGCCGACGTCCCCGGGGCGCGCGAGCCACGCGCCCTCGGCGTTGCGGTACACGGTGGCGTCGCCCTTCGAGATTCCGTTCACCACGACGTGCGCGAGGCGCGACTCGAGCTGCGGCTGCGGCCTGGGTTGGCGCCGCGGCGCCGGCGCCGGAGAGACGGCTGCGACCCTGGCTGGATGAGCCGCCGCACGCGGCGACTCCTTCGCCGATGCGTGTGGCGACGAGACGGCTGCCTCGGGTGAGACCGCAGGCGGCGCCTTCGCGGGCGGCTGCGGAAATTGCGCCGGCTTCGCGTGCGCGATCTTCGGCACTACAGGCTTTTGGAGCTGCTGTCCCCGCTCGCAGCTACGCGGCAGGACGACGGCCGCGGCCGCCAACGCGAGGACGAGAAATGCGTAGCCGGCGCGCTCGCGCTTCTTCTTACTTGCAGTCGGCTGGGGAGACATCTAGCCGGCGCTTCAGGTCGATGCCCGAGCCGACGAGAACGGCTTCCAGCGCGGCGAGCCGCGTGCACTGCTCGCTCGGGATCTGTGCGCGCAGCCGCTTGGTCGTGCCGGCGAGGAAGTAGCGGGTGCGCAGCGGGGTCTCGAACAGCGGCTTGCCGCTGCGGTCGAGGCCGACAATCGACAGCCGGTCGGCCGCGATATGCACGTTGCCGGTGTTGCTCACCGTCAGCCCGGCGCTGCCGTGGTGCAACTCGAACAGGCGGAATTCGGCGCCTGCCTTGGGCGCGAGCGGCGCGACGAACACCGCCACCCCGACCCGCAGCAGGATGCGCACGTTCGCCGAGCCGGTGCCCTTCGCGTCCTCCGGGCCGGGCAGTTCGGCGATGAACAGCCGGTAGGCGTCCTCGGCGCTCGCCGGCAGGGCGCGCGGCCCTAGCCGCAGCACGCGCGAAGCTCCCGGCGGGACCTCCATCACCTTGGGGAAGAACAGCAACCCGTCGGATTCCACGTACCGGTCGTTGCCCTCGGCGTCCTGTGACCAGGCCATCGCCTGCATCTGGACGCGCAGCGGGCGCGTATCGTCGTTGCGCACCTCGATCTGCGTGCTCTTCACCTCGCGGCTGAGCGTCACGCGCAGCGGGCTGATGACGAAGTCCGCCGCGCGCGCGGGTCCCAAAGGGCCGAGCGCGAGTGCGCACAGGCACAGCAGCAATCGGGTCGCGCCTCGCAGCATGGTCAGGGCGTGATGCTGATGGTGAGCGTGTCGGAGTACGTGCCCGCGTTGGCGTTGACGTAGCTCGCAGGCAGGATGGTCGCCGTAACGAGGTAGGTCTGGCCCGATCCGGTGGTCCTAAGGAGCGACGGCGGGTTGCCGACCGAATATGGGATGTAGGCGTTCAGGGTGGCGTGCTTCATGCGCAGATTCGGATTCGTGCCGTAGAGCCCCGTGAACCCCCAGCTTGCCGGCGGCGGCACCCCCGCGCCGGTGCACCGGATTCGGACCTGCGTCGAAGCCGTGACCACCGTAGCGTTAGAGGGATCGAGAGCCGGAAACGTAATGCCCCCCGGCGGAGGATTCCGGAACACGCAACTCTGAGCCATCGCGGCGCCGCTTGCCGCGAGCAGGAGAAGCGCCCCGAGCAGCAGGAGCGCGACCCTCTGGCTGACGGCTGTCGTGCGCATCGTGTTGGCCCTTCCCCCGAATGCAATTAAAGCATGCCGCGCGCGGCGAAAAAAAAGAGGCCGTGCATGCACGGCCCCGGGTTACGCGATCGGGCTCGCCGTGGCCGCGGTCACGGATTGATCGTGACCTGCTGCGTGGCGCTGTAGGTGCCCGCCGCCGCCGTGCTGTAGGTGGTGCTCGGAATCGTGCCGCTCAGCACCAGCGTCAGGTCCGTGCTGAAGCCCTGGCCGTTCGGCGATGCCGGAGGCGTGAGCGACATCGTCGCGGCCATGGTCGACGTACCGCAGGTGCCGGCGGTGGAGCAGGTCAGCGTCAGCGTCGCGCCGCCGGTCAAGGCGAAGATCGGAACCGCACCGGTCGTGCAGCGGTAAAGAACGTTGGCCGATCCGGTCGCGTTGCCCGCGAGGCTCGGGTCGATGTTCGCGCCAGAGTTGGCAATCACGACAGAGGGGCTCTGCCCAGTGGAGAACTTGCAGACGCCGAGCACCGTGGCGCTCACCGGCACGTTGATGGTGTCGGCGGCGCGCACAGGCAGCGCGATCGCGATGCCGGCGAAGCCTGCCGCCGCGGCGGCTAGTCTCATCCAGCGGGTCCAGTTGATGGTGGTTTTCATGCTCGACTCCTCGTGGTGTTTAAACGATGGCCGCACGATACCTTCTCTTCTTCTGAAGTGGGCGTGAACTATGTCGTGTAAGTCGCTAATATAACAGTCTTTTTATACTTACAATGTTTCGCTAAGTTTCACAAGATCTCATCAAGTCATAAGACGGTCGGATAAGGATTTACAAGGTTTGTCCTAACCTTCTGAAAGTTCACAAGAATTTATCCCGTTGTCCCGGATGCAGGCGCGCGCCGGCGCGGCCGCGTGGGCCGCGTCTTAGGGCAGTCGTGCGGAGGATCTAGGCGGCGGCGCGCTCGGCCGGCGCAGCCGAGCCGGCGCGGTAGCGCGCGAGCAGCGCCTCGCGCTTCGCGCGCGCGGCGGCGATGCTCTTCTGCTTCACGTGGCCGTAGCCGCGGATCTCCTCGGGCAGCGAGGCGATCTCGACGGCAAGCGCGTGATTGCGCGCATCGAGCCGCGCGAGCAGCTCGTCTACCGTGCGCGCGTACTCGTCGATGAGCGAGCGCTCGCTGCGCCGCTCCTCGGTGCGCCCGAACGGATCGAGCGCCGTGCCGCGCAGCCACTTTAACTTCGCGAGAACGCGGAACCCGCCCATCATCCACGGGCCGAAGCGCATCTTCTTCGGCTCGCCGGTGAGCGGATCGGGCTTGGCGAGCAGCGGCGGAGCGAGGTGGAAGGTCAGCTTGTAGTCGCCCTCGAACATGCCTGCGATCGTCTTCGCGAACTCGCCGTCGGTGTACAGGCGCGCCACCTCGTACTCGTCCTTGTAGGCCATCAGCTTCGCGTAGTAGCGCGCCACGGCTTCGGCGAGCGTGGACGAGCCGAGCTTCGCCTGCTCTTCCTTGCGCACGCGCTCGACCAGCGCCTTGTAGCGCGCCGCGTAGGAGGCGCTCTGATAGGCGCTTAGCAGCGCCACGCGCCGCTCGACGAGCTCATCGAGATTGCGCGAGAAGTGCTGGTCGATCGGAATCACCTCGGCGGGCGTCGCGATGCGCCGCACGCGCTCGAGGTCGACGGCTGCGCGCCGGCCCCAGGTGAAGCTCGCGACGTTGAACTCGACCGCGACGCCGTTAAGCTCGATCGCGCGCAGCAGCGCGGCGCCCGCGAGCGGCACCCAGCCCTTCTGGTAGGCGTAGCCGAGCATGAACATGTTGGTGGCGATCGAATCGCCCATCAGGTTGGTCGCGAGCTCGGCGGCAGGCACGAAATCGGCGTTCTGCTCGCCGCAGGCGGACGCGATGTCGTGCCGCAGGTCGCTCCCGGGGAGCTGCCAGTTCGGGTTGCGCACGAAATCCGCGGTCGGCGAGGTGGTCGCGTTCACGAGCGCGCGCGTCTTCGCCTGGCTCATCTTCTCGAGCGCGTCGGCGCCCGCGGTGACGACCAGGTCGCAGCCGAGCACGAGGCGCGCGTCGCCGGTGCCGAGGCGCGCGGCGTGCAGCTCGCCGGCGCTCGGCGCAAGCTTGACGTGCGACATCACCGCGCCGTACTTCTGCGCGAGGCCCGACATGTCGAGCACCGACACGCCCTTGCCTTCGAGGTGGGCCGCCATCGCCAGGATCTGCCCGATGGTGATCACGCCGGTGCCGCCGATGCCGGTCACGAGAACGCCGTACGGCCGATCGAGCGCCGGAATCTGCGGCGCGGCGAGCGGGAAATTCTCACCGCTCGGCGCCGCCGAGGACTTGCCCTTCTTAAGCCGGCCGCCCTCGACCGTGACGAAGCTCGGGCAAAAGCCCTTCACGCAGGAGAAGTCCTTGTTGCAGGTCGACTGGTTGATCTTGCGCTTGCGCCCATACTCGGTCTCGAGCGGCTCGACCGACAGGCAGTTCGACTTGACGCTGCAGTCGCCGCAGCCCTCGCAAACCATCTCGTTGATCACCGCGCGCTTGGCCGGATCGGGGTAGGTGCCGCGCTTCCTGCGGCGGCGCTTCTCGGAGGCGCAGGTCTGGTCGTAGATGAGCGCCGAGACGCCGGGCGTCGCGCGCAGCTCCCGCTGCACCTGGTCGAGCTCGTCGCGGTGGCGCACCGTGACGCCGGGCGCCCAGTTCGTTCCGGCCGGGTACTTTTCCGGCTCGTCGGTGACCACCACGATCGGCTGCACGCCTTCGGCCGCCACCTGGCGCGAGATGATCGCGGGGTCGAGCGGCCCGTCGTGGTGCTGCCCGCCGGTCATCGCGACCGCATCGTTGAACAGGATCTTGTAGGTCATGTTGACCTTGGCCGAGACCGCGGCGCGGATCGCGAGGAGACCCGAGTGGAAGTAGGTGCCGTCGCCCAGGTTGGCGAAGATGTGCTTCTCGTCGGTGAAGGGCGACTCGCCGATCCAGGGCGCGCCTTCGGCGCCCATGTGGGTGAAGGTCGCGGTGTTGCGGTTCATCCATACCGCCATGTAGTGGCAGCCGATGCCGGCGGTGGCGCGGCTGCCCTCGGGCACGCGCGTCGAAGTGTTATGCGGGCAGCCGGAGCAGAAGTAGGGCTGGCGCACCGAGGTGACGCGCGGCTTGGCGAGCGCCTTCTCCTTGAAATCCAGGAACGCGAGCCGCTCCTTGAATTGCGAGCCGAGCGAGGAAACCATGCCGAGCTTCGTCAGGCGCTGTGCGATCGCGCGCGCGACGATCGCCGGCGAATGCTCGTAGTGCGCCGGCAGCAGCCAGGTGCCCGCCGGCTGCCCGGCAGCGCGGCTCCACTCGCCGTTGTCGTCGAACTTGCCGACCACGCGCGGCGCGCGCACGCCTTCCTTCCAGTTATAGAGCTCTTCCTTGATCTGGTATTCGATCAGCTGGCGCTTCTCCTCGACGACCAGGATCTCCTCCAGCCCCTCGGCGAAGCGCCGCGCGCCCTGCGGCTCGAGCGGCCAGGACATCGCCACCTTGTACACGCGCAGGCCGATGTCGCGCGCGACCTTCTCGTCGATGCCGAGGTCGGCGAGCGCCTGCATCGTATCGCCGAAGGACTTGCCGGTGGTGACGATGCCCAGCCGAGCAGGCGGGTAACCTGAGGGACTGTCCCACACGATGCGATCGAGCTTGTTGGCGCGCGCGTAGGCGAGCGCCGCGTAGACCTTCCAGTCGAGCAGGCGCGCCTCCTGCTCGAAACGGTCGTCGGGCCAGCGGACGTTCAGGCCGCCGGCCGGGAGCACGAAATCCGCGGGCAGCTGAATCTGCACGCGCTCGGGATCGATCTCGACCGAGGCGCCGGACTCGACCACGTCGGTGACGCAGATGAAGCCGATCCAGCAGCCGGAGTAGCGGCTCATGGCGTAGCCGTGCAGCCCCAGATCGAGATACTCCTGCACGTTCGCCGGGTTGAGCACCGGGATGCAGCAGGCCTTGAAGATGTGCTCCGACTGGTGCGGCAGCGTCGAAGACTTGGCGGCGTGATCGTCGCCGGCGAGCAGCAGCACGCCGCCGTGCTTCGACGTGCCCGCCGAGTTGCCGTGCTTGAACACGTCGCCGCAGCGGTCCACGCCCGGCCCCTTGCCGTACCACATGCCGAACACGCCGTCGTATTTCGCGCCCGGGAACATGCCGACCTGCTGCGTGCCCTGGATCGCGGTCGCGGCGAGGTCCTCATTTATTCCCGGCTTGAACAGGACGTGGTGGTCGCGCAGGATCTTGTTCGCGCCCCACATCGTCTGGTCGACGCCGCCGAGCGGCGACCCGCGGTAGCCCGAGATGAAGCCTGCGGTGTTGAGCCCGGCGCGCAGGTCGCGCGCGCGCTGCATGAGCATCAGGCGCACCAGGGCCTGCGTGCCGGTGAGGAACACGCGGCCCTTCTCAAGCGTGTATTTGTCGTCCAGAGAAACCTGAGCGAGCTTGGCGGGATCGACCGGTGCGTTCATCGGCATGTCTCCACAGGAAATTCGCGTCGCGCGCTGCGGCGCTTCGAGGGTAGCACAGCTTTAGACAGCGGCGAGGGGCTTGGTTTGCGCCGCGGGCGCGTCCGCCGCGGCGGGCTTGTCCCAGAAGGGCTCCGGGCCGAAGGCTTCGAGCAGGAACTCGACGAAAGCACGCGTCTTGGCCGGCAGGTGGCGCCGGTGCGGGTACACCGCGTAGATGGCCACGTCGGTAGTGAAGGAATATCCCGGGAAGAGCGCGACGAGCGAGCCGTCGGCGAGATTGCGGTGCACGTCCCAGGTCGACTTGAGCGCGATGCCCAGGCCCGCGAGCGCCCACTCGCGCAGCACTTCCCAGTTGTCGCACGCGTAATTTCCGGTGACGCGCACTTCGCCCGCGTTGCCGGCCGGATCCTTGTACTCGAGCGCCATCGAGAAGCCCCCGTCCCAGTTGGGCACGAGGAAGTTGTGCTGCGCGAGCTCGGCGGGCGTGCGCGGCGTGCCATGGAGACGCAGGTACTCCGGGCTCGCGCAGACGACGCGCCGGTTCGGCGCCAGCATGCGCGCGGCGAGCGAGGAGTCCTCCAGGTGCGCGATGCGCACCGCGAGGTCGAATCCCTCCTCGATCAGATTGACGTTGCGGTCGGAGAGGCTCAGCGCGAGGCGCACCTTCGGGTAGCGCTCGGCGAAGCGCGGCACGAGCGGCGCCACGTGCTGGTGGCCGAACGAGGCGGGCAGCGCGACCCGCAGCACCCCTTGCGGCTCGGCGCGTCCGGCCGAGGCCGCGGCGTCGGCCTCCTCGACTTCGGCCAGGATGCGCGTGCAGGCCTCGTAGTAGCCCGCGCCGTCGTCGGTGAGGTGCAGGCTGCGCGTGGTGCGGTGAATGAGCCGCGTGCCGAGGCGCGCCTCCAGGCCCGCGAGGCGCCGGCTCACCACCGCCGGCGAGAGGCCAAGCTCGCGCGCTGCCGCGGACAGGCTGCCCGCAGTCACGACCTTGGAGAAGATCGACATGTCTTGCAGCGGATCGGCCATATCTTTGCTGATGATGCAAAAGTGAATTGATTACTGCCGCTATTCTAAACCATAGAGCAAAGCCATATCATTGCTGCATTGCAACAGAAGTTTGCGGGGGTCCAGAATGAATATCAGCGAAATCAGGTACATAGAGGCTCAACTGCGGGCTAAGCCCCGGCTGACTCTCGCTGAGGACCACTACGCCGATCTCATCGCGCACGCCAAGCGTGAGCGCGCCAAGGCGATTGCCCAGATGTGGCGCGCGCTCGCCACGCGCGTCGCAGCGTTCATGCGCGAGGTGCGCGACCTGGCCGGCTCGAGCAACCACGGGCGACTGCGCCGCAACCCTTACTGAACTCCCGGTCGCGCCCGCCGCGATATCTCCCTCCTCCTCCATCGCGGCGGGGTTCGTCCCGCTCCGCACGCAAGTGCGGAGCGGGACCGCATCTTCGTGTCAGCCTGCGGGAGCTTCGGGCTCGATGTGTTCGAGCCGGTAGCCGTAGTTGTAGATCGGCACCACGCGGTAGCCGCTCTCGGGGCGCAGGTCCAGCTTCTTCCTCACCTGGCTGACGTGCGTATCGACGGTCCGCGTGGCGAGATCGCCGCTGCGCCCCCAAACGGCTTCCTGCAGGTGGCCGCGGGACATCAGGCGGCCCATGTTGCGGAATAGCACGACCGCCAGCTCGAACTCCTTGGGAGTCAACTCGATGCGCGTGCCGTTGCGCTTGAGCTCTCCGCGCTGCGTGTCGATCTCGAAAGGCGGGAACGAGAGGTGCGTCTCCTCCTCGCGCGGGTAGGCGCGCCTCAGCAGCGCGCCGACGCGGGCGAGCAGCTCCTGGCGGCGGGCCGGCTTGACCATGTAGTCGTCGGCGCCACCTTCCAGGGCGAACACGATGTCTTCCTCGGAGTCGCGCACCGTGACGAACAAGATGGGCACGGTCTTCGATACGTTGGTGCGGATCCATTTGAGGACTTCGTCGCCGGCGACATCCGGGACTTGCCAGTCGAGCACGTACAGATCGAAGCTCTCACGCCCCGCGTGCTTCATTGCCTCGCGGCCAGCGTTATAGCCGTGCACGTCGTGTCCCGCGTCGGTCAGCCAGCGCTTGAGCAGCGCGAGCTGGTCTGGATCGTCTTCCAGGATCGCGATTCGCAATTCTTTCTCCCACGGCGCCGGGCGGCGCCTTGCGCTCCGAATGATAATGCGGCCAGCCGGCTAAGGATATTCCGGATATGGCAGAATCGCGCCCTTCCCTGGGGGCCCGGCACATGCGACTCGCAATTCTCGGCGGCGGAACGATCGCGCGCCTGGTGCTGGAGCACGTGCGGGCGGGACGGCTTAAGGGAGTCGAGGTGATCGCTGTCTCAGGACGCAGCGCGCACTCGCGCGGGGCCCGTCTCGCGGCCGAGTTCGGACTGCGGTACGTGGTCGGCGGCGAAGCCCTCCTCGCGCTGCGCCCCGACTCGGTGCTCGAGGCGGCCTCGCACGACGCGGTCCGGGCGCATCTGGTCGCGCTGCTCGCCGCCGGCATCCCGGTGGTTGTGCTGTCCGCGGGCGCGCTTGCAGACGACGCGCTGCGCGAGGCGGCGGAGCGCGCCGCCGAATCCGCGGGCGCGCTGCTCTATGTGCCTTCCGGGGGGATCGGCGGCCTCGATGCGCTCAAGGGCGCCTGCGCCGCGGGCGTGGATGCGGTTTCGATACGCGTCGCCAAGCCGCCCGCGGCCTGGAAGGGCATCGCCTACGTCGAGGCGCTCGGCGTCGATCTCGACGCGCTCGACGCTCCGCGCACGCTGTTCGAGGGGCCGGCGCGCGCTGGAGTACCCCATTTCCCGCAGAACGTGAATATCGCGGCCGTGCTGTCGCTCGCCGGCATCGGCTTCGACCGCACGCGCCTCGAGGTCGTCGCCGATCCGGCGCTCACGCACAACACCCATACCATCCGCGTCGCGGGCAAGTCCGGGCGCTTCAGCGTGGTGCTGGAAAACGTCCCGGCACCCGACAATCCGAAGACCGCCTGGCTCGCCTGCTACAGCGCACTGGCGGCGCTGCGCGATCTGGGGGCACGCGTACGCTATGGAACATGACGGCGTGGGCGTCAGGTCGAGGCAAGGCGCGCCCGCGCGCGCCATTGCTTGACCAAGCAGCGGATAACTAAGATAATTTCGGGTTCCGCCGGAGGGGTGCCCGAGCGGTTAAAGGGGGCAGACTGTAAATCTGTTGGCCTTGCGCCTACGTTGGTTCGAATCCAACCCCCTCCACCAGCTTTTCGGGCGGCGCGGGCGGAGGCAGTGGCGAATGACGGGTGAGGTGTATTCGGGCGGGTGTAGCTCAATGGTAGAGCAGAAGCCTTCCAAGCTTATGACGAGGGTTCGATTCCCTTCACCCGCTCCAATGGACGAATTCAGCCCATGTAGCTCAGTGGTAGAGCACTCCCTTGGTAAGGGAGAGGCCACGCGTTCAATCCGCGTCATGGGCACCAGCACGTAAAACGGAAGAGGCAGCGTCGAGAAATGGCAAAAGGCAAATTTGAGCGGACCAAGCCGCACGTGAACGTAGGCACGATTGGCCATGTGGACCATGGCAAGACGACGCTGACGGCGGCGATGACGAGCATTTTGGCGAAGAAGTTTGGAGGCGAGGCCAAGAGCTAC
>DATGDH010000158.1:0-39892 GCA_035310985.1 Burkholderiales bacterium
AGCGTCTCGAACCAGTCCGCGATCTCGTCGAACTTCTCCTGGCGCGCCATCTTCGCCATCCCCGGGTACATGTCGGTGTACTCGTGCGTCTCGCCCGCCACCGCCGCCTTCAGGTTGTCGCGCGTCTTGCCGATCGGCAGGTCGGTGGCCGGGTCGCCAACCTGCTCCAGGTACTCCAGGTGCCCGTGCGCGTGTCCGGTCTCGCCTTCGGCCGTCGAGCGAAACAGCGCCGAGACGTCGTTCTGGCCTTCGACGTCCGCCTTCGCGGCGAAGTACAGGTAGCGACGGTTCGCCTGGCTCTCGCCCGCGAACGCCGCCTTCAGATTATCGTGCGTCTTGGTGCCCTTGAGCTTCATAGTCATGCCTCCTTGTAAATGCTGCTGCATCCTGCCTCGATGCGGCTAGAGTACAGAGCCGTCGTCCATTGATCAAATCGATTTTCGCAATCTAAGTGATTGACGGTCGCTATGCCGGCACCTCGTCTTCAGCGACCGAGCGCGATCTTGATCTCCGCGAAGGTGCGCGCGACTTCGGCGAGCTGTAGGGGCTTGCCGAGCTGACGGGCGACCTGCGACAGGGAAAGGATGCCGCGCACCATGAGGCGGCCGGAATCGGTCTCTGCATCGACGACGAGCGCGTGCTGCCGCCCTGTGTGCAGCAAGGTCGCCACGACATGCCCGACGTGCGCGCCGTCGATATCCTCAAGGGCAATCACCTCGACCTGGTCTGCGGGCGTCATGATGTCGGCGACAGTCAGCTCGTCGCGCCGCAGCCCGCGCGCGGCTGCCACCCGCATCGTGCGTTCGCCGAGGATATCGGTTGCCGATATCAGGCCCAGCACGCGCTCGTGCTCGTCGATCACCAGCAGGAGGCGGACGCCGCGCGCCATCATGAACTGATTCGCACCTTCCATCGGCGCCTGCGGGCGGATAGTCGCCGCGCTGACGCGCGTCAGATCTGTCATTACCTCGCGCGCGGGCGATTCGAGGTCGACGCTCGCTTGCGCTTGGGTAGGTCGGCGAAAACCCGCCCCTGCGCCCAGGGTGCGACTCGGCAGTGCATGATAGTTGCGTTCCATGTCGCCTCCCGCATGTCCGCCAGCCGGGGCGCGCTGCGCCCGGCGCGGGTTCAGCCGGTGACGTGCTCTGCGCGGCTCGGTCGCTGGCGCCGGTCGATGGCGAGGAAGCGGTGCAGCTCTTCGAGGGCCCGCCGATAGACATCGCGCTTGAACTCGATTACCACCTCGAGCGGTATCCAGAATTCGTGCCAGCGCCACGCGTCAAACTCCGGATGGCCGCTGGCGCGCAGCCTCACGTCGCAGTCGCGGCCGACGAGCCGCAGCAGAAACCAGATCTGCTTCTGTCCTTTGTAAGTCCCGCGTCCGTCGCGCCGCACCCAATGCTCGGGCACTTCGTAACGCAGCCAATTGCGCGTGCGCCCCAAGATCCTGACGTGCTCCGGCAGCAAGCCGATCTCCTCCTCGAGCTCGCGGTACATCGCCTGCACCGGGGTCTCGCCGTGCTTGATGCCTCCCTGCGGGAACTGCCAAGCGTGCTGGTTGACGCGTTTGCCCCAAAACACCTCATCGCGTGCGTTCGCCAGGATGATGCCTACATTTGGACGGAATCCATCCTTGTCGAGCATGAGCACGGTGCCTTACGTTAGAATCGGCAACGATTTTTCCACAGCCTTCCGGCAAATACAACGCTGCAGCGAGAACGGCGCAAAGCCGCGAACCAAGCCAAGGATGCGCAGCTCCAGATTCTTCGTCGGCACGCTCAAGGAAGCACCCTCCGAGGCCGAACTCGTCAGCCACAAGCTCATGTTGCGCGCGGGCCTGATCCGCCGCCTGGGCTCTGGGCTGTACACCTGGATGCCCGTCGGACTGCGCGTCCTGCGCAAGGTCGAGGCCGTGGTACGCGAAGAAATGGACCGCGCCGGGGCGCTCGAAGTTCAAATGCCGTGCGTGATCCCCGCCGAGCTCTGGCAGGAAACCGGCCGCTGGGAAACCTTCGGCCCGCAGATGTTGAAGATCAAGGACCGCCACCAGCGCGACTTTCTTTTCGGGCCTACGCACGAGGAGGTCGTCACCGACATTGCGCGGCGCGAGATCAAGAGCTACCGGCAGCTGCCCGTGCACTTCTACCAGATGCACGTGAAATTCCGAGACGAGATACGGCCGCGCTTCGGCGTGATGCGCGCCAGGGAATTTCTCATGAAGGACGGCTACTCGTTTCACGCCAGCCACGAGGACCTGCAGCGCGAGTACGGCAACATGTACGAGACCTACACGCGCATCTTCTCTCGCCTGGGACTGCGCTTTCGCGCCGTCGCGGCGGACACCGGGGCGATCGGCGGCACCGGTTCGCACGAGTTTCACGTGCTCGCGGACTCTGGCGAGGATGCCATTGCCTATTGCCCGGATTCCTCCTATGCGGCGAACGTCGAGCTTGCCGAAGCGCTCGCGCCGGCGGCGCCGCGCAAGGCGCCCGCCGAGAGCATGAGGAAGGTGCCGACGCCGGGCAAGACTCGCTGCGAAGAGGTGGCCGAGCTGCTCGGAGTGCCGCTCGAGCGCACGGTCAAGGCGATCGCGCTGATGCACGACGATCAGTTCAATCTGCTGCTGTTGCGCGGCGATCACACGCTGAACGAGGTCAAGGCGGGCAAGCTGCCGAACCTCGCGCCTTTTCGCTTCGCCACCGATGCCGAGATCCTGCGCCACCTCGGTTCTAGGCCGGGCTACATCGGACCTTTGGGCGCGACCGGCGTGCGCGTGCTGGCCGACCGCAGCGTCGCGGCCATGAGCGATTTCGTATGCGGTGCGAACGAGGAGGGCTTTCACCTCGCAGGCGTCAACTGGGGCCGCGATTTGCCCGAGCCGGCGCTGGTCGACGACCTGCGCGACGTAGTCGAGGGCGACCCCAGCCCAGACGGCAGGGGCGTGCTGCGCATCCAGCGTGGCATCGAGGTCGGCCACATCTTTCAGCTGCGCACCAAGTATTCCGAGGCGATGAAGGCGACGTTCCTCGACGAGAAGGGCGAGACCAGGCCGATGGAAATGGGTTGCTATGGCATCGGCGTGACGCGCATCGTGGCCGCCGCGATCGAACAGAACCACGACGAGCGCGGCATCGCCTTTCCGCGGCCGATGGCGCCGTTCGAAGCAAGCCTGGTGCCGATCGGCTATCACAAGAGCGCCGCGGTACGCGAGGCTGCCGACCGTCTCTATGCCGCGCTGCTGGCCGCTGGCGTGGACGCGCTGCTGGAGGACCGCGACGAGCGGCCAGGCGTGCTGTTCGCCGACATGGACTTGCTGGGGATTCCACACCGCGTGGTGCTGTCGGACAAAGGTCTCGCGGCAGGCACTCTGGAGTACAAGGGCAGGCGCGACGCACAGGCACGCCATATCGCCCAGGGTGACGCGGCGCGCTTCCTCCGGGAGCGGCTCGCCGAGGGATGAAACGCCGGGCTGCTCGGCATTGCCTGCTGCTCGCCGTTGCGCTGCTCATGCCGACGGCGGCCATGGCCGGTGCCCAGCAGTACGAGCCGCTCGCCGACGCCGTGCGCGCGGCGCTGTCGGCGGCTGTCGGCGATCGCCCTCCGCCGACGCTCATTTTCAGCCGGCAGGAGGACGCGCAGCGCTGGCTGAGCGAGATGTCCCAACGCCTCGCGAAGCGGATGCCGGACCGCTGGATGCGTCTACAACTGCTCAAGACGGTGCAATACGAGGCGACGCGGGCGGGCCTGGATCCGCAGCTCGTGCTCGGCGTCATCGACGTGGAGAGCGGTTTTCGCAAGTACGCCATCTCGCAGGTCGGTGCGCGCGGCTACATGCAGGTGATGCCTTTCTGGGTCAAGCTGATCGGCCGGCCGCACGACAACCTGTTCCACCTGCGAATCAATCTGCGCTATGGTTGCGTCATCCTGCGCTACTACCTCGACCGGGAAAAGGGCGACTACTTTCGCGCCCTGGGTCGCTACAACGGCAGCCTGGGGCAGGCCGACTATCCCAGCCGAGTGATCGCTGCGTGGAAGGAGCGATGGCACTACGACGGCCCGACGAACTGAAGCGCGCGTGATCCGCAGCCTGCTCGCCCATTCGCGCTTTGCCGACTGGCTGTACGGCTTCTCGCCGCCCGAGCGCGGCAACGTGGTGCTCGGGCACCGGCGCGTATACATCGTGCCAACACGGCTGGGGTGGATGTACGGCGCGGCGCTCCTCATCTTGCTCGTCGGCTCGATCAATTACGCCATCTCGCTCGGTTTCGCCCTGACCTTCCTGCTCGCCGGCGTAGGCCTGGCGGCCATGGTGCAGACGGCGCGCAATCTCGCACGCATGTCGATAAGCGTGGGGCGTGCCGAGCCGGTGTACTCCGGCGAGGCCGTGCAGTTCCGCATTTACCTCGACGGCGGCGTCGGCACCGAGCGCCCTGCGATCCTGTTGCGCCACCTGGCGAGCGGTGCGCAGATGGTCACCGACGTGCCACCCGATACTGTAGCGGAGGTGGTGCTCGCGGTGCCTGCCGCCCGCCGCGGCTGGCTGCCGCTTGGCCGCGTGATGCTCGAGACCCGGTTTCCGCTCGGCCTGTTTCGTGCCTGGAGCTACGTCGAGCCCGACGCGCGCTGCCTGATCTACCCGCGCCCTGAACGTTCTGCGATGCCCCCCGCGAGCGCGGGTTCGAGCGCCGGTGGGGCGCGCGCCCAGGCGCAGGGCAGCGAGGATTTCGCCGGGCTGCGCGACTACCAGCTGTCCGACTCCCCCCGGCACGTGGCGTGGAAGGCGGTTGCGCGCAGCGACGACATGCTGACCAAGCAGTTCTCCGGCGACGTCGCAGCCGAGCTCTGGCTCGACTGGCAACTACTGCCCGCCACGGCCGGGCTCGAGCAGCGACTGTCGCGCCTGGCGGGCTGGGTGCTGGCGGCCGATCGCGCTGGCGCGCGCTACGGGATGCGCCTGCCGGGTGTCACGCTCGCGCCGCAGCGCGGTGATGCGCATCGCGCCGCCTGCCTGCAGGCACTGGCGCTGTACGAGGCGCCATGAGCGCGGTTCCGCACCCGCTCGCGCCGGAATTGCGCGCCGTCACGGGCCGCGACCTGGCCGGTCTCGTGCTGTCGCTCGTCATCGTCGTGGCGCCGCACGCCGCGCGTGCGCCCTGGTGGGTAAGTGCCCTGGTGCTCGCGCTGTACGCCTGGCGCGCATTGCTTGCTCGGTTGGGCAGCCCGCTCCCCTCGCGCTGGGCCCTATTGGCGATCGCAGCGGCGGCGATGGCCGGAATCTGGGTCCAGTACCACACGTTGTTCGGCCGAGTCCCGGGAATCGTGCTGCTCGTCCTGTTCTCCGGCCTAAAGCTGCTCGAGATGCGCACGCACCGCGACGCCACGGTCATTGCGCTGCTGTGCTTTTTCCTGATCATCACAAACTTCTTCTTCACGCAGAGCATCCCCACTGCTCTCGCGATGTTCGCGGCGCTGCTGGCGATCGTCGCCACGATGGTCGGCTTCAATGCCCCGCAGCGCCCGGTGCGCGCAAATCTGCGCACCGGCGCCGTACTGCTCGCGCAGGCCGTACCAGCGGCGCTGGTGCTGTTCCTACTCTTTCCGCGCGTCCAGGGGCCATTGTGGGGTCTGCCGCAGGACGCTTACGCGGGTGTCACGGGGCTGAGCGACAGCATGTCCCCCGGCGCACTCGCGCACGTCGCGTTATCCGACAGCGTCGCGTTTCGCGCCGAATTCCAAGGCGCGCCGCCGTCGCAGACGCTGCGTTACTGGCGCGGTCCGGTCCTGTGGGACTTCGACGGCCACACCTGGCGCATGGGGGCAAGTGTCATCGCCCCGTTCAAGCCGCCCGCCGGGGGCACGGCGCGTTACAGCTACGAGATCGTGCTGGAGCCGCACGAGCGCGACTGGCTGTTCGCGCTGGAGACCGCGGCGAGCCTGCCCGACGGGACGCGCTTCACGAGTGACGGGCAGATTTTCGCTCGCCGCCCGGTGCGCAGTCGCATCCGGTACCGGCTCACCTCGGTCACCGACGCCGCGCCCGATCCGCGTGCGGACCCCGCCGAGCTGCGGCGCGCGCTGCGCCTGCCCAGGGGCTTCGACCCGCGCGCCGCCGCGCTCGCGCAGCAGTGGCGCCGCGAGTCGGGCAGCGATGCACAGGTATTGGCGCGTGCGATCGCCTGGCTGCGCGCGAGCCGCATTGCCTACACACTCGAGCCGCCCGCCCTCGGGCGCGATTCGATCGACGAGTTCCTGTTCGAGACGAAGGCCGGGTTCTGCGAGCACTTTTCCTCGGCGTTCGTGTTCCTCATGCGCGCTGCCGGTGTTCCATCCAGGGTCGTGACCGGCTATCAGGGCGGCGATCTCAATCCTGTCGACCATGTCATCACCGTGCGCCAGTCCGATGCTCACGCCTGGGCCGAGGTCTACCTGCAGGGACGGGGCTGGCTGCGCGTCGATCCAACCGCGGTCGCGGTGCCTGGTCGCATCGAGTCGGAGCTGGTGCGCGGGAGCCTCTCGGGCGAGGCAGTGCCGCTGCTCATGCGGCCCGAGATGAAATGGCTGCGAGCGCTGCGCTACGACTGGGAGGCGCTCGCGCACAAATGGAACGTCTGGGTGCTCAGCTACGATCCGCAGCGCCAGCGCGACCTGATGGCCTTCGTCGGCATCCCGGACGCCGACTGGCGCAATCTGACGGTGGCGCTGTTCGCGATCCTCGGCGCCCTCATGCTGGTGCTGGTCGCTTGGTCTTTGCGCGGCCTCTCCGCGCCCGACCCGGTGCAGCGCGCCTGGCACAGCTTCTGCCGCAAGTTGCGCGCGACCGGGCTCGAACGCGCGCCCGGCGAGGGGCCGCGCGACTTTTCGGAGCGCGCGGCGCGCAGTCTGCCCCACGCGCGCGCTGCCATCCACAGGATCGGCGAGCTGTACTTGGCGCTGCGCTACGGCGCCGATGCACCGCCGGGCAAGATTCACGAATTGAGGCGTCTGGTGCGAGAATTGCGCCTGACATGAGGACCCTAGCTGCCACGGTCGGGGCGATGCTGATTCTCGCCGGCGGCGCCGCGCTGGCGCACCCGCCCGCGCCGCCTACGTACGCCGAGCGGCCGGAGGTGCGCGTCTTCGTGCGCGCCATGGTCGAGCGGCACGCCTTCCAGGAACCGCAGCTGCTGAGGCTGTTCGCCAAGGCGCAGCGCCAGAACGCGATTCTCGAGGCGATCGAGCGGGCGGCGCCGGAAAAGGCGCCGTCGTGGGAGGACTACCGCAGCGTGTTCCTCACCGAGCGTCGCATCGAGGCCGGCCTCGCGTTCTGGTTCCGCAACGAAGAGGCGCTCGAGCGAGCGCGCCGGCTGTACGGAGTTCCGGAAGAATATATCGTCGCGATTCTCGGAGTGGAGACGTTCTATGGACGTCACACTGGCCGCTGGCGCGTGCTCGACGCGCTTACCACGCTGGCATTCGACTATCCGCGACGCGCCGACTTTTTCAGGGGAGAGCTCGAGAAGTACCTGCTGCTCTCGCGCCGCGCGCGCATCGACGCGCTCACGCTCAAGGGCTCGTACGCGGGCGCGATCGGCATCCCCCAGTTCATGCCGAGTACCTACCTGCGCTACGCCGTCGATTTCGACGGCGACGGAGTCGCCGATCTGCGCAATAGCGCGGTCGACGCGATCGGCAGCGTCGCGAACTTCCTGCGCGCCCATGGTTGGGGCTCCGGCGAGGCAGTGCAGCTGCGCGCGCTCGTCGACGGCGACGCCTATCGCCCCTACGCCGGCGCGGGGCTTCAGCCGCGCTACGCTCTGGCCGAGCTCGCGCGCGCCGGCGTCGTGCCTGTCAGCTCGCCGCCTGCGGGAGATCCACTGGCCGCACTGGTCGAGCTCGGGAACCCGGACGCGCCAAGCGAATTCCGCATCGGACTGCGCAACTTTTACGTGCTGACGCGCTACAACCGCAGCTCCTTCTACGCCTCCGCGGTGGCCGACCTCGCCGAAGCGCTGCGCGCGGCGCGCGACTGAGTATCAGGACTGAGTTTCAGGAAGGCGGTTTCCCGCTCGGCAGATACTTCAGCGGATCGACCGGCTTGCCCGACTTGCGAATCTCGAAGTGCAGCGCGGGCTTGTCGGCATCGGTCTCGCCCAGCTCGGCGATACGCTCGCCGCGCGTCACGGTCTGGCCTTCCTTGACGAGGATGGTCTTGTTGTGCGCGTAGACACTGTTGAAGCCGTTCTCGTGCTTGATCACGATCAGCTTGCCGTAGCCCCTGATGCCGGTCCCCGTGTACATCACGCGGCCCGGCGCAGCGGCGTAGACGGGATCGCCGAGCCGGCCGCCGATGTCGACCCCCTTGTTGCTCTGCTCGGAAAATCCCGCCACAAGCTGGCCGTGCGCCGGCCAGATGAAACCGATGCCTCTGGCGTCTGGATCCGACGGCTGCCAAGCCGGCTTGGCCTCCGCCCTGGCCACGGGCGGGACCTCAGGCTTCGTCTCGGACTTCGTCTCGGGCTTCGGCGCGGGCGCAGCGGCGGGCGAGCCGCGGGTGGGCGCATACGGCTGCACGCTCGAGGGCTGCGCTTCTTTGCCCAGCATGGCGAGGTTACCGCTCGAATACGGCAGGCGCAGCGCCTTGGGCGAAGTCTTGACGCCGCCGTCGCCGGCGCCTTGCTGCGCGCTCGAGGTGGCATCGAGCGGGTGCGACTCGACCGGGCCGATACCGCGCGCCGCGCCGACCTCGACGCCCGGCGGCGGCGCGGCAGCGGCCTCCTGCGGTGAGGTCAGGCGCAGCGTCTGGCCCGCGCTTAGCTTCGTCGGATCATCGAGGTTGTTCCAGCGCGACAAGTCGCGATAGTCCACGCCATTCTCGAGCGCGATGCTGTAGAGCGTGTCGCCGGGCTTGACCACGTACTCCATGCGCACACCCGGCACCGGTGTCCGCTCGGCGACAGGAGGCTTGGAGGCAACCCTGGCCGTCGGTCCATGCTCACGTACCGGCGCCGTATTTGGGACGCTCGAGCACGCGGCGAGCGCGGCAGCGGTCACGAGCAGCGCCAATTTCCAGTCGGACATGCATGTCAGTCGCTTCATGCCTTACCCGCCTCCAGCGGGACAAAGCGCACCGCGTCCAGCTCTGTTTCCACGTAGCCGCGCGTGCCGCGCTCGATGAGAACGAGCCGCTGCGCGTCGCGTGCCGCGCGCGGCTTGCGTAGCGGAAGCACCATTCTGCCACCCTGCGCGAGCTGACGTAACAGGGCCTGCGGCACGTGCGCGGCGGCCGCCGCGACAATGATCGAATCGAAGGGCGCGGCCTTCTCGAGGCCGTGGCCGCCGTCGCCGTGCGCCAGCCTCAGGTTTGAAAGCTTGAGGCCGAGAAGGTTCGCGCGTGCGCGTTCAAGCATGCCGGCCAGGCGCTCGATAGAGAACACCTCGCCGGCGATCTGCGCGAGCACGGCAGCCTGGTAGCCGCAGCCGGTGCCCACCTCGAGCACCTTGCCGAGCCCGTGATCCGCCCGCGGCCCTTCGAGCAGCACCTCGATCATGCGCGCGACGATGAACGGCTGCGAGATCGTCTGCGAGAAGCCGATAGGCAGCGCCGTATCCTCGTAGGCACGACTTGCGAGCGCTTCTTCGACGAACAGATGACGCGGTACCGCGCCCATCGCGGCGAGCACGCGCTCGTCGCGAATGCCCTGCTCGCGCAGGCGATCGACCATGCGCGCTCGCGTGCGCTGCGAGGTCATGCCGATTCCCGACAGGTTGCGCGGGCTGCGCGCGTTCACCGGGGAAGCCAGTCCCGCACCATCGCAAATTGCCCGCCGAAGGTGAGGTCGATCTGCAGCGGAGTCACCGAAATCCTACCGTGCTCGACGGCGTGAAAATCGGTACCTGGCCCCGCGTCCGCCGCGCCGCCCGCGGCCCCGATCCAGTAGGCCGTGTCACCGCGCGGCGTCGCGATCTTGACGACCGGCTCCGCCTTGTGGCGCCGGCCAAGGCGCGTCACCTCGAAGCCCTCCAGCTCCGCGTAGAGCATGTCGGGCACGTTGACGTTCAGCAGCACGGGTTGCATGAGCGGCGCCTGGGCGAAGCGCTCGACGAGGCGTGCCGCGACCTCTGCTGCCGCGCCGTGGTGGCGCCCCGCCTTGCCCACCAGTGATACCGCAAGCGAGGGGATCCCGAGAAGGAAGCCCTCGGTCGCGGCCGCCACGGTGCCCGAATAGATCGTGTCGTCTCCCATGTTCGCGCCCAGATTGATGCCCGAAACGACCACGTCGGGCAGGAAGTCCAGCAGCCCGGTCACCGCCAGGTGCACGCAGTCGGTCGGCGTGCCGTTGACGAAATAGAAGCCGTTCGCTGCCTGCCGCACCGATAGCGGCCGGTCGAGAGTGAGCGAGTTTGACGCCCCGGAGCGGTCCCGCTCGGGCGCCACCACGGTGACGTCGCCTAGGGCGCGCAGAGCCTCGGCCAGTACGGTGATTCCAGGGGAAAAGTACCCGTCGTCGTTTGAGATAAGAATGCGCATCGCGTGACCGTCGAATTCTAGCCGACGCGTGCGCCTGCTCAAAGCCTGCGGCGAAGGTCTCGCCTTGCCCGCGTTCCTGCCACATAATGTCGCGCCGCTAGGCTGCGGCGCGTACGGAGGGCTACATGAAACTATACATGCACCCGGTGTCGACCACCTCGCGCACCGTCCTGCTATTCATTGCCGAAGCGAAGCTGGATGTGGAGCTGAAGGTCGTCGACCTGCTCACCGGCGAGCACCACAAGGAGCCGTTCATCTCGATCAACCCGAACCGGCTTGTTCCGGTGCTGGAAGACGGCGGCATGATCCTCACCGAGTGCTCGGCGATCCTGAAATACCTCGCCGAGAAGAGTGGCTCGCCCGCCTACCCGAAGGACCTGCGCCAGCGCGCCAAGGTGAACGAGATGATGGACTGGTTCAATTCCAACATCTACCGCGACTACGGCTACGGGCTGCTCTACCCGCAGATCTTCCCGAACCACCAGCGGCCCGACGACACCGTTCACAAGGGCACGATCCAATGGGGCCTGGAGAAATCGAAGGGTTGGCTCGAGATCCTGGACAAGTATCTGCTCGGCACGCATAAGCCCTACCTTTGCGGCGACGCCATCACCATCGCCGACTACATGGGCGCCGTCATCCTCGAGGCAGGGAAAGCGGTCGGCTGCAAGTTCAGCGCCTACCCGAACGTCGAGCGCTGGATGCAGCGCATGCGCAAGCTCCCGAGCTGGAACAAGGTGCACGAGGTGTTCTACGGCTTCGCCGACTCGCTAAAGGGGACGCGCTTCGTCTCCCTCTGAGGCGATGGAGGAACCCATGATCAAGGGATTGCATCACAACGCTTACCGCTGCCGCGATTCGGAAGAGACGCGCGCCTTCTACGAGGATTTTCTCGGGCTGAGGCTCGCGGGTGCGCTGGAGATCAAGGAAACCAAGACCGGCCGCCGCACCGACGTGCTGCACACTTTCTACGAGATGGGCGACGGCTCCTACCTCGCGTTCTTCGAGGCACCGGACCGACCCTTCGAGTTCAAGGTCCAGCACGATTACGACCTGCACATCGCGCTCGAAGTGGACCGCGCCACTCTGGAGCGCATGTACAAGAAGGGCAAGGACGAGGGGCGCGAAGTACGCGGCGTATCCGATCACGGCTTCATCGACTCGATCTACTTTCGCGATCCGAACGGCTATGTGGTCGAGCTCGCCTGCAAGCGCGCAGGGCACGATCAGGCGATGGACCCGACGCTGAACGGCGCGCGTTCGATTGTCGAGCGCTGGACCAAGGCCAGGCGCGCGAAGGCGGCCTAGGCGCGCCGCAGCGGTGGCACGCTGAAATCCAGCTTCGGGCCGAGCGGTACGATGCCGCTCGGGTTGAGCTTCTCGTGGCTGCCGTAGTAATGGCGCTTGATGTGCCCGAGATCGACGGTCGCCGCGACCCCGGGCCATTGGTACAACTCGCGCGTATAGGACCATAGGTTCGGGTAGTCGATCAGGCGGCGCAGGTTGCACTTGAAGTGGCTGTAGTACACCGCGTCGAAACGCACCAGCGTGGTGAACAGGCGCCAGTCCGCCTCGGTCACACGATCGCCTGCGAGGTAGCGCTGCGCGCCCAGCCGCGCCTCGAGCCAGTCGAGCGTCTCGAATACCTGAAGGAACGCCTCCTCGTAGGCCTCCTGGTTAGCGGCGAAGCCGGCTCGGTACACGCCATTGTTCAGCGATGGGTAAATGCGCTCGTTCAGCGCATCGATTTCGCGGCGCAGTTCCCGCGGGTAGTAGTTGCCCAACGCCGCGCCGACGCCGTCGAACGCGGAGTTGAACATGCGGATGATGTCGGCCGACTCATTGCTCACGATGACGCCGCGCTCGCAATCCCACAGCACGGGCACCGTGACGCGGCTGGTGCAGCGCGGATCGGACCTGAGATAGATCTCGCGCAGCAGGCGCGCGCCGTTGACGCCGTCGGCGATTACGCCCTCGGCCGGCTCGAACGTCCAGCCTTCGCGCCCCAGGTGCCAGTGCACCACCGACAGCCCGACGATGTCCTCGAGCCCCTTCAAGCTGCGGAAGATGAGGGTCCGATGTGCCCAGGGACAGGCGCGCGATACGTAGAGGTGGTAGCGTCCGCGCGCGGCGCGAAATCCTCCCTCTCCGGTCGGGCCCGGGCTGCCGTCCACGGTGGCCCAGTTGCGGAACTTCGACTCGGCGCGCACGAAGCGGCCGTTCGCGATCTGCCAGTCGCTGCGCGCGTCGTGCCACTCGCCGTCGATCAATCGTCCCATGCGCCGCGATCCAGGAGCATTGACCGCCTATTGTGCGCGCGCAGGTTCCAGAAACAAAAGGCTTCCTGACGGAAGCCTCTGGAATCTATGGTCGGGGCGGCGAGATTTGAACTCGCGACCACCTGCACCCCATGCAGGTACGCTACCAGGCTGCGCTACGCCCCGAGGGCATGAATTATATCAGTGGGTCGCGCTGCGCCCGCGGCGCCGCTAGGCGCCGAGCGAGTCCAGCACTTCGCGCAATTCGCGCTTGAGTGCGGCCAGATCCGTGCCGCCTGCGGCCGCGCGCGACGCGCGCGCCGGCGGCTCGCCGCGCTCTTCGGGCGCGAGCGCATGATCGAGGCGATTGCGCGCGCCGCTTATGGTGAAGCCTTCCTCGTACAGCAGCTCGCGAATCCGGCGGATAAGCAGCACCTCGTGGTGCTGGTAGTAGCGTCGGTTGCCGCGGCGCTTGACCGGCTTGAGCTGCGTGAATTCCTGCTCCCAGTAGCGAAGCACATGGGGCTTCACCCCGCACAGGTCGCTTACCTCACCGATCGTGAAGTAGCGCTTCGCGGGGATCGGCGGAAGCTCAGCCTTTTTGCGGTTCTGCTCCATGGCGCGCCTTCTCCACCATGGCCTTCAGCTTCTGGCTGGCGTGAAAGGTGACGACGCGACGGGCGCTGATCGGGATTTCTTCGCCCGTCTTGGGGTTACGCCCCGGGCGCTGGGGCTTATCGCGCAACTGGAAGTTGCCGAAACCGGAGAGCTTTACGCTTTCGCCCCGCTCGAGCGCCCCGCGGATCTCTTCGAAGAACGCCTCGACCATGTCCTTGGCCTCGCGCTTGTTCAGCCCAACCTTCTCGAACAGCAGGTCGGCCAGTTCGGCCTTGGTCAGAGTCATCACTGCTCCCCGAGCTTTGCTTTTCCGATTTCTCTTTTAGGAACGCAGAGTTGCCGAAAACTTACGCGCTAGGAGCCCAACCAGGGCATCGCGCGCGGAATCCGCTTCGACATCCGTGAGCGTGCGTTCAGTATGTTGCATAACTACCCGAAAAGCAAGGCTTTTTCTGCCTGGCGGAAGGTTTTTTCCCTGATATAGGTCGAAGATCGTGACCTGCTGCACGATCGGGGGCCGGTCTGCCTCGATCGTTGCGAGGATTTGCTGCGCTGCAATGCTCGCCTCGAAGAGCATCGCGATGTCGCGCACCACCGGTGGGTACCGGGAGGGCACCTGCGCGCGCGGAACCGGGATTTGCGCGAGCGCCTCCGCGTCGACCTCGAAAAGCACCGCCGGCTGGGGCAGCTCGTACTTGCGCTGCCAACGCGGATGCAGCTCGCCTAGCCAGCCCGCAGGTGCGCCGTCGATGAGCACGCGCGCAGAGCGCGCGGGGTGGAAGGCAGGGTGCGTCGCTGCCTCGAAGCGCGCCACGCGCGGCGCGAGCAGCGCCTCGAGGTCCGCCTTGACGTCGAAGAAATCGGCCGCGCGACGCGTCGGCTCGCCCCACTGCTCCTCGAGCGCCGGGCCGCAGGCCGCCGCGCCGATGCGCAGCGGCTGGCGCAGCCCGGCCACCGCGAGCGGCCCGTCCCCGGCGTGCGCGTCGCGTAGGAACACGCGTCCCAACTCGAACACCCTGATGCGCGGCTGCTTGCGCGCGTGGTTGTACTGCAAGTTGGCGACCAGCGAGCCGATGAGCGTGGTGCGCATCACCGAGAGCTGGCTCGCGATCGGATTCAGCAGCTGGATCGGGTTCTGCTCGCCGGCGAAATCCGCCTCCCAGGCGGGCTCCACGAAGCTGAAATTGATCACTTCCTGATAATCGCAGGCCGCCAGACGCTCGCGCAGCGCGTGCAGCGAGCGCCGCCCTTCCGGCAGCGGGCTCATGCGCGCCGCCGCGCGCGGCGGATGCGCCGGGATGCGCTCGAAGCCATGCACGCGCGCCACTTCCTCGATCAGGTCCTCCTCGATCTCCAGGTCGAAGCGGTAGCTCGGGGGCGCGACCACGAAAGCCTCGCCTTCCCACTCGTAGGGCAGGCGCAGGCGCGTGAAGACATCGGCCATTTCCTCGCCGCTCACCGGCACGCCGATCACCTTCTGGGCGCGTGCCACGCGCATGCGCACCGGCTTCCTGCTCGGCAGGCGCGCGACGTGATCCTCGGTCGGCCCCGGCTCGCCGCCGCAGATATCGAGGATCATCCGCGTCGCGCGCTCGATTCCGGCGAGATTGTTGTCGTAATCGACGCCGCGCTCGAAGCGGTGCGACGCATCGCTCGCGAACCCCCAGCGGCGCGCGCGCCCGGCGATCGCCTCGGGATAGAAGAACGCCGATTCGAGGAGGATGTTCTTCGTGGTCGGCTCGGCCTTGGTGGACTCGCCACCCATGATTCCGGCCAGGCCGATGACGCCCGAGTCATCGGTGATGCACAGCACCGAGCCGTCGACTTCGACTTCCTGCCCGTTCAGGAGCAACACCTTCTCGCCCTTGCGCCCGTAGCGCACGTCGATCGCGCCGTGCAGCTTCTCGAGGTCGTAGACGTGCAGCGGCCGACCGAGCTCGAGCATCACGTAGTTCGTCACGTCGACCAGCGCCGTGATCGAGCGCTGGCCCGCGCGCTCCAGGCGCCGGCGCATCCAGTCGGGCGTCGGCGCGGCGGCGTTCACGTTGCGGATCACCCGCGCGCTAAAGCGCCCGCAGCCGCCCGGCTCGCTTATGCGTACCGGATGGCGCGCCGCGCCGGCTGCGGCCACCGAGGTCGCGTCGGGCTCCTGCAGCCTCGCGCGCGTCAGCGCGGCGACCTCGCGCGCCACGCCGAGGATTGACAGGCAATCGGCACGGTTCGGCGTCAACTTGATGGTCAGCACGCGGTCATCCAGCGCGAGCGCCGCGCGCAGATCGCTGCCCGGCACGGCGTCTGCGGGCAGCTCGAGCAAACCGGCGTGCTCCTCGGAGAGCCCGAGCTCGCGCGCCGAGCAAAGCATGCCGTGGCTCTCCACGCCGCGCACTTTCGCGATCTTGATGGTGACGCCGCCCGGCAGCTGCGCGCCCGGCCGCGCGTAGGGAGCGAGCAAGCCGCCGCGCACGTTCGGAGCCCCGCACACCACCGCGACGCTTCCCGCGCCGGCATCCACGCGGCAGACGCTCAGCTTATCCGCGTCGGGATGCTTGGCCACCTCGAGCACACGCGCCACCGTGACGCCGGAGAACTGTGGCGCAACCGGCGCGCTCGACTCGACCTCGAGCCCGGACATGGTGAGCAGGTGCGCGAGCTCGTTCGTCGTCAGGGACGGATCGACCAAGGTGCGCAGCCAGCTTTCGGGAACGTTCATGGCTCAGGCGAACTGGCGCAGGAACCTCAGGTCCCCGTCGAAGAACAGGCGCAGGTCGTCGATGCCATAGCGCAGCATGGTCAGGCGCTCCAGCCCCGAGCCGAACGCGAACCCGATGTAGCGCTCGGGATCGAGGCCGAAGTTGCGCACCACGTTCGGGTGCACCTGCCCGGAGCCGGAGATCTCGAGCCACTGTCCTTCGAGAGGCCCGCTGCCGAAGCGCATGTCGATCTCGGCGGAGGGTTCGGTGAATGGGAAGAACGAAGGCCGGAAGCGGACCTCCAGCGCATCGGTCTCGAAGAACCGGTGCAGAAAGTCGGTGTACACGCCTTTCAGGTCGGCGAAGCTGATGTCCTCGTCGATCCACAGGCCTTCGACCTGGTGGAACATGGGCGAATGCGTCGCGTCTGAGTCCACGCGGTAGGTGCGCCCCGGCGCGATCACCTTGATCGGCGGCTGGTGCATGCGTGCGTAGCGCACTTGCATCGGGCTGGTGTGCGTGCGTAGCAGCAAAGGCGTGCCGCCAGCGTCGTTCAACTCGATGTAGAAGGTGTCGTGCATCGAGCGGGCGGGGTGATTCTCGGGCTGGTTGAGCGCGGTGAAGTTGTACCAGTCGGCCTCGATTTCAGGTCCGTCGGCGACGTCGAAGCCTATCGAGTGGAAGATCTGCTCGACGCGCTGCCAGGTGCGGATGACCGGATGCAGCCCGCCGCGCCCGCGGCCGCGGCCCGGAAGCGTCACATCGAGCGCTTCCTGCGCGAGCTGTCCGCGCAGCTTCTCCTCGGCGAGCTCGCCGCGGCGCGCCTCGAGCGCCTGCTCGAGGCGTTCCTTGGCCGCGTTGATCGCCTGCCCGGCCGCCTTGCGCTCGTCTGTAGGCAGCTTGCCAAGCGTCTTAAGCAGCGCGGTCAGCTCGCCGCTCTTGCCGAGATAGCGCGCCTTGGCGTTCTCCAGGGACGCCGGCTCGACCGCGCCGCCGAATTCGGCGAGGGCGCTTGCGACGATGGCTTCGAGGTCTTCCATCCCTGGAAACGAGAAGCGAGGGTCTGGCCCTCGCTTCCCGCCCTTTCTTCTAGAGTACGCTGCTCAGTGCGCGAGGCTTGCCTTGACCTGGTTCGCAATCTTGGCGAACGCCGGCTTGTCGAGCACTGCCAGGTCAGCGAGCAGCTTGCGGTCGATCTCGATATTGGCGCGCTTCAGACCAGCCATGAAGGCGCTGTAGGTCAGACCCAGCTCCCTCACGGCAGCATTGATGCGGGTAATCCAGAGCGAACGGATCTCGCGCTTGCGCTGGCGGCGGTCGCGATAGGCATACTGACCCGCCTTCATTACTGCCTGCTTGGCGACGCGGTAGACGTTGCCGCGACGACCGCGAAAGCCCTTCGCCTGCTTGAGCACCTTCTTGTGCCGGGCGCGGGCCGTCACTCCTCTCTTGACGCGTGGCATGGCCGGCCCCTCAGCTCGAGTACGGCAGCATGGCGCGCACCTGCCGCTCGTTGCTCGGAGACACCGAGGCCGTGCCGCGCAGCTGGCGCTTGCGCTTGGTCGACTTCTTCGTGAGGATGTGACGCATAAAGGCGTGCGAGCGCTTAATGGTGCCGCTCGAGCGGACCTTGAACCGCTTCGAGGCGCTCTTCTTGGTCTTCATCTTGGGCATGTTCGCTCCTGTGTTTTAGCTTGACGCCGGGTGGCCCGCCGCGCGGGCGCTTGATACCCGGACATCACTTGTGGCACGTGCCGCGCCCGCCCCAGGGCGCCGCACGGACTACTCTCTCGCGGCCGCCGCCTTGGCTGCCGGCTTCGCTGCCGCGGGCGCCGGCTTCTTGGCCTTTGTTGGCACCACCTTCTTCTTCGGCCCCAGCACCATCACCATCTGGCGGCCTTCCATCTTCGGAAACTGCTCCACCGCGCCGAAAGGCTCCAGGTCGGCTTTGACGCGCTCCAGCACCCTGAAGCCAAATTCCTGGTGGGCCATTTCGCGGCCGCGGAACCGCAGCGTCACCTTCACCTTGTCGCCTTCCTCGAGGAACTCAATCAGCTTGCCCAGCTTGATCTTGTAGTCGCCCTCGTCGGTGCGCGGCCTGAACTTGATCTCCTTGACCTGGATCTGCTTCTGCTTGAGCTTCGCCTCGTGCGCCTTCTTCTGCTCTCGGTAGCGAAACTTGCCGTAGTCCATCAGCTTGCAGACCGGCGGCCTGGCGAGCGGCGCGATCTCCACCAGATCCACGGCTCTTTCTTCCGCCAACCGCAACGCCTCGGCGATCGGCACGATGCCAAGCTGCTCTCCGTCGTCCGCGACCAAACGCACTTCGGGTGCGGTGATCTCTGCATTGAGACGCTGCGATTTTTCGAGTGCTATGAGGGCTACTCCTTCTACCAGCGGCAGCCTGCGGTCGCCGCGCACACCGTGCGGATCCCCGATCCGCCAAAAATTCAGGCTGTGCCCAGCGCGCCCGCCTCATTGCGGAGGCGTTCGATGAAGGCCGCCAGGGACATCACCCCGAGGTCCTCACCGCCGCGCGTGCGCACAGCCACGTTTGCAGCCTGCTTTTCCTTGTCGCCCACGATCAATTGGTAGGGCAACTTTTGCAGGCTATGTTCTCGAATTTTATAGGAAATTTTTTCGTTCCGCAAATCAGCGCCCGCGCGCCAGCCCGCCTTGCGCAATGCGTCAGCGACCGCTGCGGCGTATTCGGCCTGATGCTCGGAAACGTTTAGCACCACCACCTGCTCGGGGGAAAGCCAGAGCGGAAACGCGCCGCCATAGTGCTCGATCAGGATGCCCATGAAGCGCTCCATCGAGCCGATGGTCGCCCGGTGCAGCATCACCGGCGTCCTGCGGGTATTGTCCGCAGCGACGTACTCCGCGCCGAGCCGTCCCGGCAGGTTGAAATCGACCTGCATCGTGCCGCACTGCCACAGGCGTCCGATCGCGTCCTTGAGCGAGTACTCGATCTTGGGGCCATAGAAGGCGCCTTCCCCGGGCGAGATCTCGTACGGGCAGCCGGACTCCTTGAGCGAGGCGATGAGCGCCGCCTCGGCCCGATCCCACTGCTCGTCGGTTCCGATGCGTTTAGCGGGCCGCGTTGCGACCTTGTAGACGATTTCGGTAAAGCCGAAATCCGCGTAGACCTTCTGCAGCAGCGCCGTGTAGGCGACGCACTCGGGCAGGATCTGCTCCTCGGTACAGAAAATGTGGCCGTCGTCCTGGGTGAAGCCACGAATGCGCATCAGGCCGTGCAGCGCGCCGCTCGGCTCGTTGCGGTGGCAGGAGCCGAACTCGCCGTAGCGCAGCGGCAGGTCGCGGTAGCTGCGCACGCCCTTCCTATAAATGAGCACGTGCCCCGGGCAGTTCATCGGCTTGAGCGCGTAGTCGCGCTTCTCCGACTCGGTGACGAACATGTGCTCGCGGTAGTTCTCCCAGTGCCCAGTGGTCTCCCACAGGCTGCGCGGCAGCACCGCTGGCCCGCGCACTTCGAGATAGCCGTTTTCGCGGTACACGCGCCGCATGTACTGCTCGACCAGCTGCCAAAGCATCCAGCCCTTCGGATGCCAGAACACCATGCCGGGAGCGTCCTCCTCCATGTGAAAGAGGTCGAGCTGGGTACCGAGCCGCCGATGGTCGCGCCTTTCCGCTTCCTCGAGCATCTTGAGGTAGGCATCCTGGTCTTCTTTCTTCGCCCAGGCGGTGCCGTACACCCGCTGCAGCATTTCGTTCTTCGAGTCGCCGCGCCAGTACGCTCCCGCGAGCCGCATCAGCTTGAATACCTTCAGCTTTCCGGTCGAGGGAACGTGCGGCCCGCGGCACAAGTCGACGAACTCGCCCTGCTGATAGAGGGAAATCTCTTCGTTCGCGGGGATCGACGCGATGATTTCGGCTTTGTACGCCTCGCCCATGTCGCGGAACAGCTTGACCGCTGCGTCGCGCGCCATCACTTTGCGCGTCACCGGCAGATCGCGCCTGGCGATCTCGCTCATGCGCTTTTCGATCGCCGAAAGATCATCCGGAGTGAAAGGACGCTTGTAGGAGAAATCGTAGTAGAAGCCGTTTTCGATGACCGGACCGATGGTCACCTGGGCGTCGGGAAAGAGCTCCTTGACCGCGTGCGCGAGCAAATGCGCCGTGGAGTGGCGCAGGATCTCCAGACCCTCGCGGTCGCGTTCCGTGACGATCGCCAGGTCCGCGTCCGCCTCGATGCGCTGGCTGGTATCGACGAGCCTGCCGTTCACCTTGCCCGCCAGCGCCGCGCGCGCCAGCCCGGGGCCGATCGCCTGGGCGACCTCGGCCACGGTCACGGGGTGCGGAAAGCTCCTTTGCGAGCCGTCCGGCAAACGAATGGTCGGCACTTAAGCGGGTACGTGGTAGGCGCGATTGGACTCGAACCAACGACCCCTACCATGTCAAGGTAGTGCTCTAACCAGCTGAGCTACGCGCCTAAAGGGCAGGAATTCTATCGTACAGTGTCGAAGCAAACCAGAGGGACGCGAGCATGGACCTGATCCTGTGGCGCCACGCGGAGGCGGAAGAAGGCGGCCCCGATCTGGAGCGGCGCCTCACTACGCGCGGGCACAAGCATGCCGCGCGCATCGCCAAGTGGCTGCTGCAACGCCTGCCGTCGAACTGCACGGTCATCGCCAGCCCCGCGCGCCGCGCGCGCCAGACCGCGGACGCGCTCGGCGTGTCCTATAGGACCTCCGAGCAGTTAGCGCCCGGTGCCACGGTGGCGGAAGTGCTCGACGCGGCAGGCTGGCCCAAGCACAAGAGCCCCGTACTCGTTGTCGGCCATCAGCCGACGCTCGGGCAGGTGGCGGCCCACCTGCTGAGCGGCGCGCGCGACGATTGGACCATCAAGAAGGGCGGCCTTTGGTGGCTAAGCAACCGTGTGCGCGACGAAGAGGCCCAGGTCGTCGTCCGGGCGGTGGTCGCCCCGGACCTGCTCTAGCTACGGACGGCTAAGCACGGCAACCTTCTTGTCCGACAGCGCGTTCACCGTGAGCTTCATGCCGACTGCCTTCCAGTAGTCGGCCTCGGACTCGAGCGCCGCCGCAGTGAGCGGGTTCTCCTCCAGCCAGGCCTGCGGCAGCGCGAGCGCGAACCCGCCTTCGTCGGCGGCCACCTGCAGCAGCGGCAGCTTGAGATCTGCGCGCCGGCGCAGGATGAGCGAGGCCAGGCGCAGCGCGAACACCAGAGCCCAGTCCCCCGCCTCGGGCGCCGGGTCCTCGAGCTTCTCCAGCTTGCCGCGGTGCGCGAGCACGATGCGCGCCAGGCGCTGCTGCTCCATGCGCGAGAACCCCGGCATGTCGGCGTTGGAAATTACGTAGGCGGAATGCTTGTGATACTGGGCATGGGCGATCGACAGTCCGATCTCGCCCAGCCGTGCCGCCCAGTCGAGCACCATGCGGTCCGGATCGTCCTCGCGGTCGCGCTCGGCGCCGGCATTCAGCGCGTCGTAGATCGCGAGCGCGAGGTTGCGTACGCGCTCGGCCTGCGCGGCGTCCACGTGATAGCGGCGCATGAACTGCCCTACGGTCGCCTCGCGCATGTCGCCGCGATGCTGCACCCTGCCGAGCAGGTCGTAGAGCACGCCGTGCCGCAAGGCGCCGTCGGACACGCGCAGCGTGTCGATGCCGAGCTCGTCCAGCGCCGCGCCGAGGATCGCCACACCTCCCGGCAGCACTGGCGCGCGGTTGGCGCGCAGGCCGGCAATGCGCTCGGCGTCGGCCCGCTCGTGCTTGATGAGTAGGCTCCTAAGGCGATCCAGCCCCTCGCGCGTGATCCCGTCCTCGGCAAAGCCGTTCTCGCGCAGGATGTTCTCCACCGACCGCGCGGTGCCCGAGGAGCCGACCGCCTCCTCCCAGCCGGCATTGCGGTACGCGCGTACGATCCCCGAGAGCTCCTGGCGCGCCGCCAGCTCCGCGCGCTTCATGCGCCCCTTGTCGATCTTGCCTTCCGCGAAGTACGTCAGGCTGTAGCTCACGCAGCCCATGTATAACGACTCGGTGAGCTGCGGCTCGAAGCCTTCGCCGATGATGAGCTCCGTAGAGCCGCCGCCGACGTCGATCACCAGGCGGCGGTGCGCCGCGGCCGGTAGAGCGTGCGCGACCCCCAGGTAAATGAGCCGCGCTTCCTCGCGTCCCGCGATCACCTCGATCGGGAAGCCGAGCACCTGGCGCGCCTCGCGCAGGAACTGGGGCGCGTTCTTCGCCACGCGCAGCGCGTTGGTACCGACGGCGCGCACCGCCTGCCGCGGCAGGCCGCGCAGGCGCTCGCCAAACTTGCGCAGCGCCTCGAGTGCGCGCGCCTGGGTAGCGCGGTCGAGGCGCTTCTCGGCCGTCAGTCCGGCGCCCAGGCGCACCACCTCGCGCAGCGAGTCGAGCGCGTAAATCTGCCCGTCGACCACGCGTCCGATCTGCAGGTGAAAACTGTTCGAGCCGAGGTCGACTGCCGCTAGGGTTTCGTGGCGCGCCATCGCGGAACGCAGCTTAGCGCAGCCGACATCCTCTAGTCACGCTCAGGCAGTAGACTGTCATGTCCCATGCTCAAGAAAGCCCTGCCGGCAGCGCACTTCCTGAACCGCGAGCTCGGCATCCTGGCGTTCAACCGCCGGGTGCTGGCGCAGGCGGCCGAGGACACCGTGCCGCTGCTCGAGCGGCTGCGCTATCTCACGATCGTGTCCTCGAACCTGGACGAGTTCTTCGAGATCCGGGTGGCGGGCCTCAAGGAGCAGATCAAGCTCAATATCCCCGAGCCGGGACCGGATGGCACGAGTCCCGCGGAGGCCTTCGCGCTGGTCACCAGGGAAGCGCACGCGCTGGTCGCGGAGCAGTATCGGCTGCTCAACGAGGTGCTGCTGCCCAGGCTCGTCGAGCAGGGTGTGCGCTTTACGCGCCGCACCGATTGGAGCGCCGCGCAGCGCCAGTGGATCCACGACTATTTCATGCGCGAGGTGCTGCCGGTGCTCACGCCGATCGGGCTCGACCCGGCGCACCCCTTTCCGAAAGTGCTGAACAAGAGCCTGAACTTCGCCGTCGAGCTCGAGGGGCGCGACGCGTTCGGCCGCAGCTCGCGCGCGGCGATCGTGCAGGCGCCGCGCGTCCTGCCGCGGGTGATCCGCTTGCCGCGCGAGCTCTCCGAGGTCGAGTACGACTTCGTGTTCCTGTCCTCGGTGCTGCACGCGCACGTCGACGAGCTGTTCTCCGGCATGAAGGTGCAAGGCTGCTACCAGTTCCGCGTGACGCGCAACTCGGACCTGTTCGTCGACGAGGAGGAGATCAAGAACCTGCGCATCGCCCTGCAGGGCGAGCTGCTGCACCGGCACTTCGGCGACGCGGTGCGCCTGGAAGTCGCCGACAACTGCTCGCCGGCCATGGTCGAGTTCCTGCTGCAGCAGTTCGGGCTGGACGAGGCGGACCTGTACCGCGTCGAAGGCCCAGTCAACCTGTACCGGCTGCGCGAAGTGCCCGACCAGGTCGAACGGCCGGCGATGAAGTACGCGCCCTTCCAGTCCGGCCTGCCGGCCGCGCTCGACAAGCACGAGAGCCTGTTCGAGGTACTCGCGCGCGAGGACATCCTGCTGCACCAGCCCTACCAGTCGTTCGTGCCGGTGATCGACTTCATCCGCACCACGGTGACCGACCCGCAGGTGATCGCGATCAAGCAGACCGTCTACCGCACCGGCACCGACTCCGAGCTGATGGAGCTCCTGATCGACGCGGCGCGCCGCGGCAAGGAGGTCACGGTCGTGGTCGAGCTGCTGGCGCGCTTCGACGAGGAGGCGAACCTGAACTGGGCCGCGCGCCTCGAGGAAGTCGGCGCGCACGTCGTGTACGGCGTGGTCGGCCACAAGACGCACGCCAAGATGGCGCTCGTCGTGCGGCGCGAGGACGGGCCCGCCGGCAAGCTGCTCAGGCGCTACGTGCACCTGTCCACCGGCAACTACAACCCGCGCACGGCGCGGCTGTATACCGATTTCAGCCTGCTGACCGCGAACGACGAGATGTGCAGCGACGTGAACGAGCTGTTCAAGCAGCTCACCGGCCTGGGGCGCGCGAGCAAGATGCGCCACCTGTGGCAGTCGCCGTTCACGCTGCACAAGCGCATCGTCGAGGCGATTCGCAACGAGGCGAAGAACGCCGCCGAAGGCAGGCCGGCGCGCATCATCGCCAAGATGAACGCGCTGCTCGAGCCGGCGATCATCGAGGAGCTCTACGCGGCCTCGCAGGCGGGCGTCAAGATCGATCTCATCGTGCGCAGCGTGTGCGCGCTCAAGCCCGGCATCCTGGGGCTGTCGGAGAACATCCGCGTGATCTCGATCGTCGGGCGCTTCCTCGAGCACTCGCGCGTGTTCTGCTTCCACGACGGCGGCAGCGAGAACGTCTATCTCGCGAGCGCGGACTGGATGGACCGCAACTTCTTCCGCCGCATCGAGCTGTGCTTCCCGGTGCTCGACCCGGCGCTCAAGCGGCGCGTGATCCGCGAGGGCCTGCAGCCGTACCTGGACGACAACTGCCAGGCCTGGCTGATGAACGCCGAAGGCGCCTACGAGCAGCTCAGGCCGCGCCGCGGCAGGCGCCGCTCGGCGCAGGAAGAGCTGCTCTACACGCTCGCGACGCCGAGCTAGCGCATGCAGAGCCCTCACAAAGGCAAGACCGGCCTGCGCCGGCTGATCAACGCCACGCGCTACTCGCTCGCCGGCATCGCCGAGGCGGCGCGCCACGAGGACGCCTTCCGCCAGGAGATCTTGCTCGCCGCGGTGCTCGTGCCGCTCGGCCTGTGGCTCGGCCACTCAGGGATCGCGCGCGCGCTGCTGTGCGGCTCGGTGCTGCTCGTGCTGATCGTCGAGCTGCTCAACTCCGCAGTCGAGGCCACGGTCGACCGTATCTCGCTGGAAGACCACCAGCTCGCCAAACGCGCGAAGGACCTCGGCAGCGCCGCGGTCATGCTGGCGCTCGTCACCACCGGGTTCGTCTGGATCCTGGTGCTGCTCGACTGAGCATCCGCCTAGCCGCGCGCCGCGCGGATTACGTCGGCGACGTCCTTCACCGCCGCAAACGCGCGCCGCAGCTGCGCGAGATCCGCCACGTCGAACGTGAAGCGCATGAAGGCGAGCTCCTCGCGGCTCTGGGTGCGCACCGCGGTGACGTTGATGTGCTCGCGGGCGAGCGCGTCGCCGATGTCGCGCAGCAGGCCCGGCCGGTCGCTCGCGGTCACCACCATGTCGACCGGATAGGCGGCGCCCGCCTTGCCGCCCCACTGCGCGTCGATCAGGCGCTCCGGATATCGCTCGGCGAGACGCTTCAGGCCCGCGCAGTCCTCGCGGTGGATCGACACGCCCTTGCCGCGCGTCACGAAGCCGCGTATCGCATCTGGCGGAACCGGCTTGCAGCACTTGGCGAGCTGTGTGAGCAGCCTGTCGATGCCCACCACCAGGATGCCCTTGTCGCCGTTCGCCGGGCGCGCTCGCCGCGGCGCGGGCGTCTTCGCCGGCGCCTGCGGGGCGGGCGCAGCGGCGCCTTGCAGCGCGCGCAGCGCCGCCTGTAGCTGGCGCAGGTTCACCTCGTCGCGCGCCACTGCCGCGTACAACTCGTCCTGGCGCCCAAAGCCGAGCCGCGCGGCGAGCGCGTCCAGGTTCGCCTGAGCGGTTCCCTCGCGCTTGATCTCCTTCTCCACGACGGCGCGCCCGGCCGCCACGGTCTCGGCGTGCGCCTGGCTGTTGAACCACTGCCTGATCTTCTGGCGCGCGCGCGGGCTCTTGACGAAGCCGCGCTCGGCGCTCAGCCAGTCGCGCGAGGGGCCGCCGCTCTTCGCCACGACCAGCTCCACGCGCTGGCCGCTGCGCAGCGCGGTCTCGAGCGGCACCAGGTGGCCGTCGACCTTGGCGCCGCGGCAGCGGTGGCCGAGGTCGGTGTGCAGCGCGTAGGCGAAATCGATCGACGTCGAGCCGGCCGGCAGATCTACCACCTTGCCCTGCGGCGTCACGACGTAGACAGTATCGTCCAGCGCCGCCTGGCGCGTCTTTTCGGCCCAGCTCGCGCTGTCGGCCACCTCGTCGCGCCAGGCGAGCAGTTCGCGCAGCCAGGCGATCTTCTCGTCGAACTTGCCCTCGGCGCGCGCGCCCGCCCCCCTCTCCTTGTAGCGCCAGTGCGCGGCGACGCCGAGCTCCGCGTGGCGGTGCATCGCCTCGGTGCGGATCTGCACTTCCAGCGTCTTGCCCTCCGGCCCGATCACCGCGGTGTGCAGCGACTGGTACATGTTGCCCTTGGGCCGCGAGATGTAGTCGTCGAACTCCTTCGGGATCGGTTGCCAAAGGTCGTGCACAACGCCGAGCGCGGTGTAGCAGTCCTTGGTCGAGTCGACGATCACGCGCAGCGCGCGCACGTCGTACAGCTCGGAGAAGTCGAGCCCCTTGCTGCGCATCTTGTTCCAGATCGAGTAGATGTGCTTGGGCCGGCCCGCGATCTCGGCCTTGACGCCGGCGGCGCGCAAGGCGTCCGCGAGCAGCGCCATTGCGTTCTCGATGTAGTGCTCGCGCTCGACGCGCTTTTCATCCAGCATCTTGGCGATCTTCTTGTACAGCTCCGGCTCGAGGTAGCGGAACGACAGGTCTTCGAGCTCCCACTTGAGCTGCCAGACGCCCAGCCGGTTGGCGAGCGGCGCGTAGATGTCGAGCGTCTCGCGCGCGTAGGCCGCGCGCTCAGCCACCGGGTTCTTGGCGAACCAGCGCAGCGTCTGGGTGCGGCTCGCCAGGCGGATCAGCACCACGCGCACGTCCTCGACCATGCCGAGCACCATCTTGCGCAGCATCTCGTGGTGCTGCTGCGGCGAGCCGCGCGTCAGCACGCGCAGCTGGTAGAGCCTCTCCACCCCGGTCGCTAGCGCGGCGATGTCCTCGCCGAAGCGCTCGCGCAGCGGCTCGACGTCGCCGAGGTACTTCGGCGCGGCGAACAGCACGCCCGCGGCACGCCCCGCAGGATCGAGGCCGATCGCGGCCAGGCTCGCGCCGAGGCCGAGGGCGTGCGGCCAGACCGGCTCGCCGGTGGAAAGCGCCTGCCCGGCGTACAGCGGCTCCGCGAACTCCAGCGCCCGCGCGACGAGCGCGCGCTCTTCACCCGGCAGCCCCTCGGCGACCGCGCCGAGCGCCGCCGCGGCGGTGTTTTGCGGGTGCAGCTGGACGACCGAGACCATGCTGTTATTGTACTGGGCGCCGATGTCTGACCACGACGCCGCGCAGAAAGTTTCACCGCACCTGCTGCTCGCCCTGACCGCGCTGTTCTGGGCCGGGCACTGGATCGTCGCGCGCGCGGTGCACCTGGAGGTCACGCCGGCCGCCCTCTCGTTCTGGCGCTGGATGACCGCGATCGCGGTGCTGATACCACTCGCCGGCCGCCAGCTCGCCCGCGACTGGCCGGTCGTGCGTGCGCACTGGAAGGCGATCGCATTCTTCAGCCTCACCGGCAACGCCCTGTACAACATGGTCGGCTACTACGGCATCCGCGAGACCACCGCGACCAATGCGCTGCTCATCCAGTCGGTGACGCCCGCGCTCATCCCGCTGTTCGCTTTGCTGCTGTTCGGCGAACGCGTCGGCCTGCGCGCGCTGCTCGGCGTCGCGGTCTCCTTCTGCGGGGTGCTGGCGATCGTCGCGCGCCTGGACGCGCATGTGCTCGCGACACTGCAGATCAACCGCGGCGACCTGTACCTGCTCGCCAACGTCGCGCTGTGGGCCCTGTACACGGTGGGCCTGCGCTGGAAGCCGCCCGCGCTCTCCCACATGAGCTTTCTGCTCGCCTGCTCGCTCGCCGGCATGGTGCCGATGCTGCCGATCTACGCCGCCGACCTGGCCGCCGGAAGGCGCATGGCCCTCGCCTGGGGGCCGGTGCTCACGGTCCTCTACCTCGGCATCTTTCCGTCGGTGGCCTGCTTCCTGATGTGGGGCCGCGGGGTGCAGGCGATCGGGCCGGGGCGCGCAGGCGCCTACCTCTACCTGATCCCACCCTTCGGCATATTGATGGCGGTCGTGTTCCTCGGCGAGCGCCTGCACGCCTATCACCTCGTCGGCATGCTGCTCATCTTCGCCGGCGTCTGGCTGGCCGCGCACGGCAGGCGGCGCTGACATGGGCTGGCTCAGGGCATGGCGCAGGCGGCGGGTGCTCGCGCGCCACCGTATCGACGACGCGCTTTGGCGCCGCGCGCTCGCGAGGCTGCCCTTCCTGCGCGGACTCGATGCCGATAAATCGCGGCGGCTGCAGGAGCTGACGCTCGTGTTCCTCGCCGAGAAGGAGTTCTCGGGCGCCCGCGGGCAGAGAATCGACGACGCAATGCGGCTTTCGATCGCCGCGCAGGCCTGCCTGCTGGTGCTCGAGCTGGGGCTGGACTGGTACGACGGCTGGACCGGAATCGTCGTCTACCCGTCCGACTTCCGCGTGCGACGCAGCGAGCTCGACGAGACGGGCGTCATGCACGAGTGGGACGACGAGCTGGCGGGCGAGTCCTGGCCCGGAGGACCCGTGGTGCTCTCCTGGGACGCCGCGCAGCACGACGAGTACGCCAACGTGGTGATCCACGAATTCGCCCACAAGCTGGACATGCGGAACGGCGAGGCGGACGGCGTGCCGCCGCTGCACGCAGGCATGGATCGTGCCGCCTGGCGCGCGGCATTCGAGGAGGCCTACGCCGGCTTCCGCGCCGCGGTCGACCGCGGCCAGGAGACCTGGCTCGATCCGTACGCGGCCGAGGACCCGGCGGAATTCTTCGCCGTCCTGAGCGAAGCGTTCTTCGAGTCGCCGAACGGCACGCGGCGACGCTATCCGCAGGCCTACGCGCAGCTCGCGCTCTTCTACCGGCAGGATCCGGCCGGACGGCTCAGGGCATGAAGACGCTGCTCATCGTTTACCACACGCACGGCGTCAAGACCGCGCACATGGCCGAGGCGGCCGAGCGCGGCGCGCGCGCGGCGCTCGCCGAAGCCGAGGCCGCGGACGCAGTGCGCGTAGTGGTCAAGCGCGCCGCCGAGGCGGGGCCCACGGACCTGCTCGCCGCCGATGCGCTGCTGCTCGGCACGCCGGAGAACTTCGGCTACATGTCGGGGATGATGAAGGACTTCCTCGAGCGCGTGTTCTATCCCTGCGAAGGCAAGCTCGAGGGGCGGCCCTACGCCCTGTTCATAAGCGCCGGCCAGGACGGCAGCGGGGCGCGAACCTCGGTCGAGCGTATCGTCACCGGGCTGCGCCTGCGCAAGGCGCACGAGGCGATCGTCGCGCTGCGCGAGGTGACGCCGGAGGTCCTGCGCGCGTGCGAGGAGCTCGGCGCGACATTCGCCGCAGGGCTCGCGCTCGGCGTGCTCTAGCGCGCCCGGCCGAGCCCGATGTGCGAGAGGTCGGCGATATTGCGCGGCCTCGCGCTGCCGGCGGCGAGCCGTCCGTCGTCGGCCGGCGCGCCGGCCACCTGGCGCACGGGGACGAGCCCCGCCCAGATCGGCAGCGCGTAGTCCTCCTCGTCGTCGTGCGGCGGGCCGCTGCGGATCTTTGCGGAGGCCTCGCCGATCGGCATGCCGAGCACCGTCGTTGCCTTGAGCTCGCGTTTCGTCGCCGGGCGCAGTCCCCGCCAGCGCCCCGGGAACATGCGCTCGACGAACGCCTCGAGCTTCGCGAGCTTGGCCTCGGGGTCCTCGACCTTGTGCGCGCGCCCGAAGAGCATCGCCGAGCGGTAGTTGATCGAGTGGTTGAAACCCGAGCGCGCCAGCACCAGCGCGTCGACGTGCGTCACAGTGAGGCAGCATTCGACGCCTTTTTCAAGATGGCGCAGCATGCGCGAGGCCGCCGAGCCATGCCAGTACACCGCGTCGCCTTCGCGCCAGTAGCAGGTCGGCGTGACGTAGGGCTGTCCGCCGATCGCGTAGCCGACGTGGCACACGAAGCCGGCGTCGAGCACGGCGTACACCGTCTCGCGGTCGTAGTGCCCGCGCTTGGGGCGGCGCCGGACCCGCGACCGGGCGGTGGGAGCAAACGATTTCACGTGCACCTCCTGGCGAAGCGGAGATGTTAGCAGCGTGGATATCTAGCGCTCAGTGTGCGCCGGCGTCGGCGGACACGCGCTGGGCGACGCTCGTCGGCTTGGCGATCCACACCAGCGCCATGAGCGAAATGAACAACACCCCGGAGAGCCAGAACAGGTCGATGGTGCTCAGCATGCGCGCCTGCTGGTCGATCAGGCGATCCACCACGCCGAGCGCCTGGCCGCGGCCGAGCCCCTGGGCGTGCAGCGCGCCGAGCGCCGCGCGCGTGTCGAAGTCGTAGGACGTGATCTGCTCGACCAGGTGCGCGCGGTGCAGCGCGGCCCGGTGGTCCCACAGCGTCACCGACAGCGAGGCCCCGAAGGCGCCTGCGGTGAAGCGCGCGAAATTGCTCAGCCCGGTGGCCGCCGGAATTCGCTCGGGCGGCAGCCCGGCGAGCAGGAGCGCGGTGAGCGGCAGGAAGAACGATACGGTCGCCGCGCCCTGGATCACGGTCGGGAGCACGATCGACCAGAAGTCGGCCTGCAGGTCGAAGCGCGCGCGCATGAACGACACCAGCGCGAACACCAGGAAGGCGGCGCTCGCAATCTTGCGCGGATCCAGGCGCCCGAGATTGCGGCCCAGGATCGGCGCGATGATCAGCGACAGGATCCCGATCGGAGCCACCGCCAGCCCCGACCAGGTGGCGGTATAGCCCATGATCGTCTGCAGCCACAGCGGCAGGATCACCGTGGTGCCGAAGAACACGCCGTAGCCCACCGCGAGCGCCGCGGTGCCGCTGGAAAAGTTGCGCAGCTTGAACAGCGACAGGTCGACGATCGGGTGCTCGTTGTCCACCAGCTCCCAGACCAGGAACAGCACGAAGCCGACCGCCGCGATACAGGCCAGCGCCACGATCAGGCCGGAGCTGAACCAGTCCAGCTCATTGCCCTTGTCGAGCATGATCTGCAGCGCCGCCACCCAGGTGATGAGCAGCCCTAGGCCGACGTAATCCACCGGCACCTTGCGCGTAGCCGAGTCGCGCGCGCGATAGATCTGCCAGGTGACCGCTGCGGCGAGAAGGCCCACCGGCACGTTGATGTAGAAGATCCACGGCCAGGTGGCGTTGTCCGATATCCAGCCGCCGAGCAGCGGACCCGAGATCGGCGCGAGCAGCGCGGTCATCGACCACAGCGCGAGCGCGAGTCCGGCCTTTTCGCGCGGGAAGGTGGCGAGCAGCATCGCCTGCGACAGCGGCACCATCGGCCCCGCGACCGCGCCCTGCAGCACGCGGAATACGATCAGCGTTTCGAGGTTCGGCGCGAGCCCGCACAGCCACGACGCGGTGCTGAACAGCAGCACCGAGGTGACGAACAGTCGCACCTGGCCGAAGCGCACTACCAGCCAGCCGGTGAGCGGCACGGCGATCGCAGTCGATACCGCGAACGAGGTGATGACCCAGGTGCCCTGGCTCGGGCTGACGCCTAGGTCGCCGGCGATGGTCGGGATCGAGACGTTGGCGATCGTCGTGTCGAGCACGGTCATGAACACGGCGAGCGACAGCACGAACGCGCCGACGACGCGTTCCACGCCCTCGAGCGGCGGCACCGCCGCGGCCGGCGCCGCGCTCACCCGCCGCGCCCCAGGTTGGCGGCGATGATCTCGCGCACGCGCGCCTCGGCCGCAGCGGTTTGCTCGTCGAACGCCCTGGTCGCGTACACCGGACCGGACACGGGATTCCGCGCGAGCTCCGGCCCGCTCGCGTCGCGCACGTCGACGTCGACCTCCATCGACAGGCCGACGCGCAGCGGGTGCGACGCGAGCTGCTTCTTGTCGAGCGCGATGCGCACCGGTAGGCGCTGCACCACCTTGATCCAGTTGCCGGTGGCGTTCTGCGGCGGCAGCAGCGCGAACGCGCCGCCGGTGCCCGCGGCGAGGCCCGTCACGCGCCCGCGATACTCGACGCGGCTGCCGTACAGGTCGGCGATGAGCCGCACCGGCTGCCCAATGCGCATGTCGCGCAGCTGCACCTCCTTGAAATTCGCATCGACCCAGATTTCGTCCAGCGGCACGACCGCCATGAGCGGATCCCCGGGGGCGACCCGCTGGCCGACCTGCACCACGCGTTTGGCGACGTAGCCGGTCACCGGCGCCGGGATTGCATTGCGCGCCACCGCGAGGAAGGCGACGCGCACGCGCGCCGCCGCGTCCTTGACGCTCGGCTGCTCCTCGACCGTGATGCGCTCGGTGAGCGCGCGGTTGGCGGCGAGCCGCTCGCGCGCCTCGGCGAGCGCCGCCTTGGCGGCGGCGACCGCGCTGCGCGCGTGCTCCAGGTCTTCCTTGGTCACCATGCCCTGGGTATCGAGCTGGGTGCGCCGCGCGAGATCTTCCTCGGCCTTGCGCAGCTCGGCCGTACGCTGGGCGACCGCCGCGTCGAGCACGCTGTTGTTCGCGTAGACGGTGCGCGCGGCGCGCACCGACTGGGCGAGCTGGGCCTCGGCCTGCGCCAGCGCCGCGCCGGCATCGGCCGGGTCGAGCCGCACCAGCGTCTGGCCGGCCTCAACCAGGTCGGTGTCGTCGGCGCCGATCGCCACCACGGTGCCCGCGACCTGTGGCGTGACCTGCACAAGGTTGCCGCCGACGTAGGCGTTGTCGGTGGTCTCGTGGCCGCGCGCCTGCAGGTACCACCAGGCGAGCCAGCCGATGCCGGCGAGCACGAAGGCGGCGATCACGAAGCTCATTGCGCGGCGGCGGCGTGCCCCGCGCGTGGGGCCTTGCGGCATCTCAGTCATTTCCCGCTCCGGCGTTCGCGAGCATGCGCTGCAGCAGCGCCTTCAGCTGCGCGAACTCGGCAGCGCTGAATCCGCGCAAGTGGTGGTTCAGCACCCTGGCGGCGACCTTCGGGATGCGCCTCGCGACCGCGGCCCCGGCGCGCGTCAGGCGCAGGCGCACGACGCGCCGGTCGCCGCCGTCGCGCACCCGCTCGAGCAGCCCCTTGCGCACCAGGCGCTCGACCATGCGTGTCATCGAGCCCGTGTCGTAGTCGTAGTCGCGCGCGATATCGGCGGCGCGGTCGCCGCGCCCGTGGGCGATGTAGATCAGGATCGAGCCTTGCGCGGCGGAAATGCCCCAAGAGGCGACCTCGCGGTCCACCGCGGCGAAGATCGAGGCGCGCAGGCGCGTCACCAGGTAGCCGACGCTGTCCTCGACGCGATAGGTCTCCGCCCGGTACAGCCCGGCCGGCCGCTTAGTCGCCACTCCGCCCCCTGGTTTGCTGCCAGGGCAGAAAATTGCCTGCCTAGGCAGCCACTGTCAAGGGGCCGCGTCGGCCTGCGCCCGGTAGCGCGCGATGAGCGCGCGCAGCGCGCCGCCGATCTCGCGGTACGCCTCCGGCGGCAGGTTGGCGAGCGAGATGCGGATCGACCAGTCGGGCGCCTCGAAGCCGCCGCCCGGCAGCACCACCGTCGCGTGCTCTCGCGCCAGGTCGAACACCGGGTCGAGCGGGTGCCGCGCGCGCGCAAGCCAGGCGGCGAAGTCCGCGCCGTGCAGGCGCTGCGCGAGGCGCAGCAGGTCGAGCGTCGCGTAGTAGTCGGTGTGCAGCGGGCCGCCGGGCGCCGGCACGCCGAGCGCCTGGTACAGCGCGGCGTGGCGCGCATGCACCTGCGCGCGCGCCTGGGCGCGATAGCGCGCGCCGCGCGCCGAGAGCGCATGCAGCGCAAACAACGCCATTTGCACCTGCTGCGGCGTCGACAGGCCCGCGGTGTGATTGAGCGCCACCATGCGGCTGTCGGCGACCATGCGGTCGATGAACGGCAGCGCGCCGGGGTCGGCGCACAGCGAAGCGTAGCGCGCCGCGGCGGCCGCGCGCGCTCCGGCCGGCAGCCGAGCGAGGAGGCGGTCGCAGACGTTGTCCTCGGCGAGCGCGACCAGCCCCAGGCGCCAGCCGGTGCAGCCGAAGTACTTGGACAGCGAATACACGGTGATCGTGTTGTGCGGCGCCACGGACGCGAGGCTGCGGTAGCCTTCGGCGAAGGGCGCGTACACGTCGTCGGAGATGACGATCAGGTCGGGACGGCGCGTACGCACGAGCTCGCCGATGCGCTCGAGCGTGCGCGTCCCGATCGCCACCGGGGTCGGATTGCCCGGGTTGACCACGAACAGCGCGCGCACGCGTGGGTCGGCGAGCCGGTCGATCTCGGCGTCGGAGTATTGCCAGTCGGCGTCCTCGTCCGACGCGAGGTGCAGCGCCTCGAAACGAAACGCCTCCAGGCGCGGAATCTCGAGGTACGGAGTGAAAGCGGGTACGCCGATCGCGATACGCTCGCCGGGAGCGAGCAGCCGGCTGGCGAGCAGCGACTGGAAGAGGTAGCAGATGCCCGCGGTCGCGCCTTCTGTCGCGAACAGCCACGGGGGCGCTGCGGCCGGCGCGCCGCGCTGCAGCTCCTGCGCGAAGTACGCCTGCATGACGCGCTCGACGCCCGGCAGCATGCGGGGCGGCGCCGGGTAATCGGCGCCGAGCGCGCCGAGCGCGAGCTCGTGGGCGAGCGCGTCCTCGCCCAGCCCCAGCCGCGGCGCCGCGTCGAGCGCCTCGCGCAGCAGCCCCGCGCCCGGCAGCGGCACCGCCGTCGCCGCGCGCAGCCGCGCGGCGATTCCCTGGGCGGGCGGGTGGCCGCCGAGGCCCTCGGCGATCCCGCAGGCCCGCGCTTCGCCGAGCGCGAAGCGCGCCAGCTCGACGAACGCCGCGCGCGGCTCGAGCGCGAGCCAGTCCGGGTTGGCGCGCCCCGCGTCGAGCAGCAGCCGCGCGTTCGCGCGCGTGCACTCGGTCGCCAGCTCGACCAAACGGTCCTTGAGCTCGAACGGGCTCAGGCCGGTGTAGCGGCGGTCGTCTGCGGTGCCGGCCACGGCGCATCCGAGAGCAGGAACTCGCGCACGATCGCGATCTGGTCGGCGTGCATGAGCGTCGGCGCGTGGCCGACCTCCGGGATCTCGACCATTCTCGCGCGCGGCCCGCAAGTCGCCATGCGCTCGCAGGTCTCGCGCGTGAGCAGGTCCGAGAGCGCGCCGCGCAGCACGAGCGTCGGGCAGCGCACCGCCTCGTAGGTCGGCCACAGCTCAAGGTCCTTGTCGGGCATCTGCGCGCGGAACGGCTCGGCGATGCGCGGGTCGTAGTGCATGCGGTAGCTGCCGTCGTCGTTCCTGCGCACCGCGACCTCGGTGAGAAAGCGCCACTCCTCGTCCGTGTGCCGGCCGAACGGCGCGGACACTGCGCGCACGTAGCACTCGGCGGCGTCCAGGTCGGGGAAGGGCGGCGCCATGCCGAAATACTGGGCGATGCGCTCGAGCGAGGTGCGCGTGATCACCGGGCCGGCGTCGTTCAGCACGAGGCGCGTCACCGGCGTGCCCTCGAAGGCGGCGAGCGCCATGCCGATCAGGCCGCCCATCGAGGTGCCGACCCAGTGCACCGACTCGACGTTTAGGCGCGCGATGAGCGTCACCACGTCCGAGACGTACTGCGGCACGCCGTACGACATCGGGTTGCGCAGCCGGTCCGAGTCGCCGCGCCCGGCCATGTCCGGACACACGACGCGGTAGCGGTCGGCGAGCGCGCCGGCGAGCGCGTCGAAGTCGCGCGCGCAGCGCCCCAGGCCGTGCACGCACACGAGCACGCGGGAATTGTGCGGATCGCCCCACTCGAGATACGCGATGCGATGCAGCCCCGTCGGATCGGCGCACAGCACGCGCCGCTGGCGCGCGTTCGCCCTCATCGCCGTGCCTCCCAGAGCGCGCGCAGCAGCGCCGGCAATTGCGCGGCGCCGGGCGGCAGGCGCTCGATACGTCCCGCGCCGGGCAGGCGCGCGCGCTGCTCGGCCTTCAGGTTCGCGCCGCGCACCGGCCAGCCGCGCGCGGCGTAGCGCGCGCGCTCGAGCGCGGTCTGCTCGGGCGGCTCGCCGTCGAACCACAGCCATTCGTCGGCGAAGCGAAACGCGATCTGCTCGAGCTCCGCGAGCAGCGCGTCGTCGATCGGCTCGTCCAGCGCCTGCGCGCGCCCCGCGCGCAGGCAAGCCGTCCAGCGCGCGCCAGTGTCCTCGGCGAGGCGCAGCTCGTCGCACGCCTCGTTCAGCGCGAAGTACGCGTGGCGTGCCGCGCTCGCGCCGTAGCCGAGCCAGTGCGCGCCGCGCCGCGCGCAGGCGAGCGCGAGCTCGAGCTCGCCGTCGGCCGAGGTGTCGAGCGCGCAGGCGAGCGATTCGTCCCCGAGCGGCGCGCTCTCCTGCTCGATCAGCTGCCCGTTCTCGATCAGGGCGCGCCCGCGCACGCCGCGCAGCGCGTCGCGCCACTCGGCTTGCACGCTCAGCTCGGGAAACTCGGCGGAGGCCGCGGCAAAGGCCGGGAACGGGATGCCCTTCTGCGGAGCGAAGCGGTATTCCAGCCGGTCTTCGCGATGGCGCTCGACGTATTCCTCCGCGTCGATGTCGCGCACCATCAGCCAGCGCAGGCGCTCGCGGAAGTCCCCGAGGCGGCCGGGTCCCTCGACCCGCACGACGGCCGTGAACGCCGGCTCGCCCCGGAGCACTGCTCAGGCCCCGTACTTGAACGACAGCAGCAGCCGCGTGCGGAACGCCGCCACCTTGCCGTTCTCCACCTTGACGTCTAGCTTCGTCACCTCGGCGATGCGCAGGTCGCGCAAGGTCTTGGAAGCGGTCTTGATCGCGTTGCGCGCCGCGTCCTCCCACGACTCGGTGCTGGTGCCGATCACCTCGGTGACGCGGTAGACCGCCTCGGCGCTCTTCTTCGCCATCTGTGCCTCCTCGCGATAGTGGGTGCGGAGGATTCCGCCGGACGATTATATGCCCCGCCAGTAGCGCGCCGTCGTGTGCCGCTCGCTATTCACACTCACGCCGGCGGCGCCGAGGCGCACCTGTACCGCGCCGTCCAGGTCCGTGCGCAGCAGCGCCGCGCCCGAGGCGCGGTAGCGCTCGAGGACCTCCTCGGCCGGATGATGGAAGCGATTGCGGTAGCCCGCGGTCACCACCGCCCAGCGCGGCGCGACCGCGGAAAGAAATGCCGGGCTCGATGAGCTGCGGCTGCCGTGGTGCGGCACGAGCAGCAGCTCGGCGCGCAGCGCGCGCGCGTCGCGCGCGACGAGCTGCGCTTCGGCCGCGCGCTCGATGTCCGCGGTGAGCAGCGCGCTGTGGCCCGCCGCGCTCACGCGCAGCACGCAGCTCAGGTCGTTGCCGCGGCGCGCCGTGCGGTAGTCGCCGGGCGCGGGATGGAGCAGCGCGAACTCGACGCCGTCCCAATGCCAGCGCAGCCCGCGCGTGCAGCGCGCCGCGGCGGCGGCGAAGGCCGGCGCCGCGTGCCGCCCGGGCAGCGACGAGAGCAGCAGGTCGGTCTCGAGGTTTTCCATCACCGAGATCGCGCCGCCGGCGTGATCGGCGTCGTCGTGGCTGAGGACGAGCGTGTCGAGGTGCGTCACGCCCACGGCCTGCAGGTATGGCACGACGATGCGCTCGCCCGCGTCGGCCTGCGCGCCGTAGGCCGGCCCGGCGTCGTAGAGCAGCGCGCGCCCGGCGGTGCGCACGAGCACCGCAAGGCCCTGCCCCGCATCGAGCACGCTCAGCCACGCCTCGCCGGGCGGCGGCGCGGGCGCGGGCAGCGCGAAAGCGGGCAGCATCAGCGCGAAGCCGGTGGCGCGCCACGGCGTGCCGCGCGGCGCGAGCAGCCAGGCGACGCCCACGAGCGCGAGCGGCACGCTCCACAGCGGCGGCACATGCGACTGCCACACCGCCGCCGGCAATGCCGCGCACCACTCGAGGAATTCGAGCAGCCGCTCGGTAAGCCAGGCGGCGAGCCGCAGCAGGAGGTCGAGCGGCAGCACCGCCGCGGCGAGCGCAAGCGGCGTGATCACCGCCGACACGAGCGGAATGGCGAGCGCGTTCGCGAGCGGACCGACGAGCGATACCTGGCCGAACAGCAGCAAGGCCGCGGGCGCCAGCCCGAGGGTGATCGCCCATTGGATGCGCAGCCATTGCCGCAGCCACGGCTCGCGCTCGGTCCAGCCGGCCGCGACGTAGAAGATGAGCGCGACCGCGCCGAACGAGAGCCAGAAGCCCGGCGCGAGCACGGCCCAGGGGTCGAGCGCCAGCACAGCGCCGAGCGCGAGCGCGAGGCTGCGCGCGGGCGAAGCGATGCGGCCCGACCACAGCGCGGCCGCGACCACGGTGACCATCAGCAGCGTGCGCTGCGCCGGCACGCCCGAGCCGGCGAGCAGCGTGTAGCCGAGCGCCGCGGCGACCGCCGCCGCGGCGCCGACCTTGCGCGCGGGGAAGCCGCGCACAACGCGCGGCGCGAGGCGCGCGAGGCCGCGCCAGCCGAGCGCCGCGAGCCAGGCCATGAGCCCCGAGATGAGCGTCACGTGCAGCCCCGAGATGCTCATCAGGTGCGTCACGCCCGTGCTCCGGAACAGGCGCCACTCCTCGTTCGAGATCGCGCGCTGCTCGCCCACCGCGAGCGCGGCGAGGATTCCGGCGGCCGGCGTCTCGCCGAGCGCAGCGAAGAATCGCTCGCGCACCTCCGCGCGCAGGCGCTCGATGCGGTCGAGGGCGCCGCCGCGCAGGCCGAGCCGCTCGGCCGCTGGCTGCGCGCGCACGCTGCCCGTGGCCCCGACGCCGCGCTCGAGCAGCCACAGCTCGTAGTCGAAGCCGTGCGGATTCACGTGACCGTGCGGCCGGCGCAGCCTCACGGCCAAGCGCCAGCGCTCGCCCGGCGCGAGCTGCGGCGGCTCGCTGCCAGGCGGCGGGTACCAGGCGAGGCGCAAGCGCTGCGGCAGCCGCTCGCCGCCCGCCGCATGCTCGACGTCGAGCTCGAAGCTCAGCCCGGCTTCGCTCCTCGCCGGCAGGCCCGCCACCACGCCGGTCACCTCCAGGTCGCGCCCTTCGAGCTCCGGTTCGAGCCGGTCGGCCATGCGCAGCTGCGCGAATCCCGCGGCCCAAAGGAAGCCAAGCGCCAACGCGGCCGGCAGGCGCAGCGGACGGCTCCACGCGGCCAAGGCAACGAGTCCGGGGATCGTCCACGACCATGCCGCCGGCGGAAGCGCCGCTTGCTGCTGCAGCAGCAGCACGCCCGCGGCGAACGCCAGGAGGCCCCTCGTCATCTAGAATGCAACGCTCCGGCCGCGCGCCGGATGACTCCATGCGCAAGTTCCTCCGCAAGTACGCCCCGGACGCCGCTCACGTGCGTTCGCACAAGGCGGTCGCGATGTTCGGCCGCCTGCTGCACCACCACAACCTCTGGCACCTGAATCGCGAATCGGTCGCCGGCGGCGTCGCGATCGGCCTGTTCGCCGGCCTCGTACCCGGCCCCTTTCAGATGCTGGTCGCCGCCTTGATCGCGGTGCCGCTGAAGAAAAACCTGCCGGTAGCGCTGCTCACCACCCTGTACACCAACCCCTTCACCATCGTGCCGCTGTACCTCCTCGCGTACCAGTACGGCAAGCTGCTGCTCGGCGGGAACGCGCGCGTACACGCGGTCGAGCCGTTCCAGATGGACTGGTCGCACCTCTTTGACTCGCTGCGCGGCCTGGCCGTATGGTCGCTCTCGCTCGGCAAGCCGCTCGCCGTCGGCCTCGTTGCGCTCGCGCTCACGCTCGCCGTGATCGGCTACTTCGGCGTGCACCTCGCCTGGCGCGCCTACGTGATCCTCGCCTGGCGCGCGCGCAAGCGGCGCCGCCGCGCCCGATGACCCACACTGAGTTCGTCGCCGCCTATCAGGCCGGGCGCGTGAAAGTGACGATCGACCGGAACTCCGCCAAGCG
>DATGDH010000159.1:0-3305 GCA_035310985.1 Burkholderiales bacterium
TCGTACGGTACGCGCGTGCCGCTCGCGCGCTCGAAGGCCTTGACCGCCTCGAGCACCGAGAAGCCGCGGCCGGTGCCGAGGTTGGCGGTGAGGTTGCGCTTGCGCTTCTCGAGGTACTCGAGCGCCGCCAGGTGGCCGGCGGCGAGGTCCGTGATGTGGATGTAGTCGCGCACCCCGGTGCCGTCGGGCGTCGTGTAGTCGCCGCCGAACACGCGCAGCTTCGGCAGCCGCCCGACCGCCACCCGCGCGATGAAGGGGAAGAGGTTGTTCGGGAGCCCGCGCGGGTCCTCGCCAATGCGCCCCGAAGCGTGCGCGCCGACCGGGTTGAAGTAGCGCAGCGCCGCGTAGCGGAAGCCGGCGTCGCTCGCCGCGGCGTCGGCGAGGATGTGCTCGATCACGAGCTTCGTCTTGCCGTAGGGGTTGGCGGGCGCGAGGCGATGGCCCTCGTCGAGCGGCAGGCGCTCGGGCTCGCCGTACACGGTGGCGGACGAGCTGAAGACGATCTTCTTCACGCCGTGGCGCGCCATCGTTTCGAGCAGCGCGATCGTGCCGCCGACGTTGTTGTCGTAGTAGCGGAGCGGCTGCTCGACCGACTCGCCGACCGCCTTCAGGCCCGCGAAGTGCACCACCGCGTCGATGCGCTCGGCGGCGAAGATTCTCTCCAGCGCCGGCCGGTCGCGCAGGTCGACGGCGTGAAAGTCGATTTGCGCGCCGGGGCAGAGCTCTCTCAGGCGGTCGAGCACCGAGGGCATCGCGTTCGAAAGGTTGTCGACGATCGCGAGCCGGTAGCCGGCCTCCGCGAGCGCGACCGAGGTGTGCGAGCCGATGTAGCCCAGGCCGCCGGTGACGAGGATGGTTCTGGCCATGGAGAAGGGCAGGCCCTATTTTCCGGCGAGCCGCGCTTCGGTCTTCAGCATCTCGTCGTAGATCGCGTGCGCGTTGGTAATGCCTTCCTTCTCGAGCTTGACGAGCTCCTGGTCGACGACCGGCTTGAGCTCGGCGCGCCACTTGTCGCGCGTGGCGTCGGGCACCTGGTGCAGCGTTCCGCCCGCCTTCATCGCGGCGGCGAAGCCCGCCTTGTCCCAGGCGTTCCACCACGCGCCGAACTTGTCGACCAGCGGCTGGCCGATCGAGCTGTCGATCGCCTCCTGCACCTCGGGCGGATAGGAGGCGAAGCGCTGCGGGTTCATCACCAGGTGGAAGCAGCTCGTGTACACGCGCGCGTCGAGGTGGTACTTGAGCATCGACTCCAGGCGGAAGCCCTTGATCGCATCCCAGGGGAATACTGCGCCGTCGAGCAGCCGCTTTCGGAGGCTCTCGTACACCTGCCCCGGGGGCATGTTCACGGGCGTCGCGCCGAGGGAGGCGAGCAGCTCCTGCGTCGGGGGGTTGGGCGCGCGCATGCGCAGGCCCTTCACGTCGTAGATCGTCTTCAGCGGCTTGAAGCGCGTGTGGAACAGGCCCGGGTTGTGGCAGGTGAGCGCGACGAGCTTGAAGTCCTTCCAGTCCTCGGCGAGCATGCCCTTCGACATCGCCCAGAGGGTGCGCGAGGCGAGGTCCGCGTTTTCGGCGACGAAGGGCATCTCCATGATCGAAGTGCGCAGGTAGCGGCCGCGCGGGATGCCGTCCAGCCCAAAGGCGAGGTCGACCATGCCCTGCTTCACCTGGTCGGCCTGGTTCTCGACTTTGCCGAGAGGCGAGTCGCCGGCGTACACGCGCACCGTCACCTTGCCGCCGGACTTCTTCTCGATCTCTTTCGCGAGCGGCTCGAGCACGTCGACCACGAAGCCGTGCGTCGGCGGCACGAAGGTCGAGAATTTGAGCTCGGTCTGCTGCGCGCCGGCGGGGGCGGCGAACACGAGAGCGAGTAGAGGCAGAACGGCGAGGCCGAAAAGCTCGCGCGGCGTCATCTTCTTCCTCCGGGAATTTTGCACGGATTATATAGAGCACGGCGCGTGCGGCGTCGGCGGGAAGCGTCGTGCGTCCGCTATGTGATCCGTTTGTCCGATCACTCATAGTGCGCTGTCGCACTCGCCCGACACTTTTGTGCACCCGCGGTAGCCGCGAACATTCTTGCGAGCGAGGAAGTAATTCTTTTTGGACGACCCTGGCGCGGCGTTAAATTTCGTCAGGGAGGTGGACCGCTATGAGCTCAGACAGCGAGAAGTTATTGGCTGCATTGAAGGCGTTCGAGCAGGTCTGCGGAAAGGCGTTGCAGGAAGTCAGGCACCAGAGCTCGATGCGCCAGGCAATGGATGCCGCGAAGGTCAAGTTGCCCGGCGAATTGCGCGGCGCAGGCCACGGGCCGCTGATGGGTTACCGCCGGCTCGCGCGCACGCTCTCCAACCGGCTCGACGAGTTGCTGCGCCTGCAGCTCGAGGACGCGTCGCGCATCCGCGACCACTGGCTGCTCGAGCGCGAGATCGACCGCCTGAAGTCGCGCGAGTGGTACGCGCTGCGCACAGAGTATCCGGAGCTCTACAGCAAGGCGATGTCGCAGTCTTCGGCGCTCCTGCGCCGCGCTCAGGCGCACTGACAGCTCTTATCTGACCCGCACGGGCAGGCGGCTGAAGCCGCGGAAGCGGATGCGGCGATCGCGCAGGGGCTCGCCGGCGAGCTCGATGTCGGGAAAGCGCGCGAGCAGGCGCGAAAAGGCGACGCGGCCTTCCATGCGCGCGACGTTCATGCCGGCGCAGGCGTGCTCGCCCTGGCCGAAGGCGAGGTGGCGGTTGGGCTTGCGCGCCACGTCCAAGCGCTCGGGATCGGGGAACTGCGCCGGATCGCGGTTCGCCGCGCCGATGCCGATGGTGACGAAGGTGCCCGCGGGCAGGTTCTTCCCGCCGAGTTCCAGCGGCGCGGTGAGGCGCCGGTTGTTCAACTGGATCGGGCCCTCGTAGCGCAGCATCTCCTCGACCGCGCTTGGCACGAGCGCAGGATCGCTCCGCAGACGCGCGAGCTCTTGCGGCCGCGTGAGCAGCAGCCACATGCCGTTGCCGATCAGGTTGGTGGTGGTCTCGTGCCCGGCGTTCAAGAGAAAGATGCACTGGTGCAGCAGCTCCTTCTCCGTGAGCCGCTCGCCGTCCTTCTCGCCCTGGATCAGGCGCGTGAGGACGTCGGAGTCGTAGTCGCCGGGCTTCTTCCTGCGCTCGGCGACGAGCTTCCCAAGGTAGGCGAGGAACTCGCTCACCGCGCGGTTGCCCGCCTCGTGCATCGCGGGGGTGAGCTTCGGCTCCAGCCCCGAGAGGATCGCGACCGACCAGCCGCGTAACGGCCCCCGCTCGCTCCTCGGCACGTCGAGCAGGTTG
>DATGDH010000160.1:0-6958 GCA_035310985.1 Burkholderiales bacterium
GTTGAGGCGGCCGACGTCGTAGCGCTCGAGCTCGGCGTAGGTCAGATCGTGGATCAGCGGCCCCGGCGCGGCGAGCCACTTGCCGTCCGGGCCGCGCGCGGTGGCCGGCACCAGCCCGCGCTCGTGCGAGATGACGACCACTCCGTCGCGCGTCACGCCGGTGTCGAGCTCGAGCGTGCTGACGCCGATTGCGAGCGCCTTGGCGAAGCCCGGCAGGGTGTTCTCCGGCGCCAGCCCGCGCGCGCCGCGATGGCCTTCGAGATCGAACGCCTGCGCAGCAAAAGACAGGCAGGCGGCGCCGGCGCAGGCCGCTATTTCTGCCAGGAGTCGCGTAGCGTGACCGTGCGGTTGAAGGCGTGCGGGTCCGCGCGATCGGCGACGAAGTAGCCGTGGCGCTCGAACTGGAAGCGCTCCTCGGCGCGCGCGCCGTCGAGCGCGGGCTCGAGCTGCGCGGTGATTACCTTCTTCGAGGCCGGATTGAGGTGCTCGACGCCCTCGGGTTGCGGCACGGAGAAGAGCCGGTCGTAGAGCCGCACCTCGGCCGCGTGCGCGTGCTTCGCGCTCACCCAGTGGATGTTGCCCTTGACCTTGTAGCGGTCGGCGCCGGAAGTGCCGGATTTCGAGTCGGGATGGTAAGTGCAGTGCACCACGCCGTTCTCCATGCCGATGCACTTCACGACGTAGGCGTAGCGCAGGCGCACCTCGGCACCGGGCGCGAGCCGGAAGTACCCCTTCGGGGGTTTCTCGGCGAAGTCCTCGCGCTCGATCCAAAGCTCGCGCCCGAACGGCACCGCGCGCCTCCCCCAATCGGGCTTCTGCGGATGGTTCGGCACCTCGCAGGTCTCTTCCCGGTCCTCGGGATAGTTGTCGATCACCAGCTTCACCGGGTCGAGCACCGCCATGCGCCGCGGCGCGATCTCGTTCAGGTGCTCGCGCATGCAGTCTTCCAGGATCGAGAAATCGATCCACGAATCGGCCTTGGCCACGCCGATCCGCTCGGCGAAGGCGCGGAAGCCCTCCGGCGTGTAGCCGCGCCGGCGCGCGCCGGCGAGCGTCGGCATGCGCGGATCGTCCCAGCCCTCGACGTGGTGCTCCTCGACCAGCTGGATGAGCTTTCTCTTGGAGAGCAGCACGTTGGTGAGGTTGAGGCGCGCGAACTCGATCTGCCGGGGCAGCGGCTTCTCGAGCAGCCCGCCTTCGGCGAGGCGATCGTTGAACCAGTCGTACAGCGGGCGGTGGTCCTCGAACTCGAGCGTGCAGATCGAGTGCGTGATGCGCTCGATCGCGTCCGAGACGCCGTGCGCCCAGTCGTAGGTGGGGTAGATGCACCACTTGCCGCCCGTGCGATGGTGCTCGGCGTGGCGGATGCGGAACATCACGGGGTCGCGCAGGTTGATGTTCGGCGACTTCATGTCGATCTTGGCGCGCAGCACCATGGCGCCGTCAGGATGCTTTCCGTCGCGCATCTCCCTGAGCAGGCGCAGGTTCTCCGCGACCGGGCGCTCGCGCCAGGGGCTTTCGCGCCCGTGCTCGGTGAGCGAACCGCGCAGCACGCGCATCTCGTCCGCCGACAGCGCGTCGACGTAGGCGAGGCCGCGCTCGACGAGGTTCTCGGCGAAGCGGTAAAAGCGCTCGAAGTAGTCCGAGGCGAAGTACTGGTGCACGCCCCAGTCGAAGCCGAGCCACTTCACCGCATCGATGATCGCGTCGACGTACTCCTGCTCCTCTTTCGTCGGGTTGGTGTCGTCGAAGCGCAGGTGGCACACGCCGCCGTACTGCGCGGCGAGGCCGAAATTGAGGCAGATCGACTTGGCGTGGCCGAAGTGCAGGTAGCCGTTCGGCTCGGGCGGAAAACGCGTGCGCACCGAGGCGTGCTTGCCGCTCTCGAGGTCGCGCTCGATGATCTGGCGGATGAAGTTGGAGGTCGAGGGGGCCTGCTGGGACTTGCGTGCGGGAGCGGACATTCCGGACCGGATGTTGATTTTCGAGGCGAATTCTACTCTAGAGGCCCTGGCCACCCTCGATTGGCCCGCATCTGGCCCTACCCGGGCGCGCGGAATTGCCTAGACTAGGCAGGGCCAAGCAGCGAGGGAGAGGAATGGCGCAATCGTTCGACCAGCCGCTCTACCGCCGGGTCCGGGACGAGATCGTGGGCGAGATCCTGCGCGGCGGCACGCCGGCGGGCACCCGGCTGCCCTCGCTACGCCGCCTGGCGCGCGAGCTCGGCGTGAGCCGCATCACGGTCGAGGCGGCCTACGAGGCGCTCGAGGCGCAGGGGCTGATCGAGACGCGCGCACGCTCGGGCACCTTCCTCACCGGGCACGCCGCGGCGGAGGCTGCGCCCCACGCGGCGTGCAGGCGCGATGCGCTGCCTTGGGAGGCGCATCTCGCGCCGGGGGCGAACCCTGCGCGCGAGCGCGCACTGGGCCAGGTGTTGCGCAGCGCGGAGGGCGCCGAAGGCGTTTCGTTCGCCTGGGGCGCGGGCGACCCGCGCCTGTTTCCGGTGGACGCGTTCCGCGCCGTCATCGGCCGCATCCTGCGGCGCGCGCGCGGCGCGGCGCTCGGACCCGAGGACACGCAGGGCAACGCGCAGCTGCGCGCCACGCTCGCAGCCTACTTGCGCCGGCTGGACGTCCCGGCGAGCGCCGAGGCGCTGGCGGTGACGAGCGGCTCGCAGCAGGCGATCGACCTCGTGGTGGCTGCGCTGGTGCGCCCCGGCGAGCGCGTCGCGGTCGAGGAACCGACTTGGCCCGGCGCGCTCGGCGCGCTCGAGGCTGCCGGCGCGGACATCGTCGGCATTCCGTTGGACGAGCAGGGCATGCGCCTCGACGCGCTGGACCAGGCGCTCGCGGCGGGCGGCGTGCGCCTGATCTATTCGGTGCCGACCTTCCACAATCCCACCGGCACGGTGATGCCTGCGGGGCGGCGCCGCGAGCTGGTGCGCCTCGCGGCGCGCTACGGCGTGCCGCTGCTCGAGGACGACGCGCTGCGGGAAGTGCGCTTCGGCGGGGTGCTGCCGCCGCCGCTCGCCGCGCTCGATACGAGCGGCAACGTGATCCTGGTGGGCAGCTTCACCAAGTCGGTGCTGCCCGCCGCGCGCCTCGGCTACCTGCTCGCGCCGCCGAAGCTGCGCGACTGGGTGGTGGCGCGCAAGCGCTCGAGGGACCTGTACTGCTCGCCGCTGCTGCAACGCGCCATGTCGGCCTACCTGGAATCGGGCGACGCGGTGCGCCACTGGAAGCGCATCAGCCGCGTGTACGCCGCGCGCCAGCGCGCCATGGACGCGGCGCTCGCGCGGCACTTTCCGCGCGCGGCGCGCTGGCGGCGCGCGGCCGGCGGGCCGGTGATGTGGGTGCGGCTGCCCGAAGGCGTCTCGGCGCGCGCGCTGCTCGACGCGGCGGTGCGCGCGGGACTTGGTTTCGCCCCCGGCGAGGCGTTCTTCGTTGCGCCGGCCGACCAGCGATACATCCGCTTGAATTTCGCCGCGCTCGACGAGGCAACGATCGAGCGCGGCATCGCCACCCTGGGCGCGCTCGTGCGCACCGCAACCGCAAAGGAGGACCGAGCATGAGCTGGAACGTGGAAGGAACGTATTTCGAGAGCTGCAACTGCGACGCGGCCTGCCCCTGTGTGTTCCTGAGCGAGCCGACCGAGGACGAGTGCGGCGTGCTGATCGCGTGGCATATCGACAAGGGCAGGTTCGAGGACGTGCCGCTCGACGGGCTGAACGTCGCGTTCGCAGTGCGCTCGCCGGGCCACATGGCGCAGGTGAAGTGGGACGCCGCCGTCTATCTGGACGCGCGCGCCAGCGACAAGCAAAAGGACGCGCTCACCAGGATCTTCGCCGGCCAGGAGGGCGGGCACCCCGCGCGCCTCGCGTCCCACGTCGGCAAGATGCTCGGCGTGGCGAGCGTGCCGATCGAGTACGCCGCCCGTGGAAAGCAGCGCAGCCTGAAGATCCCGCAGGTCGCCGAGGTGGCGATCGAGGCGATCGAGGGGCAGGGCGGCGCCGAGATCACGATCAGCAACCACCCGCTGTGCATCGCCCCGGGCGAGCCCGCGGTGAGCGCGCGTTCGAAGAAGCTCGAATACCGCGACCACGGCCTGCATTGGGAAGTGTCCGGCAAGAACGGCTTCTACTCGCCTTTCCGCTACGCGCCATGAGAAGACACGCGCTGCCGCTCGCGGCGATCGCGGTCGTCGGCCTGCTCGCCTGGGCATGGTACATGCGGGTCGGCCGCGGCATGGCCATGCACATGGCAATGCCGGAAATGCAAATGGGGTTCGGCGCGCTCGCGCTCATGTGGGCGGCGATGATGACGGCGATGATGACGCCGGCGGCCGCGCCTTCGTACCTCCTGCACGCGCGCATGGCGCGGCGGCCGCACGACTCCGTCGCCTATCTAACCGGATATCTCGGCGCGTGGTGCGCGGTCGGGATGGCGTACGCGCTCGCGAATTGGGCGCTGCAGCATGGCGGTCTGCTCACGATGGACATGCGCCTGGGAAGCGGGCGGCTCGCCGGCGCGCTGGTCGTCGCCGCGGGCGCGTGGCAGTGGTCGCCGCTCAAGGCGCGCTGCGTGGGCCGCTGCCGCTCGCCGCTCGGCTTCATGATGTCGGCCTGGCGCGACGGCGTGTCCGGCGCCTTCGCGATGGGGCTGCGCTACGCCGGCTGGTGCGTCGGCTGCTGCTGGCTCCTGATGACGGTTCTGTTCGTCGCCGGCGCGATGAGCTTCGCGTGGGCCGCGGCGATCTCGATGTACGTGCTCGCCGAGCGCCTGCTGCCGTGGGGGCGCGCGCTCGACCGCGCGCTCGGCGCCGTGCTCGTCGCGTGGGGCGCGTGGCTCATCGCCGCGCCGCTCGCGTGAACAGTCGCCGCGCGGCGACAATCGTCACAAAATTTTCACGAGAGATTAATAGTGAATTAAGAATGAACCGCTACGCTGCGTGCGCTGTCCACTCCATTGCCGTTTTCACAAAGGAGACTTTCCATGGCGCAGCAGCTCATCCCCAGGTCTGCAGCCGAATTGTTCGCGCATGCGATCGCGATGGAGCGCGAATCGCACTCGCGTTACCGCCAGTTTGCCGAGTGGATGCGTGACCTCGGCATAGCAAGCGTCGCCAGGATTTTCCAGAAGCTCGAGTGCGGCGGACGCCTGCAAATGCTCGAGAGCGAATCCGCCGACCTCGAGCTTCCCGAAATCTCGCCCTGGGAGTACGCCTGGTTTTTCACTGCGTCGCCTGCGTACATGGAGGTGAGCTTTCCGCTCATGCCGCAGACGCCGCGCGACGCGCTGGCGCTCGCCTGCGCGGCCGAGCACCGAGTCGAGGAGTTCTTCCTGCTCGCCGCCAACGGCATGCGCGATGCCGAAGGCGTGAAGCTCGCGGTGGAAATGGCGCTCGCAGCTCACCGGCGCGTGGCCGAGCTCGAGCGCGCGCTGCGGTGCGAGCCCGATCCGCGCCTCGACTGGGAAGGCGTGTACCAGGCGGGCATCGAATTGCGTCCGACGCACGAGGAATCGCGCGCCGCTTGACGCCGGTCAAAACGTCCGGCTGCGGCGGGCGGAAACTCGGTCCGCAGGAGGAAGCCATGGACGAAAAGCGCAACATCCGATCGATACCGGAGCTTTACGCGCACGCGCTCGCCATCGAGCGCGAAGCGGCGGCGCGCTACCAGGAGTTCGCCGCGCGCATGGCCGACGAGGGCAACGACGCGGCGGCGAGGCTGTTCCGGGAGCTGGCGGGCTTCGAGCGCCAGCACGCGGCGCAGCTAGAGAGGGAGACGAGGGGCATGCTGCTGCCGAGTCCCGCGCCGGGCGATTACGCCTGGCTCGACACGGGCGCACCCGAGACCGCCGCGCACGACCTCTTATTCCGGCTGATGACGCCGAGCGACGCGCTCGAGATCGCGCTCGCCGCGGAGCTGCGCGCGCAGAAGTTCTTCGAGCACGTGCTGGATGAGGCGAGCGACGAGCGCCTGCGCGACCTCGCGAGCGAGATGGCGCAGGAAGAGCAGGTGCACGCCGCCTGGGTGAGCGAAGCGCTCGCGCGCACGCCCGACCCGCGCGTCGACTGGGACAGGATGGACGCCTGAGGCGCGCAACGCTCGCGCTCGTCGCGGCGCTCGCTGCGCTGGAGGCGCCCGCCGCGCACGCGACGAGCGTCGCGCTGTCGGCCGGCCACGGCGAGCGCACGAACATCTTCAGCATCGCGGCGATGTGGGACGTCGCCTCGCCGCTCATCGAGCGCGAGACCTGGCGCCTCACGCCCCACCTCGAGCTCGACCTGAAGGATATCGAGGGGCTCAGGTCAGGCCAGACCGGCTACCGGCGCGTCGCCGCCGTCGGGGTGACGCCGGTCGCGCGCATCGAGTGGACCGGGGAAGCATACAGGCCCTTCGCCGAGTTCGGCGTCGGGATCAATCTCCTATCGCACACCAAGCTCCTGGAAGACCCGGACTTCAGCACCGCGTTCCAGTTCGGCGAGTTCCTCGGCGCCGGCCTGCGCTTCGGTGCGCGCGCCGCCTGGGAGATCGGCGCGCGCATCCAGCACATGTCGAACGGCGACATCAAGCTGCCAAACGACGGTGTGACCTACGGCTCGTTGCGCGTCGCCTACCGGTTCTGACCTCAAAGCATCCACGAGAGCAGTATCGGGGCGAGGTCGGCACACCACGAAGGCAAAGACTCCGGCGTCCCGTCCGATAGCGGGGCGAGATCGGTGCCGCGCGACATCGCGTCGACGATCATCACGAGCACTCGTGCCTTCTGCATTGGCGTGCAGCCGCCGAAGCGCTTGCGCCAGCGCACCACGGTCGCCGCGCTGACGCCGCAGGCGCCGGCGCTCTTGCGAATGCTCTTGCCCTCGACCATCGTGCCGACGAAGGTGAGCCACTGGTCCTTCTTGCGCAGCCGCGCCAGCGTGGTGTTGGTGCGAACGTTGAACGTCTTGGTGCACG
>DATGDH010000161.1:0-25258 GCA_035310985.1 Burkholderiales bacterium
TCAGCGCGTTACGGGTACTGGACGGATACCCAGTATCCGGATCAACGTTATCGAGGGAGGGCTTCATGTCGGACGAGGATACGCCCGCGCCCGAGGCGCCGCCACGGCTGCTCGACCAGGTCCGTGACGCAATACGCCGCCGGCACTACAGCTACCGCACCGAGCAGACGTACCTGCACTGGATCAAGCGTTTTATCTATTTCTCCGGCAAGCGGCACCCGCGCGAGATGGGTGAAGCGGAGGTGACGGCGTTCCTGTCGCACCTGGCGAGCGAGCGCGACGTGGCCGCGTCGACGCAGAACCAGGCACTCTCGGCGCTCCTGTTTCTGTACGGCCCCGTGCTCGGCATCGAGCTGCCGTGGATGAAGGGCATCGTGCGCGCCAAGCGCCCGGTGCGCGTACCCGTGGTGCTGACGCGCGACGAGGTGCGCGCGCTGCTGGCGCAGCTCGAGGGGACGAAATGGCTTATGGCGGGGCTGCTATACGGCGCCGGGCTGCGGCTGCGCGAATGCCTCAAGCTGCGCGTGAAGGACGTGGACTTCGGCTATCGCCAGATCACGGTGCGCGACGGCAAGGGCGCGAAGGACCGCGTGACGATGCTGCCGGCCGGGCTCGCGGAGCCTCTGCGCACGCACCTGTCGCGCGTGCAGCGCCTCCACGAGCGCGACCGCGAGGAGGGCTACGGCGAAGTGGCGCTGCCCGACGCGCTTGCGCGCAAATACCCGAACGCGGCGTACGAATGGAGCTGGCAATTCGTATTCCCGTCGCGCAAGCGCTCGGTCGATCCGCGCAGCGGGGCGATCCGACGCCACCATCTGTTCGACGACGTGCTGCCGCGCGCGATCTCGCAGGCGGCGCGCGACGCGGGCATCGCCAAGCCGGTGGGCAGCCACACGCTGCGCCACTCCTTCGCCACCCACCTGCTGGAGGGCGGGTACGACATCCGCACCGTGCAGGAGCTGCTCGGGCACGCCGACGTGAGCACGACGATGGTCTACACGCACGTGCTCAACAAGGGCGGGCGCGGGGTCGCGAGCCCGCTCGACCGGCTGGAGCAAGCCGCGGCGCCTTACGCCGCCTAGTACGACTTCGGCAGCCCGAGCACGCGCTCGGCGATGAAGCACAGGATCAGCTGCGGGCTCACCGGCGCGATGCGCCCGACGAGCGATTCGCGCAGGTAGCGCTCGACGTGGTACTCCTTGGCGTAGCCGAAGCCGCCGTGCGTCATGACGGCCTGCTGGCAGGCGTCGAAGCAGGCTTCGCCCGCGAGGTACTTGGCGGAGTTCGCCTCCGCCCCGCAGGCCTTGTTCTCGTCGTAGAGCCAGGCGGCCTTGAACGTCATCAGGTTCGCCGCCTCGAGCATCATCCAGTTGCGCGCGAGCGGGTGCTGGATCGCCTGGTTCTTGCCGATCGGGCGGTCGAAGACGATGCGCTCCTTGGCGTACTGCGCGGCGCGCTTCACCGCGCAGCGCCCCAGGCCGACCGACTCGGCGGCGATCAGGATGCGCTCCGGGTTCATGCCGTGCAGGATGTACTCGAAGCCCTTGCCCTCCGCGCCGATCCGGTCCTCCTCGGGCACCGGCAGGCCGTCGAAGAACACCTGGTTCGAGTCGACAGCCTTTCTCCCCATCTTGTCGATCTCGCGCACCTCGACGTACTTGCGGTCGAAGTCGGTGTAGAAGAGCGTGAGCCCCGCCTCGGCGCGCGTGAGCAGCAGCACCTTCTCCGCGACCTGCGCGGTCGAGATCCACACCTTCTGCCCGGTGACGAGGTAGCGGTCGCCCTTTCTCACCGCCTGGGTCTTGAGGCTGCGCGTATTGAGGCCCGTGTTCGGCTCCGTGACCGCGAAGCAGGCGCGCTCGCGGCCGGCGATGAGGCCGGGAAGCATGCGCTTTTTCTGCGCGTGGCTGCCGAACACCACTACCGGGTTCAGGCCGAAGATGTTCATGTGCACCGCCGACGCGCCCGAGAAGCCCGCGCCCGATTCGCTGATCGCCTGCATCATCACCGCCGCCTCGGTGATGCCGAGCCCGGAGCCGCCGTACTCCTCGGGCATGGCGATGCCGAGCCAGCCGTCCCGCGCGAGCGCCTGGTGCAGCTCGGCCGGGAAGCCGCCCTCCTTGTCCTTCTTCAGCCAGTACTCGTCGGGATAGCGCGCGCAGACCTTCGCGATCGCCGCGCGGATCGCGTCCTGCTCCTCGCTGAAGGCGAAGTTCACGTGCTGGAATGTTTTTCCAGGTATGGCGGCGAGTAGACCACCAGCACGCGCGCGCGCGCGCTGGTGACGGTGAACACGTGCTCCTCGCCGGCGGGAAAGAAGCAGGCCTCGCCCGCGGCGAGCTCGAAGGCTTCGCCGCCCACCTCGACGTGCGCCGCGCCCTCGAGGAGATAGCAGACCTGCTCGATGCCCGGGTGCGCGTGCGGAGCCGCGCCCTTGCCCCGCTCGATCTCGCCGATCAGCACCTCGAGCTGCCGCGCGCCGACCGTCTCCGGGCCGATCAGGCGGTAATTCTTCGTTCCGCTGTGGTTCGCGGGCAAGTATGGCGCGACGTCGGCCTGGCGCACGCGGTAGCGGCTCTTCATGCGGCGGATTCTAATCGATGGGCGCCGCGAGCGAGCGGGTGACCAGGCGCAGCTCCGCCCCCTCGCCGCTCGGGAGCGAGGAAAAGCCGAGCGCCTGCATGAGCTCGAGCATCTTGTGGTTGGCGGCGAGCACGTAGCCTTCCATGCGCGCGAAGCCGGCCTCGCGCGCGAAGCGCATCAGCGTCTGCATCAGGCGGTAGCCGACGCCGTGTCCGTGCCAGGCGTCGGCGACCGCGAGCGCGAACTCGCAGTCCCCGGCGCGCGGCAGCGCGATGTAGCGCGCGACCGCGATCTCGCGCTCGCGGCCGTCCGAGTCGTGCGTCACGATGAGCGCCAGCTCCCGCGGCCAGTCGATGCGCGTGAAGCGCGCGAGCATCTCCGGCGTGAGCTCCTCGATCACCGCCAGGAAGCGGAAGTAGCGCGACTCGCGCGACAGCCCGCGCACGAACTCCTGCTCGATCGCGGCGTCGTCGGGTCCGATCGGCCGGCACACGACGCGCTCGCCGCCGGCGAGCGTCCACTCTTCGCGCCAGCGCTCGGTCGCCGGGCTCAGGGCTCGGCGGCGGCCGCGGCCGCGCTCATTTCACCAGCAGGACCGGCACGCTCGCCAGATGCAGCACCTTGGTGGCGGTCGAGCCGAGCAGCATGTTGCCCGCGGCGGTCATGCCGCGCGTGCCGATGAAGATCAGGTCGCAGCGCGCCTCGCGCGCGTGCTTGACGATCGTCTCGGCCACCGGCCCGACCAGCACGCGCGCGCGGAACGCGACGCCTGCGGACGCGAGCAGCCTCTTCGCCCTGGCGAGCTGCGCCTCGCCCTCGTCGGCGTAGTAGCTGGCAAGCTGCGCCTTGGTGATGAAGCGGCTCACGCCGGGGAGCTTCGGCACCGGCAGGTGCACGTGCACGAGCTCCACCTCCGGCGGCTCGCGGTACCAGCCGGCGTGCTCGATCAGGCTCCGCGTCGCGTCGAGCGAGGGCTTCGAGCCGTCCACGGCCAGCAGGATCTTCATGGGCGCCATTCTAGCCGAGCAGCGCGAAGGGCCCGCGCGCGTCGCGCGTGAGCGCCACGCACACGATGTAGCCGGCCGCGGCGAGCGCGGCGGCGAAGGCGGCCACGCGTACCCGGCGCGTCCTGCCGCGCTTGAGCGCGATCGATCCGAGCACGATGTAGGCGAGCAAGCCCAGCACCTTCGCGGTCAGCCAGCCCTCGACGAACGGGTACTGGCCGATCAGCCAGGCGAGCCACAGCGCACTCGCGAGCAGCACCGTGTCGACCACGTGCGGCGCGACGCGCACGAAGCGCGCCTCGAGCAGGCGCGAGCCCGCGAGCATGAGCGCGCCGCGCGCGGCGAAGCCGCTTAGGCTCAGCACCACCGCGCCGACGTGCAGCGTCTTGGCGATCAGGTAGGCCGACGCGCCCATCCGCGGCCCGCGTCAGGCGCGCGCCGCGGGCCCGAGCAGCAGCTCGACCAGGTCGGCGACCGGCCGGATCTCGGCGCCGAAAGGTACCGACTCCGAGCCGCGGAAAAAGAGCCCGTGCTCGACGTCGCCGCGCAGCGCGGCGGCGAGGTGGTGGTCGATGCAGAACTGACCCATCTTGGGGTTGCCGTCGCGCAGCCCGCAGTGTTCCAGGCAGTCGAAGGCGAGCGTACAGGAGCGGCGCTTGTTCGCGCGCCGCGCGAGCACCGCCTCCTTCTCCAGGTAGCCGGCGAGCCAGGGCGTGCGCACCGCGCGCGCCGGCAGCCCCGCGACGCTCATGAACACCACGATGTCCTCGGGCCGCGCCTGAGCGAGCACGCGCTTGAAGTTCGGATGCGCGTCGCACTCCGCGGTGACCGCGAAGGCGGTGCCGACCTGGGCTGCGTCGGCGCCTGCGGCGAGCGCCTGCTCGACGCGCGCGCGCGAGTTGACGCCGCCCGCGGCGATGAGCGGGATGCGCTCGGCGTCGAGTCCGAGCTCGCGCAGCGCGGCGCGGATCTCGGGCAGCACGCGCGCGAAATCGAAGCGCGCGTCGGCCACGTCGGCGACCTGCGCCGCACCGAGGTGCCCGCCCGCGTAGCGCGGGTGCTCGACGACGATCGCGTCGGGCGCGCGCCCGCGCCGGAGCCAGCGGCGCGCGATGAGCGAGGCGGCGCGCGCCTCCGAGACGATCGGCACCAGCGCCACGCGGGGCCACTCGCTCGCGAGCTCGGGCAGGTCGAGCGCGAGGCCCGCGCCCACCACGATCGCGTCTGCGCCGCTCGCGCAGGACTGGCGCACGTAGCCCGCGTACTGCGACACCGCGCGCATCACGTTCACCGCGATCATGCCGCGGCCGCCCGAGAGCTCGCGCGCGGCGCGGATCTCGCGGTCTAGCGCGACCAGGTTGGCCTGCTCGATCGCCGCGCGGTCGCGCGAGCGTCCGGTGGCGCGCATCAGGTCGGGATGGTGGCGGCGCAGGTCGACGCTCGAGATGGTGCCGACGCAGCCTTCGCGCGCGACGGCGCCCGCCAGGCGGTGCGCGGAGATGCCCACGCCCATGCCGCCCTGCACCAGCGGCAGCGCCTCGCGGCCTCCGATTGTCAGCATCGCCAGGCCATGTTGCCCTAGATGGAGGTGGGAAAACTTGATCTGTCTCAAATCCCGGTCGCCCAGGCGTGCGAGCATTTGCCGCGAAGGAGCACCGCGCAAACGATGTCCGCAAGCAACGGCAACCTGGTCGAAGGCGTGATCGCCAACCTGCCGATGTTCCGGCAGGCGAGCCGCGCGCACCTCGCCGAGCTCGCGCGCCAGGCGCGCACTCAGCACGCGCGCCGCGGCGCGCTGATCCTGCATCGCGGCGACAAGCTGCACGGCCTGATGGCGGTCGCTTACGGCATGGTCAAGCTCTCGCTGCGCGGCGACGCCGGCGAGGAGAAGATCCTGCGCCTGGTGGGCCCGGGCGAGATCTTCGGCGAGCCCGCGGCGTTCCTCGAGACGCCCATGCCGCTCGACGCGGTGGCGCTCGCGGATTCGCTGCTCGTGCTGCTGCCGGTCGCCGCGATAAACGGCATGATCGACCGCGAGCCGGGCTTCGCGCGCAAGCTGATCGCGAGCCTCTCCCAGCGCATGAACGACATGGTCGCAGACGTCGAGGCGACCAGCCTGCACGGCGCGCTCGAGCGCGTCGCCGCCTACCTCGATTCGCTCGCCGAGCCGCAGGCGAAGGCGCCGGTGACGGTGCGCCTGCCCGCCACCAAGACCGTGATCGCGGCGCGCCTGGGCGTCACCAAGGAAACCTTCTCGCGCCTGCTGCGCGAGCTCGGGCAGCGCAGCGCCGTGCGCGTCGCGCGGCGCGAAGTGACGCTGCTCGACCGCGACCGGCTCGCCGACATCGCGCACGGCAAGGCGCGGCCGCCGGTCTAAAATGGGCGCCGCCGCGAGATAAACGACAACAAGGAGCAGCCATGTACAAGCACATCCTCGTCCCCACCGACGGCTCGCGCCTGTCGGCCAAGGCGGTCAAGGCCGCCGCTGCGCTCGCCAAGCAGTTCGGCGCGCGCCTCACCGGGCTGTACGTGATCCCGCCCTACGTGCCGCCGATGTACGGCGAGGCGGCGATCTACGTGCCCGAGATCACGCCGCGGCGCTACAAGGAGCTCTCGGAGAAGGAAGCGGCGAAGGCGCTCGCCGTGGTCGAGCGCGCAGCGCGCAGCGCGCAGGTCGCCTGCAAGACCGCGTGGCTCACCGACGACCAGGCCTGGCAGGGCATCGTGAAGAGCGCGCGAAAGAAGAAGTGCGACCTGATCGTCATGGCCTCGCACGGGCGCAGGGGCCTCTCCGGCCTGCTGCTCGGCAGCGAGACGACCAAGGTGCTGACGCATTCCAAGGTGCCGGTGCTCGTGTGCCGCTAGGCACGCCGTGACGACGCACTACCACTATCTCACCATCGAGCAGCGCGAGCGCCTGCAGGCGATCCTGCAGGCGCGCCTCACGGAGCTCGGCGCGGGCCTCGCGCGCCTGCACACTCCCGACTACGGCGTGTGCGAGGTCTGCGGCGCCGACATTCCGTACGTGCGCCTGGAGTCCGATCCGCTCGTGCGGCGCTGCGCCGCCTGCGCGGCCAGGCCGGCCTGAACTGGAAAGCGGGGCCGCCCGCCCCCATCTTCAACCGGGCGTATGAAATACAAGGATTACTACTCTATTCTCGGCGTGCCGCGCGACGCCGACGACGAGGCGATCAAGAAGGCCTACCGGCGGCTGGCGCGCAAGTATCACCCGGACGTGTCCAAGGAGCCCGACGCCACGGCGCGCTTCCAGGAAGTGGGCGAGGCCTACGAGACGCTCAAGGATCCGGAGAAGCGCGCGGCCTACGACGGCCTGGGCAGCCATCGGCCGGGGCAGGACTTCCGCCCGCCGCCCGACTGGGCCGAGCGCTTCCACGCCGGCGGCTTCGAGGACCTGGGCGGCATCGACCTGTCGGACCTGTTCGCCTCCTTCGGCGGCATGCGCGGCGCCGCGGGGGCGCGCCGCGGACGCGATTACGAGGTCACGGTGCACCTGAGGCTCGAGGACGCGGCGCGCGGCACCGAGGTGGCGCTCGAGCTCGGCCCCGGGCAGACGGTGCAGGCGCGCATCCCCAAAGGCGCCACCGACGGCCAGAAGCTGCGCCTGCGCGGCAAAGGCGGCGCGGGCCGCAAGGGTGCGGCGCCGGGCGACCTGTACCTGAACATCGCGCTGCACCCGCATCCGCTGTTCAAGGTGAGCGGCCACGACCTGTACCTCGACGTCCCGGTCGCGCCCTGGGAGGCGGCGCTCGGCGCGAGAATCGAGATCCCGACGCTCGAGGGGCGCGTCGCGCTCAGGATCCCGGCCGGCTCCAAGGCCGGGCAGCGCCTGCGCCTCGGCGGCAAGGGGCTGCCGCGGCCCGCGGGCGGCGCCGGCGACCTGTACGCGGTGCTGTCGGTCGCGGTGCCGAGCGTGCTCAGCGAGCGCGAGAGGAAGCTGTTCGAGGCGCTGCGCGACGAATCGAAGTTCGACCCGCGCGGACACTTCGGCTGAGCGAGGTCAGGAGGGGCTCTTGCCCCAGCGCCGGCCGAGGCCGACCGGCTCGGGCGCGGTCGAGACGATGCGCGAAAGCAGCTCCTCGAAGCCGCGGTCGACCGGCGCGCCGGAGAGCGGGTCGGCGTTCTCGGCGAAGGCGGCGGCGATCGCCTGCCAGTCCTCGCGCGCGAGCGCGCGCTCGGCGAGCGGCAGCACCTGCTGCTCCTCGGTGCGCATGTGCGTGCGGTGGAACTGCGCGTAGGCCGACACGCGCTCGGCGAACGCTTCGGCACCCTTAGGCCAGTCCTGCTCCAGCGCGAGCACGGCGTGCTCGAGCTCGCGGATCTTCTCCGCGCCCTTGGCGTGCTCGCGCTGCAGCTCCTCGAGCAGGCCCTTCGCCTGCGGGGCGCGCGCCGCGAGGCGCGCGAACAGCTGCGCGTCCTCCTTGGGATGGTGCTGGCGCTCGGGGAAAGCGTCGATGTAGTAGATCATCGCGCGGAACACCGCGAAGTCCGGCCTCACCGAGCCGTCGCGCGCCTGGCGCGCAAGCTGCTCGAGCGAGGACACCACGGCCGAAATCGAGCGGTGCTCGTCGCGCAGGATGCGCACCGCCTTGCTCATCGCATCTTCCATCGTCGCTCCTTCAAAGGCAAAGCAGGCTGTTGCGCAGCCCGCCGGCAATCCCGGCCGCCTGCGCCAGACCCACGGCGCCGAAGCCGAACACGAGCGCGCCGGCGGCGAGCCTCACCGCGCGCCGCGCGGTGAAGGCGCGCAGGCGCGCCGCCGCGAGCCCCGCGGCGAGCAGGTTGGGCAGCGTGCCCAGGCCGAAGGCGAGCATCGCCAGCGCGCCCGCGGCCGGCCCGCCGGCGAACGCCGCCGCGGCGAGCGCGCCGTACACCAGCCCGCACGGCAACCAGCCCCAAACCAGCCCGGCGGCGTAGGCCTGCGACGGGCGCTGCGCCGGCAGCAGGCGCGCGGCGAGCGGCTGCAGCCTGCGCCACAGCGGCGCGCCGAGCGCCTCGATGCCGCCGAGCAGCCGCCCTGCGCCGGCGAGGTGCAGGCCCACCAGCACCAGCATCGCGTTGGCGAGCACGTACAGCGCGGCCTGCGCCGGCGCCGCGCCGGCGGCCCAGGCGCCCGCGCTGCCGATGAGGCCCGCGCCCGCGCCCACCGCCGCGTAGCTGGTGATGCGCCCGAAGTTGAACGCAAGCTGACGGCGCAGGCCGCCGCCGTTGGGCGAGAACGCGCAGACGATGCCGCCGCACATGCCGACACAGTGTACGCCCGAAAGAAACCCCGTCACGAGCAGCGCCAGCGGCAGCGCCCAGCTGCTGGGGGCGAACTCCACCTCAGATCACCTTCGAGTAGCGCGCGCGCTCGCGGCTGGTGCGCAGGTAGCGGTCGAACAGCATGCACACCGCGCGCACGAGGAGCCGCCCCTTGGGCGTGACCACGATCCAGTCGGGCTGCAGCTCCACGAGGCCGTCCTCGGCGAGCTCTTCCAGGTCGCGCATCTCCTCGGCGAAGTAGCGCCGGAAGTCCACGAGGTAGGAGATCTCGATCGATTCGATCGACACGCGGAAGTGGCAGCTGAGCGCCTGGATCACCGCGCGGCGAACCAGATCGTCCTGCGTGAGCTCGACGCCGCGCCACACCGGCAGGCGCTCGTCTTCCAGCGCGGCGTAGTACTCGTCCAGGCCCTTCAGGTTCTGGTAGTAGGTCGGGCCGACGCGGCCGATCGCCGAGATGCCGAAGCCGAGCATGTCGCTGTTCGCCTGCGTCGAGTAGCCCTGGAAGTTGCGGTGCAGCCTGCCCTGGCGCTGCGCGACCGCGAGCTCGTCCTCCGGCTTGGCGAAGTGGTCCATGCCGATGTAGAGATACCCCGCGCGCGTCAGCCGGCCGATCGCGAGCGTGAGGATCTGCAGCTTCGTCTCGGGGCTGGGCAGGTCGGCCTCGCGGATGCGCCGCTGCGTCTTGAACACCTGCGGCAGGTGCGCGTAGTTATAAAGCGCGATGCGGTCGGCGTCCAGCGCCAGCACCGCGTCCAGCGTGCGGTTGAAGCTGTCCAGGCTCTGGTGCGGCAGGCCGTAGATGAGGTCCAGGTTCACCGAGCGGAAGCCGTGCGCGCGCGCCTCGACGATCGCGCGGCGCGTCTCGGTCTCGCTCTGGATGCGGTGCACCGCGCGCTGCACATGGGCGTCGAAGTCCTGCACGCCGATCGAGACGCGGTTGAAGCCGAGCTCGGCGAGGAACGCCATGCGCCCGGCCTCGATGCGCCGGGGATCGACCTCGATCGAGCACTCGCAGTCCGGCTCGCGATTGAACTGGCTTTGCAGCGCGCCGACCAGCGCGCGCATCTCCTCGCGCGAGAGGAAAGTCGGCGTCCCGCCGCCCCAGTGCAGCTGCTTGATGCGCCGGTCCTCGCCGAGCAGCGCGCCGACCGCCGCCATTTCCCGGGCGAGGTACTTGATATACTTTGCCGAGCGGCCGTGGTCGCTCGTCACCACCTTGTTGCAGGCGCAGTAGTAGCAGGCCGTGTCGCAGAACGGCAGGTGCACGTACAGCGAAAGCGGCTGGCTGATGCCGCCGATGTTGCGCTTGGCGAGCCAATGCCTGAACTCGGCCTCGCCGAAGGCTTCGACGAAGCGGTCCGCCGTCGGGTACGACGTGTAGCGCGGTCCGCTCGTGTCGTACTTGCGGATCAGGACCGGATCGATGACCAGCTCTGAGGATGGATAGTGCATAGCCCGTTACCGCACTATGACGCGCCCCGGGCGCCGCGACTTGACCAAGGTCAAGCCTCGCCGGGGCGGGCGCCGTGACCCTGCGTCCCTTCTGGACGCACCCGGTGCTGGCCGGCGTCGGCGCGGCGGCGCTAGCGGTGGTGATCGGGCTGAACCTCGAGGCGCTGTACTTCGGCTTGGAGGCGCCGCGGCTGCTGGCGAGCGTCGTATTGGCCGACTTGGTGGTTGTCGGCGCGGGCATCCTGGCGGCCGCGGCGGTGCTGCGCGCCGACCGCGTCTCGGCCGAGGCGCGCCTCGCCGTGGACGAAAGCGAGGCACGCCTGGCGGCGATCGTCGAATCGGCCATGGACGCCATCATCACCATCGACGAGGCGCAGCGCGTGGTGCTGTTCAACCGCGCCGCCGAGCAAATCTTCCGCTGCCGGCGCGCGGACGCGCTCGGCAGCCCGGTCGGGCGCTTCCTGCCCGAGCGATTCCGCGCCGCGCACCGCGAGCACGTGCGCCGTTTCGGGCAGGATCGGGCTACCTCGCGGCGCATGGGCGACGCGACCACGCTCATGGCGCTGCGCGCCGACGGGGAGGAGTTTCCGATCGAGGCGTCGATCTCGCACGCGGAGCTCGACGGCCGGCCGTTCTACACGGTGATCCTGCGCGACGTGACCCTGCGCAAGCAGCAGGAGCAGGCGATCGTGCGCCAGCAGCAGGAGCTGCAGGACCTCTCGGCGCAGGTGCTCGAGGCGCGCGAGGAGGAGAAGACGCTCCTGGCGCGCGAGCTGCACGACGAGCTCGGGCAGTTGCTCACCGCGCTCAAGATGGACGTCGGCTGGCTGCGCGAGCGGCTGCGGCCGCACTCGACCGAGCTCGGCGACAAGGCGCGCCAGATGGGCGAGCTGCTCGACCAGACCGTGGCCTCGGTGCGGCGCATCTCGGCCGACCTGCGGCCGCTGATGCTCGACGACCTGGGGCTCGCCGACGCCGCGGGCTGGCTGGTCGAAGACTTCGCGCGCCGCTCGGGCATCGAGTGCCGCATCGATCTCGCGCCGCGCGAGGGGCTCGACGCGCTCGAGCGTAACGTGGCCGTCACGCTGTACCGCGTGCTGCAGGAGTCGCTCACCAACGTCGCGCGCCACGCCGGTGCCCGGCGCGTATGGGCGTCGCTCGCGCTCGCCGACGGCCAAGTGCGGCTCGAGGTGGAGGACGACGGCCGCGGCATCGCCCCCGAGGACATCGCCAAGTCGCGCTCGCTTGGCGTGAAGGGCATGCGCGAGCGCGTGCGCTACCTGGGCGGCGTCTTCGAGGCGGCGCGCGCGCCGCGCGGCGGCACGCGCGTGCGCGTCTCGCTGCCCCTGACCGGCGCGCCGGCGCGCGCCGCGGAGGCGGCATGATCCGGGTGCTCGTGGCCGACGACCACAAGCTCGTGCGCGAGGGCCTGAAGGGAATCCTTGCCGCGGCCGAGGACCTGCTCGTCGCCGGCGAGGCGGCGAGCGGGGACGAGGCGCTCGCGCTCGCGCGAGCGAACGACTACGACCTGGCGCTCCTCGACATGTCGATGCCGGGCGTCTCGGGAATCGAGCTGATCCGCCGCCTGCGCCTGGAGAAGCCGGCGCTCAGGATCCTGGTGCTGTCGATGCACGGCGAGCAGCAGTACGCGGCGCGTGCGCTCAAGGCGGGGGCCGCGGGCTATCTCACCAAGGACAGCGCCTCCGAGCAGCTGGTGGGCGCGATCCGCAAGGTGGCCGCGGGCGGCCTGTATATCACCGCCGCGGCGGCCGAGAGCCTGGTGAGCGAGACCGCCGCCGGAGGCGCGGCCGCGCCGCACGCCTCGCTCTCGGACCGCGAGTTCGAGATCTTCCGCCTGCTCGCCGGCGGTCACGGCCCGACCGAGATCGCCGAGCGGCTGCACGTTTCGGTCAAGACCGTGAGCACGCACAAGGCGCGCATCCTGCAGAAGATGAACCTGGACAGTACCGCGGCGCTGGTGCGCTACGCGCTCGAGCACGATCTGCTCGACGGCAAGCCAGGCGCCTGATCTTCCGGGCGCTCCGACGCGCCGTAGGACGATTCTGACAGGCAAATTCAGGCACCGCCGATAGCGGCGCGACGGGTGCGGGCGGCACACTGCACGCCATGCAAACCGAATCGGCCAACCCGCTACGCGTGTTCCTGGTCGAGGATTCCCCCGCCGTGCTCGAGCGGCTGGAGGCGATGCTCGAGGACGTGAGCGCGCGCGAGGTGGGCCACGCGAACGGGGCCCAGGAGGCGATCCGCCGCATCCTCGCCGAACGCCCGGACCTGGTAGTGCTCGATCTGCGCCTCGCCGACGGCAGCGGCTTCGACGTGCTGCGCGCGCTCACGGAGCGCGCGCCCGACGTCGAGGTCCTGATGCTCAGCAACTTCGCCTCCGAGCCCTACCGGCGCATGGCCGAGCGGCTCGGCGCGCGCGGCTTCTACGACAAGACCACCGAATTCGACGGCGTGCGCGCCGCGCTCGAAGCGCGCGCAGGCCACCTGCACTGAGAGGAGAGGAGCATCCATGGATCTCGCAATCGCAACGAAGCAATCCGCCAGGGTCGTCGAGCTGCACGCCCAGGGGCGCAAGTTCGAGGTCACCTGCTCGAGCTGCAACCTGAGGGAGCTCTGCCTGCCGCAGGGCCTGTGCATGGAGGACCTGGAGCGCGTGGAGAAGGTCGTGTACGCGCGCCGGCGCCTGCGCCGCGGCGAGGCACTGTTCAACGCGGGCGACGAGTTCGGCTCCGTGTACGCGATCCGCAGCGGCTTCTTCAAGACGAGCGTCATCGACGACGAGGGCCGCGAGCAGGTGACCGGCTTCTTCATGGGCGGCGAGCTGCTCGGCATGGACGGCATCGGGGCCAACCGCTACAACGGCACTGCCACCGCGCTCGAGGACAGCGAGGTGTGCGTGATGCCGTTCTCGCTGGTCGAGGAGATGAGCTTCCAGGTGCGCCCGCTGCAGCGTAACCTGCACTCGGTGCTGTCGCGCGAAGTCGTGCGCGACCACGGCGTCATGATGCTGCTCGGCTCGATGCGCGCCGAGGAGCGCCTGGCGGCGTTCCTGCTCAACCTCTCGAAGCGCTTCACGCGGCGCGGCTACTCGCAGACCGAGTTCCACCTGCGCATGACGCGCGAGGAGATCGGCAGCTTCCTCGGCCTGAAGCTCGAGACCGTGAGCCGGCTGTTCTCCAAGTTCCAGGAGGACGGGCTGATCGAGGTGCAGCAGAAGCACGTGCGCATCCTCGACGCGGGCGGCCTGGAAGGGCTGCTGGGCCCGAAGGCCTGAGTCAGAGCTCCACCGTCTGGCGCGGCCCGGGCACCGCGGCGCGCCAGCCGTGACGCGCCTCGATCGCGTCGCGCAGCGCGTGCGCGGCGAGCGGCTCGCCGTGCACCACCCAGCAGCGGCGCGGCGGCGCGCGGAACTTCCCCAGCCAGGCGAGCAGCGCGTCGCGGTCGGCGTGCGCCGACAGCCCGCCGATCGTGAACACCTTGGCGCGCACCGGGTAGCTCTCGCCGTAGATGTTGACGCGCCTGGCGCCGTCGACGATGCGCCGCCCGAGCGTGCCCTCCGCCTGGAAACCGACGAACACGATGGCGCACTCGCGGCGCGCGATGTTGTACTTGAGGTGGTGCTTGATGCGCCCGCCGTCGCACATGCCGCTCGCCGAGATGATCACCGCCCCCGAGCGGATGGCGTTTATCTTCATCGAGTCGGCGACGTCCTCGGTGAAGTGGACGCGCCCGCCGGCGCCTGCCTTCAGCCACTCGTCCATGCCGAGCGACTCCCGGTCCTGCAGCTCGGGGTGCGCCAGCGTGATGCGCGTCGCGGCGACCGCCATCGGCGAGTCGACGTAGATATCCGCCGGGCGGATGCGGTTCTCGCGCCGCAGTTTCGCGATGAAGTACAGGATGTCCTGCGTGCGCCCGACGGCGAACGAGGGGATCACCACGTTGCCCTTGCGGCTGGCGAGCGTGTCGTTCAGCGCGTACGCGAACTCGTCCAGCGTCTGGGCGAGCGTCTTGTGGTTGCGGTCGCCGTAGGTGGATTCCACCAGCAGCACGTCCGCCTCGTCGACCGTCGCCGGGTCGCGCACGATCGGGTGGCCCGGCTGGCCGAGGTCGCCGGAGAACACGAGCTTGGTGCCGCCCAGGCGCAGCTCGAGGATCGCCGAGCCGAGGATGTGCCCGGCGTCGCGGAACGTGCACGACACGCCGGCGTGCGGCTTGACCTCGCCGTCGTATTCGACCGGCACGAGGTGGCGCAGGCTCGCCTGCGCCTCGGCCACGGTGTAGAGCGGCTTCCCGCCGCGCCCGGCGTACTCGGCCTCGCGCTCCTGCAAGTGTCCGCTGTCGGGCAGCATCACGCCGAGCAGGTCACAGGTGGCGCGCGTCGCGTAGACCGCGCCCTGGAAGCCGCGCGCCACCAGCAACGGCAGCAGGCCCGAGTGGTCGATGTGCGCGTGCGACAGCAGCACGAAGGCGATGCCGCGCGCGTCGAAGGGGAGGGCCGTGCGGTTCTTGCGCGCCGCATCGCGACCGCCCTGGAACATGCCGCAGTCGACGAGGAACCTGATCGCGCCGGTGTCGACGAGGTAGCACGAGCCGGTGACCTCGCCCGCCGCGCCGAGAAAGCTGAGCTTCACTTCTCGAGGTGATAGTGCGACTGGTCGAGGTAGGCGACGATGTCGGCCAGGTCCTCCTGCGTGAACGTCTGCCCGGTGAGCTTGCCCCAGGCCCTCACCTGCTCGCGGAGATCGTTCAGCGAATGCACCCGGGTGTTCGTCTTGGCGCGCTCGTGTACGTGCTCGTAGTGGCAGCTGATGCAGTGCGTCTCGTACAGCTGCCTGCCGCGGCGCGCGTCCTGCGCATGGGCGCCGGGGACGAGAACAAGGAACAAGAAGACAATCAGTTCAGGTCGTCGCATTTCGATCGGTCCGCTTACGGTTGATTTCGGACGCGCTGCGCTGCAGGAAGCAGGTGAACGCGCTCGAGGCCGCTCCGAACGCCCAGAACAAGAGAAAGCCGACGGAGTAGACCGCAAGCCGGCTCGTGCCTGCGGGCTCACCGAACACGGTGAGCTCCATCGGGTCAAAGACGGTGAAGAAGATCACCTCGGCGATGCCGCCGACGATGAACGAGGGCCACAGGATCCAGATCCAGCGCCTGCTCAGCATGGCTCGTCCTCCCATTGGCGCTCAGCCGCTGCCCGCGAGCGTGAACGGGGCGGCCGTGCCGGACCACACGCCGATCACGCGCCAGGCGGCCTGTGGGTCCTCGATCGAAACGTGCCAGCGCCCGGCGGGCAGGCTCTGCGGCAGCGCGGCCTCGTACTCGCCGTCCGGCTCGCGCAGCAGCCGCAGGCGCATGTCGTGCCCCGCGCGCGTCGCGTGCGCGAGTCGCGCGACGAGCGCCTGCGGAGGCGCGAGATGCCCCTCGAGGCGCACCACCAGGCGCCCGGGGCCGGGCGCGGCGCGTGCGACGATGCCCAGGCGCGCCGCCTCGTTCTCGCGTGCGAGCACGCGGTTGATCGCGAGGCCTTCCTTGTAGTAGTCCTCCGCGACCAGACCGTCGGAGGTCGTCACGGCGATCCACAGCGTGACGAAGCCGGCCACCACCACCACCGCGGGTCCGGACATGAGGATCCAAGGCCACGGCTCGCGGTACCAGGGTTTCGACATGACGCCTCCTAACGCACGATGAACACGGACTTCTCTTCGACCTTGACGTCGCGCTCCTCGAGCGCGCGCACCTCGAACTCGATGCGGTGCGTGCCCGGCGCCGCGGCGCCGGCGTCGATGCGCAGCCTGACCGGCACCTCGCGCGACGAGGCGCCGTCGACATCCACCTCGGCGGGGCTCGCGAGCGCGAGGCTCGGCAGCCCTTCAGCCGAGATCGCGAAGCGGCGCGGCGTCTCGCTGGTATTCATGATCTGCAGCCGGTACACGTTCTCGATCTTGCCGCCCTCGACCTCGCGCGCGATCGCCGCGCGGTCGCGGATCACGTCCACCTTGAGCGGCACGCGCAGCCAGACGCTCGCCGCCGCCGCGATGATGACGATCCACAGGATCGCGGAATAGACGAGCACACGCGGGCGGAAGGCGCGCTTGAGCGTCTGCGCGCTATCCAGGCCCTGCTGCATGGCGCGCTCGGTCGAGTAGCGGATCAGGCCGCGCGCGTAGCCCATCTTGTCCATCACCTGGTTGCAGCCGTCGATGCAGGCGGCGCAGCCGATGCACTCGTACTGCAACCCCTTGCGGATGTCGATGCCGGTCGGGCACACCTGCACGCAGATGCCGCAATCGACGCAATCGCCCAGCTTGAGCTGCCTGAGGTCCGCGCCGCGTGCGCGCGGCCCGCGCGGCTCGCCGCGCTGCGGGTCGTAGGTGATGATGAGCGTGTCGGGGTCGAACATCGCGCTCTGGAAGCGCGCGTAGGGGCACATGTACTTGCACACCTGCTCGCGCATCCAGCCGGCGTTGCCGTAGGTAGCGAAGCCGTAGAACAGGATCCAGAACGTGGACCAGGCGCCGGCGTTGGCGCTCCACACGTCGTGCCACAGCCCGCGGATCGGCGTGAAGTAGCCGACGAAGGTGAATCCGGTCCACAGCGCGATCGCGAGCCAGGCGCCGTGCTTCGCGGCCTTGAGCCCGAGCTTGCGCATTGACAGTACGCCCCGGTCGAGGCGGATGCGCTGCGCGCGGTCGCCCTCGATCAGCTTCTCGACCCACATGAAGATCTCGGTGTACACGGTCTGCGGGCAGGCATAGCCGCACCACAGGCGTCCGGCGACGGCGGTGAACAGAAAGAGGCTCAGGGCCGAGACGACCAGCAGGGCCGTCAGGTAGATGAAGTCCTGCGGCCAGAACACCAGCCCGAAGATGTAGAACTTGCGCTGCGCGATGTCGAACAGCACCGCCTGGCGCCCGTTCCACTGCAGCCACGCGCCGCCGTAGAACACGAGCTGCGTCGCCCACACCAGCGCCCAGCGCCACGCGGCGAACCAGCCGTGCACCGCGCGCGGATAGATCTTCTTCCTGACCTCGTAGAGCGACTGCTCGGTGGCGAGGTCGGTCTTTGGTTTTTCCTTGTCGAGCACTCTGAGTGAAGGTCGAGCCATGCCTTCTCCGTGCCGCCTACTTGCCCGGCGGCGCGGCCCCGCGCGGATGCGACAGCGAGTATACGTAAGCGGCCACCAGGTGGATCCTGGCCGGCGTGAGTCGATCCTTGAAGGTCGGCATCTGGCTGTTGCGGCCCTTGGTGATCGTCTCGATGATCGTCGGCTCGCCCGAGCCGAACAGCCAGATCTTGTCGGTCAGATTTGGTGCGCCGAGTGCCTGGTTGCCTTTGCCCTCCGGGCCGTGGCAGGCGACGCAGTTCTGCGCGAAGATCGCCTTGCCGCGCTCGGCGCGGATCGAGTCGTGCGCCAGGCCCGAGAGCGACATCACGTAGTGGGCGACGTCCTTCACGCCCTGCTCGCCGAGCACCGGGCCCCAGGGCGGCATCACGCCGGTGCGGCCGTTGGTGATGGTCGCCTCGATGGTGGCCGGGTCGCCGCCCCACAGCCAATCGTTGTCGGTCAGGTTGGGAAAGCCCTTGCTGCCGCCCGCGTCCGAGGCATGGCATTGCGCGCAGTTGTTCAGGAACAGCTTCTGCCCGATCGCCAGCGCCTCGGGATTCTGCGCCAGCGCCGGGAGCTCCGTCTTGGCGTACTGGTCGTAGATCGGGCCGTACTTCGCCTCGGCGCGCGCGTTCTCCTGCTCGAGCTGGCCGACCTCGGTCCAGCCGAGCAGGCCCTTCCAGCTGCCCAGCCCGGGGTAGAGCGCGAGATAGCCGAGCGCGAACACGATGGTGATGTAGAACAGCCACATCCACCAGCGCGGCAGCGGGTTGTTGTACTCGCCGAGGTCCTCGTCCCAGGTGTGCCCGGTGGTCTCGGTCGAGGTGCCGGCGACGCGTCGCTTGCTCTGCATCTTCAGGAACACGCCGCAGGCGATGACCGACACCAGCGTGATCACCGAGATGTAGATGTCCCAGAAGCTGCTGCTGAAGTGGCTCATTTGCCCGCTCCGTTGTTGTCTCGCGGCGCCTCGGGCTCGTCGAACGGAAGCCTGCCGTCGCGCTCGAAGCGCTCGCGGCGCGACGGCGCGTAGGCCCACCACACGATCCCGAGGAAGAACGCGACCACCGTCACGGTGACGATGATGCGGATGACGTTGATGTCCATGGCGCCGCCTAGCGGTTGCGCCCGGCCACGCCGAGCCCCTGCAGGTAGGCGATCAGCGCGTCGAGCTCGGTCTTGTCCTTGAGCTCTTCGGGCGCCTTGGCGATCTCGGCGTCCGTGTAGGGCACGCCGACGACGCGCAGCGCGCGCATCTTGGCCTGGATGTCGGCCGCATCAGCCGGATTGCGCGCGAGCCAGGGATAGCCCGGCATGTTCGACTCGGGCACCACGTCGCGCGGCTCGTTCAGGTGGATGCGGTGCCACTCGTCGGAGTAGCGCCCGCCGACGCGCTCCAGATCCGGTCCGGTGCGCTTCGAACCCCACAGGAACGGATGGTCGTAGACGAACTCGCCCGCCACGCCGTAGGGACCGTAGCGCTCGACCTCGGCGCGGAACGGCCGCACCATCTGCGAGTGGCAGTTGTTGCAGCCCTCGCGGATGTAGATGTCGCGCCCGGTGAGCTCGAGCGCGCCGTAGGGCTTCAAGCCCGTCACCGGCTGGGTGACCGACTTCTGGAACGACAGCGGCACGATCTCCACCAGGCCGCCGACGCTCACCACCAGGATGATCAGGATGATGAGCAGCCCGTTGCTGCGCTCGATCATGTCATGCGTGAGCTTCATCGCCGGAGTCCTCGTTGGTTAGGCGTGCGCCGCGGCCGGGGCCGGAATCGGCGCCTCGACCGCCCGCGAGCCGGAGATGGTCTTCACCATGTTGTAGAACATGAGCAGCATTCCCGAGAGGTACAGCAGGCCGCCGAGCAGGCGGATGGTGTAGAAGGGATAGGCCGCCTTGACGCTCTCGATGAAGGTGTAGGTGAGCGAGCCGTCCGGGCTCACCGCGCGCCACATCAGCCCCTCCATCACGCCGGCGATCCACATCGCGGCGATGTACAGCACGATGCCGATGGTGGCGATCCAGAAGTGCACGTTGATCAGGCGCACGCTCCACATCTCGTTCTTGCCGAACAGGCGCGGGATCAGGTAGTACATCGAGCCGATCGTCACCAGCCCGACCCAGCCGAGCGCGCCCGAGTGCACGTGGCCAATGGTCCAGTCGGTGTAGTGCGACAGCGCGTTCACGGTCTTGATCGACATCATCGGGCCCTCGAAGGTCGACATGCCGTAGAACGACAGCGACACGATGAGGAACTTGAGGATCGGGTCGTCGCGCAGCTTGTACCAGGCACCCGACAGCGTCATGATGCCGTTGATCATCCCGCCCCAGGACGGCGCTAGCAGGATGAGCGAGAAGATCATGCCGATCGACTGCGTCCAGTCGGGCAGCGCGGTGTAATGCAGGTGGTGGGGTCCCGCCCACATGTAGGTGAAGATCAGCGCCCAGAAGTGCACCACCGACAGGCGGTAGGAGTACACCGGGCGCCCGGCCTGCTTGGGCACGAAGTAGTACATCATGCCGAGGAAGCCCGCGGTGAGGAAGAAGCCCACCGCGTTGTGGCCGTACCACCATTGCACCATCGCGTCCTGCGCGCCGGCGTAGGCCGAGTAGGACTTCCAGAAGGTCACCGGAATCTCGGCACTGTTGACGATGTGCAGGAGCGCCACCGTCAGGATGTAGGCGCCGAAGAACCAGTTGGCGACGTAGATGTGCTGCACCTTGCGCTTGGCGATGGTGCCGAAGAACACGATCGCGTAGGCCACCCAGACGATCGCGATCAGGATGTCGATCGGCCACTCGAGCTCGGCGTACTCCTTCGAGGTGGTGTAGCCGAGCGGCAGCGTGATGGCCGCGAGTACGATCACCAGCTGCCAGCCCCAGAAGGTGAACGAGGCGAGCCAGTCCGAGAACAGGCGCGTGTGGCAGGTGCGCTGCACTACATAGTACGAGCTGGCGAACAGCGCGCAGCCGCCGAAGGCGAAGATCACGGCGTTGGTGTGCAGCGGCCGCAGCCGGCCGTAGGACAGCCACGGAATGCCGTAGGTCATGTCCGGCCAGATGAGCTGCGCGGCGATGAACGCGCCCACCAGCATCCCGACCACGCCCCAGACGACGGTCATGATCGCGAACTGGCGGACAACCTTGTAGTTGTACGTACTGGCGGTCGGCATGCGAGCGTTTCCCCCTGATATGGCGGCAGCGCCGCCATCGTAAGTTCAGGTCCCGAGAAGCGGTTTGACGTAAATCAAACGACAGCTCTAGGGCACCAGCACCGCCGCGCCTTCGAGCCTGCTCTCGCGCAGCGCGGCGAGCGCCTCGTTCGCCTGCTCGAGGGGATACGATCTCGTCTGCGTGCGGATCGGCGCCTCGCGGGCGACGCGCATGAACGCCTCGCCGTCGGCGCGCGTGAGGTTGGCGACCGACTGCACGCGGCGCTCGCCCCACAGGAGCGCGTAGGGAAAGGCCGGGATGTCGCTCATGTGGATGCCGCCGCACACCACGCGGCCGCCCTTCTTCACCGCCTTGAGCGCCTGCGGCACGAGCGCGCCGACCGGGGCGAAGATGATCGCCGCGTCGAGCGGCTCGGGAGGCATCTCGTCCGATCCCCCGGCCCAGTGCGCTCCGCTCTCGAGCGCGAATTGCATTCCTTTCTTGTCGTCGGAACGCGTAAAAGCAAATACCTTCCTTCCGTCGGCACGTGCAACCTGCGCCAGGATGTGCGCGGCGGCGCCGAAACCGTACAGGCCGAGCGCGCGCGCTTCGCCCGCGAAGGCGTACGAGCGGTAGCCGATCAGCCCGGCGCACAAGAGCGGCGCGGCTTCCGCGTCGCCGTAGCGATCGGGCAGCGGGAAGCAGAAGCGCTCGTCGGCCACCGCGTACTCGGCGTAGCCGCCGTCGAGCGTGTAGCCGGTGAAGCGCGCCTGCGCGCAAAGGTTCTCGCGCCCGCTCGCGCAGTATTCGCAGGCGCCGCAGGTCCAGCCGAGCCAGGGCACGCCGACGCGCGCCCCGGCGGCGAAGCGCGTGCCGCCGCGCAGCACCCGCCCCACGATCTCGTGCCCGGGGACGAGCGGGTACTTGCCCTCGGTCAGGTCGCCGTCGACCACGTGCAGGTCGGTGCGGCACACGCCGCAGGCGCTCACCTTGAGCAGCACCTGGCCGTGGCCCGGCTCGGGCACCGGCACGCGCTCGGCGCGCAAGGGACTGCGCGGCGCGTGCAGGCGCATGGCGCGCATGGTGTCTATTTCTCGTCCTCCCGCGGGCGATCGTCGTCGGCGAGGATATCGTGCGCGGGGCGGTCGAGATCGTCGAACTGGCCGCTTTCCAGCGCGCGCCAGAACACCCAGCCGATCACGAATACGAAAACGACCGAGAGCGGGATGAGTATGTAGAGGCTTTCCATGGCGCGCGGGGCGCGAGCGGCCGCAAGGCATTCAGGACCACGATGAAGGAGCTCGCCGCCATGCCGAGCGCCGCCTCCCAGGGGCCGACGAAGCCCGCCGCCGCGAGCGGCAGCGCGACGACATTGTAGGCGAGCGCCCAGGCGAAGTTCTGGCGGATCACGCGCATGGCGCGGCGCGCGACTGCGAACGCCTCGTCGATGGCGGACAGGCGCGCCTGCGCCTGCTCGCCGAGCAGCACGAGGTCGGCTTGCGCCTGCGCGGCGTCGGCGCCGCCCGCGAGCGCGACCGACACGTCGGCGCGGGCGAGCACCGGCGCGTCGTTCAGGCCGTCGCCGATCATCGCCACCACGCGCCCGGCGCGCTGCAGGCGCTCGCAATACGCGTACTTGTCTTGCGGGCTCGCGCCGCCGGCGAACGCCTCGATGCCCAGGCGCCGCGCGAGCGCCTCGACCACCGCGGGATCGTCGCCGCTCACCAGGTGCGGAACGAGACCGCGCGCCTTGAGCGCCGCAACCAGATCGGCCGCGTCGGGGCGCAGCTCGTCCTCGAGCAGGAAGGCGGCGAGCCAGCCCGATGCGTCGGCGAGGTACACGGTCGTGTGCGCAGGGCGGGCGCCGGCCGGCGGCGGCGCGCCGCGCGCCAGCTCGCGGCAGAACGCGGCCGTGCCGAGGCGCACGCGCCCGCGCGCGGCCACGCCCTCTACGCCGTGCCCCGGGTAGTTCTTCGAGTCCGTGACCTGCAGGACCGGACCCTCGCCGAAGGCGCGCGCGATCGGGTGGCGGCTCGCCCCTTCGAGCGAGCGCGCGAGCGCGACGCAGGCGGGCGCGTCGAGCGCGCCGAAGGTCGCAGTGCGAGCGAGCGCGAAGCGCCCGAGCGTGAGCGTGCCCGTCTTGTCGAGCACGACGTCGGTGGCGCGCGCGAGCGCCTCGACCGCGCGCGAGCGCGTAAGCGCCAGGCCGCGCGCGAGCAAGCGCGCGTTGGCGCGCGTCAGAACGATCGGCGCGGCGAGCGCGAGCGCGCAGGGGCAGGTGACCACCAGCACCGCGACCGCCACCCAGGGCGCACGCGCGGGCGCCGCGGCGAGCCACCACAGGAACGCCGCCGCGGCCGTTGCCAGCACCACGAGCGTCAGGTGGCGCGCGAGGCGGTCGGCGCCTTCGACCAGCTTCGGTCGCGCGGCAGCGGCGCGCTCGACCAGGCGCGCGATCGCCGCGGCCTGCGTCTCGGCGCCGGCGCGCGTGACGCGCATCACGAGCGGCTGCTCGAGGTTCACCGATCCGCCGACGAGCCCCGCGCCCGGCGGCTTGGCCACCGGGCGCGACTCGCCGGTGAGCAGCGATTCGTCCGCGCTCGAGGCGCCGCGCTCGACCACGCCGTCGGCGGGCACGCGCTCGCCGGGCGCGATAAGCACCAGCTCGCCCGCCGCGAGCGCGTGCGCCGCGACGCGCTCGCCGGCCGGGTCGTCCGGGCCGCGCAGGCGCTGCGCGAACGACGGCATCCAGCGCGCGAGATGGTCGAGCTCGCGCGCCGCGCGCTGGCGCGCCGCAGTCTCGAGATAGCGCGCGCCGAGCAGGAGGAACACGAGCATCGCGATCGAGTCGAAGTACACCTCGCCGCGCCCGGTGAAGGTCGCCCAGGCGCTCGCGGCGAAGCCGGCGGCGATGCCGAGCGCGATCGGCGTGTCGAGGCTCACCGCCCTGCGGCGCAGGTCCTGCCAGGCGGCGGCGAAGAACGGCCGGCACGAGACGAGTATCACCGGAAGGGTGAGGATCAGGCCGGCCCAGCGCATGAGCTGTTCGTTGGCCGCCGTCAGCGTCCCGCTGCCGTCGTCCAGGTAGGCGGGGAAGGCGTACATCATCGCCTGCGCCGCGCCGAAGCCGGCGACGAACAGGCGCAGCAGCGCGCCGCGCCGCTCGCGCCGCCGCACCTCGTCCTGGCGGCGCGGGTCGTACGGCCAGGCGTTGTAGCCGATCGCGCGCACCGCCTCGAGGATCTCGGAGAGCTTGGTGCGCCGCTCGTCCCAGGCGAGCTGCGCGCGATGCGTCGCGTAGTTGATATCAACGCGCGTCACTCCCGGCAGGCGCCGCAGCCACTGCTCGTTCAGCCACAGGCAGGCGGCGCAGCGGATGCGGTCGAGGATGAGCGACACCTCGCGCTCGTGCTCGCCCGCCGCGGCGACGAACTGGCGCTGCGCGAGCGGGTCGTCGTATATCGCGGCCGGCGGCAGGTCTCGCGGCGTCGGCCCGGCCGCCGAGCGCGTCTCGTAGTAGCTCTCGTAGCCTGCGGCGACGATGGTGCGCGCCACCGCCTGGCAGCCGGCGCAGCACATCTCGCGCTCGGCGCCGAGAACGCGCGCGCGGAACCGCCCGGGCTCGGCGACCGCCAGCCCGCAGTGGAAGCAGGCCGGGGTCAGCTGATCGCCAGGCGCTTGCTCTGCGCGCTCGCCTTCTTCGGCAGGATCAGGTTGAGCACGCCGTCCTTGTACTCGGCCTTGGCCGCCTGCGAGTCGACGTCGCTCGGCAGCTGCATGCTGCGCGACACCATGCCGTAGTAGCGCTCGCTGTGCAGCAGCTTCTCGCCCTTCTTCTCTTCCTTCTCCTGCTTCACCTCGGCGCGGATCGACACCTGGTTGCCGTTGACGTCGACCTGGATGTCCTCCTTCTTCACGCCGGGGACCTCGGCCTTGATGGTGTAGGACTTCTCGTCTTCCTTGACGTCCACCTTCATCTTCAGCTCGCCGTCGCCGGGCATCGGAATCGGCTTGAGCCAGAAGCCCCGCGCCAGGTCGCCGAACACGTCGTCGAACAGCCCGCCATAGCGTTGGATGTTTGCCATCTCGATCTCCTTGCTGGATGAACCTCCGGCCCGCGGCCGGCCTCGAACGCCATGCTAGGCGGGGCCGGCGGCGGGTTCTTGACGCAAATCAAGAACTGCGTCCGGCTCGATAGCATCATGCGATCAGGGAGATTGCGAAAATCGATTTGATCCATGGGAGTCCGGTCACTAACCTGACCCGTTGTCATCCCAACTTGCGAGGAGAACCCTGTGAATCTCAAAGGAACCAAGACCCATCAGAACCTGAAGGATGCGTTCGCGGGCGAAAGCCAGGCGAACCGTCGCTACCTGTACTTCGCCGCGAAGGCGGACGTCGAAGGCCAGAACGACGTCTCGGCGCTGTTTCGCTCGACGGCCGAAGGCGAGACCGGACACGCGCACGGGCACCTGGAGTACCTGGAGCAGGTGGGCGACCCGGCCACCGGCCTGCCGATCGGCAAGACGCGCGACAACCTGAAGGCGGCGGTGGCGGGCGAGACGCACGAGTACACCGACATGTACCCGGGGATGGCGAAGATGGCGCGCCAGGAGAAGTTCGACGAGATCGCGGACTGGTTCGAGACGCT
>DATGDH010000162.1:0-3596 GCA_035310985.1 Burkholderiales bacterium
TTCGGCGTCACCGGCTTCACGGCCGGATTCTTCAACCTCGCCGGCAAGGGCGCGGTGAAGGTGATCGGCGCGCAGTCGCGCGAGCAGCCGGGCTATCACTTCATCGGCTTCGCGGTCTCGAACAAGGCCTACGAGGCGGGGTTGCGCGACATCAAGCAGCTGCCCGGCCACACGGTGGCAATCACGCAGCTCGGCTCGACGTTCCAGTACAACGTCGGCATGCTCGCGGACAAGTTCGGCTGGGACCTGGACTCGATCCACCTCAAGCCGCTGCAGTCGGTGCCGAACATGATCGCGGCGCTGAAGGGCGGCGAGGTCGACCTCGCGTTCCTGCCGGCGCATATCGTCGCCGCGCTCACCAAGGCCGGCTCGGCTCACCTCATCGGCTGGGTCGACGACTACACGCCCTGGCAGGTCGGCGGGCTGTTCACCTCGGCCAGGAACATCGAGCAGCGGCCCGAGGCGGTGCGCGCGTTCGTGCGCGCATACCAGCAGGCGGCGACCGAGTACTACGAGGCGTTCGACCGGCGCGATGCGAAGGGCGAGCGCGTGTTCGACGACAAGGCGAAGGCGCTGCTGCCGATCCTGGAGAAGTACACGCAGTCCAAGCCCGAGGCGATCTACCTCGGCGCGCCGTACATCGATCCGCTCGGGCGCCTGGACGTGAAGGACGTCTACAAGCAGGTCGCCTGGTACCAGAAGCACGGCCTGGTCGACAAGGACGTCGATCCGAAGAAGTTTCTCGACCTGGGCTTCATCCAAGGGCAGGAGTAGCGCGCGCCGCACCGCCGGCGCGCAGCCGCGCCATGGAGCTGCTGCTCGAGGGCGTGAGCCACCGCTACGGCGAGCTGCGCGCGCTCGAGGCGATCGACCTCGAGGTTCGCGAGGGCGAGACGCTCGCGCTCCTCGGCCCCTCGGGCTGCGGCAAGTCGACGCTGCTCGGCATCATGGGCGGGCTGTTGCGCCCGAGCGAGGGCTGCGTGCGCGTGCGCGGCGAGCCGCCCGCGGGCAGCCTCAATCCGTTCACCTACGTCTTCCAGGACTTCGCGCTGCTGCCCTGGCGCACGGTCGCGGGCAACGTCGCCCTCGCGCTCGAGCACCATCGGCTCGGCGCCGCGGAGCGCACGCGCCGCATCGAAGAGGCGCTGCGGCTCACGGGGCTGGAGGAGTTCGCGCACGCCTATCCGAAGCAGCTCTCGGGCGGCATGCGCCAGCGCGTCGGCCTCGCGCGCGCGACCGCGGTGCGCCCGGCGCTGCTGCTGCTCGACGAGCCGCTCTCGGCGCTCGACGCGCAGACGCGCGAGCTGCTGATGGAGGACCTGATCCGGATCTGGAGCCACGAGCGCACCACGTCGGTGTACGTGACGCACAACCTGTTCGAGGCGCTGCGCATGGCCGACCGCATCGCGGTCCTGTCGCGCCGCCCCGGGCGCCTGAAGGAGATCATCGCCGTGAACATTCCTTTTGCCGAGCGCGGGGCCCCCGAGCGCGCCGCCGCGTTGAGCGCGCTGCACCAGCGCATCTGGACGCTGATCCGCGACGAAGTGCAGGTCGCCGACCGGGAGGTGCACGATGGCTGAGCAATCGATCGCCGCCGAGGCGCGCGTTGCCTTCCGCGGCGGCGGCTTCGAGCCCGGGGCGCGCCGCTGGGCCTCGTGGCTCGCGTTCGCGGCGATCATCGCCGCGTGGCAGGCCGCGTCCTCGAGCGGGCTGCTGCCCGCGCTCCTCATGCCGAGCCCGTGGCAGGTGGCGCGCGCCTTCGGCGAGCTCTGGCACTCGGGGCGCCTGCCGGGCGATCTCGGCGCGAGCCTTTATCGCGTGCTCTGGGGCTGGTTCCTCGGCACGGCTGTCGGCCTCGTGGCCGGCGTCGCGATGGGGATCTGGACCACGCCGCGCGCGATCGGCATCCCGATCGTTTCGGCGCTCTTCCCGATCCCGAAGATCGCGCTGCTGCCGCTGCTCATTCTCTGGTTCGGCATCGGCGAGCCCTCGAAGATCGCCACCATCGCGCTCGGGGTGTTCTTCCCCACCGTGATCACCGGCTATAGCGCGGTCGACTCCGTGCCGAGGAATCTCATTCGCATGGCGCAGAGCTTCAACCTCCCGCGGCGCGAGATCATCCGCAAGATCCTGCTGCCCGGGGCGATGCCTGCGATCCTGGCGGGTTTCCGCATCTCCTCCTCGATCGCGCTCATCCTCCTCGTCGCCGCCGAGATGATCGGCGCCGAGCACGGGGTCGGCGCGTTCATCCTGCAGGCCGGGAACCTGATGCAAACGGACCAGCTCGTCGCCGGTGTGGTGGTGCTCTCGCTCCTCGGGCTCGCGATCAGCACCCTCCTCGGGCGCCTGGAGCGCGCGCTGCTGCGCTGGAGGTAGATCCGGGGGCGCCGCTACTTCTTCAGGCGCAGCTGTCCAAGATAGTCCCGCTTGCCGACGGGCACGCCTTTGGAGCGCAGGATGTCGTAGGCGGTCGTGGTGTGGAAGTAGAAGTTCGGTAGCGAGAACGACGTGAGGAAATCGACGGCCGTAAAAGGCAGCTTCCGGTCGCGGAACTCGAACACCAGGCTCGCGCCCTCCAGCGAGTCGACCGCCTCGCGCGGGAGATTCTCCATCGCCTGGCGCGCGTCGCTCACGATGCCCTGCAGGGCACGGTAATCGTGCTGCGGCAGATCCGAGGGCGGACGGAAGACCCCGTTCCTGATGCCCTCGAGCGCGCCGACGGAGTGATGCACGACCGATTGGATCTGGAATCGGAACGGGAGCATGTCGGGATACAGGCGCGTCTCGACCACTTCTTCCGGCGAAACGCCGTTCGTCTGGAAGTGGCCGAGCGCCTTCTCGAGAAAGCCGGACACGGCGCCCAGCGTCTGGCGGTAACTCGGCACGCAGAGATCGAAAAGTGAAAGTGCCATGGCGTTTCCTCGTCCCGGTCCGGCGGAAACGCATCATGCATCAAATCGCGGCCGCGTTGCGCCCCGCGGACCCAGTGCGGAATTGTTCGCGGCATTTTGGGCGGCGGTTCCGTATGCTGCCCGAGGTCATTGCGACATCAGGGAGGCGCGGCGATGAGGGCGATACTGGACAAGTCAGAACTGCAGCGGCAGGTCGGCCGGCAGCTGCTCGGCCCGCTCGAGGACGCGCTGGCGCTCGCCGGCCGCTACCGCGAGGTCGACGAGTTCCGCGACTACCTCGGCGCGCGCACGCACCTGGTGATCCCGGCGCTGGTGCTGATCGGGGTCACGGCGATCGCCTGCGGGCTGGCCCCGGTCCTGGCGCTGGTGGGCGTGCGCGCCGTCTCGGCGCTGGCGGGGCTGCTGCTTGCGCCGGTGATGCTGATCGGCAGCCTGTTCGTGCTCGCGCTGGTGTTCTTCTCCTGGCTGGAGGAGCGATCGCTCATACGCACGCTGGGACGCCGCACGGCGCGCGAGCCCAAGGCGCTGCGCTGGATCCGCAAGAAGCTCGGCGCAGATCTCGGCCGGCCGCCGCGCGTGCCCTGGCTGCTCGCGGCCGCGTTCGTGGCCCTGCCGTTCGCGATGCTGCTCAACCTCGCGCCGGCGATCGCCGCGATCCTGCTCGCGCTGCTCGTCGCCGCCCCG
>DATGDH010000163.1:0-70735 GCA_035310985.1 Burkholderiales bacterium
TGGGCGAACGACGACAAGATACAGGGGGCGAATACCGGCGCAAACATGTTCGCGCTGTCGTACGTCTACGACGTGTCCAAGCGCACTTCGGTCGGGCTGACCTACGCGCGCATCAGGAACGACTCGGCGGCGTCTTACCAGTTCTACCAGGACAACGGCGGCACACAGTCTTCCCTCAATGCCGCCCCGCTGCTGGGGGAAGACCCGCAGCTATTTTCGACGGTCCTCAAGCACGCCTTCTAGCAAATGCCAGCGCAGCGCACGGGCGAGTCGCCGGCATCGGCGATCGATTGTCTGATAGGCGGCTTTGACCGAGCGCTGCGGGCGGTGAGCGGGGTACACCGCGCGGAGCGCGCGTCGCCCGCAGGCACGATCCCGGAGGCGGAACTCGACCTCCGGCAGCGTGCGCATACGGCTGCGCTGATGCGCGTCAATCATGTGGGCGAGGTTTGTGCGCAAGCCTTATATCAGGGCCAGGCGCTCACCGCGCACGATCCGGATGCGCGCGCGTCGCTCGAGCTGGCGGCCCGGGAGGAGGAGGACCATTTGTCCTGGAGCGCTGAGCGAATCGACGAGCTAGGCGGGAGGTTGAGTTTGCTGAATCCGCTCTGGTACGCTGGCTCGCTGGCTATCGGCGTCGCCGCCGGGGCCTTGGGCGACCGCTGGAATCTAGCGTTCCTCGCTGAAACTGAGCGCCAGGTCGAGAATCATCTCGCGGGGCACCTTGAGCGGCTGCCGCCGGAGGACCGGCGCACGCGAGCCGTCGTCGAGGCGATGCGCACCGACGAGGCGAGGCACCGCGACACCGCCTTAGCGCTCGGCGCCGCCGAGTTGCCGGACGCGGTCAAGACCGCGATGCGCGCACTAGCCAAGGTCATGACCACGGTCGCCTACCGCCTGTAGCAGGTGAGGTTTGGCCGCGCCAGGCACGGCTCACGTCTCGACGATCTCGAAGTCCCTGGTCATCTCGGCGGTCTTGCCGAGCATGATCGATGCAGAGCAGTACTTCTCGTGCGACAGGCGAATCGCGTGCTCGACGAGATTGCGTTTGAGCCCCTTGCCGCGCAGGACGAAGTGCATATGGATGCGGGTGAACACTTTGGGGTCGGCAGGCGCGCGATCCGAGGTCACCTTGACCTCGCATCCCGTGACGTTCTGTCCGCTCTTCTTCAATATCACGACTACGTCGTAGGCGGCGCAGCCTCCGGTTCCGAGCAGGACCATTTCCATCGGCCTCGGGGCCAGATTGCGTCCTCCACCGTCCGGGGCTCCATCCATCGCCACGACGTGATTGCTCCCGGTTTCGGCGAGAAAAGTCGCGCCGTCGATCCAGCGGACGCTGCACTCCATTAGAGAATCCTCATAAAATCAGAGCTTTGTTGCGGCGCAAGGTAAACGCTGCCCCGCTGTCTTTCAGAAATCCGTATTTTTTCACACGTTGTCTGTTTTTGAAGTCTGTTCCACCAGTACAATCAACAGACTAATCTTGCGCTGGAAGCATAGACATAGATAATTGATGAATAAATTATTTAGTTTTGCGATGCAGCATGCGATCCGTTAAGATGCATCCAAGTTCGGTGCTCGCATGAGCATCGACCTTTTGTCTCCTCCACCCTCCTCCTTTGGTGGATTCAGCGCAACTTTAAAGAGTTGCGCTTTTTTTTTGCCCACAATGTCGTTCTCTTTGACGTGGCATGTGAGGTTCAATAAAATCGCGTGCTTTTCCCAAGTAACGGAAAGATGAAAACGTATTCCGCGAAACCTGCCGACGTGCGCCATGGGTGGTACGTCATAGATGGCCAGGGCAAGGTGCTAGGCCGCCTCGCTGTTCAGATCGCGTCGCGGCTGCGCGGCAAGCACAAGCCCGAGTACACCCCGCACGTCGACACTGGGGATTTCATCGTTGTCGTCAATGCCTCGAAGATCAGGGTGACCGGCAAGAAGGCTCACGACAAGAAGTATTACCGCCATACGGGCTTTCCCGGCGGCATCCGTGTAACCGATTTCGCGAAGCTGCAGGCGACGCATCCAAACCGCGCACTGCAGAAGGCGGTAAAGGGCATGCTGCCGAAAGGGCCGCTCGGCTACGCCATGCTCAGGAAGCTGAAGGTGTATGCGGGCAGCGCGCATCCGCACGCTGCGCAGCAACCACAGGCACTGGAAATCTGAGGCAACACACATGGTCGGTGACTACTATTACGGTACCGGGCGTCGCAAGAGCGCGGTCGCTCGAGTGTTCATGAAATCTGGCAAGGGACAGTTCATCGTCAACGGCAAGCCGGTGGATGAATTCTTTGCGCGCGAGACAGGCCGCATGATCGTGCGTCAGCCGCTCGAGCTGACCAAGAATCTCGCGAGCTTCGATATCAGCGTAAATGTCTACGGCGGCGGCGAGAATGGACAGGCTGGCGCCGTGCGCCATGGTATTTCCCGTGCGCTCATCGAGTTCGACGCTGCGCTGAAGCCTCTCCTGAGCGCGTCTGGCCTGGTGACGCGCGACGCGCGTGAAGTCGAACGCAAGAAGGTCGGCCTGCACAAGGCGCGTCGGCGCAAGCAGTTCTCGAAGCGCTGAGCGCCGCCTGGGCTCGATCATCAGAAAGCCGCCCCTCCGGGCGGCTTTTTCTTTTCCGCGCGGGAGACCATGGTTCGCAAGCTGCAGAAAATAGGCCGGCGATTCGGCATCACCGCGCCGCGGGTTTCGGTGCGCAGCGAAATGCCCTGGTATTTGCGCTGGATCGTCGTTTTGGTGCTCGCCGCGTTGACGGCGGCCGTCGGCATGTGGATGTATAACGCGGGCCAGCGCCTTTCGGGCTTTGATCGTGAGGAAATGGCGCGCAAGCTCAGCGCAGCCAACGCCGAGCTCGATGCGGACCGTAAGGAATTGGAGAGGCTGCGTGCGATTGCCAACGCCTCGGATAGCCGCATTGCCATCGAACGAACCGCGCAACAGCGCCTTGCGCAGCAATTGCGCGCGTTGGAGGACGAGAACTCGAACCTGCGGGAAGAGCTGGCGATCTTCGAGCGCATGCTGTCGTCGGATCCGCACTCGGCCCCCGCGATCGCGATCTACCGCTTCAAGGTCATACCCGACGTCCTACCTGGCGAGTACCGCTATCGCCTGCTGCTGATCTCCTCGGGCACCCAGCGCGACCGTGAATTCAAGGGCCACCTGGAGTTGGTGCTGAGCCTGATGGACCAGGGCAAAAGTGCTATCATCAGATTGCCTCAAGAAGGGGACGCTGGCGCTTCGGGATTTGCCTTGGCATTCAAGTACTTCCGGCGCGTAGAGGGCACCTTCCGGGTCGCGCCGAGCGCAAAGCTTGAGCAGGTGCAGATCCGCGTGCTCGAGGACGGTTCCAACCAGGTGCGCGCGACGCAGATTTTGACGCTTGGCTGAGAGGGGAACAGACGATGTTCAACAAGACTAGCAAGCCGCAGGGCCGGATCGACAGCCTGGTGGGCTCCACGACGCGCATCGAGGGAAACCTCTTCTTCAGCGGCGGATTGCGCGTGGACGGCGTGGTACAGGGCAACGTGTCGGGTTTGCCCGATCAGCCGGCCACCCTCGTCATTTCCGAGCATGGGCGTGTGGAGGGCGATATACAGGCGACCCATATCGTCGTGAGTGGAACCATCAACGGCGGGGTCAATGCCAGCGAGTCGCTCGAACTCCAGGCCGGTTCGCGAATCAAAGGTGACGTCCACTACAAGAGCATCGAAATGCAGCAGGGCGCAGTCGTAGAAGGGCGCCTTGTGCACCAGGGAGCAGAGGTCAAGGCGATGGAACTGAAGCTCGCTTCGGGAACCTGAGCTCCTAGGTGCCGGCAAATAGCCGCGTTGACTGCGTGGGAAGGCGGGCAGGATAATTTTCCAACAGATTTTCTGGAGTTCGCAATGAATGCAGTGACCGAAATGCCGGCGCCCCTGGTATTTACAGATAGTGCCGCGAACAAGGTGAAGGAGCTGATCGAGGAAGAAGGCAACGCAGAACTTAAGCTGCGCGTGTTCGTCACCGGCGGAGGCTGCTCTGGCTTCCAGTACGGATTTACGTTCGATGAGGTCCAGAACGAGGATGACACGACGATGCAGAAGAACGGCGTGACGCTCCTGATCGATCCGCTGAGCTATCAGTACCTGGTCGGCGCGGAGATCGACTACCAGGAAGGTCTCGAGGGCGCACAGTTCGTGATCAAGAACCCGAACGCGACGACTACCTGCGGCTGCGGCTCTTCGTTCTCTGCTTGAGCGCGCCAGCGCGCTTTGCGTAAAAGGGGGCTACGGCCCCCTTTTTCATTGTGCCGTCCAGCAGCTAGCCCGGGTAGACCGCGCCGAGCACGCGCGCGCCGCGCGAGCCTGTGACTTCGGGAACGTTGGCCGGAATGCCCTCGAGCGCCTGCCTGGCCAGCCAAGCGAACGCCGCCGCTTCAACCATTTCGGCGGGCAGGCCGTAATCGTCGCTCGTTTCGACCGGTACCGGCGCGTTTAGCGCGCGCAGCCGTGCCATCAGCGCCGCGTTGCGCACCCCGCCGCCGCAGGCGATCAGCCTGACGCTTGCGGGGCAGTAACGCTCGCGCGCCTGCGCGACGCAGCGCGCGCTGAACTCGAGCAGGGTCGTCTGCACTGCGCGCGGGTCGGTTTCCGAGACGTCGTGATGTGCCAGCCAGCCAGCATTGAACAGCTCGCGGCCGGTGCTCTTCGGGGGCGGAGCCGCCAGGAACGGCTCGGCAAGCAGCCGGCGCAGCAGCGCCTCGTCGACCTGTCCGCCCGCGGCCCAAGCCCCGTCCCGATCTATCGGAGTGCCGAGGTGCCGCTCGGCCCACATGTCGAGCAGACAGTTGGCCGGGCCGCAGTCGAAGCCAATAATCGCCCGCTCGCCCGACAGGCAGGTGATGTTCGCGATGCCGCCCAGATTTAGGACGGCGCGCGACTCACCGGGACGGCCGAAGGCGTAGGCGTGGAAGGCCGGAGCGAGCGGTGCGCCTTGACCGCCCGCCGCAACGTCGCGGCTGCGAAAATCGGCGACCACGCGAGTGTGCGTGTGTTCGGCGAGCAGGGCGGGGTTGCCAATCTGGACCGTGTAGCCGCGCTCCGGGCGATGGCGCACCGTCTGCCCGTGGCATCCGATCGCGCGCACTGCGTCGTTGGCGACTCCCCCACGCGAAAGCACTTCGGCGACGGCTTGCGCATACTGCTGCGCCAACGCGTTGCCGAGCACAGCCACCCGATCGATCTCGTCTGCCCCAGGGCTATTCAGCGAGAGGAGCCCCGCGCGCAGGCGGGGCTCGAAGGCTCGGTGCGCCGCGGCAACTAGATCGGGACGACCAGCGCCGAAATCGACCAGGGCCGCGTCGACACCGTCCACGCTGGTGCCCGACATCAGGCCGATATAGAACTCGCGGCTGGGCACGATGCTGCGTGGCGCCCCGTAGCCTTATTCCAGCAGCGCGACGGTGCTGGTGCTGAGCAGATCGAGCTGTGCGATGAGCGGGGACGCGTACCGCCGAAATTCCGGTAGCTCTCTCGATGGCACTGGGACCGCGGCTGGCAGGGATACGGCAAGGGGATTGCGCGCCACGCCGGCGATGCGAAACTCGTAATGCAGGTGCGGGCCGGTTGCCCAGCCCGTGTGCCCGACGTAGCCGATCACGTCGCCCTGTTCGACTCGCACCCCGCCGTGGATGCCACGCGCAAAGCCTCTGAGGTGGCCGTATAGCGTGCTGTACTGGCTGTTGTGCCGCAGGATGATGGCGTTGCCGTAGCCGCCCTTGCGTCCCGCGAATTCGACCACGCCGTCGGCCGTGGCGCGCACGGGAGTGCCCTCCGGCGCCGCGAAATCCACCCCGGTGTGCTCGCGCCAGGTATGCAGGAATGGATGCTCGCGCATGCCGAAGCGCGAGCTGATGCGCGTGAATACGAGCGGCGCGCGCAAGAAGGCCTTGCGCAGGCTTTGGCCATCAGGCGCGTAGTAGCCGCCCTTGCCCTTGGCGTCAACGTAGTACACCGCGCGATAGCTCTTGCCCCTGTTTATGAACTCGGCGGCGATCACGCGCCCCGCCCGCACCGGTCGCCCCGCGAGGTAGTGCATCTCGTACACGACGGAAAAGCGGTCGCCCTTGCGTAGCTCGTGATAGAAGTCGATTTCACCGCCGAACACATCCGCGAGTTGTATGGCTACGCTGTCGGGAATGCCGGCCGCGTCCGCCGCACCGAACAGCGATGAGCGAATCTCCGCCGAGCGTACCAAGGTGCTCGTTTCGAACTGCGCGGGCTCGTCGACGACGCGGAACCTGTCCTGAGCGGGGACGACGCTGCGCACGGTATCAGCCCCGTTCAGGTAGCTCAGGCTGAGCAGCTCGCCGTCGCTCTTCACTTTGGCGGTCACCGTGTTCCCCGGGCGCAGCAGCTGTAAAGTGCCCAAACGCAGCAGGCGGCCCATTTCCCCGTCCTCGACGCCCAGTTTTCGAAGCAGTGTCGCGAGCGTTTCCCCGCGCTGAAAGCGCGTCTCCTGGACGTATGATGCGGGCGCAGGCTGCAGAGCGCTGGGCGGGATGGCAATCTGCTCGGTCACCGACTCCCGATAGACGGGGTCCACTTTGGGAGCCGGCGTGATGGTCGCGAACGCCGCCACCACGCCGGATAATGCGAGCGCCACCAGCACCGCGATACGCGTCATACTTGCACGGGCTGAGAGGACGGGTTCAGTCACGATCAGGTCTGGTGTCGGGATTCGGGCTAAAATCGTTGCTCTTTCAGGTGCCTGCCGGTTGTTCTTCAAAGACTGGCGCAGTCTAGCAAAGTTTGCCCATGATGCAAAACAATAATGTCTCAGCCGAAAGCCGAGGCAAGGGATCCGTCGGCGATGCGATGGAGCTCATCAAGCGCGGCTGTGACGAATTGCTCGTCGAGGAAGAGCTCTCGCGCAAGCTGGCGAGCGGCCGGCGGTTGCGTATCAAGCTCGGCCTGGACCCGACGGCGCCCGACTTGCACCTCGGTCACACCGTGGTCATCAACAAGCTGCGGCATTTTCAGGAACTCGGCCACCAGGTGCAGTTCCTGATCGGCGACTTCACCGGCATGATCGGCGACCCCACGGGCAAGAACCAAACGCGCCCGCCGCTCTCACGCGACGAGATCGCCCGCAATGCGGCGACCTACCGCGAGCAGGTATTCAAGATTCTCGATCCGGAAAAGACCGAAATCCTGTTCAATTCCTCGTGGTCCGACAAGCTCGGTGCCGAGGGAATCATTCGGCTCGCGGCACGCTACACCGTCGCGCGCATGCTCGAGCGCGACGATTTCGGCAAGCGCTTCCGGGCCAACCAGCCGATCGCAGTGCACGAGTTCCTCTATCCCCTCATGCAAGGCTATGACTCGGTGGCGATGAAGGCCGACGTGGAGCTTGGCGGAACGGATCAGAAGTTCAACTTGCTGGTCGGGCGCGAGCTGCAGAAGGACTACGGGCAGGAGCCGCAGTGCATCCTGACGATGCCGTTGCTGGAGGGGCTCGACGGGATCAACAAGATGTCGAAGTCGCTCGGCAACTACGTCGGCATTGCCGAATCTCCCAGCGAGATCTTCGGCAAGCTCATGTCGATTTCCGACCAGCTCATGTGGCGCTACATTGAGCTGCTGTCGTTCGAGCCGATGACGACGGTGCGCGCCTGGCGCGAGCAGGTCGCCGGCGGACGCAACCCACGCGACGTCAAAGTGCTGTTCGCGCGCGAGATCGTTGGGCGCTTTCACGGCATACGCGCTGCCGAGCTTGCGAACGAGGAATTCGAGCGACGCTTTCGCCACGGAGAGCTGCCCGAAGACATGCCCGAGGTGACGCTCAAGGCCCCCGATGATGGCCTTGCGGTGCCCCAGCTCCTCAAGCAGGCCGGCCTGGTGCCGAGCGTTTCGGAGGCGTTGCGCATGATCGAGCAGGGCGGAGTGAAGCTCGACGGCGAGCGCGTGGTCGACAAGGCGTTGCGCGTAGGGCGCGGGCGCAAGCTGGTGGCCCAGATCGGCAAGCGCCGCTTCGCTCGCATCGTGTTGCAGTGAGAGGCGACGCATGGCCGAGCCTCAGCACTACGAAATCTACGCAATCAAGTACGCCCACCACGAGCGCCGCGCAAGGGAGAACTTCATCGGGGGTGATCCGCACGACGGTCCGATGCCGCTCGATTACTTCGTCTGGCTGGTACGTAACGCCGAGCGCGCGATCGTCGTGGACACCGGCTTCTCGGCCGCGACCGCGGCGCGCCGCCAGCGCAAGCATCTGCGCTGCCCGACCGAGGGCCTGCGGCTGCTGGGCATCGAGGCAGCCGCGGTGCGCGACGTGGTGATCACGCACTTGCATTACGACCACGTCGGCAATTTCGACCTATTTCCCGCGGCGACCTTCCATCTGCAGGACGAGGAGATGCGCTACGCGACAGGCCGGCACATGCGCCACGACGTATTCGGCGGCGCGTTCGACGTCGAGGACGTCGTCGGGATGGTGCGCAATGTCTATCGCGGGCGCGTGCACTTCCATGACGGTGATGCCGCGCCATTTCCGGGCATCTCGCTGCATCGCATCGGGGGGCACACGATGGGCCTGCAAGTCGTGAGGGTGGCTACGCGCCGCGGCTGGGTGGTGCTGGCATCGGACGCGAGCCATTTCTACGCCAACATGGAGCAGGTGCGGCCCTTTCCGATCGTCTATTCCGTCGCCGAAATGGTCGCCGGATACGAGCGCCTGCGCGCGCTGGCCGAATCGTCGCAGCACGTCATTCCCGGCCATGACCCCAAGGTGATGGAGCGCTATCCCGCGCCGCGCAAGGACCTCGAAGGCATCGCGGTCCGGCTCGATTGATGGGCGTTCTGTCACGTGGTTGACACTGCGCCGCGGCCGTATAAGATCGCCTGCTTCGTTGACGTCATCGAGAGAATTGAGGAGGAGAAGGAGGGAGGAGACGGTCGGGAGAAGGGCGATTTGAAGCCACAGGGCGACACAAGGCCCCCAACAACAAGAAACTCCAGCGCCGCAGGCCCGCGGAGCGGGGCGGCATGATTCGACGCCGGGACTGGATCCCGGCGTTTTTGTTTCGTGCGCCCGGTTCATGCTAAAAGCCGGGGATGCGCTACGACTTCGACGCGCCCGTCGATCGTGCCGGCACCTGGAGCTCGCGCTGGGAGCGGTATCGGGGACGCGACGTCATTCCCCTCTGGGTCGCTGACACCGATTTCCGCGCGCCGCCGGCCGTCCTCGGGGCCTTCGCGAGGCTCGTCGAGCATGGGGTGTTCGGCTACACGAATCCGCCGGAGGAGTTGCGTGCGGCGATCGTCGCGCGCATGCAGCGCCTGTACGGCTGGTCGATCGAGCCCGGCTGGATCGTTTTCCTACCCGGAGTGGTTCCGGGCCTGCATCTGGCCGCGCGGCACCTCGTGCCGCCGGACGGTCACGCGCTGGTTCCCACGCCGATCTACCACCACTTCAAGCGCGCGGTGGAGCACGCGCCGCGCCCCCATGCCGACGTGCCGCTGGTCCTGTCGGAGGGGCGCTGGGTGCTCGACGAGGACGCGCTGCGTGCGGCGATTCGCCCGAACAGTAGGCTGCTGTACCTGTGCAATCCACAAAACCCGGGCGGTACGGTCTCCACGCGCGCAGAGCTCGCGCGGCTTGCCGACATCGCGCTGCGGCGCGACCTCGTTATCTGCTCGGACGAGATTCACGCGGACATCGTGCTCGATGCCGGCAAGCGGCACGTGCCGATCGCAAGCCTCGCACCCGAAGTGTCGCGCCGCTCGGTGACGTTGCTATCGCCGAACAAGACCTTCAACGTGCCGGCCGCGGGCTGCGCCTTCGCAATCATCGAGGATCCGGCGCTGCGGCGCGCGTTTTCGGCCGACCACCACGCTACGGTGCACGACCCCTCGGTGTTCGGCTACGCCGGCGCGCTGGCCGCGTACCGCGACGGCGATGAGTGGCTCGCGGCGCAGCTTGCCTACCTCGCCGGGAACCGCGATCTGGTCGAAAAAGAGGTGGCGTCGATGCCCGGGCTTGCGCTCGCACACGTCGAGGCGACCTATCTCGCGTGGATCGACGCCTCGGCGCTTGGTCGCGCCGATCCCCAGGCCCATTTCCTCGAGCACGGCGTCGCGCTCTCCCCCGGCGCGCAGTTCGGGCGCAGCGCCTTCGTGCGGCTGAACTTCGGCACCCAGCGCGCGCGCCTGGTCGAGGCGCTCGCACGCATGCGGAGCGCGCTGCGCTCGACCTAGCGCGGATCCCGCCCTCCGTCGACAAGCGCGTGCGCGCGCGCGAGCACGCGGTCGAGGTGCGAATCGCGCACGCCGAGCTCGTGCATGTGCGACATGGTGCGCTCCAGATACTCGAGGTTGTGGCCGCGCTCGCCCGAGCATTGCGCAACCCTTTTGGCGGCCTCGGCGAGTCCCAGATCACCTGCGAACTGCGGGTGCGCAGTGTCTGCGACGAACGCCAGCGCGCGGACGCTCCTGCCCCTCGTGCGTGCGGCGACCAGGCGCGCCATGTAGACGTGGTTCCTCATTTCCCGGTGCCAGAGGTATTCGAGCACCTCGCGCGCGTCGGTGCGCGGCACACGGTACACGATGCCCCAGCACGATCCGCCGCGGCACAAGCCCATGACCAGTCCGGGACGTTGCGGTGTGCCGCGGTAGCGGTGCGAATACACGCACAGCGAACGGTGGTAGCCGTGCACGAAGGCGGCCGAGCGATGCCGGTACGCGAAGCCCGGCGACCACATGAGCGAGCCGTAGCCGAAGACCCACAGATCGCCTTGCCGTCCGGAGGGTACGAACCGCTGGAAGTGGCTTTCAACGCTCACGACGCGCGCCATTATAGAATCTGCGCAGCCTCTGCTATCGTGGCGGCGATGCGCGCATTGCTGCTTGCCTGCCTCGTGTTCCTTGCACCGCAGGCCGCACTGGCCCAGGTGCTCTCGCTACCTGACTTGCAGGGCAGGATGCACCGGCTCTCCGACTACCGCGGCAAGGTGGTATTGCTCAATTTCTGGGCGAGCTGGTGCGCGCCCTGCCGTGCTGAGATGCCTTCCATCGAAAACCTGCGACGGGAGTTGCGCGGGGAGCCGTTCACCGTGCTTGCCGTGAACGTCGACGAGGACGCCAGCGCTGCGCGCCGCTTCGCCGAGCGAGCCGACATCGGCTTCACGGTACTGGTCGACGGCGACGGCAGGGCGGCGCGCGCATGGGGCGCGCGCGCGCTGCCTACCACCTTCATCATCGGCCCGGACGGGCGGGTCCGCTACAGTCACATCGGCGCGCGCGACTGGTCGGACGAGCGCGCCCGAAAGACGATCGAGGGGCTGATGACGAAGCCCCCGTTGCAGACCGCGGTCGCGTATTGACGCGGATCAAGGCGGGCGCGCGGCTGCGGCCTAGGCTTGGGCAATGCCCGAGGAAACAATACCGGACGAATCCGCAGTGTGGGACGCGCTGCGCGGAGTATTGGACCCCGAGGTGGGCGAGAACCTCGTTGACCTGGGCCTGGTGTACCGCGTGGCGTGCGCGCCCGGCAGCGTGCGCGTCGACCTGACCATGACTTCGCCCGCGTGTCCGATGGGTGGTGCCATCGCCGAGGAAGCCGAGCAGGCGATCCGTTCCGCTTGCGCGCACGCCCGTGAGGTGCACGTGCAGCTCGTATTCGACCCGCCCTGGACCCCCGAGCGCATGAGCGAGGACGTTCGCCAGCGCTTTGGCTGGTAGCGCGGCGATGCGCGACCTTCCGCCACCCGCGCGTGCGCCGCTGATGTTGCTAGGCTTCGTGGCGCTCGTTGCCGGCGTCGCGGGCGGGCTGGTACGCCTGGGTTTCGACGCGCCGGCCCCCGCCGCCGGCATCACCTGGCACGGCGCGCTTATGGCGAGCGCCTTCTTCGGCACGCTGATCTCGCTCGAGCGCGCGGTCGCCCTCGGACGCGCCTGGGCCTATCTCGCACCGTCCGCATTCGGGGCCGGCGCTATCGCGCTGCTGGCGGGCGCCACGCGCACCGGATTCGTCCTGTTCGCGGCAGGCGGCGTCCTGTTCGCTGTCGCCTCGGGCGCCATCTGGCTGCGCCAGCGCGCGCTGCATACGGGCGTGCTTGCGCTCGGCGCGCTCTCCCTGCTCGCCGCGAACCTGCTCCTCCTGGCGGGAAGACCGTCCGAAGCCGCCGTGCCCTCCTGGATCGCGTTCTTCGTGCTCACCATCGGCGGCGAACGCCTCGAGCTGTCGCGGCTTGCGCCTATGCCGCGCGCTGCGCGCACGGTCTTCGGTGCGCTCGCGGCGGCGTTGTTCCTCGCCGGGCTGCCCTTTGCGCCGCGCGTGCTCGGCGTGCTGTTGCTGCTAATGGCACTTTGGCTCGTGCGCTACGACATCGCTACCCGCACCGTGCGTGCCGCGGGCCTCACCCGCTACATCGCGCTATGCCTGCTGGCCGGCTATGCCTGGCTGGCTTTGGGCGGCGTGCTGCTTGCGCTACCGCAGGCAGTGGGCCGCGAACCCTGGGACGCGGCGCTGCACGCGATCATGCTCGGCTTCGTGTTTTCGATGGTGTTCGGGCACGCGCCGGTCATACTGCCCGCAGTGCTGCGCATCGCGATTCCATACCGCGCGGCGCTCTATGCTCCGCTCGCCCTGCTGCACTTGTCCCTCGCGGTGCGCGTCGCAGGCGATCTGTCCGCAAGCGCGCCGCTGCGCGCCGCGGGCGGCGCCGGAAGTGCGCTTGCGATCGCGTTGTTCATCGTCACAGCGGCGACGCTCGCCCTGTCCACGCTGCGCAAGGAGGAATCGTGAAGACGACCATACTCGCGGCCGCGCTCGTCTCGGCATCGGTGTCCGCCGGGGCGCAAGACGCCACTTATACGGTGAAGTTCATGACTCCGGAGACCGCGCTTGCCGCGGCGCAGGCGGCGCTCAAGCACTGCCGCGGCCTCGGCTACCAGGTGGCGGTCGCCGTGGTCGACCGCGGCGGTGTCGCGCAAGTCATGTTGCGCGATCGCTTCGCCGGAGTGCATACCGTGCGCACCGCCACGGGGAAGGCCTGGACGGCTGCAAGCTTCAGGACGAGCACCGCCGACATGGTAGGCGTGACGCAGGCCGGCAAGCCGGAAAACGGGGTGCGCCACCTGCCGGGCGTCGTGATGATCGGCGGGGGCCTTCCGATCGAGAGCGGCGGTACGCTGGTAGGCGCGATCGGCGTTTCGGGCGCGCCCGGAGGGGCAGAGGACGAACGCTGCGCCAAGGTCGGGGTCGAGGCGATACGCGAGGCGCTCGAGTTCTGAACGCGCGTCTCAGAGCAGCTTGCCGGGATTCATCAGCCCCCGCGGGTCGAGCGCGCGCTTCAGCGTGCGCATGAGCGCGAGCTCGATCGCATCCTTGTGGCGACGGATTTCCTCGCGCTTCAGCTGGCCCAGGCCGTGCTCGGCCGATATCGATCCGCCGAGCGCATCGACCACGTCGTAGACGATGCGGTTCACCTGCTCGCGGCGCTCCATCAAGGTCGCCGTGGCGGCCGCGTCACGCATGCCGACGTTGAAGTGCACATTGCCGTCACCGATATGGCCGAAGGCGAAGATGACGACCCCCGGGAATGCCTGCGCGAGGGCGGACGATGCGCGCTCGATGAGATCCGGGACCCTGGACACCGACACCGATACGTCGTGCTTGACGTTGGTGAACTGCGCCTCGGGAATCGTCTCGCGGATCTTCCACAGCGCAAGCGCCTGCGCTCCGCTTGCCGCGAGCGCCACGTCGGCGAGCGCTCCGCGTTCGCTGCACTCGACGAGCGCGCGCTCGGCGAGCGCATGCAGCGCGGCGTTCTCGCCGCTATCGGCCAGCTCGGCGAGCACATACCACGGGTGCGCGATACCGAGCGGGTCGCGCGTTCCCGGCGCGTGCGCAAGCACCGCCTCGAGGCAGGGTCGCGAGATGAGTTCGAAGGCGGTGAGCCGTTCGCCCAGACGCGCGCGCAGGAGCGCGAGCAGCTCGACCGCGCGCGCGGGGCTTTGCACGGCGATCCACGCCGTAGCGCCGGCGCTAGGCTTGGGGTAGAGCTTCAACACCGCGGCCGTGATCACGCCGAGCGTGCCCTCGGCGCCGACGAACAGTTGCTTCAGATCGTAGCCGGTGTTGTCCTTGCGGAGCGCGCGCAGTCCGTTCCACACGCTGCCGTCCGGCAGCACGACCTCGAGGCCAAGCACCTGCTCGCGCGCGTTGCCGTAGCGCAGCACGTTCACCCCGCCGGCGTTGGTCGAGAGGTTGCCGCCGATCATGCAGCTGCCCTCAGCGGCAAGCGAAAGGGGAAACAGCCTTCCCGCCTGCTCGGCAGCCTGCTGGACGGCAGCCAGCACGCAGCCCGCCTCGGCGGTGACGGTGTCGTTCAACGCGTCGAGCTCGCGGATACGGTTCATGCGCGCAAGCGACAGCAATACTTCGCGCCGCGCGCCGGTCGGCACCGAGCCGCCGCACAGGCCGGTGTTGCCCCCCTGGGGCACCACCGCGACACCCTGCTGCGCGCACAGCCCCACCAGCTGCGCGACCTCGGCGGTGCTCGCCGGGCGCAGCACGCACTCCGCAGTGCCGCGGTATTGTCTGCGCCAGTCGGTGAAATAGGGCTCGGTCTGTTCGCGGAGCGTAAGCACGTGCTGCACGCCCACCACCGCGCGCAGCCGTTCGAGAAATGCGTCCCGCGGCATCTGCGACATGATCCTTGACTGCGATTTTGGCACACCTTAGTTTCGGCCCATGAGACTGGTTCGCGCACTGCTGCTCGCGCTCGTTCCGCTTTGCGCGCAGGCGCAGACGTCCCCGGTGGTGGTGGGCGCGGTGCTGCCGCAAACCGGGGACCTGGCCGATCTTGCATCGGGCTATCGCAACGGCCTGCTGCTATGGCAGCAGGAGGTCAATGCGGCGGGCGGCTTGCTCGGGCGTCGCGTGGAGCTGCGGCTGTTCGATGATCGCTCGGAGGCGAATCGCGACGGCGCCCTGTACGCGAAGCTTGTCAGCGAGGACAAGGCCGATGTGCTGTTGGGCCCCTTCGGCTCGGCCGCGACCATCGCCGCCTCGGCAGTTGCAGAGCGGGATCGGCGCGTGCTGCTCGATGCGACCGGTGCCACGCTCTCGGTGCTCGGTGCGGGCCAGCGCTACGTGTTTCACGTGGCCGCACCGTACGCGGCCTATGGCGAGGAGCTGCTCGGGCTGCTGCGAGCGTCCGGTTACGCGAAGCTCTATGTCCTTGCGCGCGATGATCCCGCTTCGCGTGAGATGGCGCAACGCTTCGCCGCGCGCGCGCCGCGCTACGGGTTGACCGCCGGCGCGGCGGACATTTATCCGGGCGCGGTACCAGACTTTACGCCGCAGCTCGCCGCGGCGCGCGCGAGCGAGGCCGAGGCCCTGATCGCATTCGGCGGCGAGCGCGATGCCGCGGAGATGGTGAAGGCCATGAGGCGCATGCAGTACGCCCCGAAGCTTTTCTTCGCGCGCGGCGCGGCCGAGGCGCGCTTCGTGCGGGACGTGGGCCAGGACGCCGAGTTCACGCTCGCGGTGAGCCCCTACCAGCCGGATTTCGCCACAGAAGGGAACGCGCTGTTCGCGCGGGCCTATGCCGAGCGGTGGTCCGCGCCGCCCGATCTCGCGGCGGCGCAGGCCTACGCCGCGGGCCAGGTGCTCGAGCAGGCGGTGCTTCGGGCCGGTTCGCTCGAGCAGGAAAAGCTTGCAGCCGCGCTCGCAGCGCTCGAGGGCGACACCGTGCTGGGGCACTACAGGATCGATCCCGCGACCCGCGAGCAGCTGGGAACCACGCCGCCCGTCGTGCAGATCCTGCGGGGCCGGCCGGAGGTAGTCTGGCCGAGGGAACGCGCGACGGCGCGCTGGCAGCTGCCGTATCCGCGCTGGGACGAACGCAAGCCGATCGAGTAACGGAGAATCGTCATGCCGCTTAACCGCTCGTTCCTATTCGCTCCAGGCAACCAGGCGCGCCGCGTCGAGAAGGCGCTGTCGCTCGACGCGGACGCGGTGATTCTTGACCTCGAGGACTCGGTTGCGGCTGCGGAAAAGGAAGCGGCACGCAAACCCGTCGCCGAGGCGCTTGCGCGCCCGCGCCGCGGGCGCGCCTTCGTGCGCGTCAACGCACCCTCGACGCCGTACTGCTACGGCGACCTGGTGGCGGTGATCCGCGCGGGACTCGACGGCGTCGTCATTCCGAAGATCGAGAGCGCGGCCGACCTGCACGCCATCGACTGGCTGATGGCGAGCCTCGAGCGCGAGCGGGGCCTCGTCCCGGGCGCAATCGATCTGATGCCGATCGTCGAAACGGCGGTCGGCGTGCAGCGCGTCGACCGGATTCTCCAGGCGCGCGGCCTGCGTCCATACGAAGAGCGCTGGCGCGTTCGGCGCCTCGCGTTCGGCGCAGCCGATTACGCGAACGATCTCGGTCTCGCGCCCACCCTTGATGAGGCCGAGCTCGCTGACGCGCGCGCGCGCATCGTGCTCGCGTCGCGTTCGGCGGGCGCCGAGGGGCCGCTCGACAGCCCGTGGTTCCACCTGCGCGAGCCCGAGGCCTTCGCGCGCGCGCTCGAGCGCAGCCGGCGCGGCGGCTTCCAGGGCAGGCTGTGCATTCACCCCGACCAGATCGAGCCGGTGAACCGGGCCTATTCGCCGAGCGAGGCGGAAATCGCGAGCGCGGAGAGGATCGTCGCCGCTTTCCGGCAAGCGGAGGCGACCGGCGCCGCAGCGATCCAGGTCGACGGGCAGATGGTCGACTACCCGGTAGTGCACCGCGCCGAGGCGGTGCTCGATGCCGCGCGCGAAGCACGCGCCAGGCGCGGCTGACGCGAGCTTGGCGGATCCGGACACCCCGCTGCGCTCGGTCGCGCTGCCGCTCACGGCGACGCTCGCCGTGCAGACGCTGGTGGCGCTCGCCGTGTACAGCGCCCCGGTGATGGCGCCCGTCGCGGCGCGCGCGCTCGGCGTCGCGCCCTCGGCAATCGGCTACTTCGTCGCGGTGGTGTATTTCGGCAGCATGCTCGGCACGGTCACCTCGGGCGGCTGGGTGGCGCGCTTCGGCGCAATCCGCGTCAGCCAGTGCGCGCTCGCGCTCAGCTGCACGGGACTCGCGCTCGGGGCGAGCGGGTGGCTTCCGCTGGTACTCGCGGGCGCGGTGGTAATCGGCCTGGGATACGGTCCGGCGACGCCGGCCAGCTCGCATATCCTGCTGCGCGCCTCGCCGCCCGGCATGGTCGCGCTCACCTTCTCGATCAAGCAGACCGGCGTACCGCTCGGCGGCGCGATCGCGGGTCTCGCGGTGCCGGCGATGATCCTCGCTCTCGGCTGGCGCGGCGCCGCGCTCGCGATCGGCGTCGCCTGTCTGGTGGTCGCGCTCGCGATCGAGCCGGTGCGCGCGCGCTACGATCGCGACTTGAACGTGCGCGCGCCGATCTCGCTGCGCTCCGCGCTCGCACCCGTCGCCTTGGTGCTCGCCACGCCGCGCCTGCGCGACATGGCACTCACCTCGTTCGTCTACGGCGGGGTGCAGATCACGTTGGTCAGCTACCTGGTCACGTTCCTCACCGGTTCGTTCGCGATGAGCCTGGTGCTCGCGGGTTTGGTGATGGCGGCCTCGCAGGTGGCAAGCGTGGCGGGGCGCATCGCCTGGGGCCTGGTGGCGGACCGGCTCCTCAAGCGCCGCATCATGCTCGCCCTGCTCGGCCTGGGGATGGGACTTTCCGCGCTGGCCACGCTCGCGGCGAGCCCGTCCTGGCCTACCTGGTTGTTGTTCGCGTACGCGGCGGCCTTTGGCGCCACGGCGGTGGGCTGGAACGGCGTCTACCTTGCCGAGGTCGCGCATCTCGCGCCACCCGGACAGACCAGCGCAGCGACCGGAGGATGCCTATTCTTCACCTTTCTCGGCGTTGTCGTCGCGCCGCCGCTGTTCCACCTGGTACTGAATGTCTCGGGCAGCTACGCTGACGCATATGCCGCGTTCGGCGCCGCTGGGCTGGCGATCGGCGCTCGGCTGCTGCTCGTGCGGCCGGTTTAGAATCCAAGCATCATGCAACCGGTTCCGGAGGGCTTTCGCCCGCTCGAGCGCGTGAGTCCCTTTACCAGCCTGATCGGCCCTCTGTACGAGCGTCGCCTCGGCGCGGAGGTATCGCTCGGCCTGCGCATCGAGAAAAAGCACACCAATCGCCGCGGCATCTGCCATGGCGGACTGCTCGCCACGCTCGCCGACAGCGCGCTCGGCCACGCCATGGGGGCGAGGACGGGCGGAAAGTTCGCGCTGGTGACCGCCAGCCTGACGATCGACTACGTCGGCAGCGCCAAAATCGGGGACTGGATCGAGGCGCAGGTCGAGGTGCAACGCGTCGGCGCGCGCCTGGGTTTCGCCAATTGCTACCTGATCGCCGGCGAGCAGCGCATCGTGCGCGCCAGCGCGATCTTCGCGCTAAGTGCCAAGCCAGTCTGAGCCGGGCGCGCTGCGCGACGCGATCCTGGTGCACGGCTTGTGGATGCGCGGCCTGGTGATGCGGCCGCTCGCTGCGCGCCTGGCGCGCGCCGGCCTGCGCTGTCATCTGTTCGACTACACCGGACGCGAGCGGCCGCTCGCGGCGAACGCCGAGCGCCTGGCTCATCTCGCGCGCCAGGTAGGGACTGCGCATTTCGTCGGCCACAGCCTGGGCGGCCTGGTGGTGCTCGATGCGCTCACGCGCGAACCGTCCCTTCCGGTCGGGCGCGTCGCGCTGCTCGGCACTCCCGCACGCGGTTGCCTCGCGGCGCGCCGGTTCGCGCGGTTTGGCTTCGGCCACTGGCTGCTCGGCGAGAGCGAGGCGCTGTGGCGCGAAGGGCGCGCCGCGCGCTGGACGCGCCCCGAGCCGCTCGGCGTCATAGCCGGTACCGTGCCGATCGGCATGGGACGCGTGTTCGCGCGGCTGCCGTGCGTGAACGACGGCGTCGTGTGCGTCGAGGAGACGCGCATCGACGGCATGGCGGCGTGCAGCGTGCTGCCTGTGAGCCACAGCGGCATGCTGCTCTCCGCTCGCGTTGCCGAGAGCCTGCGCGCGTTCCTCGAGGTCGGGAGCTTTCCGCCGCATGCGCGCTAGATGGCTCGCTTTCGCCGCGCTGCTCGCGCTGAGCGGCTGCGAGACGCTGTCGTATTACGCGCAGGCCGTGGGCGGGCAGTTCGAGCTGATGCATAAGGCACAGCCGGTCTCGCAGTGGATCGCGGACCCCGCGACACCGCCCGCGCTGCGTCAGCGCCTGGAGCTCGCGGCGCAGATGCGCGCTTTCGCCTCGCAGGAGCTCATGCTGCCGGACAACGGCAGTTACCGCAGCTACGCGCGCCTGGACCGGCCGTACGTGGTCTGGAACGTCTTCGCCGCGCCGGAATTCTCGCTGACGCCGGTCGAATCGTGCTTCCCGGTCGCCGGCTGCGTCGACTACCGCGGCTTCTTCGCGCGCGCGGATGCCGAGCGCTACGCAGCAGAATTGGGCGCCAAGGGTCTTGACGTGTTCAGCTACGGCGTTCCCGCCTACTCGACGCTCGGCTGGTTCGACGATCCGCTGCTCTCGACCTTCATCAGCTATCCGGACTGGGAGCTCGCCCGGCTCATGTTCCACGAGCTCGCGCACCAGCTGGTGTACGTGAAGGGTGACACGACCTTCAACGAGTCCTTCGCGGTGACCGTGGAGGACGAGGGCGTGCGTCGCTGGCTCGATGCCGCGGGCCGCGGCGGGGAGCTCGCGGCGTTCCGCGAGGCCGAGGCGCGCAAGCGCGCGTTCGTCGACCTGATCCAGCAGGCGCGTGCGCGGCTCGCGCGCGTGTACGCCGAGCCGCTCGCGCCGGAAGCGATGCGCGCGGCCAAGCAGGCGGAATTCGCGCATCTCGCCGCGCGCTACGCGGCGCTCAAGGAGCGCTGGGGCGGCTACGCAGGCTTCGATCGCCTGATGGCGGCGCCAAACAACGCGCTGCTCGCCTCGATTTCCGCCTACACGCGCCTGGTTCCCGCGTTCCGCCTCGAGCTCGCGGCCGTGCACGGTGACCTCGGCGCGTTCTACGCGCGCGTGAAAGCGCTCGCCCGCCTGCCCAAGGCCGAGCGCGATGCGCTGCTCGAGGCCGGGGCGGGCGCCCCGGGTGAGGGGCCTAGCTGATCGTCGTATTGACCCACTTGTCGAACGCGGGGCGCTCGAGCAGTCGCTTGTGCCAGGCGACGACGTTCGCGCACGCCGGGCGCTCGATCGGCATGTTGAGCCACAGGTGCAGGTGGCAGCCGAGCGGAATGTCGCCCATGGTGATCGTTTCGCCGGCGACGAAACGCCGCCCGGCGAGCGCCGCGTCGACGTAGCCGGCCAGCTCGCCGCACTTCTTCGCCGCCTCGTTGATCGCCTTCATGTCGCGCTTCTCGGGTGGCGTGCGCACCAGCCCCCAGAACACCGGGCGGAATGCGGCGCCGAAGGTGCCGCTCGCCCAGTCCATCCAGCGGTCGGCGTCCGCGCGCACGCGCAGGTCGTTCGGCCAGAGCTTTCCCGCGCCGTGCTTGGCGGAGAGGTAGCGCACGATGGCGTGCGACTCCCACAGCACGAAGCCGTCCTCCTCGATGGTCGGCACCAGGCCGTTCGGATTGAGTCTGCGGTACTCGGGGGTATTGACCACGCCGAACTGCATGCCGGCGTCGACGCGCTCGAAGGGCAGCCCAAGCTCCTCGCAGCACCACAGCACTTTCCTCACGTTGACCGAGTTGGGCCGGCCCCAGATCTTCAACATCGCGTTCCCCTCAGAATCCGACGGCCTGCCCGTCGCGTCGCGGGTCGCTCGCGGCCAGATAGCCACCGTCCAGCTTCCAGATCATCTGCGCGCAGCCGAACTGGTTGTAGTCGTCGACCGTGACGATGCGGTGGCCGCGGCGCTTCAGCTCCTCGAGCGTCGTCGCAGGAAAGCCGCCCTCGACGCTCACGTCCAGGCCCTGCACCCAGCGAAAGCGCGGGCCGTCGCTCGCAGCCTGCGGATTCTGCCCGTAGTCGGCGATGCGCACCATCACCTGCGTGTGGCCCTGCGGCTGCATCGTGCCGCCCATCACGCCGAAGCTCATCACCGGCTTGCCGTCGCGGGTGACGAATCCCGGGATGATGGTCTGGTACGGGCGCTTCCTCGGTCCGACGCGGTTCGGGTGACCGCCCTTGAGCACGAACGTGGCGCCGCGGTTCTGCAGCGAGATGCCGGTGTTCGGCACCACCACTCCGGAGCCGAAGCCCATGTAGTTCGACTGGATCATCGACACCATCATCCCGGAGGCGTCCGCCGCGGTGAGGTACACGGTGCCGCCGCGGGGCGGCGTGCCGGCGGCGAAGGGCTGCGCCTTCTTCATGTCGATCAGCGTGGCACGTGCGGCGAGGTAGTTCTTGTCGAGCAGCTGCTTGGGCGGGAACGGCATGTGGTCGATGTCGGCAACGTAGGCCTGCGCGTCGGCAAATGCCAGCTTCACCGCCTCGATCTGCAGGTGCGCGCTGTCGGGTGAGTCGACCGGCAAGCTCGCCACGTCGAAGTTCTCGAGGATCCCAAGCGCGATCAGCGCGACGATGCCCTGGCCGTTCGGCGGTAGCTCGTGCAGCGTGTAGCCGCGGTAATCCATCGTGAGCGTCTCCACCCAGTCGGGCTTGTGCGCGGCGAGGTCGGAGACCGTCATCACCCCGCCGTGCGCCTTGGCGTGCGCCTCGAGCTTTTCCGCGAGCTCACCCCGGTAGAACGCCTCGCCCCTAGTGGCGGCGATCTTTTCCAGCGTCGCGGCGTGCGCCGGGAAGCGGAAGCGCTCCCCTGGCGCGGGCGGGCGCCCCTGCGGCAGGAATGCCTCGGCGAAGCCCGGCTGCACCTTGAGCTCGGGAGTCTGTGCGGTCCACTGGCCGGCGATCGTGAGGGACACGAGAAAGCCGTCCCGGCCGTAGCCGATCGCCCGCTCGAAGAGCTTCTCGAAGGGCAGCTTGCCGAAGCGCTCGCTGAGCGCGCGCCAGGCCGACACGCAGCCGGGCACGCTGACCGAGTTCCAGCCGCGCACCGGAACGCCCTTCTGCCCGGCAAAGAACTCGGGCGTCCAGCCCGCGGGCGAGCGTCCCGAGGCATTCAGGCCGTGGAGTCGCTTTCCGTCCCAAACGATCGCGTAGGCGTCCGAGCCGATGCCGTTCGACACCGGCTCGACGAGCGTGAGCGTGATCGCCGTGGCGAGGATGGCGTCGACCGCGTTGCCCCCGGCGGCGAGCATGGCGAGCCCGGCCTGCGCAGCGAGCGGTTGCGACGTGGCGACGATATTGGCGGCGAAGACCGGCTTGCGCGGCCACGCGTAAGGCAATTCCCAGGAGATCGGTTTCATCAATCAGTTCGTTGCGTGTTCGAAATCGAGTACCACTCGGCCGAGGATATGTCCGGCCTTGAGTTCATCCAGCGTGCGGTTCACTTCATCGGCAGGGCGCGTTTCAATCGGAGAGGGCTTGAGCTTCTTCCTTTTCGCGAGCGCGACGACCTCTTTTAGCTCCTGCAAGTCGCCGACATAGGAGCCGATGATGCCGATGGCGCGCTGCGCGATCGGCGGCAGGGGATAGACGAGCTCGCCGCCGAACAGACCGCACAGCACATAGCGCGCGCCCTTGCGCAGTGCGCCGATGCCGAGCTGCGCGGTCGCCGGCATGCCGACGAAGTCGATTGCCCCCGCAAGGTTGCCTTGCGCCAGCTGGACGAGCTTCTGCCCCGCGTCCGGCGCGCGTGTGTCGAGCACGACCTTCGCGCCGAGCTTGCGGGCCGCTGCGAGCTTCGCCTCGTCGATGTCGCAGGCGATCACGTTCTTCACGCCTTTCGCCTTGAAGATCGACACTGCGATCAGCCCCAGTCCGCCGCAGCCGAGCACCGCGAACCAGTCCTTCGGCGCGGGCGCAGACAGCTTGTTGATGCCGCTGTAGGCGGTGAGCGCCGAGCAGGCAAGCGTGGAGGCGAAGCTCTCGTCGATGCCGCTCGCGTCGATGAGGTACTTTGGATGCGGCACCAGCACGTGCGTCGAGTAGGCTCCGGCGCGATTTACGCCGAGGAAGCGCGAGCCGGAGACGCAATAGTTGTCCTTGCCGGCCTTGCACACGGCGCACTTGCCGCAGCCGATCCAGGGATAGACGAGGCGCTTCTGTCCGACCCGCAGGTTTTTCGCCGTCCTCGCCGCCGCGGGCCCGAGCGCCTCGACCACGCCGAACGGCTCGTGGCCGAGCGTGAACGGCGGCACGCAGCCGCGCTCCTTCACGTAAAAGCGCTTGCCCCCGCCCCAGTCGAAGTATCCGTCCCAGATATGCAAGTCGCTGTGGCATACCCCCGCGCGCGTGACGCGCACCAGCACCTCGGTCCCCTGCGGCTTGGGCGTTTCCTTCAGCACCTTCTGCAGCGGCTTGCCGTGCTCGATGATGTCGTAGCTGATCATGTCTTGGCTGCCTCCCGCAGCGCCTGGTCGATGTCCCACAGGATGTCGTCGAGTGACTCGATGCCCACCGACATGCGGATCATGTCGGGCGTGACGCCGGCCTTCACCTGATCCTCGTCGCTCATCTGGCGGTGCGTAGTCGAGGCCGGGTGGATGATCAGGGTCTTCGCGTCGCCGATGTTGGCGAGGTGGCTCATGAACTGCGCCGCCTCGATGAATTTTTCGCCCGCGCGCGCGCCGCCCTTCACGCCGAAGTTGAGCAGGCCCGAGGCGCCCCTGGGCAGGTACTTCTGCGCGAGCGTGTGGTACCTGCTGCCTGGCAGCCCCGGATAGTTCACCCACGCGACCTGCCCGTGGTTCTGCAGGAACTTCGCCACCGCGAGCGCGTTCGCGCAGTGGCGGTCCATGCGCACCGGCAGCGATTCGATGCCCTGCAGCAGCAGCCAGGCATTCAACGGCGCGAGCGCCGGGCCGAAGGTGCGCATAATCTCCATGCGCGCCTTCATGGTGTAGCCGAAGTCGCCGAAGGTCTCGTGGAATATCACGCCGTGGTAGCCGGGCGAGGGGGTCGTAAACTCGGGGAAGTTGCCGTTGCCCCAGTCGAACTTGCCCGACTCTACGACCGCGCCGCCCATGGTGGTGCCGTGTCCACCGAGGTACTTGGTCGCCGAGTGCACGACGATGTCGGCGCCGAATTCGAATGGCCGGCACAGGTACGGCGAGGGTACCGTGTTGTCGACCACGAGCGGAATCTTCGCCTCGTGCGCGATCGCCGCAAGCGCCTCGATATCGACGATGTTGATGAGCGGGTTGCCGAGCGTCTCGGCGTACAGCAGCTTCGTCCTGCCCGGGCGGATCGCGCGGCGGAAGTTCTCCGGATCGTCGGGGTGCACGAACGTGGTCTCGACGCCGAGCTTGGCAAGGTTCACGCCGAGCAGCGTGTGCGTGCCACCGTACAGGGTAGATGCCGAGACGATGTGATCGCCGCCGCGCGCGAGCGTGAGGATCGCCACCACTTCGGCCGCCTGCCCGGTGGCGGTGGCGAGCGCCGCGCGCCCGTTCTCGAGCGCCGCCATCCGCTCCTCGAACACCGCCACGGTCGGGTTCGAGATGCGCGAGTAGACGTTGCCGAAGGTCTGCAGATTGAACAGGCTCGCCGCGTGGTCGGCAGAATCGAACACGAACGACGTCGTCTGGTAGATTGGCGCGGCCCGCGCGCCGGTGGCCGGATCGGGAATTTGTCCGGCGTGCAGGCACAGCGTCTCGATGCCGAATTTGCGGTCAGCCATGGCGCGATTCTACCGGCGCCGCGGGAGCTACCGCCGCGGCTTGCCCAATCTCGGGTTGAGCCGCTCGATATCGGCCTGCACCTCGTCGCGGCTGCGCTCGTAGACAATCTCGCGCCCCATCACGGAGCCGGCGTAGGCACGCTCGTTGCGCGTCGGGATGAGGTCGCATTTGACGCTGTGCACGCCTTCGCCGAGCACGACAGTAATGCGCTCTGGTCGCTTGGCGAGCACGACGACGTCCACGGTCTGCCCGGTCTCGGTGACGCGCACCTTGATCTTTTCGCTGTGCATGAGTCGGTTAGCTTGTTAGCCCGCAGAGCAGATCGGCGAGCGGCTCTGGCGCGGTGATTTGCGGGCTGTGGCTGGCGTCGATCTCGAGCGCGCGCCAGCCGACCTCTCTGTGCGTGCGCTCGGCGAACTGGCGGAACACGTCGCCGGGCGATGGGCGACGGCAGTAGATGTAGGTGCGCGCCAGGCGCTCGGCCGCGCCCGAAAGGCGCAGCTTTTGCTCGAAGGTCTTTCTCGGTTGCGCCATGCGGCGCGGCATGATCCATGCGACGTCGGCGGGGTCGGTGTCGGGGGGAATCGGATTGGGCGGGATGCGCCAGCCCTCGCCCTGCTCGTCGGCGGCCTTGCGCATTCCTGTGCGCGCCTCGGGCGACACGAGGTCGAAGAGCGCCTCGCCGTCTCGCGGAACGAAGGCATCCAAGTAAACGAGCTGCGCCAGGCGGTCCCCGGCGCGCGCGGCGACGCCGGTCGCCACCATGCCGCCGTAGCTGTGGCCGACGAGAATCACGTCGCTCAAATCCTCGTAATGCAGCACGGCCAGCATGTCCGCGATGTGGGCCTCGAGGTCGATCCCCGGATGCGCGAGATGCGCGCGCTCGCCGAGGCCGGTGTACGTGGGCGTCACCAAGCGATGGCCGTGGGCACGCATGAGGGGATGCATCTTCTTCCACGCCCAGCCCGCCGACCAGGCGCCATGCGCGACGACGAAGGTGGCCACGCCACCCGTCAGTCGTTGGATTCTGGCCCGGGCTCGCCCTCGGCGGGCGGCTGCTGCGGCTGCGCCTCGGGCCGCCGCACCGCGCGGCGGTATTCGGAGGGCGGAATTCCGACTTGGTGCAGGAAGAATCGCGTGAAGTTGCTCTGCGCCGAGAAACCCAGTTCGGCCGAGACGTCGGCGATCTTGACTCGGCCGCTCGAGAGCTTGGCGATCGCCGCCTCGACGCACAGCATGTCGAGGTAGGCGCGCGGCGAGCGTCCGGTGCACAGTTGGAACAGGTCGTAGAAGCGCGAGCGCGACAAGCCAACCTGGTTGGCGAGCTCGTCCATGTTGAGCTCCTTGTTTGGGTGCGCGCGCAAGAGCGCGATGGCGCGCCGGATGCGCGAGTCCTCGAACCGCGAGCCGCGCCACAGCGCGGAGCCCGCGCGGCGCCGCGCCAGGTAGGTGTCGACGATCGAGAGCATCAGCTCCTGCAGCATGAATTCGAGCCGCTCTGCCGACAGGAACTGATCGTTCAACGCCTCGATCGCGAGCGTGTCCGCGAGCCGCCGGATGCGCGGCGTGATCGGCTCGCGCCGGTGCGGGAACAAGTGCCCGTCGCCGATCGCGAACACCGCCGGGAAGTTGCGCTGCAACCAGGCGCCCGAGGCGTACAGCACCAGCATCCGCGTAGGAGCCACTCCCGCCGCGCGCACGTCGGCATGCGCCTCGTGCGGATTGGCGAACAGCACATCCTCGCGCGTGAGCGCCAGGCGCTCGTCGCCAATCAGGTACTCGGTGTTGCCGCCGTCGTGCTTGAGCAGGATCGCCGGGTCGGGCAGGGCCTGCGGTGCCCCGGCGGCCTTGACCTCCAGCAGCATCAGGCGCCCGAAGGGCCCGTCGAATACGCGCAGCGGTGTGCTCATGGTCCGTCAAGGATACTTTCGCTGCAGGCTTCGCGCCAGAGGTATTTTTTGGCGCTCAGTAGGTCAGCCAGCGAGGGCGTTTTGCCGATATAACACGGGTATTTACGCCTACCCAGTTGAGCCCGCCGAACAGGCGCGCGTGCTCGATCTTGACGCAGCGGTCCACGACCGTATCGAGGCCCGCGGCGCGCGCCTTTTCGGCGGCCGCCTCGTTCTTCACCCCGATCTGCTGCCACAGGACCTTCGCTCCGATCGCGATCGCCTCCTCCGCGATCGGCGGCACGTCCTGGCTGCGGCGGAACACGTCGACGATGTCGACCTTGTCGGGAACCGCGCGCAGGTTCGCGTAACAGGTTTCGCCCAGCACCTTCCCCCTCGCGTAGCGCGGGTTGACCGGGATGACCCGGTAGCCGTGCTCTTGCAGATACTTGGCGGCGAAATAGCTGGGCCGGTACCAGTCCGCCGAAAGCCCGACGACCGCTACCACGCGATTCTCTGCAAGGATGCGGCGCAGCGTCTGGATGTCGTCCATCGTGGGGACTATACCGGAGGCCTGCGCCTATAATCGTCCGCTTTGAGCGGAGGAGGGGAACGTGTACGTCGAAGAGCGCATGTACGTGCTGCAACCGGGCAAAGCGCCTGAGTACTTCAAGCATTACGAAGCCGAGGGGATGGCCGTGCAGCTCAAGCACCTGCCGCACCTCGTCGGCTATTACGTCACCGAGATCGGGCCGCAGAACATGGTGGTGCACATGTGGGCCTACGATGATCTCAATCAGCGCGACAAGTGCCGCGCGGCGATGCAGGCCGACCCGGCCTGGCAGGCCTACCTGCCCAAGGTGCGGCCTTTCATCGTGTCCCAGGACACGCGGGTGCTCAAGTGCGCGCCGTTCTTCGTCGAGCGTCTGAAGAAGATGCTCGCCGCCGTCAGATAGCGCCGTGGCCGGCGTGCACCCGCAAGTGGCGATGTTGCTGGAGCGCGTGGCGCGCTCGCCGCTGCCGCCCTACGCCACGGTTCCGCCGTTCGTCGCGCGCCGCATCTACCGCGACACGCGTGCCGCGGTGTCGCCTCCCGCGCCCGAAGTGGCCGAGGCGAAGCTGCTGCTCGCGCCGGGACCCGGTGGCCCGATTCCGCTGCGCGCCTACCGCCCCTCGGCATCGCGCGCCGAGGAGCCGCTGCCTGCGCTCGTTTACTTCCACGGCGGCGGCTGGACGATCGGCGACCTCGACACGCACGACGTGGTGTGCCGCCAGCTCGCGAACGGCGCCCGCTGCGCCGTATTCTCGGTCGACTATCGCATGGGGCCCGAGAGTCCCTTTCCCGCCGCAGTGAACGATTGCCTGGCGGCGACACAGTGGGTGGCTGCCGAAGCGGACGCGCTGCGCGTCGACGGGACGCGCATCGCGGTCGGTGGCGACAGCGCAGGCGGCAATCTCGCCACGGTGGTCGCGCTTCTGGCGCGCGACAAGGGGGCGCCGCGGCTGTGCTTCCAGCTGCTCGTCTATCCGGCGACCGACCAGCGCATGAATTTTCCCTCGATCGAGCGCAACGGCGAGGGCTACCTGCTCACCAAGGCATCGATGCATTATTTTCGCAGCCAGTATCTTCCGCGTCGCGAGGACTGGAGCGATTGGCGAGCATCGCCTCTGCTCGCGCCGAGCCTCGCTGGGCTGCCGCCGACGCTGCTGATCACCGCGGGGTTCGACCCGCTGGTCGACGAGGGCAAGGCGTACGCGGAGCGGCTCGCGCGCGAGGGCGTGCAGGTTGCGCAGCGGGATTTCCCCGATATGGTGCACGGCTTCCTGCTGATGGGCGGCGCACTCGACACGGCGAACGTTGCGGTCAAGGAATGCTGCAGCGCCCTGCGCGCCGCGTATGACGGAGCGAAGCGATGAAACAGGACCTCACAGTTCGCCACGGCGGCAAGATTTTGGCCGACGCGCTCGTCGGACATGGCGCGAGGATGGTGTTCGGTGTGCCGGGCGAGAGCTATTTGCCGGTGCTCGACGGCCTCTACGACGTGCGCGACCGGCTGAAGTTCGTCGTCTGCCGCCAGGAGGGCGGTGCATCGTACATGGCCGAAGCCTACGGCAAGCTCACCGGAGAGCCGGGGATCCTCTTCGTGACACGCGGACCCGGCGCCACCAACGGCGCGGTAGGCGTGCACACCGCGTTCCAAGACTCCACGCCGATGCTGGTGTTCATCGGGCAGGTCGGGGGCGACTTCGCGGATCGCGAAGCCTTCCAGGAGATGGATTACCGGCGCATGTACGGTCAGATGGCGAAGTGGGTGGCGCAGATCGAGCGCGTCGAGCGTATTCCCGAGTACCTGAGCCACGCGTTCCATACGGCCACATCGGGGCGGCCCGGCCCGGTGGTGCTTGCGCTTCCCGAAGACATGCTGTTCGCCGAGGCAGCGGTGGCGGACGTGCCGCGCTACAAGGCGGTGCGTCCTGCGCCCGCGCCGCGCGAAATGGACGAGCTCGCGCACCTGCTCGCCGGCGCCGAGCGCCCGTTCGTGCTGGTCGGCGGCGGGGGGTGGTCGAAGGCCGCGAGCGATGCGCTGCGCGCCTGGCTCGAGCGCAGCGGCTTGCCCGCGGGAACTTCGTTTCGCTGCCAGGACCTCGTCGACAACCGCAGCCCGAGCTTCGTCGGCGACGTCGGCATCGGCATCAATCCGAAGCTCGCACAGCGCGTGCGCGAGGCAGACGTGCTGCTGGTCGTGGGCGCGCGCCTCGGCGAGATGACGACGAGCGCCTACACGCTCGTCGAGGTGCCGGTGCCCAGGCAGACGCTGGTGCACGTGCACGCCGACGCCGGGGAGCTCGGGCGCGTGTACCGGGCCGCGCTGCCCATCAACTCGGGTCATGCGCAATTCGTCGAGGCGCTCGCCGGCGTGAAGCTGGACGGCGCGCGCTGGCGCGAGTGGACGCGAGGCGCGCGCGCGGACTACGAGGCCTGGAGCCGGCCGCAGCCGATCCCGGGCAGGCTGCAGTACGGGGAGGTGGTGAAGTGGCTGGACGCCGTGCTGCCGGAGGATGCGATCGTCTCAAGCGGCGCGGGCAATTTCTCCGGCTGGGTGCACCGTTACTTCCGCTACAAAGGGTTTCGCACCCAGCTCGGGCCGACGAACGGCTCGATGGGCTACGGACTGCCCGCGGCGGTCGCCGCCAAGCTCGCTGCGCCAGAGCGGACGGTAGTGGCTGTGTGCGGCGACGGCGACTTCCTGATGAACGGCCAGGAGCTGGCGACGGCGGCGCAGTACGGTGCACCGGTGATCGCGCTGGTCGTCAACAACGGCATGTACGGCACCATCCGCATGCATCAGGAGCGCGAGTACCCCGGGCGGGTGAGCGGCAGCGAGCTTAAGAACCCCGATTTCGCCGCCTATGCGCGCGCCTTCGGCGGACACGGCGAGACGGTGGAGGAGACCGCGCAGTTCGCGCCCGCCTTCGAGCGCGCGCGCGCTTCCGGCAAGCCCGCGGTGATCGAGCTGCGCATCGACCCAGACGCCATTACTACCGGCACGACGTTGACGAAGGTCCGCGCCCAGGCGCTCGAGCGCCGCAAGCAGGCGGGCTAGGTGGTGGCGATGTACTGCGGGTCGTCCTGCTGCTCGCGCTCGAACTTCAGGAATTCGTAGTAGCCGCAGCGCGCGCTGTCCGGATAGTCGCGGCATACGCCCGGCCGCGACTCGTACACGCCGCAGCGGCGCGTCTTGCGGTCGAGAAACATGCACACGGTGTCGAACACGTCGTCCTTGCGATGGCGCAGCACCATCGCCTTCTCGCCTGAGTCGTACTTCGTGAAGCGCGCTTCGGCCTCGGCATCGGTGAGGCCGAAGTGGCGCGCAAGCCGCGCCACGTCGCGCTTGGTGATCTCGATCAGCGCATAGCTGCAGCAATACGCCGGGCACTTGCTGCACGAATACAGGCGGCGTGCGCCGCCGTTAGCGCGCGGCTCGCTGCGCACCGGGATCGGGAAGTGCTTGCCGTTCTTCATTATTGCCGGACATCGAAATGGAAGGCGCGCATTTTACGCGACTTCCGCAGCCGTTTTGACGCTTAACCCCTTTTGCGCCGTGGATCGTTTCAAGCATGTAGGACCGAAGCGAAAGGAGATGAACCATGAAGATGCTGAAGATGTTTGGAGCAGCGCTCGCGATCGCACTGTCGACGTCGGCCTGCGCCGCGGGTGGGATGGTCGACGTGGGCGTATACGACCGCGCGCTGGGGACGCGCCTGCCGGTGCACCGGCACCAGGGACGAGCGTATTTGGCAGGCACGCCTGGCCACGAATATCGGCTGCTGCTGCGCAACCGCAGCGCGGAGCCTGTGCTCGCGGTCGTGTCCGTGGATGGGATAAACGTCGTCACCGGAGAGACCGCCGACCCGAGCCAGAGCGGCTACGTGATCCCCGCCGGGCGCTCGGTCGAGATTCTCGGCTGGCGCAAGAGCCTGTCGCATACCGCGGCGTTCTATTTCACGGACATCGGCGACTCCTACGCGGCGCGCACCGGACGGCCTGACAACGTCGGGGTGATCGGCGTGGCGCTGTTCCGACAGAAGGCGCGTCCACCCGCGCAGCTCGGCCGTGTCGAGCGAGCGGCGCCCTCGGAGCGCATCGCGGACTCCGTGGCGAACTCCCTAGGCACCGGGCACGGACGCTACGAGGAATCGCAGGCGTATTACGTTCGTTTCGAGCGGGCAAGCAGCGTGCCGGCCGAGACCGTGACGATGTATTACGACAGCCGCGCCAACCTAGCTGCGCGCGGCGTGCTCGAGGAGCCGCGTCCGTTCCCGGGATTCGTCCCCGACCCACCGGGGGTTACACTACCCTGGCATGGAGGCCACGGATGAACAGCTGATGCTCGCCTACGCGGCGGGCGACGCGGCGGCCTTCGAAAGGCTTTACGCGCGGCACAAGGGCGGGCTGTACCGTTTCCTGCTGCGCGGCATCAAGGAGCGCGGCATCGCGGAGGAGCTGTTCCAGGAGATCTGGATGCGCGTGATCGAGGCGCGCGCGCGCTACGCGCCGCAAGCGCGCTTCGGCACGTGGCTGTACACCATCGCGCACCACCGCATGGTCGATCACTGGCGCAAGCGCGGCCTGGCGGTGGTGCCGCTCGAGCCGGACGACCCCGAGGACCCGGCGCCTCCGGAGCCCGCGGCAGACGGCGCGCGCGAGCCGCAGCGCCAGGCCGAGATGAACGAGCAGCTCGCGCGCCTGGCGTGCGCGCTCGAGGCGCTGCCCGCAACGCAGCGCGAGGTATTCCTGATGCGCGAAGAGGGCGGGCTGTCGATCGCCGAGATCGCGGCCGCCACCGGCGCTAACGAGGAGGCGGTAAAGAGCCGGCTGCGCTACGCGCTGGCGAAACTCCGCGGAGCCCTGGATGGCTGAGCACGAAGATCCCGAGCTAAGCGAACGCTACCGCGCGCTCGGGCGCGAGGAGCCGCCCCAGGCGCTCGACGCGAAGATCCTCGCCGCGGCGCGTGCGCGACCCGGGCTGCGACGCTGGGCCGTGCCGCTGTCTGTCGCTGCCGTAGTCATTCTCTCGGTTACGGTCACGCTGGAAATGCAGCGCGAGCGCGCGCAGCCGGAGGATCGGGGCGAGAAGCAGACCGCACCGAAAACCGAAGCCGGGCCCGCAGCGCCCGCGCCAGCGGAGCGCAAGGCGGAGGCACCTTCGGCCAGCGCGCCAGCGGCGGGGCGGTTATCGCGCGAGTCGGCCGACCGCGAACGCTTCGAGCGCGCCGCGCCGGCGGCCGTCGAGGAACGCGCCAAGCAATTGGGTGCGGCGGAGTCGCCCGAGCGGTGGCTCGAGCGCATTGCAGAGCTGCGCGGCGCCGGACGAGACGACGAGGCCGACCGCCTGCTGGCGGAATTCCGGCGCCGCTTCCCCGATTACCGCATTCCCGAGGCGACGCTCAAGCGCGTCGAACGCCGCTAGGCCGGCGGCTTCTCGCCCGCGACCTGCAGGAACACCGCGCAGGCGTCGAGGCCGCCGAGCGCGCTGCGGCGCGCCGCCTGGAACTGGCTGCGCACCAGCGCGGCGAGCGGGGTCGGCCGATCGAGCTCCTGCGCCATGCCGAGGAAGTAGCGCAGGTCCTTTTCCATCAGTTGCAGCTGGAATTGCGGCTTGAAGTCGCGCTGGAACATCATCGGCAGCTTGGCTTTTAGCAAGCGCGATCCGGCCGCGCCCTCGCCCAGGATCTCGAGCACGGCCTCGCGGCCCACGCCCGCGGCCTCGGCGATCTGCGCGGCTTCGGCCAGCGCGGCGGTCATGGTGCCCGACAGCATGTTGTTGATCAGCTTCACGGTGGCCCCTGCGCCGGAGTCGCCGGCGTGCCGCGCCAGGCGTCCCATGGCCGCGAACAGAGGCTGTGCCTTGTCGAAGGCGTCGTGCGAGCCGCCCACCATGAATACCAGCTCGCGCCCCTGGGCCTGCTTGATGCTTCCCGAGACCGGCGCATCCAGGTACACGCAGCCGCGGCCAGAGGCCTCTCGCGCCACCTCGCGCGCGATGCCGGGCGTGTTGGTGCTCGAGTCGATGATGATGCAACCCTTGGGCGCCGCGCCGAGCGCGCCGTTTGCGCCCAGCATCACTTCGCGCGTGGCACTGTCGTCCGAGACGATCGACACGCCGAATTCGGCGCCCCTGATTGCCGCGGCGGGCGAGTCGGCCACCTCTGCGCCCTTTTCCGCCAGCGCGCGGGTCTTGGCGCGGTCGCGATTGTAGACGCGCAGCTTGAAACCCGCCTGCTGCAGGTTCGCCGCCATGCGCGACCCCATCGCGCCCAATCCGATGAATGCCACCGTCGTCATGTCTTTGCCTCCGTCGATTTGATTGTCAATGGCCGAGGATCTTGGACAGGAACAGCTGCGCGCGCTCGGAGCGCGGCGTCCCGAAAAACTCGTTCTTAGTCGTGTCCTCGACGATCTTGCCCGCGTCCATGAAGATTACGCGGTCCGCGACACGGCGTGCGAAGCCCATTTCGTGCGTCACCACCATCATGGTCATGCCTTCCTGCGCGAGCTGCACCATGACGTCGAGCACTTCGTTGATCATCTCCGGGTCGAGCGCCGAGGTCGGCTCGTCGAACAGCATGGCGATCGGATCCATGCACAGCGCGCGGGCGATTGCGACGCGCTGCTGCTGGCCGCCCGAGAGGTTGCCCGGGAATTTTTCGGCGTGCGCCTTCAGGCCGACGCGATCGAGCAGCGCCAGGCCCTTCGCGAGCGCCTCCCCGCGGCCGCGGCCGAGCACCTTGATCTGCGCCAGCGTCAGATTTTCGGTAACCGTCATGTGCGGGAACAGCTCGAAATTCTGGAACACCATGCCGATGCGCGCGCGCAGCTTGGGCAGGTCGGTTTTCGGATCGCCCACCGAGATGCCGTCTACCGTAATGTCGCCCGCCTGGAACGGCTCGAGACCGTTTACGCACTTGATGAGGGTCGACTTGCCGCTGCCCGAGGGGCCGCACACGACGACCACATCGCCCTTCGCGACCTCGGTCGAGCAGTCGGTGAGCACCTGGAAATCGCCGTACCACTTGCTCACGCCGCTGATATTTATCATGGACGAAAATCCCGGAGGGTCAACGGACGATGGCGATGCGCGCCTGGAGCCCTCTTACGAACTGCGATAGGGCGAAGCAGGCTATGAAGTAGACCACGGCGACGAAGCTGTACATCTCGACCAGGCGCCCGTCGCGCTCGGCGACCTTGCTCGCGGCGCCGACGAAGTCGGTGATCGACAGCACGTAGACGAGCGACACGTCCTGGAACAGGACGATGGTCTGGGTGAGCAGCACCGGGAGCATGTTGCGAAACGCCTGCGGCAGGACCACGTGCCCCATCGATTGCCAGTAGTTTAGGCCGAGCGCGTAGCCTGCCCAGACCTGCCCGCGCGGAATGGACTGGATGCCGGCGCGCATGATCTCGCAGTAGTAGCACGCCTCGAACATGACGAAAGTCAGCAGCGACGAGGCGAAGGCGCCGACGTGGATCGGAGTGTCGGAACGCAGCACCCAGGCGCCGATGTACGGCACCAGGAAGTAGAACCAGAAGATGACCAGCACCAGCGGAATCGAGCGCAGCGTGTTGACGTAGGTGCCTGCGATCCAGGCGAGCGGCTTGATGCTGGAGAGCCGCATCATCGCGAGCATCGTGCCGAACACGATGCCCCCCGCCATCGCGAGCAGCGTCAGGCGCAACGTAAACGACATGCCGGTGAAGAACAGGTAGCGCCACGAGCGCTCGATGACGTCGAAGTCGAAGCCGCCGAACATGTGCGCTCAGTGGCCGGAGGCGGGCGCGCCGACGGGCCCGATGTAGCCGGGGACCGCGACCTTGCGCTCGAGGTAGCGCATCAGCAGCACGACCACCAGGTTGACGAGCAGGTAGATCACTGTGGCCGCGGTAAAAGCCTCGAAGACCTGGAAGCTGTACTCCTGCATCGCGCGCGCGCGCGCGGTGAGCTCGACGACGTTGATCGTCAGCGCGACCGCGGAATTCTTCATGATGTTGAGGAATTCCGAGCCGAGCGGCGGCACGATGATGCGAAACGCCATCGGCAGCAACACGTAGCGGTAGGTCTGCGGCAGCGTCAGGCCGAGCGCGGTCCCCGCCATGCGCTGGCCGCGCGGCAGCGAGTTGATGCCTGCGCGCACCTGCTCGGCGACCCGCGCCGAGGTGAAGGTGCCCAGGCAAAGCACGGCCGGCACGAACGCGCCCCACGGCGGCGGCATCTGCTTGATCCAGTCGCCGAGTCCCTTCGGCACCAGCTCGGGCATCACGAAATACCACAGGAACATCTGCACCAGCAGCGGGATGTTGCGGAACAGCTCGACGTAGGCGTAGCCGAGGCGCTCGAGCCATTTCGACGGCGTGGTGCGCAGCACGCCGACCACCATCCCGAGCGCGAGCGCGATCGCCCAGGCGAGCAACGCGAGCGCAAGCGTCCAACCCAGCCCGACGAACAGCGTGTGCAGGTAGGTGCCGTCGCCGTCCGGCGACTGCTGCCAGAAGATGCCCCAGTTCCAGTTGTAGTGCACGGGCGCGCGCGGAGTCGAAAATGCAACGGGGGCTAATGCCCCCGTTGCGCTGTAACGTCGGCCGAGCCGTTACTTGTATACGTTCGGGTCCGGCGAATCGGTCGGATGCTCGAATACGCGCTTCAGCGCATCGCCCACCGGGATGTCGAGGTTGATGCCCTTGGGCGGGATCGGTTTCATGAACCACTTGTCGTAGATCTTCATGATCTCGCCGCTGGTGTAGAGCTTGGTCATCGTGGCGTCGACCAGTTTCTTGAACTCAGGGTCGTCCCTGCGCAGCATCAGGCTGTAGGGTTCGAGTCCCAGGCTCTCGGAGGAGATCGTGAATTCGGACGGGTTCTTGGCGTTCGCGACCAGGCCCGAGAGCAGGATGTCGTCCATCAGGAACGCGCTCGCCCGGCCGGTCTCGACCATCAGGAAGGCCTCCGCGTGGTCCTTCGCCGAGAGGATGTTCATGCCAAAGCTGCGCGTCGTATTGAGCACGTTCAGCGCCTGCATGTCGGTCGTGCCGGCGGTCGAGACGACGGTCTTGCCCTTCAGGTCGTCGATCTTGTCCATGTGCGACGATTTCTTCGACACGTAGCGGTACTTGACGACGTAGTACGTCATGCCGAAGTCGACCTGCTTCTTGCGCTCGGCGTTGTTGGTGGTCGAGCCGCACTCCAGATCGATGGTCCCGTTCGCCATCAGCGGAATCCGGGTGGCCGAGGTCACCGGCAGCAGCTTGACCTGGAGGTTCGGCATCTTCAGGTCGGCCTTCACCGCATCGACGATCTTGTAGCAGATGTCCATGGCGTAGCCGACGGGGCGCTGCTTGTCGTCGTAGTAAGAGAAGGGAATCGAGCTGTCACGATGGCCGATGGTGATCGTGCCGCTTTCCTTGACCTTCTTGAGCGTTCCTTCGAGCGCCGAGGCGGGCGCGGCGAGCGCAACGCCGGCCAGCAAGGCGAGGAAGATGGTCGTGCGTTTCAGGCTGGTCATCTGGGTCTCCCGTGTGGATGCGGGCGCCGCGAACGGGCGCCTTCTTGCCGGGCCATTCTCAGCATGCCTGAAAGAGGTGTCAAGCATCCCAGCCCTTATAATGTGGCTCGCCACTGGAAACGTCGCCGCGAGGAGGGCCGGTGTCCGCGCCGCAAAAGCTCTGGGAGCCATCGCAGGAGGCGATTGAGCGGGCGCAGATGACCGAGTTCGCGCGCTGGATCGTGCGCCGCCTGAAGCTCGATCTGAACAGCTATCCGGACTTCTACCGCTGGACGGTCGACAATCCCGAGGAGTTCTGGAGCTCGGTGTGGGACTGGTGCGGCGTGGTCGCCTCGCGCAAGGGCTCGACGGTATTGGTGGACGGCGACAAGATGCCCGGCGCCAGGTGGTTCCCCGAGGCGCGCCTGAATGTCGCCGAGAACTTGCTCAGGCGCGGCGATCGCGGCGATGCACTCGTTTTCTGGGACGAGACGGGCTTCCGGCGCCGCGTGTCCTACGCGGACCTGTACAGCGACGTGTCGCGCGCCGCGCAGGCGCTGAAGAGCCTGGGCCTACGCCCGGGCGACCGCGCAGCCGCTTTCATCCCGAACATGCCGGAGACCGTGATATTCGCGCTGGCGGCGATCTCGCAGGGCATCGTCTGGTCCTCCTGCTCGCCCGACTTCGGCACCGACGGCGTACTCGAGCGTTTCGACCAGATCGAGCCCAAGGTGCTGTTCTGCGCCGACGGCTACGTGTACAACGGCCAGCGGCACGATTCGCTCGGCCGGGTGCGCGAAGTCGCGGCGCAACTGCCCAGCGTACGCAAGGTGGTGGTCGCACCGCTGCTCGAACAGCGCCCCGACGTGTCCGAAATCCCGAACGCGGTGACGATGGACGAATGGCTGCGCCGCTTCACGCCGGGCGATATCGACTACGCGCAGATGCCGTTCGACCATCCGCTCTACATCTTGTTCACCTCCGGCACGACCGGCAAGCCGAAATGCATCGTGCACGGGGCCGGGGGCTCGCTGCTTGCGGGCCTGAAGATGTACAAGCTGCAGTTCGACGTTCGCCCGGGAGACCGCTTCTTTTACTACACCACCTGCAACTGGGTGATGTGGAACCTGCTGTTCGCGGGGCTGTCGGCGGAGGCGAGCCTGATGTTGTACGATGGCTCGCCCTTCGCGCGCGGCGCGCGCATCCTGTTCGACTACGCCGCCGAGGAGCGCTGCACGCACTTCGGCACTTCGGCGAAGTTCGTCGACGCGATCGCCAAGCGCGGCCTCAAGCCGCGCGAGACGCACAATCTCGGCACGCTGCGCATGATCATCTCGACCGGCTCGCCGCTCGTCGCAGAGAGCTACGACTATGTCTACGCGCACGTCAAGAAGGACGTGTGCCTGTCATCGATCTCCGGCGGCACCGACATCATGGCGGCGTTCGCCGACGCGAACCCGGTCCTGCCCGTATACCGAGGCGAGCTGCAGTGCCGCTCGCTCGGCCTGGCGGTCGAAGTGTTCGACGAGCAGGGCAACTCGGTGGTCGGCGAGAAGGGAGAGCTGGTGTGCACCCGGCCGTTTCCCTCGATGCCGCTGGGCTTCTGGAACGATCGCCACCACGAGAAGTATCACGCCGCGTATTTCGCCCGCTACCCGAGCGTCTGGTGCCACGGCGACTGGGTCGAGCTGACCGAGCGCGGCACGATGATCGTCTACGGGCGCTCGGACGCGACCCTGAACCCGGGCGGCGTGAGGATCGGCACCGCGGAGCTCTACCGGCAGGTGGAGAGAATCGACGAGGTCGAGGAATCGGTCGCGATCGGCCAGCTGTGGCCGCCGGACAAGCCCTCGGATACGCGCGTGGTGCTGTTCGTCAAGCTGCGCGAGGGATTCGTCCTCGACGCCGAGCTGGAGGAGCGCATCCGCAAGGCGATCCGCGACAATGCGACGCCGCGCCATGTGCCGGCGAAGATCGTGCAGGTGGCAGACATCCCGCGCACCAAGAACAACAAGGTGGTGGAAATCGCGGTGCGCGCGGTGGTGCACGGCATGCCGGTGGCCAACACCGACGCGCTGGCGAACCCCGAGGCGCTGGAGCTCTACAGGGACCTGCCCGAGCTGCGGGACTGAGTTAGTGCAGCGTCGCGTGCCGCCGCTCGAAGATGCCCTGCAGCAGGCGCAGCGAACCGAGACTGATCGCGCGGTGCGTGAGCGCGTGGCCGAGGTCCTCGACGATGTCGAGCGTTACCGGCACGTGCAGGCCGGCGAGCACGCGCGCCGCGCGCTCGGCGTGCACGCGCGATACCACCGAGTCGAACTCGCCGTGCACCAGGTGGATGCGCGCGTCGATGCGCGTGCCGGGCTGCGGCAGGCGCGCGAACTGCGCCGAGAAGGCCACGACGGCGCCCGCCAGGCCGCGCAGCTTCTTGACCGCTTCGAGCGCCACCGTGCCGCCCTGCGAGAAGCCGATCAGCACGGTGCGATGCGCCGGCACGCCGAAATTGGTCTGCTCGCGTCGCACGAGGTCCTCGACGTCGGGCAGCACCGCCTCGACGCGCTCGGCGCGGTTGTCGGCGTTCAGGCCGCGCGTCGGGAACCAGTCCTGCGCCTCGCCGCCGCGCGCGCCGGGCGCGAAGCCGCTCGGCACCACCAGCGCCGCGCTCGGAAAGCGCGCCTGGAACTTGAACGCGATCGGGATCATCGACTGGGCCGTTGCGCCGCAGCCGTGCAGGAACACGAACAGGCGGTTTGCTTCGTGCTCCGGCGGGGTGCCGAAGCGATAGACCCTGCCGGAGGACATGCGGGCCATTGTCGCCCCATCGCGCGCGTTCTGTAAACTCCCCGCCCTCCTTAAGTCCGAATCTTCGAAAGCGAGAGGAACACCATGAGCAGCAAGCAATTCATGTCCGCATTCTGGGCGCTGGCCAAGCCCTACTGGGTGTCGAAGGAACGGCGCACCGGGGTCCTGCTGCTCGTCGCCGTGGTGGCGATGGCGCTTGTGCTCGTGTGGCTGAACGTGCAGTTCAATCACTGGTACAACGACTTCTACAACACCTTCGAGACGAAGAATCAGACCGAGTTCTACCACCAGCTGCTCAGGTTCACGCTGCTCGCCTTTGCGTACATCATCGTCGCGGTGTACCAGGTCTACCTGCAGCGGATGCTGCAGATCGAGTGGCGCAACTGGCTGAACGAGCGCTTTCTCGCCGACTGGCTCAAGGACCGCGCCTACTACCGGCTGCAGCTCCTCGACCGCGGCACCGACAACCCGGATCAGAGGATCGCCGAGGACCTGCGCATCTTCGTCGACAACACGCTCTCACTCGGCCTCGGGTTGCTCTCCGCGGTCGTAACCCTGGTGTCCTTCGTGACGATCCTGTGGACGCTCTCCGGGGCGCTGAGCTTTGCGTTCGCGGGTATGCATCTCTCGATCCCGGGCTACATGGTGTGGTGCGCGCTCGTGTACGCGATCCTCGGCTCCTGGCTCACGCACGTAATCGGCCGACCCCTCATACGCCTCAACTTCGACCAGCAGCGCTTCGAGGCCGATTACCGCTTCTCGCTCGTGCGCGTGCGCGAGAACAGCGAGGGCGTCGCGCTGTACCGCGGCGAAGGCGAGGAGGTCGAGAATTTCCGCGCCCGCTTCGGCAATGTGATCGCGAACTGGTGGGGCATCATGCGCAAGCGCAAGCAGCTCGGCTTCTTCACCATCTCCTACGCGCAGCTCGCGGTCGTATTCCCGTTCGTGGTCGGCGCGCCGCGCTTCTTCTCGGGCGCGATCAAGCTCGGGGGTCTGATGCAGATCGCCTCCGCCTTCGGTCAGGTGCAGGGCGCGCTGTCCTGGTTCATCGACGCGTACGCGCAGTTCGCGGAGTGGAAGGCGACCGTCGACCGGCTTACCGGCTTCACCGCCTCGCTCGCGCACGTTCGCGCAGAAGCCGAGCGGCTAGACGGCGAGCGCGTCGAGGGCGTCACCTCGACGCTCGCGCTCGACGGCCTGGCGCTCGCGCTGCCGCAGGGCCAGCCGCTTCTCGCGCCGAGTACGCTGGAACTCAAGCGCGGCGAGCACGTGCTGGTCAGCGGTCCCTCGGGCGCCGGCAAGTCGACGCTGTTCCGCGCGCTCGCCGGCATCTGGCCGTACTGGAAGGGGAGGATCTCGCTGCCCAACGGCAGCCGCCTGCTGTTCCTGCCGCAGAAGCCCTATTTGCCGATCGGCACGCTCAAGCACGCGGCGTGCTATCCGGGCGACCACAAGGTGATCGGTGACGACGAAGTGCGCGAGGCCTTGCAGGCGGTCGGTCTCGGGTCCTTCGCCCGCGAGCTCGACCGGCGCGAGAACTGGGCGCAGCTGCTCTCCGGCGGCGAGCAGCAGCGCCTCGCCTTCGCACGCGCGCTGCTCACGCACCCGGACTGGCTGTTCCTGGACGAAGCGACTTCTGCGCTCCCTGACGACGATCAGGCGGAGCTCTACCGCTTGCTCGGCGAGCGGCTGCCAAAGACGACGCTGGTGTCGATCGGCCACCGCGCAAGCCTGGCCGGTTTCCATGAGCGGCGGCTTGCCTGGCAAGCCACGGGCGAGGGCGCGCCGCGGCTCGCACCGGCCTAGCGGGGCGCGAGCGCCTTAGGCCGCGGCGCGGCGGCGCGGCTCGCCCAGGACCTGCTTCAGGTATTGCCCGGTGTAGCTCGCCTTGTTGGCGGCGATCTGCTCGGGGCTGCCCTGCGCGACGATGCGCCCGCCGCCATCGCCTCCCTCGGGGCCGAGGTCGACGATCCAGTCGGCGGTCTTGAGCACGTCGAGGTTGTGCTCGATCACCACGACGCTGTTGCCCGCGTCGCGCAGCCGCCGCAGCACGTCGAGCAGCAGCTTGATGTCGTGGAAATGCAGCCCCGTGGTCGGCTCGTCGAGGATGTAAAGCGTGCGCCCGGTTTCGCGCTTGGAGAGCTCGAGCGAGAGCTTGACGCGCTGCGCTTCGCCGCCCGAGAGCGTGGTCGCGGACTGCCCGAGGCGCAGGTAGCCGAGCCCGACGTCGATCAGGGTCTGCAGCTTGCGCGCGATCACCGGCACGGCGGAGAACAGACTGGCCGCCTCGCTCACGGTCATCTCGAGCACGTCGTGGATGCCGCGACCCTTATAGCGGATCTCGAGCGTCTCGCGGTTGTAACGCCGGCCGTGGCAGACGTCGCAGGGCACGTAGATGTCGGGCAGGAAGTGCATCTCCACCTTGATCAGCCCGTCGCCCTGGCAGGCTTCGCAGCGCCCGCCCTTGATGTTGAAGGAGAAGCGCCCCGGGTCGTAACCGCGCGTGCGTGCTTCGGGGACTCCGGCGAAGAGCTCGCGGATCGGCGTGAACAGACCGGTATAAGTGGCGGGATTGGAGCGCGGCGTGCGGCCGATCGGGCTCTGGTCGACGCTGATCACCTTGTCGAGCTGCTCGATACCGGAGAGCGACTCGTGGGGCGCAGGCTCCACGGCGCTGCCGTAGAGCTGCCGCGCGACGGCTGCATACAGGGTGTCGTTGATAAGGGTCGACTTGCCCGAGCCCGAGACTCCGGTCACGCACACGAGCAGACCGAGCGGCAGCTCGAGGTCGACGTTCTGCAGGTTGTTGCCTCGCGCGCCGCGCAGCGCGAGGCGTCTGCCGCCGGGGCGGTTGCGCTGGCGCGGCACCTCGATCTGCAGCGCCCCACCGAGGTAACGCCCGGTCAGCGAGCGCTCGTCGGCGAGGATCTCGGCAGGCGTGCCCGCGGCGATCACCTGGCCGCCCGCCTCGCCCGCGCCCGGCCCCATGTCGAGCACGAAGTCGGCGGCGCGGATCGCTTCCTCGTCGTGCTCGACCACGATGACCGAATTGCCCAGATCGCGCAGGCGCTTGAGCGTGTCGATGAGGCGCGCGTTGTCGCGCTGGTGCAGGCCGATCGACGGCTCGTCCAGCACGTACATGACGCCCGTGAGACCGGAGCCGATCTGGCTCGCGAGGCGGATGCGCTGCGCTTCGCCCCCCGACAGCGTGTCGGCGGAGCGCTCGAGCGACAGGTAGTCGAGCCCCACGTTCACCAGGAACTCCAGGCGGTTGGCGATCTCGCGCACGATGCGCTCGGCCACTTGTCCGCGCGCTCCCGGCAGACTGAGCTTCTGGAACAACGCCAGGGTCTCGCGCAGCGGCAGGTGCGAGATCTCGTAGATCGCCCGCCCGTCGAGCAGCACGTGGCGCGCCTCGCGCCGCAGGCGGGTGCCGCCACATTCCGCGCAGGCCTTGCGGTTCAGGTATTTGGCCAGCTCCTCGCGCACGAGCGCCGAATCCGTCTCGCGGTGGCGCCGTGCGAGATTGGGGATGATTCCCTCGAAGGCGTGCTCCTTGACGGTCGTGCGGCCACGCTCGCTCAGGTAGCGGAAGGCGATCCTTTCCTTGCCCGAGCCGTTCAGCAGCACCTGCTGCACGCGGTCCTCGAGGGCCTCCCAGGGCTGCTCGATGTCGAAGCGGTAGTGCTGCGCGAGCGACTGGAGCATGGAGTAGTAGAAGTGATTGCGCCGGTCCCAGCCCTTGATCGCCCCGCTGGCGAGGCTGAGGTTCGGGTGAGCGACGACGCGCTTCGGGTCGAAGTATTCGACCGTGCCGAGACCGTCGCAGGCGGGGCAGGCGCCCATCGGATTGTTGAACGAGAACAGCCGTGGCTCGAGCTCGGCGAGCGCATAGCTGCATGCGGGGCAGGCGAAGCGCGAGGAGAACAAGTGCTCCCTGCCGCTATCCGTTTCGACCGCCACCGCGCGCCCCTCGGCGTGGCGCAATGCGGTCTCGAACGACTCGGCCAGACGCTGCTTCATCTCGGGCCGCAGCTTGAGGCGATCGATCACCACGTCTACCGAATGCTTGACGTTCTTGGCGAGGCGGGGAGCAGAATCCAGCTCGAATACCTTGCCGTCGATGCGCACGCGCGTGAAGCCTTGCGCGCGCAGCTCGTCGAGCAGCTCGCCCTGCTCGCCCTTCCTGCCCGCGATTACCGGAGCGAGCACCATCAGCCTCGTGTCCTGCGGCAGTGCGAGCACGTGGTCGACCATCTGCGCGACCGACTGCGCCTCGAGCGGCAGCGCGTGCTCAGGGCAGTAGGGCGTGCCGACCCGCGCGTACAGCAGGCGCAGGTAATCGTGGATCTCGGTCACAGTGCCTACGGTCGAGCGCGGATTGTGGCTAGCGGCCTTCTGCTCGATCGAGATCGCCGGCGACAATCCTTCGATCAGGTCCACGTCGGGCTTTTCCATCAGCTGCAGGAACTGGCGCGCGTAGGCCGACAGCGACTCGACATAGCGCCGTTGCCCCTCGGCGTACAAGGTGTCGAACGCGAGCGAGCTCTTGCCCGAGCCTGACAGGCCGGTGATCACGACGAGCCGGTTGCGCGGCAGCTCGAGGTTTAGATTCTTGAGGTTGTGGGTGCGCGCCCCGCGGATGCGGATCGAGTCCATATGTCGCCGCCGTGCGGCGAGCGAAAAAGGAAACCTGCTACTATAACGAGTTCTCGGCGGGTCGTTCCACCCTTCCACTACTCCGGCATTGTCAGACGAGCGCCCATGGATTCCTCGCGCATGAGCCCAGAAGAGCGGCGTGCCGGCGCCTCTCTCGCCTCGCTCTTCGGCCTGCGAATGCTTGGGCTGTTCTTCATCCTGCCGCTGCTCTCGGTCGAGGCGCACAAGCTGGCCGGCGGGGAGAACTTGACCCTGGTCGGTCTGGCGCTCGGCGCCTACGGCCTCACCCAGGCGATCATGCAGATCCCGTTCGGCATGGCCTCCGATCGCTTGGGACGCAAGCCCGTTATCGTGGCCGGGCTCTTGCTGTTCGCGGCGGGCAGCGTGCTCGCGGCGTCGGCGCACAGCATCTACATGGTGATCGCCGGCCGCGTCGTGCAGGGCGCCGGCGCGATCTCCTCGGTCGTCGTGGCGCTCGCCGCCGACCTGACTCGCGAGCAGCAGCGCACCAAGGCGATGGCGATGATCGGCAGCACGATCGGCCTCGCGTTTGCGCTGTCGCTGGTCATCGCTCCCGTGCTGGACGAGTGGATCGGGCTGAGCGGGGTGTTCTACGTCACCGGAGCGCTCTCGCTGGTCGCCATCTGGGTCCTGTTCGCGCTGGTTCCCCCGGCGCCGCCGCCCGCGCATGCCGAGCCGCCGGTGCGCGCCCGCGATCTGCCGGCGCTTCTCGCGCAGCCTGAACTCTTGCGCCTGAATGTCGGCATCTTCGCGCTGCACGTGTCGCAGATGGCGATGTTCGTGGTGGTGCCGCCGATGCTGGTGGAAGCGGGGCTGCCACTGGCGGCGCACTGGAGGTTCTATCTGCCGGTGGTGCTCGCGTCGTTCGTGATCATGGCGCCCGCCGTGCTGTATGCCGACCGGCGCAACCATCACAAGACGGTGCTTCTTGGCACGGTGCTGCTGCTCGCGCTGGTCGAGCTGGGGCTCGCCGCCGCGCCAGACCGGATCATGCCGCTTGCCGGGCTTATGCTCGCGTTTTTTGTCGCCTTCAACGTGCTCGAAGCGCTGCTGCCTTCGCTCGTGTCGCGCATTGCCCCGGCTCGCGCGCGCGGAACGGCGATCGCGGTGTACAACACGACGCAGACGCTCGGCCTGTTTGCGGGCGGCGTGCTCGGCGGATGGCTCGCGCATGCGCACGGGCCCGCCGCGGTGTTCAGCGCCTGTGCCGGCCTGGCGGCGATCTGGCTGCTCGCGGCGGCGGGCATGCGTCCGCTCGCGTCCAGGCATGTCAACGGAATGGCGCAGTCCGACGTTTCCCGCTCTGGGGGAGCTTGAGCCCGCAGGCCCGGTGGCCGCGGGAGGACTTGCGATGGGGAGGAATACATGGCTTCGGTGAACAAGGTGATTCTGGTCGGCAATCTGGGACGCGATCCCGAAACGCGCTATATGCCGGACGGCGCGGCGATCACGAACGTATCGGTGGCCACGTCGTACCAGTGGACCGACAAGGCAAGCGGCGAAAAGAAGGAGGAAACCGAGTGGCATCGGGTGGTGTTCAGAGGGCGGCTGGCGGAGATCGCCGGCGAGTACCTGAAGAAGGGCTCGCAGATCTACGTGGAAGGACGGCTGCGCACCCGCAAGTGGCAGGATAAGGAGGGGCAGGACCGCTACACGACCGAGATCATGGGCGACACGATGCAGATGCTGGGCGCGCGCGGCGGCTCGGGCGAGCCGCGTGCCGAGCCGCGCACCGAGGCGCCCGCGGCTCCCGGGGCACCGAAGGGCGAAGCCAAGGCCGCGGCGAAGAAACCGGCGGGCAAGTTCGACGACATGGAAGACGACATTCCGTTCTAGGACCGAGGGCCGCCATGCCGATCTACGAGTACCGCTGCGCCGATTGCGGCTTCGAGGAGGAGTACCTGCAGAAGATCTCCGAGCCGCCGCTGACTGTTTGCCCGAAGTGCGGCAACCCTTCGTTCCGCAAGAAGTTGACGGCGGCGGGCTTCCAGCTGAAGGGCAGCGGGTGGTACGCGACCGATTTCCGCGGCGGCAGCAAGCCCGAGGCGAAGACCGACGCGAAGCCGGAGGGCAAGGCGGAGTCCACGACCGAGGCCAAGAGCGAATCTAAGGCTGCGCCCAAGAAGCCGGACGCGCCTGCGAGCGGCGGGACGACCACGTCCTAGCCACCGTGAGAAAGTATTTCATCACCGGGCTTCTGATCTGGATCCCGCTCGTCATCACGATCTGGGTGCTCAAGATCGTGGTCGATACGCTGGACCAGAGCATGGAACTCGTGCCGGCGGGCTGGCGTCCCGAGCATTGGCTGGGCGTCCACGTGCCGGGCTTCGGCGTTGTGCTCACGCTGGTCATCGTGTTCCTCACCGGGGTGCTCGCCGCGAACTTCATCGGCGAGCGCCTCGTGCGCATCTGGAACGAGCTGTTGCATCGCATCCCTTTCGTTTCGTCGATCTACTCGAGCGTGAAGCAGGTTTCGGACACTCTGTTCTCCTCGTCCGGCCAGGCGTTCCGCAAGGCGCTGCTGGTGCAGTGGCCGCACCAGGGCATGTGGACCATCGCATTCCAGACCGGTATCCCGGGGGGCGACGTCGTCAATCACCTGCATGGAGAATTTGTCAGCGTGTACGTGCCGACCACGCCGAACCCGACCGGAGGCTATTTCGTCATGCTGCGGCGCGCCGATGTAATCGAGCTCGACATGAGCGTCGACGAAGCACTCAAGTACATCATCTCCATGGGGGTGGTCGCGCCGCCGGTCAGGCCCGAACGGGCGGGCGCCGAAGCCGAAGGCTGAGCCCGGGAGCGAGATCCAGGATATGCGAACGCACTATTGCGGCGATCTGAACGCCGAGCTCATCGATCGAACCGTCACGCTTTGCGGCTGGGCGCACCGACGGCGCGACCACGGCGGCGTAATCTTCATCGATCTGCGTGACCGCGAAGGCCTCGCGCAGGTCGTGTTCGACCCGGATCGCGCCGAGGCGTTCGCGATCGCCGACCGGTCGCGCAACGAATACGTGCTCAAGGTGACTGGCAAGGTGCGCCGCCGTCCGCCGGGCACCGTGAACTCGAACCTGCGCTCGGGCGAGGTCGAGGTGCTCGCGCAAGAGATCGAAGTGCTCAACCCGTCGGTGACGCCGCCCTTCCAGCTCGACGACGAGAACCTGTCGGAGAACACCCGTCTCACCTACCGGGTCCTCGACCTGCGGCGCGAGCCGATGCAGAGAAACCTGCGCCTGCGCTACCGCGTCGCGATGACGGTGCGCCGCTACCTCGACGCGCACGGCTTCATCGACATCGAAACGCCGATGCTGACGCGCTCGACGCCAGAGGGCGCGCGCGACTACCTGGTGCCCTCGCGCGTGCATCCGGGAGAGTTCTTCGCGCTGCCGCAGTCTCCGCAGCTGTTCAAGCAGCTTCTGATGGTCGCGGGCTTCGATCGCTACTACCAGATCGTGAGGTGCTTCCGCGACGAGGACCTGCGCGCCGACCGCCAGCCCGAGTTCACGCAGATCGATATCGAAACCTCGTTCCTGGACGAGCGCGCCATCCAGGACATCAACGAAGGGCTGGTGCGCACCGTGTTCAAGGAAGTGCTCGGCGTCGAGCTTGCCGCGCCGTTCCCGCGCATGACCTATGCGGAGGCGATGTCGCGCTACGGCTCTGACAAGCCGGACCTGCGCGTCGCGCTCGAGCTCACCGAGCTGACCGACCTGATGAAAACGGTCGAGTTCAAGGTGTTCCGCGGCGCCGCCGACATGCCCGGCGGAAGGGTCGCCGCGCTCAGGGTGCCCAAGGCGGACCTCACGCGCAAGGAGATTGACGACTACACGGCCTTCGTCGCCATCTACGGCGCCAAGGGCTTGGCCTACATCAAGGTCAACGATCGTGCGCGGCTGCCCGACGGACTGCAGTCGCCGATCGTGAAGTTCCTGCCGCCCAAGGTGCTGCAGCGCATTCTCGAGCGCACCGGCGCCGAGAACGGCGACCTCATCTTCTTCGGCGCGGACCGCGCCAAGGTGGTGAACGACGCGCTCGGCGCGCTGCGCGTCAAGCTCGGGCACGACAAGGGCTACGCCGCCCAGGGCTGGCGCCCGCTATGGGTCGTCGATTTCCCGATGTTCGAGTGGGACGAAGAGCAGAAGCGCTGGGCAGCGATGCACCATCCCTTTACCTCGCCCAAGGACGGCCACGAGGACATGCTCGCGAGCGATCCGGGCCGCGCGCTTTCCAAGGGCTACGACATGGTCCTGAACGGCTCCGAAATCGGCGGCGGCTCGGTGCGTATTCACCGCGCCGACGTTCAGGCGAAGGTGTTCCAGGCGCTCGGCATCTCGACCGAAGAGGCGCAGGCCAAGTTCGGCTTCCTGCTGGAGAATCTTCAGTTCGGAGCGCCGCCGCACGGCGGCATCGCCTTCGGCCTGGACCGCCTGGTTGCCATGATGGCGGGCACCGAGTCGATCCGCGACGTGATCGCGTTTCCGAAGACGCAGCGCGCGCAGTGCCTGCTCACCAGGGCTCCGAGCCCGGTCGACGACAAGCAGCTGCGCGAGCTCGGCCTGCGGCTACGGGAACAGCCCAAGGCGTGATGCGGCTGCTGGCGGCGCTCGTTGCGCTTGTCGTGGCGACGGGCGCCGCGGCGTTCCGGCCGCCCGCGGAGATCGGTCTTGCCGAGCTGCCGCAGGAGGCGCGCCACACCGTGGCGCTGATCCGCAGCGGAGGTCCGTTTCCCTATGACCGCGACGGGTCCGTGTTCGGCAACCGCGAGGCGCGGCTGCCCGCGCAACCGCGCGGCTACTATCGCGAGTACACGGTGCGCACACCCGGCGCGCGCGACCGGGGCGCGCGGCGCATCGTCGCCGGCCGCGACGGCGAGCTCTATTACACCGGCAACCACTACCGCAGCTTCAGGCGCATCCGAGATTGACGTGAGCAAGCTGCTTGCCAGCCTGCAGGATGCGTCACGCTCCGGCGTGTACCGTGCGCCGCGCGCGGACGACGTGCTCGACGCGCTGCGCGGCTCAGATTTCGACGTGGTGCGCATCGACCTGGCGGCCGTGGCGGACAAGGCGGCGCTGCTCGCGCGGCTGGCCGAGGCGCTCGCCTTCCCGCAGTGGTTCGGCGGCAATTGGGATGCGCTCGAAGATTGCCTGACCGATCTCGGCTGGCGCGCGCGCGCGCGTCACGTGCTGCTCATCGAGAACTTCGGGGCGCTGCGCGCCGGGCAGCCGGACGACTTTGGCGTGCTGCTCGACGTGCTGGCGAGCAGCGCGGACTACTGGCGGGAGCGCGAGCGGCCGTTCTTCACGGTGCTGGTCGACCCGGCGCTCACGCTCGCGCTGCCCGACCTGTACCGCCCCCGCTCCCCGTGAACTTGAAAATCCCCGTCTCGGTGCTGGTCGTGATCCACACGGCGGCGCTCGAAGTGCTGCTGCTGCAACGCGCTGCGCGGCCGGAATTCTGGCAATCGGTGACCGGATCGCTCGACCGCCCCGACGAGCCCCTCGAGGACGCCGCGCAGCGCGAAGTACGCGAGGAAACGGGCGTCGAAGCGCCGCGCGAGCGCCTGCTGCGCTGGAACGTGATCAACACCTTCCGCATCTGGGAGCAATGGCGCCACCGGTATCCGCCCGGCACGACGCACAACACCGAGCACGTATTCAGCCTGCAGGTACCCGGGCGCGTGCCGGTGCGCCTAGATGCGAGCGAGCACCTCGCGTTCCTCTGGCTGCCGTGGCAGGAGGCGGCGGACAAGTGCGCCTCGTGGTCCAATCGTGAGGCGATCGCCATGCTGCCGCAGCGCCTCCGGGTGCGCGCGGCGTAAAATCCCTCTGGTATGCAGGGACGCCCCAAGGCAGCGCCGCCGGGCCCGCAGCGCGCGCGCCGCGCGAGGGCGGACGCGCCGGCCGCGCACGAACTCCGTGTCGCGACGCTGAACATCCACAAGGGCCTGTCGCAGTTTAATCGCCGCATGGTGATCCACGAGCTGCGCGAGGGACTGCGCACGCTCGCGCCGGATCTCGTGTTCCTGCAGGAGGTGCTCGGCCTTAACGAGCGCCATGCGCTGCGCTTCGCGAGCTGGCCGCACACGCCGCAATACGAGTTTCTCGCCGAGGAGGGCTGGCAGCACGCCTACGGGCGCAACGCGGTCTACGATCACGGCCACCATGGCAACGCCATCCTTTCGCGCTTTCCGATCCTGTCGACCGCCAACGAAGACGTTTCAGACCACCGCTTCGAGCGCCGCGGCCTGCTGCATTGCGTGGTCTCGGTTCCGGGCTGGCGCAAGAACGTGCACTGCGTATGCGTGCATCTGTCGCTGCACGAGCGCGGCCGACGCAAGCAGCTCGACGCCATCGCCGAGCGGCTGGAGGAGATCGCCGTGCGCGGCATGCCGATCATCGTCGCCGGCGACTTCAACGACTGGCGCCAGCGCGCATCGTCGATCCTCGAGTCGCGCCTGGGCATGACAGAGGTGTCGACTGCGCACTCTGGCCGTGCGGCGCGCACCTTTCCGAGCCTGCTGCCGCTGCTGAAGCTCGACCGCATCTACGTGCGCGGCTTCGACATCGTGTCCTCGCAGGCGCATCGCGGCGCGCCCTGGTCGCTGCTCTCCGACCATCTCGCCTTGAGCGCCGATCTGCGGCGCGCGCCCGCGCCGGCGGCGCAGCGGCGCTAGCGCGATGCAGTACGTCGGCGGCAACCGGCTGACGCTGCTGCGCAACGGAGTGGAGTACTTCCCCGCGCTCATGCAGGCGATCGACGCGGCGCGCAACGAGCTTTTTCTCGAGACCTACATCTTCGCCGACGACGAGACGGGCAGCCTGGTGGCCGACGCGCTCGCGCGCGCCGCGGCGCGCGGCGTCGCCGTGCGCTTGCTGCTCGATGGCTTCGGCGCGCGCGATTTCGCACCGCGCTTCCGCGTGGCGCTCCGGAGCGCGGGAGCGGAGGTGCTCGTTTTCCGGCCGGAGCGCAGTCCCTGGCGGCTGCGCCGGGGGCGGCTGCGGCGCATGCACCGCAAGCTCGCCTGCATCGACGGACGTGTCGGCTTCGTCGGCGGAATCAACGTGATCGACGACTTCGACGGACCGGGGCAGACGCCGCCGCGCTACGACTACGCGGTGCGCATCGAGGGGCCGCTCACCGGGCAGCTGCGCGCGGTCGCGGCCAGGCAGTGGGCGCAGGTGTCCTGGGCGACGTCCCGTCGCCGCTGGCCGGGGCTGCGCCGGCGCGCTGCCCCCGCTGGTCCCGCGGACCCGGCGCCGATCGCCGGTGGGCAGCGCGCGGCGTTGGTGGTGCGCGACAGCCTGCGGCACCGGCGCGACATCGAGGATGGCTACCTCACCTCGATTGCAGGCGCTCGCGAGGAAGTATTCATCGCTTGCGCCTACTTCTTCCCGGGACGCAGGTTCCGGCGCGCGCTCGCGGAAGCGGCGGCGCGCGGGGTGAAGGTCGTGCTGCTGCTGCAGGGGCGCGTCGAGTACGCGTTGCTGCACTACGCTTCGCGTGCGCTGTACGGCACGCTGCTCGAGGCGGGCATCCAGATCCATGAGTACCACCTCAGCTTCCTGCACGCGAAGGTGGCGGTGTTCGACCGCCGGGTGGCGAGCGTCGGCTCCTCCAACATCGATCCGTTCAGCCTGATGCTGGCGCGCGAGGCGAATGTGTTCGTCGACGACGCGGGCTTCGCGCAGGAGCTGCGCGCGAGCCTGGCGGAGGCGCAGGTAAACGGCGCGCGCGCGCTACCGCCGCAGCGATGGAAGGGACAGCGACTCTGGCTGCGTGCACGAATCTGGGTCGCCTACGGCGTCGCCCGACTGCTGATCAGCCTGGCGGGCTACGAGGGTTACCACTGAGGGGTCACGGCCGCGCGTATCCTGGACGGAGGTGGAATTTTGCGGCAACATCAGAGCCTTACAAGAAACCCGGATGTAAACCAAAGGAGGCTTCCATGTTGCGCAGGTTGATCTTCGCGCTCGCTGCGGCGCTGGTCGCGCCGGCGGCGCTGGCGCAGGGGACGATCAAGATCGCCGTCATCGGTCCGATGGCCTACGTGCAGGGCGAGAACCACTGGATGGGAGCGGAACTGGCGCGCGACGACATCAACAACGCGGGCGGCATCTCGGTCGGCGGCAAGAAGATGAAGGTCGAGCTGATCCGCGCCGATTCGAACGAAATCCAGTCTGTGTCCGACGCGACCAACGCCATGGAGCGCGTCATCACCAGCGACAAGGCCGACTTCATCGTCGGCGGGTTCCGCTCCGAGGCGGTGCTCGCGATGCAGGAAGTCGCGATGGACTACAAGAAGCTGTTCCTCGGCTGCGGCGCGGCCGACGCCAAGCTCGGCCAGAACGTCGAGGCGAACTACGACCGCTACAAGTACTGGTTCCGCGTCACGCCGACCAAGGCACCCGACCTGGCGCGCACACTGTTCGCGGTGCTGGGCAGCATCGCCGGGCAGATCCGCACGGACCTGAAGAAGGACAAACCCAAGGTCGCAATCCTCGCCGAGAAGGTGCTCTGGACGCAGGGCATCGTCAACGCCCTGCAGGCCAACCTGCCGAAGATGAACATGGAGGTGGTAGGCCTGTGGCAGCCCTCGCCGACGGCCACCGACGTGAGCGCGGAACTCTCGGCGATCGAGCGCAGCGGCGCCGACATCGTGTTCACCGCAGTGTCCGGGCCGGTCGGGATCGTGCTCGGGCGGCAGATGGGAGAGCGCAAGATGAAGGCCATCGCCTTCGGCATCAACGTCGAGGCGCAGAAGGACGGGTTCTGGGAGGCGACTGCCGGCAAGGGCAACTACGTCTCCACGCTCGACACCTACGGCATGGTCGAGGTGACGCCTAAGATGGTCCCCTTCGTGAAGGAGTTCGAGGCGCGCTTCCACAAGGAGCCGACCTACACCGCGGCGACCTACGACGCGATCATGGTCCTCAAGGACGCGATCGAGCAGGCAGGCACCACCAACGCCGACAAGCTGGTGCCGGTGCTGGAGGGCTTGAAGGACTACGTCGGCACCGCCGCCACGCTCACCTGGGACAAGGCGCACGATCCGGTCTGGGCGGTCGGTAAGACCTCGGGCATCGCAGTGCAGTGGCAGAACGGCAAGAAGGTCCCGTTCTGGCCACAGCAGATCAAGGGGATGCAGCCCTTCCTGCTGCCCTGAGCACGCGCGTCGTTTCCGGCCGATGCTGCAGGACATCCTCGTCACCGGCCTGGTGAACGGCGGCGTGTACGCGCTGCTGGCGATCGGCTTTTCGCTGATCTTCGGCGTCGCGCGCATCGTCAACATCGCGCATACCGCGTTTTACATGCTCGCGGCGTACTGCTTCTACACGCTGCTCGTGCGCCTGCACGTACCCGGCGCGCTCGCCGCGCTGGCGTCGGTGGCCGCGGTGACGGCACTGTCGGTACTGTGCTACCGCCTGGTGATCGAGCCGGTGCGCGAGCACGAATCCGCGGTCCTGATCGCGACCATCGCGCTGGCGCTCATCTTCCAGGAACTGATGCTGTACTTCTACGGCGGCAACTTTCTCGGCATCCCCTCGGCGGTGGACGGCGTGCTGATGCTGTTCGGCGTGAGCATTCCGTACCAGCGGCTGCTGATCCTGGCCGTTGCGGCGGCCGCGCTGGTCGCCACCTGGTACCTGCTGTACCGCACGCGCCTCGGCCTCGCGATCCGCGCTACGGCGAACGACCTGGAAGTCGCCAATCTGATGGGGATGAACGTGCATCGCGTGGCGATGGCGACGGTGGCAATCTCCGTGGCGCTGGCGGCGATCGCAGGCGTGGTGGTCGCTCCGGTGTTCGTGGTGGATCCCTTCATGTGGCTCACGCCGCTCGTCACCATGCTGGCGATCGTGGTGCTCGGTGGCCTCGGCAGCCTTAAGGGCAGTCTCGTCGGCGCGCTGGTGATCGGCTACGTCGAGGCGATCACGGTGTTCGCGCTGCCGCAAGGCGCCTTTCTCAAGGGCGCCGTGGCGCTGTCGATCATGGTGCTGGTCCTGCTGGCGCGGCCGGAGGGCCTGTTCGGGGTGGCATTCGAGGAGGAGCGTTGAGTAATCCGCTGCTCTTCGCTGCGCGCTGGTCGTGGGTCAACCTGCGCAACGAAGTGCTGGTGCTCCCGTCGCGCGCGCTCGCGCTCGCCTGGGTCTTTCTGGTGCTGCTCGTGCCGCTCGTCTACGGCGATCCCTACGTGCTGCGCATCCTCGCGATGACCTGCATCTTCGCGCTGTTCGCGGCCAGCTGGGACCTGCTCGCCGGCTATGCCGGGCAGATCAATTTCGGCCACGCGCTGTTCTTCGGCACCGGGGCCTATACCTCGGCGCTCGTCTCCCTGCGGCTCGGCGTGCCGTCGTGGCTCGGCGTATGCGCCGGGGCGGCGGCCGCGGCGCTGGCGGGCTGCGCGGTCGGCTTCCTGTGCCTGCGGCTGCGCGGCTCGTACCTCTCGCTCGCCACGCTCGCCTTCCCGCTCATCGCCACCGGCGTGCTGTTCGCGTTTCCGGACTTCTCGGGAGGCGAGCTCGGCATCGGTGGCGTGCGCTCGCTCGCCCTGTCACGTACGGCAAACTATTACATCATCGCCGTCGCGATGCTGCTGCTCGTTTTCGGCATGTGGAAGATCGCGGACTCGAAAATCGGTCTCGTGCTGCACGCGATCCGCGACGACGAGGTGGCGGTGCGCGCCTCGGGCATCAATACGACGCGCTACAAGCTCGCGGTGTTCGCCGTCTCGGCCTTCGCGGCCGGCGTCGCGGGAGCCCTGTACGCGCACTTCCTGCGCGTCGCCGGTCCCTCGACGCTCGAGGTGGCGCTGTCCTTCCAGGTGGTGATCTGGGGCATCTTCGGCGGGGTCGCTACGATCTACGGTCCGGTGGCCGCGGTATTCATCCTCTATCCGCTCACCGAGTGGCTCGGCAGCTTCAGGGCGTTCGGCGAACTGCGTCTGCTGATCTTCGCGGTGATCGTCCTGCTGGTGTTGCTTTTCATGCCGCGCGGGCTGACGCCCTGGGTGCGCGACAAGGTCGAGACGCAATGCCCGCGCTGCAAGCAGCGGAACGCCTCATGGCGTGCGGCCTGCCGCCTGTGCGCGGCGCCGCTCGCGCCTACAGCCGCCGCGCGCGCTTGATCTCCAGATAGCGGTTGACGAGCGCGATCGGCAGGCGCTCGGGCTCCACGTCAAGGCACAACGCGCCGCCGCGCTCCATGCGCTTGAAGGCAAGCGCGCGCAAGCGCAGGTAGTCGGCCGCTGCGGCGTGCGTCAGCGCGCGGTCCAGGCTGTCGACGCGCGTGACCAAGGCGCGCGACAGGATCTCCTCGCGCAGCGAGGCGAACAGCACCAGGTGGCGCGACTGCAGCAGCCTGAGCGCGGGCGCGAGCGTGTCGTCGTCCTCGTCGCGCAGATTGGACAGGATCACCACCAGCGCGCGCTTGCGCACGCGCTTCATGACCTCGAGCGCCGCGCTGTGATAGTCGGTCGTCAATGCGCCGGGCTCGATGTCGTAGACGCGGTTCAGGATTAAGTTGACCGTATGCGCCGACTTGCGCGGCGCGAGCCAGCGTAAAGGGCCGCTCATCGTCATGAGCCCCACGGCGTCGCCCTGGCGCAGGCTCGCGTAGGCTAGCAGTAGGGCCGCGTTCAGCGCGTGGTCGAAATGCGCCAGCTCGCCGTCCTTGGCGCCCATGCGGCGGCCGCAATCGAGCAGCAGCATGACGGTCTGGTCGCGCTCTTCCTGGTACTCGCGCGATACGAGCTTCATCCTGCGTGCGGTCGCCTTCCAGTCGATCTGGCGCTGTACGTCGCCCTCGCGGTACTCGCGCAACTGGTGGAACTCGAGGCCCTCGCCGCGGCGCTGGCGCTGCAGCACGCCGATGCGCGACAGGCGGTGGTCGGTCGCGAGCAGCGCGTACCCGGAGATCGCGGCGAAGTTCGGATAGACCCGTACCGGCCACCGCTCGGCCGCGTGCAGCGTGCGCTGCCACAGGCCGAGCGGCGAGGCAACGCGCAGCTCGAGCTGGCCGAACGCGTGCTCGCCGCGGGACACCGGCCGCGCGACGTAGGCAAGCTCGGCGACCGCGCCCGCCGGCACTCTGACCCGCAGCGGCAGCCCGTGCGCGCGGAAGGCCGCCGGATGATGGTCGTAGGCCACGATGTCGAGCGCGCGCCGGCCGGAATTGGCGATCGCCAGTTCGATCTCGCGCTCGACTCCGAGCGAAAGCGAGCCGGGCGCGCGGCGGCTCGCCGCGGGCCGCATGTCGCGCGACGCCGCGCCCAGGTCGAGCAGGGCGACCAAGCCGAGCAGCACGCCGGCGGCCGGCCAAAGGAGCGGCGCGGACCCGAGCGCCGCGGCCGCGATCCCGGCGCCCGCGAGCAAGCCGGCGAGGGCCAGCAGGCGCGGCGAAGGGAGCACCATGGGCGCTAGATCCGGGGAGCTTCGACCTTGGCGAGCAGCGCCTTGAGCAGGGTGTCGCTGCTCTGGCCCTCGATTTCCAGCTCGGGCGCGGGCGTGACGCGGTGGCGCAGCGCCGCGGGAGCCATGTGCTTCACGTCGTCCGGAGTCACGAAGGTGCGCCCGGCGATGAGCGCCGCGGCGCGCGCCGCGCGCACCAGGGCGATGCCGCCGCGCGGCCCGGCGCCGGCTGCCGCGCCGCTCCATGAGCGCGTGGCGCGCACGATGCGCACGGCATAGTCGAGCACGCGCTCGTCGACCGGCAGTGCGGCGGTGACCTGCTGCAGTTTGATCACGGTAGCCGGCTCGAGCAGCGCATGCACCGCATCGACGTTCAGGCGCTCGCCGACGCGGCCTGTGGCGATCTTGCGCACCATCTCGAGCTCCTCCGCCGCCGGCGGATAATCGATGCGGATCTTGAGCAGGAAGCGGTCGAGCTGCGCCTCGGGCAGTGCGTAGGTGCCCTCCTGCTCGATCGGGTTCTGGGTCGCGAGCACCATAAATGGCGGCTCGAGCGGGAGTGCCACCCCCTCGATCGTCACTTGCTGCTCCTGCATGACCTCTAGCAGCGCCGCTTGCGTCTTGGCCGGCGCGCGGTTGATTTCGTCGGCGAGCAGCAGATTGGTGAAGACGGGCCCGCGTCGCGTGGTGAAAGCATGCGTCGCCGGGTCGTACAGGGTGTGTCCGGTGACATCCGCGGGCATCAAATCGGGCGTGAACTGGATGCGCGCGAACTTCCCCCCGAATGTGCGCGCGAGCGACTGCACGAGCAGCGTCTTGCCCAGCCCAGGCACGCCTTCGATCAGCACGTGGCCGGCGGCCAGCAGACCCGCCAGCACGTGGTCGACGACCTCGCGCTGGCCGACCACTGCCCGGGCGATCTGCTCGCGGATGGCCGCGACGAACTGCGCGGCGCGCTCGAAATTCGCCTGTTGCGGCGTAGCGCTCATTTCTCCCCCCTCGTGTTCCGGTCGCCCGGGCGGTGCGCCAGGCGCTCATGGATCGACTGCATCAGCGCAATGCGCCGCGTGAAAGCGAGCGCGTCGCGCGGCGGCTCGGCGCTCAAGGCGCCCGCCAGGGCATCCGCGGGCAAGCCGTAGAGTTCCGCGAGTCGCGCGGCGCGGGCTGCGGCGCCGAGCGCTGCAGCCTCGGGATGCGCGCGCGCGATGCGCGCGAGGCAAGCCTCGCGCGCCGCGTCGAGCAGCCGCGCGCGATCGCCATGCTGCCAGTGGAAACGCCCCGCGGCACGCAGGTGGTCGAGCAGGCGCCTGCGCCCGGGTGCCGGGTCGGGGGCGAGCGGCCCGAAGCGCGGCACGATGCGCCACAGCCACAATGCGAGGAGCACGGCCGCGCCCGCGAGCGCCTGCCAGGCGTTGACCCGTAGCCACTCGAGCAGCGAGGGCGCCTCGAGCGGGCCGAGCACCAGGATCTCGTGCGCCGCGCCGCGCCCGGCGAGCGCCCAGGCGAGCTCGGCGTGGTCGAGCTCGCCGATCAGCGCATTACGCATGAAGTCCAGCGAAGTCGCGACGAGCACGCTGCCGGCGCCGTGCCTGAGCGCCGCGAGGCGGGTACCCGCTTCGCTGTCGATGCGCCAGAGTACGTCGGCATCGGGCGGCGCGAGGCTGAAGGCGCCGAGCCCGAGCGCGTGCAGCGGCTTGTCGTATCCGGCGAGTGGCACGAGGGTGACGCGCGCGCCCCGCCTTTGCGTGCGCTGCACGCGCAGGCGCTCGAGCAGCGCGTCGGGCAGCGACGGCCGCTCGGCTTCGACGATCAGACGGCCGCCGGACCGTACCCATGCGAGCAGCGCGTCGAGCTCGCGCGGCCCGAGCGCTCCGTGCGGCGCGGCGACGAGCAGCACGGCACCGTGCGGCAATCTCCGTAGTGTGGAGAGTGCGTGCAGATCGCCTACGTGCGCGCCCAGCCGCATATACAGACGCTCGGCGGCGAGGAAGGGATTGCGCCGCGCCTCCCCGTGAAAACCGACGGGGATGGTTTCGGTCACGCGCTCGAAGTTGGTGAAAAACCACGCGGCGCCGAGGGCCGCAGCGAGGCCGGCGACCAGCCAGCCGAGGACGGGGCGCTTCATCAGGCGCCCCCTTCACCGGGAGCGAAATGCAGATTCCAATCGCGGCACAGCGACTGGGTTCGGGCGGCATCCGGCGCCCGGGCGGCGTAGGCGGTGCTCCCCCAGGCCTGCACCAGCGCGTCGAAGTAGGCGAGCGTCGGCGCGGGGAGCGCGCTGCGCGCGCGCGCAACACATTCGCCCTCGGTTTCGGCCTCGCCGATCTCCAGCCGGTAGCGGCGCGAGAGCGTGGCAAGTGCGCCGCGATAGAGCAGCGACAGAGCCTCGCGCGGCTTTCCGGCCGCGAGCAGCGCACCCGCGGTCCCGGCGATGTCCGAAGGTAAGGACTCGTGCGCGGCGGCGTGGAATGCCGGCGCGCGCGCTGCCGGCGGCGCCGCTTGCGGCGGCGCCGTGCTCGGCAGCAGGCGCGCGGCGTAAGCCACCAGCACCACCAGCAGCACTGCGAGCGCCAGCCAGCCGGCGAGCTGCACCGCTTTCGCCAGCAGCCGGCCGAGCGCCGTGGTCGCGTCTTCGCCTGGCGCGGGCCGGTCGGCCCGCGGCGGGGCGTGCCCGGAGCCGCGATAGCGCCAGACCGTGATCTCGCGCTGCGTGCTGAATTCCGTGGTCGCAAGGACCTTGGCGATCTCCTGTTTCGGAGAGGCGGGTGCGGCAAGCGCAGCGCTTCCGGCGGTGGCGCAAATCAGCACCAGTCCGAGCGCGATAGCACCGAGCGCCGGCGCGGAGGCCGAAAGGCGCTCGCCCAGCCTGCGCAGGCCGAGCTCAATGTCCCAGGCCTCGAGCGTCATGCGGCGGTTGAGGTAGAGCGAGAAGCCGGCCGCCACGTACAGAGGCTCGATGGCGCTCATTGCGGCCGCGTACGCGAGCGTGTCCTGCCAGGTCCACGCCCGAGCGCCGCTTGCACCGCGCAGCGACTCGAGCAGGTCGAAGCCGCTGTAGACCTCGGCCGGCTTGAGCAGATTGAGCAGCAAGCCGGCGCAGATGAGCACGAGCCCCTCGACGTTCAGGCATATGAGCGTGAGCCACACGGCATAGCTGCGTGTACGGCGCTGCAGTGTCGTCCTGCGCGCGCGTGCTTCGCGCCCCGTCTGGCGCTCGAGCTGCCAGACCGGCAGCAGGAACGAGCGCGCCATATCGAAGCGGTGAAGCGTGAGGGCGCCGAGCAGCCCCGGAGACAGGATCTCGCGCCAGGCGCCAAGCGTGGCAGCCACGCTGGGGGCGGTCCCGAACACGGCGCGGCTGGTGACGTGCAGCACGAAGCGATCCAACAGCGGCTTGAGCCACCACAGTGAGAGCGCCGCGAGCCACGGCGAGGCCCGGAAGGCGAGCGACAGGGCGAGCACCGTGGGCAGGCAGACGGCGAACCAGGCCCCCCAGATCGGAATGCTCCAGCGGCGCGCCATCGCAAAGCCGAGATCCATCGCCTCCCAGGGATTGCGCGGGCGCAGCTGCACCGCGACGTCTTCAGCGCGCATAGCGACGCCCGAGCAGTCCGAGGTAGGCGAGCAGCGCGCTCCAGAGCACCGCACCGACGGCGTACTTGACGTCCGCTGGCACGATACCGAGTGGCGACCAGAACGCCTCGACGAACGCGGCGAACGTGAAGAGCGCCGCCGCGCCGTACACCAGCTGGACCGCGCGCCGCGCGGCGGCGACCAGCGCCGCACGGCGCGTGACCCGACCGGGCACGATCAGCGCGGCGCCGAGCCTGAGGCCCGCAGCGCCCGAGAGCACGATCGCGGTGAGTTCGGGCGCGCTGTGCCCGGCGACGAACGACCAGAACGGCAGGCCGTAGCCGATCTGCGTCAGGTAGCCGGCCGCGGCGCCGATCTGCAGGCCGTTCAGCACCAGGTAGACGATAGTGCCCAGGCCGAGCAGCATGCCGCCGGCGAATGTCTGGAAGCCGATCTTGACGTTGTTCCAGATGTAGAACGCGAACATGAGGACGTTGGAATCCGCCGCGCGCACCCCCGGATGTGGATTCGCGGGGTCGTACATGCGCTGCAGGTCCGCGAGCTCGCGCGGGGAGAGCAGGTAGGCGACGAAGTCCGGATAGCGCTGCAGCGCGAACGCGACCAGCGCGAGCGGGGCGAAGAACAGCAGCGCCGCCGTCAGCACGGTCGCCCGCTCCTCCCGCACCCTGCGCGGCAGCTGGCGCAGGAAGAACTCCGCCAGCCGGTTGCGGCGCATGCCTTCCGCGCCGTACAGGACGCGGTGTCCCCGCAACGCGAGCGCATTCAGGCGGTCGACCAGGTCCGGGCCGTAAGCGCGGTCGCGCGCGAGCGCCAGGTGCTGGCATACGCGCCGGTAAAGGCGCGGAAAGTCCCCTTCCTGTCGCGGTGCGCGCCGGTCGTCCTCGAGCAGGCGTTCGAATGCGCTCCACTCGGAGGCGTGCAGGGTCTCGAAGGAGGCCTGCTTCATTGCCGCCCGACAAGGTGGTTGGCGATGCCGATCAGGCGCTCGGTCGCGGCGGCGCCGCGCGCCGCGCCGACGAGCGGCCCGGCGATCTCCGCGAGCTCGGCCGCGCGCTCCACCGTGAGCGTTGCCGAGCGCTCGGCGAAGTCGAGAACCGCGCGCTGCTCGGCGAGCGACAACGGGCGGGCGGGAGCGAGCGCCGCGGCCGGCGGCACGTTATGCGAGCCGCCGAGCGCGGGCCGGAACACCACCAGCGTGCCCGCCGCGAAGTCGCCCAGGCGCTTGAAGTCCCGGCTGGCGCACATCGCGACGAAGCCGAAGAGATACAGCAGCGGCAGGAAATCGACTGCGCGCAGCAGATTGCGTGTGAGCGCCGCCGGCCAGCGCACCGGCGTGCCGTCGTCGTGTACCACCATCAGCCCGAGCGCCTTCTTGCCCGGCGTAGCGCCGTTCCAGCGCACCTCGCACCATGCGGGAAACAGCCACTCGAGGAAGAATGCGCTGAGCAGCGTAAGCGCCAGGCCGAACTTGCCGAGCAGGCCGGCGGCGATCCAGATCGCGATCAGGATGCCGAGGCGCAGCAGCAGGTCGATCAGCCAGGCCGACGCGCGCGCCAAGGGTCCGGCGGGGCGCAGCGCGATGTCGATGCCTTCCGGCGTCGGTACCTCGTGCGCGGTATCGAGAACCACCTCAGCGTGCGTAATAGATGTCGCGATATGCGGTATAGACCGACGCGAACAAAACCGGGATCATCACGAGCAATCCCAGGCCGAGCGGAATGACGGCCAGCACGAGGAATATGAAGGTTACGACGCCGTACACGAGGAAAGGCACGACGTTGCGCAGGCAGCCCCTGAAGCTCGCGGCGAGCGCCGTGCCGAGCGCAAGGTCGTTCAAGGCAATCAACGCCGGCGCGAACCAGACCGCCATGTAGATCGGCAGCGTGAGCGCTAGCACGACGAGCATGGCGAGCAAGCTCGTGGTGAAGGCGATCGAGCCCGCGTTTCCGCCCAATCCGAGCAGGGCGCCGCCGACACCGAGCATCAGCCCGGTGACTAAGAGCACGACGGCGACCGCCGCCATGCTGGCCAGTCCCAGCAGTGCGAGCCGCCCGCCGTTTACCGAGAAGCCGGCGAACAGGCTGCCGACCCCGATTTCGCCGCCTTCGTCCATCGCCCGGCAGCCCAGCATGATTCCGCCCGTAAATACCGGAGTGAGCAGTTGCACGGCGAGCTTGCCTATTCCCGGGATCGCGCTCACCGCGACGGAGATCGCCACGAAGACGATGACGATCAGGATCCACGCGACCGGCTGCTGGCGAAACAGCGAAAAGGCTTCCGTGATCCAGGTCCAGCCGTTGCCCGCGGGAACCGGGCGGCCGTCGGCGATGAACTCGCCCTGGACATCGGATCCGGCGTCCGCGACATGCGCGCGCGGTGCGGCGTACGGATTGTCGGCCATCGTCGCCCCCCCTCCCCAGGATTTGGCGGACGACCGAGCGTAGCGGAGCACGGCTGGCGCCGCAAGGGAGGGTTTCTCGCTGCCGCGCGGCGCGACCGACTACAGTCCGAGGTAGCCGGCCCGCAGGGTCTCGTCACCCATCAGCTGGGCCGCGCTACCCGCGCCGATCACGCGTCCCTGCGAAAGGACGTAGCTGCGCGCGGCCATCTTGAACACCTGTCCCACCTCCTGCTCTACCAGCAGCACCGCGACGCCGTCGGCGTGGATGCGCGCGATGGCCGCGAACAGCTCTTCCCGAATGCGCGGCGCGAGCCCGAGCGAGGGCTCGTCGATCGCCAGGAGCTTGGCCTCGAACATCAGCGCGCGCGCGGTGGCGAGCATCTGCTGCTCGCCGCCCGAGAGCGTTCCCGCGACCTGCTCCTTGCGCTCGGCGAGACGCGGGAAGAGCGCGAAGCAACGCTCGAGCTGCCGTGCGGTGGAGGCGGTGTCGCGCGACAGGTACGCGCCTGCAAGCAGGTTCTCGAGCACCGTGAGCTCGCGGAACGGCCGGCGCCGCTCAGGGCAATGCACCAGTCCGCGCCGCCGAATCTCGTGCGCCGGGAGCTGGTCGATGCGCTCGCCTGCGAAGCGCACTTCGCCTTCGAGCGCGATCTCTCCTGCGGTACCCCGCTTCATGCGCTGCTCGAAGCGAACGAGGCCCGATATGGCGCGCAGCAGGGTGGATTTGCCCGCACCGTTCGGCCCGACGACCCCGACGAACTCGCGTTCGGCGCTCTGCAGCGAGACGCCATTCAGGATCACCGCCTTGTCGTAGCGGACGGCGAGATCGCGTACCTCAAGCAGCAGCATGCCCGGATCCCAGGTAGGCTTCGATCACCTTCGGATTCTTGACCACTTCCGCGGGCGTCCCATCCGCGATGATCGCGCCGTAGTTGACGACGATCACGCGGTCGACGATCGCCATCAGTTCCTTGAGCTTGTGCTCGACCATGAGCACGGCCGGACCTTCCGAATGCAGCCGGCCGAAGCGCCCTCCCTTGTGCAGCCGCCGTATCGATTTCGCCAGCAGCTCCGACTCGGCGGGGTTCAGGCCCCCGAGCGGCTCGTCGAGCAGCAGCAGGTCGGGCTCGGTGGCGATCGCGCGCGCAACTTCGAGGCGCTTGAGGTCTCCCTGCGACAGCGCGGAAGCCGGCTCGAGCGCCATGTCGGAGATGCCGACGAATTCGAGCGCGTCCATGGCCTTCGCTTCGACCTTCTTGACCCATTCGCCGCGGCTCCTCGCGCGCGGCGCCAAGAGCGGCACCATGACATTGGCGATGATCGGCAGGTGGCGAAACGGGCGGGTATTCTGGAACGTTCCCGCGATGCCGCGGTTAACCACCTCCCACGGACGCAGCGCGGTGATGTCCTCCCCATTGAACTCGATGCGGCCGGCATCGGGACGCAGGATCTTGGTGACGAGACGCAGCAGCGTGGTCTTGCCCGCGCCGTTGGGTCCGATCAATCCGACGATCTGATCGCGCCGCAGCGCGAACCCGACGTCGTCCACCGCGGTCAGCCCGCCAAAGCGCTTGCTGAGGTGCTCTACCGAAAAAAACGAAGCGGCCATGCAAAGAGTTGCGCCGGTTTTATCAGCCGGTCCGATGTTAGCCGAAATGTCGTATTTTGCAGCCGGACCTGGCATACATTAGCGCTGCTTTCCCGCGCCAATGCAAGCCAAGAGAACGAAGCCCGCAGCGGACGAAGACGCGCTTCTGGACGAGGCGCATCGGGACTTCGTCGGCTGGCAGCAACCCAAGCAGCGCCTGCGCGAGGCGCTCGTCAAGAACGAGCTACAGCTCTACGCGCAGCCGATACTCGCCCTGGCGCAGAATCGCTTCGCCATGGCCGAGGTTCTGGTGCGGCTGCGCGAGGAGGAGGCCAAGTTGCTACCGCCCGGAGACTTTTTGCCGGCCTTCGAGCATTACCGCATGATGCCGGAGCTCGACCGCTGGGTCGTGAGCCGCATCGTGCAGCGCCTCGCGCGGCGGCCGCAGGGCGCGTTACGACGCTTCAACATCAACGTCGCGAGCCAGACGCTGGGACGCACCGACGTGCCCGGCTTCGTGCTCGAGAATCTCCTGCACGCGAATGTGCGCCCTGACGCGCTGTGCTTCGAGATCGATGAGAGCGACGTGCTGGCACGTCCGGTCGCTGTCGCAGGCTTCGCTGCGGCGGTGCGCAGCCTCGGCTGCAAGATCGCGGTGGACGGATTTGGCTATCGCGCCACTTCCTTCGCGCCGCTCAAGACCATGCGCGTGGATTACATCAAGGTCGACGGGTCGATCACGCGCAACATCTTGCGCAGCGAGCATGCTCTGAACAAGCTGCGGACCATCCTGCGCGTGGGCAAGGCGATCAACGCGGGCGTCGTCGCCGAATTCGTCGAGGAAAAGGACGTGCTGCACAAGCTGCGCGAGCTCGGCGTCAACTACGCACAGGGCTTCGGTATCGCCCGGCCCGCGCCGATCGACGAGCTACCGACCGGTCGCTGACCTGGGCGCCGCCTCAGTGCGCTGCGCTCTCGTCGCGCAGCTCGCGACGCGATACCTTGCCGACGTCGGTTTTGGGAAGCTCGCCGCGGAATTCGACCACCTGCGGAACCTTGAATTCCGCGAGCCGGCCACGGCAGTAGGTCTTGATGTCCTCTTCGGTCAGCTTGCCGCGTGCGTCGCCTTGCAGCACGACGATCGCCTTGATCAGCTGCCCAACCGCCGGGTCGGGGACGCCAATCACGCCGGCGGCCTTCACTTGCGGATGCGAATACAGCACGTCCTCGACGTCCTTGGCGAAGATCGAGTAACCCTTGTACTTGATGAGATCCTTCGAGCGGTCATAGAAGTGAAAGTACCCTTCCTCGTCCATGCGCACGATGTCGCCGGTGCGTAGCCAGCGCATGCCTTCGCGCTCGACGAACACCTGCGCCGTCTCCTCCGGGCGCTGCCAGTAGCCCGCCATCAAGTTGGGCCCGCTCAGCACGAGTTCTCCCGTCTCGCCCCCCGGGACGAACTGCATCGTCTCCGGGTTCAGGACCGCGGCGAGCATGTTCGGCACCGGGCAACCGAACGAACCGGTCTTCGGGCGATGCAGGGGATTGACGTGGCTGGTGGCGCAGGTCTCGGACAGGCCGTAGCCCTCGATGATGCTCGAGCCCGTGCGTCGCGCCCAGTCCTTCATGGTCGACTCGTGCAGCGTATCGGCGCCGGAGAGCACGAGCTTGAGGCGGCGCCAGTTCACCTTGTCGGTGTCCTTGTGGTCCTTGAGATATTCGAACAACGTTGGAACGCCGTAGAACACAGTCGCCTGGTAGCGTTCCATCGCCGCGAGAATCGCCTCGGTGTCGGGATTTGTGAACAGCACGAGCAGGTTTCCCTGCGTAATACCGTTCAGCATGATCACGACCTGGCCGTAGATGTGGAAGAAGGGCAGGAATGCCATGATCACTTCCTTGCCCTGCTCGAATCCCGGGAAAGCGGCCTGCGCCCCGGTTTGCGCGGCGATCAGGTTGTAATGCGTCAGCATCACCCCCTTCGGGTGGCCGGTGGTGCCGCCGGTGTAGGGTAGAGCCGCGATGTCGCGGCGCGGATCGATCTCGACGCGCGGCGGGCTCGCCGGATGCCGCGCGATCAGGTCCTGCAGCCAGTGCAGGTTCGGCGCGGAAGGGATGTCCGGCGATCCGAGGTTCATGTCGGAAAAGAGCCTGGCGAAGGGTCCCTTGCCGAACAGGCGCTTCAGCTTCGGCAGGTACTCGCCTACGTTTGTGAGCACGACGAAGTCGAGCGGCGCACCGCACTTCGCCACCTTGTCGTACAGAATGTCCTGGCACACGATCGCGCGCGCGCCGCTGTTCTCGAGCTGGTAGCGCACTTCGTGGCTCGTGTAGACCGGGCTGATAGGCGTGACCGTGGCGCCGCATTTGAGCGCGGCAAAGTAGGCGATGATGAACTGCGGGCTGTTCAGCAGGTAGAGCGCGACCCGGTCTCCCTTGCGCACGCCGAGGTCGGCCAGCGCGCAGGCGAATCGGTCGGTCGCCTCGCGCAACTCGCCGTAGCTGATGTCGCGACCGTAAAACACGACCGCGCGGCGCTGAGGTGCGCGCGCGGTCGCCCTGTCGAACGCCTGCGGAACCGATTCCGTCGGCACCTCGACGGTCGCCGGAACGCCTTCCTGATAATGGGCGAGCCACGGTCTTGCGAGATATTGCCCAAGCGCGTCCATATGCTCCTCCGTGGATCATTCTAGCCGCGATCCAGCCGCTAAAATCGCGGGCGTGGACCCGTCGGTGATGCGCAGTCTCGCCAACTGGCCGGAGGTGCCGGCCGTATACGGCTGGCTCGCGCTCGATGCGCGCGGCAACTGGCTGTTGCGCAATCCGGCGAGCGATGCTTTCGAGCGCATCGGCAACGCCGCGCTGCGCGAGTTCATCGCGCGCAATTACGAGCGCGACTCGCGCGGGTGCTGGTATTTCCAGAACGGTCCGCAGCGTGTGTATGTGCGGCTAGCCTACACGCCGCTGGTATATCGGCTGAAAGACGACGCGCTCACCGACCACTGCGGAAGAGGCGCCGGAGCGCCGCAGGGCGCCTGGCTGGACGAGCGCGGGCGGATCGTGCTGCTCGGGCTCGCGGGAGTCGGAGTGCTCGAGGACCGGGATCTGGCCGAAGCGAGCGAGCGTCTGGTAGACGAATCCGGCGCGCCGGCCGATTGCCTTGCGCGGGCGAGGTACTTCGAGTGCGCCGGCGCCCGAACGCCGCTCGGCAGCATCGCCAGCCGCGAAGTACCGGCCCGCTTCGGCTTTACCCCCGAACCGCTGCCATGAGCGACGCTCGCGGGTTCTGCCGGATCCTTGACGCTATGCAAAAAACCCCTTTATAATCCGGCCTCTTTTTTGCACCTGGGGCGACAGCGGATGTCTTCCGCGGTCGCCCGGTTCGTTTCTGGAAGCGGGAAAAGATGCCTACTGTCAATCAGTTAGTCCGCGGCGTACGCATTGCGCGACGCCCGAAATCAAAGGTCCCGGCGCTTGCCGGATCACCGCAGAAGCGTGGAGTCTGCACGCGCGTGTACACCACCACGCCGAAGAAGCCGAACTCGGCGCTGCGCAAGGTCGCGAAGGTGCGCCTCACCAACGGCTTTGAGGTGATCGGCTACATCGGCGGCGAAGGCCATAACCTGCAGGAGCACTCGGTCGTGCTGATTCGCGGGGGACGCGTGAAGGACCTGCCGGGCGTGCGCTATCACGTGGTGCGCGGCTCGCTGGACACGCAGGGCGTGAAGGACCGCAAACAGAGCCGCTCCAAGTACGGCGCCAAGCGCGCCAAACCTGCGGCTTGATTGAGTCGAGACAGAGGACAGCATGCCCCGTCGCAGAGAAGTCCCGAAGCGCGAGATCCTGGCGGATCCGAAGTATCACAACATCGACGTTGCGAAGTTCGTCAACGTCCTGATGACGCGCGGCAAGAAATCGGTCGCCGAGCGCATCGTCTACGGCGCCTTCGACTCAATCCGATCGAAGGGCAGCAAGGACCCTGTCGAGGTGTTCACCCAGGCGGTGCAGAACGTCAAGCCGCTGGTCGAGGTTAAGAGCCGCAGGGTCGGCGGTGCGAACTACCAGGTTCCGGTCGAAGTCCGGCCGGTGCGGCGCGTGGCTCTAGCGATGCGCTGGATCCGCGAGGCGGCCCAGAAGCGCGGCGAGAAGTCGATGACCGCGCGCCTGGCGGGCGAGCTGCAGGAGGCGGCAGAGGGACGCGGCGGGGCGATGAAAAAGCGCGAGGAAGTGCACCGCATGGCGGAGGCCAACAAGGCCTTCTCGCACTATCGGTTCTGAGAGTTGGAATTGACGGTATCGGCCCCCATATAGGGGACCCGCAACGACATAGGATGGGCATTCACGTGGCACGCAAGACTCCAATCGAGCGCTATCGCAACATAGGTATCAGCGCGCACATCGATGCGGGCAAGACCACGACCACCGAGCGCATCCTGTTTTACACCGGCGTCAACCACAAGCTCGGCGAAGTGCACGATGGCACTGCGACCATGGACTGGATGGAGCAGGAACAGGAGCGCGGCATCACCATCACCTCGGCTGCAACGACCTGCTTCTGGAAGGGCATGGACCTCACCTTCCCGGAGCACCGCATCAATATCATCGACACCCCGGGACACGTCGATTTCACGATCGAAGTGGAGCGTTCGCTGCGCGTGCTCGATGGGGCGTGCATGGTGTACTGCGCGGTCGGCGGCGTGCAGCCGCAGTCGGAGACCGTATGGCGACAGGCGAACAAGTATCGCGTGCCGCGGCTCGCGTTCGTGAACAAGATGGACCGGGTCGGCGCCAACTTCTTCAAGGTCTACGACCAGATGAAGGCGCGTCTCAAGGGCAACCCGGTGCCCGTCCAGATTCCGATCGGGGCGGAGGACAAGTTCGAAGGCGTCGTCGACCTGGTCGCCATGCAGGCGATCTATTGGGACGAGGCGAGCCAGGGGATGAAGTTCGAGCGCAGGGAGATCCCTGCCGGCCTCCTCGGGCCGGCCAAGGAGTGGCGCGAAAAGATGGTCGAGGCCGCGGCCGAGGCGAACGAAGAGCTCATGAACAAGTATCTCGAGTCGGGCGAGCTCTCGGTCGAGGAGGTCAAGAAGGGGCTGCGTATCCGGACGATCAACAATGAGATCGTGCCGATGCTGTGCGGCTCGGCGTTCAAGAACAAGGGCGTGCAGGCGATGCTGGATGCGGTCGTCGAGTATCTTCCGTCGCCTGTCGACATCCCGCCGGTCAAGGGGCAGAAGGAGAACGGCGAGCCGGACGTGCGCAAGGCAGAAGATGCCGAGCCGTTCGCCGGTCTTGCGTTCAAGATCGCGACCGATCCGTACGTAGGTCAGCTCACGTTCATCCGCGTCTACTCGGGAGTGCTCAGCTCGGGCGACACGGTTTACACGTCGATACGCGGCAAGAAGGAGCGTGTCGGGCGTCTGCTCCAGATGCACGCCAACGAGCGCCAGGAAATCAAGGAAGTGCGCGCTGGCGATATCGCTGCCGCAGTGGGGATGAAGGAGGTCACCACCGGCGAGACGATTTGCGATGTCAACAAAGTGATCGTGCTGGAGAAGATGGAGTTCCCCGATCCCGTCATATCCCAGGCGGTGGAACCCAAGACCAAGGCCGACCAGGAAAAGATGGGCGTGGCGCTCGGTCGCCTGGCACAGGAAGATCCTTCCTTCCGCGTGCATACGGACGAAGAATCGGGTCAGACCATCATTTCGGGCATGGGCGAGCTGCACCTGGAGATCCTGGTCGACCGCATGAAGCGCGAATTTGGCGTCGAAGCGTCGGTCGGCAAGCCGCAGGTCGCCTACCGCGAGACTCTGAGAAAGCCGGTCGAGCAACAGGGCAAGTTCGTCAAGCAGTCGGGCGGCCGCGGCCAATACGGCGACGTCTGGTTGCGTCTGGAGCCGCAGCCGGCGGCCAAGGGCTTCGAGTTCGTCGACGCGATCAAGGGCGGAACCGTCCCGCGCGAATTCATTCCTGCGGTCCAGAAGGGCGTGCAGGAGGCCCTGCAGGACGGGGTACTGGCCGGCTATCCGGTCGTGGATGTGAAGGTGACCTTGTTCGACGGCTCCTACCACGAGGTGGACTCGAATGAAAACGCCTTCAAGATGGCCGCGATCTTCGCGTTCAAGGATGGCATGCGCACGGCCTCACCTGTGTTGCTCGAGCCGGTGATGGCGGTCGAAGTGGAGACGCCGGAAGAGAAGATGGGCGACGTCATGGGCGATTTGTCGGCCCGGCGCGGCATCATCCAAGGCATGGACGACCTGCCAGGGGGCAAGGCGATCAAGGCCGAGGTGCCGCTGGGAGAGATGTTCGGATACTCGACCTCGTTGCGCTCGCTGACACAGGGCCGCGCAACGTACACGATGGAGTTTAAACACTATGCCGAAGCGCCGAAAAGCGTCGCGGAGGCTGTAATCAGCAGCAAGAAGTAACCACAAGACCCGGGGAAAGCGTCATGGCAAAAGGCAAATTTGAGCGGACCAAGCCGCACGTGAACGTAGGCACGATTGGCCATGTGGACCATGGCAAGACGACGCTGACGGCGGCGATGACGAGCATTTTGGCGAAGAAGTTTGGAGGCGAGGCCAAGAGCTAC
>DATGDH010000164.1:0-125741 GCA_035310985.1 Burkholderiales bacterium
AGCTACGGGGCGACGTACACCACGGCGGTGCGCACCTGCCTGGCAACGCTGGCGGCCGGGTACGCCGACGGGTTGCCGCGGTCGCTCTCGAACGTCGGCGCGGCCCTGATCGAGGGGCGGCGCGTGCCGATCGCCGGGAGGGTCACGATGGACTTCACGATGGTGGCTGCCGAGGGCTGGGAGCCGAGGGTGGGTGGGGCAGAACCGGCGCAGCGACATCGTCTATACACACGAGTAGCGCGAAGCGCCGGTAGCAGGCGGATTCGGGGGCCGCACGATGCGGCCCCTTTTTCATTCCAGGGCTACTCCTTGTAGTAGACGATCTGGTGCGAAGTGGCGAGCAGGGCGGCTTGCTCGCTCCACACTTCGGCCGTCTGGTCGAAGTAGCCGTTGCGGAACTGCTGCGCGCGCGCAGTGCCCAGTACCGGCGCTTCTCCGTTTGCGGCAAGCAGCGCCGCATCGGCATGGAAATAGGTCGTGAACGAGACCGTACCGATCGGCACCCAGCCCGGGCGGCGCACGAAGAGGCGTGGGAAGAACGCGTCGCAGATCGCGACCAAGGACACGAAGTCGAGCGGCCGCGGCGGGGCATCGCGGATCCAGAGTGTGCTCCTCGAGTCGCCTGCCTGCCGCGCGGGCGGGGAGAGCCGCACCGCGCCGGCGACGAAGCGCATCTCGTAGCTGCACGTCCAGGGCGCCCGCTCGAGGTTCGGCTCCACCGGCAGCTCGTGCGCAGCGGGTACATCGGGAAAACGCGCCTCGAGCGCGGACCAGGTTTCTCGGCGAGACGCGAGCACCGCGCTTGCCGTGGCCGCGATCTGCTCCCCCTGCTTCATGACGAGCAGCCAGTGCTGCGTTGAGCGGTTGGTGCGCACGGGATTCGCTTCCACGGTGAACCCTCCGTCCGCGAGCGGTCCAGCGTAGTTGACCGTGAGTGCGATCGGGTCGCCCTGGCGGCCGGGATGCTGCAGCGTCGCGTTCAGCAGCGTCGCGGCGATGGCGCCGCCGAACGGTCCGACCATGTTCGCGTAGTTCGCAGAAGTGTGTCCGCGGTAGAGGTCGGCGGCGAGGGGTTCGAGGTGCGTGGCGGCGTCGAGAGGGTGCTTGGGCGTCGGCATGGCCCGAGTGTCGCGCATCCCGCCGCGCCGCGGAAGCATCGCTAGAATGGGGCATGCAACTCGTCGCGATCGCCCGCAAGCTCGGCCGGGAGGCGGGGGAATTGCACTTTGCGGCCCCGGTTGCGTACGTCTACAACCCTCTGCGGTACGCCTGGTCCGCGCACCGGCGCTATCTCGAGCTTTACGGCGCCGGTCGGCCCGAGGTGCTGCTACTCGGCATGAACCCGGGTCCGTTCGGCATGGCGCAGACCGGCGTGCCCTTCGGCGACGTGCGCATGGTGCGCGAGTGGCTGCGCATCGACGCGCCGGTCGGCCGGCCGGCGCGCGAGCACCCTAAGCGGCGCGTGACAGGATTCTCGTGTCCGCGCGGCGAGGTGAGCGGCCAGCGCCTGTGGGGCTGGGCGCGCGAGGACTTCGGCACCCCCGAAAGATTCTTCGAGAAGTTCTTCGTGGCGAACTATTGCCCGCTCGCCTTCCTCGAGGCGAGCGGGCGCAACCGTACGCCTGACAAGCTTCCGCGTGCCGAGCGCGCCCGATTGTTCGCGATTTGCGATCGCGCTTTACGTGCGACCGTGACGCAGCTGGCACCGCGTTATGTCGTCGGTATCGGCGTGTTCGCCGCGGCGCGCGCGGCCGACGCGCTGGCCGGCTTGCCGGTGACCATCGGCCGTATTCCGCACCCAAGTCCGGCGAGCCCTGCGGCGAACCGCGGCTGGAGCGCCGAAATGCGGCGCGCGCTGGCAAGCCTCGGGCTACACGGTTGAGTCTGGGCCGATCTAGCAGCGGCGGGCGATGAGAAAGAGCCCAGCGGAAGCGGTGGCGGTGAGGAACGCCACGGTGAAGGCGAGCGATTTTCCCCGCCAGAGGCCGGCGAACCAGCGGGCGAAATCGGCGAATAGCAGCGCGGCCTTGCCACCAATACGCTCGAGTTCACGGTTGTACAACTTTGAGTCCGTGGGTGCTACGGAATATGCCTGACCGTTGATGATCTCGTAGGCGACCGCCTCGTCCGCGCCTGCGTCGGCTGCACGATAGATGAGCACGGCGGCGCACAGTCCAAGCACCAGGATGAGGCCTGACGCGAGCTGCAGGCGCCTCTTCAGCTTTGGAGCGTCCCCGGCAGCAGATTCCTGAAGCGACATTGCGCGAGATCAAGTCGTAAATCGCGGCAAAGCATACGCTTTTCCAAATTGGCGTGAGGTGCGTACTGCCCATGCTAGACCGTCGGAGATTCCTGGAGGCGATGCTCATGATGCCAAGCGCTGTTCTTGCAAAGGGCAATACACGGATCGCGCTTCCTCGGCCCGCGGCAAACGTCGGATGTGATCTGATTGACGCGCTGAAGGCGCGCCGCAGTACGCGCGAGTTCACACTGAAGCCCTTGCCAGCGGAGACCCTTTCCTCCCTGTTGTGGGCGGGCTTTGGCGTCAACCGGCCGCGCGGCGGCGGCCGGACTGCGCCCTCAGCACACGGCTGGCAGGAGATTGGTGTCTATGCCGCGCTTGCCGAAGGGCTTTACCGCTTCGACGCTGCGGCACACGCGCTTGAACTGACGGTGGAACAGGACCTGCGCGCGCTGACCGGGGTGCAGGACTTCGTTGGCGTTGCGCCCGTCAACCTCGTCTATGTCGCAGATTTCGCGCGTATGTCGGAAGCGAGCGAAGACGACCGGCTGTTCTTCGCTGCTTGCGATGCCGCGGTGATCGCGCAGAACGTCTACCTCTACTGCGCAGCGGCGGGCCTCGCGACCGTGGTGCGCGGCCTGGTGGACCGCAAGCGGCTGGCTCCCGCCATGCGGCTGCGGCGCGAGCAGCGCATCGTGCTCGCGCAAACGGTCGGCTTCCCGGCGCGGTAGCCGCCTCTAACCATCCCGGCTGCGCAGCGCAGAGGACTGCAGCACTTCGGGATTGACGACGTTGATCGGCGCGCCTGCGGCATAGGCGACGATCTGGTCGAAGATGTCGGCGAACTGAATCTCGTACTCTTCGAATGTCACGTAGCCGATGTGCGGCGTGCAAACGACGTTGTCCAGCACGAGCAATGGATCGTCCGGATCGCGCAACGGCTCCTTCTCGTACACGTCCACCGCGGCCATCCCAGGCCGCCCGGCCTTGAGCGCCGCCACGAGCGCGCCCGGTTCGATGAGCGGGGCGCGACTGGTGTTGACCAGCAGCGCGCTCGGTTTCATGCGCGCCAGGTCGGCCGCGGTAACGATGCCGCGCGTGGCGTCGACTAGGCGCATGTGCAGCGACAGCACGTCGCAGCGCGCGAAGAATACTTCCTTGCTGGCGGCCACGGACCAGCCGTCGCGGCGCGCGCGCTCGCGCGAGGCCGCGCGCGCCCAGACTAGGACGTCCATGCCGAAGGCCTTGCCGTAAGCCGCGACCGCCGCGCCGATCCTGCCGTAGCCATAGATGCCGAGCGTCTTGCCACGCAGGCCGCGGCCGACCCCGATCTGCCATTTGCCCGCCTTGAGCGCCGCCATCTGCTGCGGGAGCTGGCGCATAGCCGCCAGCACCAGAGCCCAGGTGAGCTCGGCGGCCGCGTACGAGGGCGTTCCCGGGTGCTGGCTCGACGACACGACGATACCGAGCTGCGTGCAGGCCGCGACATCGATGTGCGGGTAGACGCTGCGTTGGCTGATGAGCCGAAGCTTCGGTAGCCTCTCTAGCAGAGGGGCGCGGATCGCGGTGCGCTCCCGAATCAAAACCAGCGCCTCGGTGTCGCGCAATCTACCCGATAGCGTCTCGAAGTCCTGGACGTGATCGTTCCAGATCGTGACGTCGTGACCCGACAGCTTGCCGAAGCAGTCCAGCGTCCGCAGGGTGTCGAAGTAGTCATCGAGGATCGAAACTTTCAACCGCGCGGTCCCTTTGACGTGCGTCAAATGCCCCGCAGAAAGGTAGCACACACTCCCGTGAGCCGCGCGCAAGGCTGCGGCGCCAAATCGCCAACCCGGAAAGGAATGCTCCATGAAATTGAATCGCTGGATCGCCGCCCTGCTCGTGCTGTCCTTCGCGGCAGGCGGCGCATTCGCTGCAACCGACAAGGCCAAGAAACAAGCGGAGGTACGCAAGTCGACCCACGCCGCGCTGGCGAAGTTCTACAAGGCGGAGCCGCAGCTCAAGAAGGAGGTGGCCAAGGCGCCTGGCTATGCCGTGTTCACGACGTTCGGCCTGAGCTTCATCGTTGGCGGCGAGGGCGGCAGGGGCCTCGTGCACAACAACAGGACGAAGAAGGACACGTTTATGAAGATGGGCCAGGCAAGCGCTGGGCTGCAGGCCGGCATTGCCGAGAATGAGACGTTGATCGTCTTCAAGACCGCGAAAGCGATGAACGAGTTCGTCGAAAAGGGTTGGGAGTTCGGCGGCGGCGGCAGCCTGTCGGCCGGCGCGGGCGGCAAGACCGCGGGCGGGGGGAGCGGGGAGAACGTGATCGCCGATGCTCTCTACTACACCTATACCAAGACCGGCCTAGAGGGCGGGGGTGCGGTCGCCGGAACGAAGTTCTGGAAGGACGACGAACTGAATTGATTCGCCGTGCAGGGGGCGCGGGCGCCGCACGCTGAGCCGCGGTTGTCCGCTATGCTTGCTGCGTGGACGCCCGCCTCGTACCCCCTCACGTCGCGCCGCCGCGGCGCGCGCCGGTCGGCCTGGCGTTCGTGGCCAAGTTCGTGCGCAATCCGCTGCAGGTCATCCCGCAGGCGGTCTATGAACAGGACTTCGTCCCGTATCGCGGCGGCAGGACGGGGCTCGCCTGGATAACCGCGCCCGCGTTCGTCAAGGCGGTGCTGCTCGACGAGCGCGAAAAGTTCCACAAGCTGGCGCAGATCCGGGTGCTCGGCCCTTTGCTCGGCAAGGGCATTCTCACGAGCGAGGGTGCGGACTGGAAGTGGCAGCGCCAGACCGCGGCTCCGCTGTTCCGGCAGCAAGAGCTCGCGAACTTCGTGCCGAACTTCGTGCGCGCGGCGGAGGACGTCGCCGCTCGCTGGCGCGCCGCGCCGCAGGGCGCCGTGCAGGCGATCGAGCGCGATATGACGCACGCCACGTTCCAGGTCATCTCGACGACGCTGCTGCCAGTGGCCGACGCGCAGGTCATGGACGCGATCGAGCATTCCACCGCGAACTTCCAGAAGACGGGCGCGTGGTCCCAGTTGTACGCACTCGCCAGAGTGCCGCGCTGGCTACCCCAGCCCCGCCAGCGGGCAAATCGGCGTGCGGTGCTCGCCCTGCGCGCGGCGGTCGGCCGGCTGCTGACCGAGCGGCGCGCGAGCGGCCTCGAGCCGCACGATCTGATGCAGAGCCTTATGCGCGCGCGCGATCCCGATACGGGGCAGGCGATGAACGACGAGCAGCTGATCGACAACCTGCTCACTTTTTATCTCGCTGGGCATGAGACGACGGCGAAGGCGCTCACCTGGACGCTCTATCTTCTGGCGCGCTCACCGCATTGGACTGCGGCGCTGAAGGACGAAATCGCGCGCGTCACGGGCGGCGCCGCGGTCTCGGCCGGGGACATCGAGCGACTGGTGCTCGTCCAGCAGGTTCTCAAGGAAAGCATGCGGCTCTACCCGCCGGTGCCGATGATGACGCGCCAGGCGGTCGCCGAGGCGCAGCTCGGCCCGCACTCGATCGCCGCCGGGAGCTCCGTCGTGATGTCGATCTACGCCATCCACAGGCACCGCGCCCGCTGGAGCGATCCCGACGCGTTCGATCCTGAGCGCTTCGCGCCGGCGAATGAGGCGCAGATCCCGCGCTACCAGTACATGCCGTTCGGCGCGGGGCCGCGCATATGTATCGGCATGGCGTTCGCGATGCTCGAAGCCACCACAATGCTCGCCACCCTTCTGCAGCGAGCGCGCCTTGCCCCGCTCGAGGGTCATGAGCCGCTGCCGGTCGCGCGCGTCACGCTCGTCCCGCGCGGTGGCATGCCGCTGCGCGTCTGGACCGAGGCTGGTGGATGACGATCGGCAGCAGCGAGAGGAGAGCCGCGTAAGTTACTTCGCGCGCCAGCCACCGTCGACCACGAGCGCGTGGCCGTTGACGTAATTTGCTTCGTCCGAAGCGAGCCAGCATACGGCGGCGGCGATGTCCTCCGCGGTGCCGCGCGTGCCGACCGGCACCAGCGCGCGCACCTGGTCGTCGTTTACCGCGACACCGCGCATGCTCATGTCGGGAACCCCGGGCCCGAGGATCGCCTGCGAATGGGCGCGCAGCCCGGTCGGGATCGCGCCGGGACAGACGCAATTCACGCGGATGCCGCGTGCGCCGTAGGCCACCGCCATCTGGCGCGTGAGCCCGACTACGCCGTGCTTCGCTGCGATGTAGGCGGCACCACCGCCTGTGCCGTTCAGCCCTGCCACCGAGGCCATATTGACGATGCGGCCGCGGCCCCGCGGCAGCATCTCGCGCAGCGCTCGCTTGCAGCCAAGGAACACGCCGGTCAGATCGATATCGAGCACGCGCCGCCAGGTCGACTCGTCGAGCTCGTGCACATCGAAGTAGCCATCCAGGATGCCTGCGTTGTTGAACAGTATCTCAAGCGGTCCGAGCTCGGCGATCGCCTTGGTCACCGTCTCGTCGAGTGCGGCGGCCTTGCTCACGTCAGCCGCGTAGCCCGCCGCGCGCCCTCCGGCGCGCACGATCAGCTCGGCCGTCTCGCGCGCAGAAACGTGGTCGAGATCGACCGCCGCGACCGCCGCGCCGCGCGCGCCGAACATGAGCGAAGTGGCACGCCCGATGCCCGAGCCTGCACCAGTCACCACCGCCATGCGTCCGGCGAAGTTCATCGGCCCGGTCCCTCGAGGATGATGATCGAGCAGGCCGCCTCGCCGCGCAGTCGCGTCGCGAGCTCGTGGATCATCGACAGGCCTGTGGCGCCGACCGGGTGGCCTTTGGAGACGAGTCCTCCGGAGAGATTGACCGGTAGCTTGCCGAACCGGGTGCACGACGTGTCGATGACGTAGACGGAGCTCATAGCGCGATTATCGCACCGGCGCGATGCGGGAAGATGCGACAATCTGTCCATGCGCCTGCTCACCTTCAGGCCACGACGCGGCGGCCCGCCCCGCATCGGGATGCTGCTCGACGGAGAGAGCGTGCTCGACGCCGGCGCGGCGGCGCAGCGCGTGCGCCTGCGCCTGCCTTTCGACGCCGGCGACATGCTGTCGCTCATCGACTCGGGCAGGGCGGGGCTCGCGTCGCTGCGCAAGCTCGCACGCAGCGCAGCCGGAACGGGCGCGCCGCTTCGCACCCTGCGCGTACTGGCGCCGCTCCCGCGTCCGCGCAAGAACGTGTTCTGCGTCGGCTGGAACTACCTGGAACACTTCGAGGAAGGCGCCCGGGCGCGGCCGCAGGTGCAGGAAATGCCGACGCATCCGGCTTTCTTCACGAAGGCGCCGACCTCGGTGAATGGGCCTTACGATCCGATTCCGCTGCATGCCGGGGTCACGGTAAAGCTCGACTGGGAAGTCGAGCTCGGCGTCGTGATCGGACGCGGCGGCCGCGACATCGCCGAGGCCGACGCGATGAAGCATGTCTTCGGCTACACGGTGGTGAACGACATTTCGGCGCGCGAGGTGCAGCGTCAGCACGGCCAGCAATGGTTCAAGGGCAAGAGCCTGGACGGCACCTGTCCGATGGGGCCGTGGATCGTCACCGCCGACGAGGTGCCCGACCCGCACGCGCTGCGCGTCATATGTCGCGTGAACGGCGCGGTCAAGCAGGATTCGAACACCCGCCATATGTATTTCCGCATCCCGCGCATCATCGCCGAGCTGTCGGCCGGCTTGACCCTGGAGCCGGGCGATGTCATCTCGACCGGCACGCCCGCCGGCGTCGGCCACGCGCGCACGCCGCCCGAGTTCATGAAGGCGGGCGACCTGCTCGAGACCGAGGTGGCCGGCATCGGCGTTCTGCGTAACCGCATCGGCGGCTGAGCAGCGCTACATGATCTGGTTCACCACGCCGCCGTCGGCGCGCAGCGCCGCGCCGGTCGTGGCCGACGCGCCCTCGCCGCACAAGTAGACCGCCAGATTCGCGACTTCCTCGGCGGAGGTGAAGCGCCTGAGCAGCGATGTGGGGCGAAAGTGCGTGAAGAAGTCCGCCTCGATTTCAGCGACCGTCTTGCCTGCGGCCTTGGCGCGCTCGGCGCGCAGGCGCTCGGTGTTCTCGGTCCGGGTCGGGCCGGGCAGCAGCGCGTTTACCGTGACCCCGGTGCCCGCCAGTTCCATCGCCAGCCCTCGCGACACGGCGAGCTGGGCGGTCTTCGTCGTGCCGTAGTGGATCATCTCCTTCGGGATGTTGAGCGCCGATTCGCTCGAGACGAACAGCACGCGACCCCAGCCGCGCCTGGCCATGCCAGGCGCGTAGCGGCGCGCGAATCGTATGCCGCTCAGCACGTTCGTTTCGTACAGGCGCAGCCAGTCGGAGTCCGGGATGTCGAAGAACGCCTTGCGCTCGTAGATGCCGAGGTTGTTCACCAGGATGTCCACCTCCGGCACGCGCGCGAAGACGGTCTCGGCGCCAGCCGCCGAAGCGCAGTCGGCAGCGACGCCATCGGCCTGGGCACTGGGCAGCGAACCGCGCAGGCGGCCGAGCGCCGCATCGACCGAAGCTTGGCTACGGCCGGTGAGCGTGACGTGAGCGCCTTCCGCCGCTAGCCCATAGGCAATCGCGTAGCCGATGCCTGCCGTCGAGCCAGTGACGAGGGCCCGCCGGCGTTCGAGCTTCAGATACATCTCTGGCTCCCTTGAGGGTGTCTATAATGATTGCCAGCCTGTAGTCAGAGAGAGGCTTGGTCAACCTGGAAAGGGGAATTATGTTATCCGCAAAGCACTGCGCCAACGGCATCGCGCTCTCGCTGGCGCTGATCCTTGCCGGCTGTGGCGGTGGCGCCGACGTCAAGACGACCACGACGACTGTATCGATTGGCCAGCAGCTGATCGATCTGAAGAACGCGTACGACAAGGGCTCGATCTCCGACAAGGAATACCGGAGGCTGCGCGAGGAAATCATCGACAAGGCCAAGTGACCGGCCCAATTCGGCAATCAACATCTAAGGAACACGCCATGCGCATCACGCGGATTGTCGTTGCTGCAATCATGGTCGGCTCGCCGCTGGCACTCGCCGGCTGCTTGGGCGGCGGAGCGGACGTCGAGCAGCACATCTCGACGGTCTCCAAGGGCAAGGAGCTCGAGGACCTGAAACGGGCACTGGACGAGGGCGCGATCGATCAGAAGGACTACGAAAAAGTGCGCGAGAAGATACTCAAACGCCAGTATTGAGCCCGCCTGCAACCCCGGGAGCCTCTGCGCAAGCAGGGGCTCTGTCGTTTCGTGGCCAGTTTCCCGGACATGGAGAACTGATGAAGCTCGATCTGAAGCTCGGCCAACAGGCCGTCTGGCAGCGGCGCATCGAGGCCGAGCACGTGCGCATGTACCGCGATATGACCGGCGACGCGAATCCGCTGCACTTCGACGAGGCGTACGCGAGGGCCACGACCTTCGGCCGGCTGATCGTGCACGGCGGCATCACGGCCGGGGCGTTGAACGCACTCGTCGCTGAGCGCATGCCCGGACCCGGAAGCGTGTTCATCAAGCAGGAGCTGGAATACGTCGGCCCGGCCTACGTCGGCGACGAGCTGAGCGCGCACGGCGAGGTCGTCTGGCTGCACGACAGCAAGCCGGTGTGCCGCCTCGAGGTGCGGGTTACCGCCAGGGGGCCGAGCGAAGCGGCGGAGCGAATCTGCATCAAAGGCCAGTGCATCGTGTACCGGGCGGCGCCAGGCTGAGGAATTATCCCGCAGTCCTGTGGCATTCTCACTTGCCGACGCCGGGGAATTCAGAGTAGCTTAACCTCAGCCAGGAGAGAAAAATTACCAGCCTGGAATCGGACTTTTCGCAGAACGTGCGTTGAATGGACCAGGGGAGACTAGGCCGTTACCGCATACTCGGCGTACTTGGGCGCGGCGCCATGGGGGTCGTGTATCGCGCGGAAGACCCGCTGATCGAACGCGAGGTCGCGATCAAGACGCTTAACCCGGACCTCCCCGAAGAGGTCATGGACGAGGTGCGTGAACGCTTCCTGCGCGAAGCGAAGAGCGCCGGGCGGCTCAACCACCCGAACGTAGTCACCATCTACGATGTCGGCGAGCAGGACCAGATCGCGTACATCGCGATGGAACTGATCGAAGGGCGCACGCTGCAGCAGATGCTGCGTGCGCCCGAGCGCCTGCCGCTCGAGACCGCGGTCGATCTCGCGGCGCAGATCGCCGAGGGACTGGATCACGCGCAGCGCTTCGCGATCGTGCATCGCGACGTGAAGCCGGGCAACGTCATGGTTTCGCCGTCGGGCCGCGCGAAGCTCACCGATTTCGGCGTGGCCTACGTGCCCTCGTCGGACGTCACGCAGGTTGGGACCGCGCTTGGCTCGCCGCGCTACATGTCGCCCGAGCAGGTGCTCGGCTTGCCGATCGATCCGCGCTCGGACATTTTCTCGCTCGGTTCAGTGCTGTACGAAATGCTCACCGGCAAGACGCCGTTTGAAAGGCCCGGAGAGCCGACGACGCTGAACCTCATGAATCGCATCGCGCGCGAGCCGCACGTTCCGGTGACCCGCGTCGATCCGCGCATCCCGGCGGTGTTCGATCGCATCCTCGCGCGCGCGCTGGCTAAGAACGCGGCCGAGCGTTACTCGCGCGCCGGCGACATGGCCGAGGACCTGCGCAATTTTCGCGCGCTCGGGCACAGCGTCACGGCGCCGATGCCCGACGCGGACGAGTCGAGCGCACAGCTGCTGCAGGAGCTCGAGGCGTTCTCACGCGACTTCGAGCTGGCCCAGGAGGAGCGCACGCGCGCCGAGCGCGAGCAGCGCGCGCGCAAGGAGGAGGCGTTGCGGCGCTGGGCCGAGTCGGAGGCGCGCAAGCAGGCGGAATTCGAGCGCCGGCGTGACGCCGACGCGCAGGCCCCAGCGCGGCGCGCTGGCGCGCTCGAGACGCTGCGCAGCCGCGCCGCGACTCGCAGTCCGGTCGAGGAGCAAGCGCAACGCCGCGCCGAAACGGTCGCGCGTATCGATAGCAGCCTGCGTACCGCCTACCAGTACTTCACGGAGTTCGCGGCTGAGCTCAATCGAGTGCTGCCGACTTCAGGGCATCCGCTCGAGATGGTGTACCTGCGACAGTCGCCGCACACCACGCTTTCGGACGCGTTTGCCGATTACCGCACGCACAAGATCGCCGACGCGCACGTCTGCGACTACGTGGTGCTGCGATTCAAGGCGCGCTATGCGCCGTCGCCGGCCATCGACCTGGCGGGGCAGGACATCCAGCGCTGCAAGGAGTACCTGGCCGGGCATAACGTGCCCTTCGAGCTGCGCGAGACGAAGCGAAACGACTTCGGCCAGGTCACGCACGCGACGCTCACCCTGAGCGGCCTGATTCCCTGCGAGGTGACCCTGCGCGCCGACTTGGACACTCTACGCATCGCGATCGACCTCCTAAACGTGCGCAAGGTCGGCCGCGCGCGCTTGAGCATCGTGCCCGAAGCGCTCACCGACGAACTGGTGGATCAGCTCGGCACGTACGCGCTCGGGCTCGATTCGGAATTCGGCAAGCACCTCGGACGTTGATCGCGGGCCGGTCGGCCGCGCTCACCCGCTCGGGCGCGGCGGATCGTCGACCGGGAAAGCAGACGGCGCGCCCGTGAGCCAGGCGCGGCCGTGGGCGTACAGGCGCTCCACCTCCGGCCCCTTCAGCTGCGGCAGATCGAGCTTGATCGTGAAGCCGTTCTTTGACTGCAGGTAGGCGAGGTGCCGGTAGCCTTCCGGAAAACGTGTCAGGAGCTCTGCATCGAGACGGAGCTGCGTGCCGGGATCGACGGGATCCATGCGGTCCTTTTCGTAGATCGGCTGTCGCCGCACGATCGCCCAACGCTCGATGCGCTTCTCGAAGAAATCGAAGAACCGCCCCGTGCACAAGACGTCCACCGGCACCCCGTCGACAGGGGCACGCTGACTGATCGTCATCTTGGTCTGCGCTACGGCGCGTGCCCCGTGCAGGTCGATGCTCGTACCGCCAAGGAAATGCAGGATGCTCACGTCCTTCTCGAACCCCGCGCGGCTGACTTCGATGAAACGAGATGCGGGTCCCTGGAACCAGGTTGCGGTCATCCAGCCGTCCTCGTGCCACACCGTGCGAAAGCGCTCCCAGTCGCCCGCGTCGCGCCAAAGCGCCCAGTTCTGCACCGTCTGGGCGATTGCCAGGCGGTCCTGCAGCAAAGTGTCCATGGCCGGGAATTTATTTGATCTGGCTCAACGCGACCAGTGGCCGCTGCTCCATCATGGCCTGTCGCGCGCCAGCCTCAGAACGGCCGCGAATGGGCGTATCAGCGTGCTTGATAACCGGACGGGAGGGGACGCTCGGATAATGCATCGGCTGGGGCGGGCGAATGACAAGAGGCTAACATGTCGAATCGATTGAGCATCATGGTGGTATCCGGCAGCCGCGAGCGGCTGCAGATGGCGGCGATGGTCGCGTCGGTGGGGGCGGTGGGCGGAAGCGACGTCCGCGTGTTCCTGTCGATGAACGCGTTGCCGTTTTTCGTCAAAGGCAAGGGCAAGGACGCGCCAGCGGAAGGCAAGTTCGGCGCGCTGCTGGCGCAGAAGAAAGCGCCGCCGTTCGCCGAGCTGTTCTCCAACGCGGTGGAACTCGGCGACGCGAAGATCTATCCTTGCTCGATGGCCATGGACGTGCTCGAGCTCGAGCAGAGCGACCTCGAGCCCTATGTGGGCGAGGCGATGGGCCTGACCAAGTTCCTAGACGATGCGAGCGAAGGGCAAGTCTGGTCCTTCTGAGATTGGCACGACGAGAGGTGTAACACGATGACGAACAGGAAACTGGTGGATGCGCGGGGCAGCTTCTGCCCGGGACCCCTGATGGAGCTGATCGCGGCGATGAAGGCCGCTTCGATCGGCGACGAGCTGGAGGTGCTGTCGACCGACAAGGGCTCGGCCAACGAGATCCCGGAGTGGATCCGCAAGGTCAAGCACGAGCACCTCGAAACCAGAGAGGAAAGCGGCGTGTGGCACGTGGTGGTGCGCAAGGCCAAGTGACGGCGCGGCGAATGATGGCTAACCGGAGGAGGAGACGATGAAGATCCTGGTGGTAGGCGGGGGGATGGGCGGCACGATACTGGCGAACAACCTGGCGCGTCGGCTTGCGGGCGAGCTTCGCGGCGGCAAGGCCCGCATCACGATGCTGTCGGCCTCCGACAAGCACATGTACCAGCCCGGGCTGCTTTACTTGGCAGTCGGGCGCGCGACGCCCGATGAGCTGTACCGCGACCAGCGCAGCCTGCTTGAGCCGGGAATCGAATTTCACGTCGATCCGGTCGAGAAGTTCGAGTTGGACAAGAACCAGGTCACGGCGAAGAGCGGCAAGACCTACGGCTACGACGTGATCGCGATCGCCACCGGCTCGCGGCCGGTCGCGAATGAGATCCCGGGACTCGCCGAGAACGCCGAGCAGTTCTACACCGAGGAGTCGGCGCTCAAGATGTTCAAGCGCCTGCAGCAGTTCCAGGGCGGTCGCGTGGTAATCGCTGTCGGCGTGCCGCACAAGTGTCCCATGGCGCCGCTCGAGATCACGTTCATGCTGTACGACTACTTCAAGGACCGCGGCATCCTCGACAAGACCAAGATTCACTATACCTATCCGATCGGGCGCACGCATTCTCTGGAGAACGTCGCCAAGTGGGCGACGCCGGAAATGGAGCGCCTCGGCATCACGTACGAGACGCTGTTCAACATGAAGGAGGTGGACGGCGCGAAAAAGGTGGTGCGCAGCGAGGAAGGCTCGGAAGCCGCCTTCGATCTGCTGATCACGATCCCCGCGCACCGCGGCATGGAGGTGATCGAGAAGAATGGCCTGGGTCAGCGCGGCTTCATTCCAACGCACCGCCACCGGCTGAACATGGAGGGTCGCGACAACGTGTTCGTCGTCGGCGACACGACCAACCTGCCGATCAGCAAAGCGGGCTCGACCGCGCACTTCGAGGCCGAGGCGCTGGCCGAAAACATCGCGGCGATGGTCAAGATGGGCACTCCGGTGCGCGACTACGACGGGAAAGTGTTCTGCTTCATCGAGGCTGGCAAGGACCGCGCCACTTATGCGATGTTCAACTATCAGAACCCGCCCGATCCGAAGGCGCCGACGCGCGCGGTGCACTGGTTCAAGATGGCCTACAACAAGCTGTACTGGGCCTCGGCCCGCGGCCTGCTCTGAGAGGAGGCAAGCATGAGCAACCCAAACGAGGCAGTATCGACGGACCTCGAAGTGCAGCGCGTGGTCGAGGCTGCGCGCGATGCGCTGACCGACGAGATGGTCGGAAGGCTGACCGAGGCCGTTGGCGAGGGGCTGAGCCTGCTCGACCAGATCAACCGTTCAGGGCTGGAGAAGGCGTTGCCTTCCATCGCCCGCATGGTGCGCGACGGCGATCTGGAGCGGCTGGTCCAGCTGGCGCGCGTCTATGGCTCGGCGGAAGACGCGCTAAGCGACGAGATGATCGGGCGCCTGGCGGAGACGGTCGCCGAAGGGCTTTCGCTGATGGACCGCCTGAGCCGCGGAGGCGTGCTGCGCCTGGTGGAAATGATGGAAAGGATGCAGGCCTCCGGTGCACTCGAGCGCATCGCGGTGACGCTGCCCAGGCTGATGGAACGGCTGGACGCCGTCGAGCATGTGCTTGGCAGCCTCGAGGCTGCGGTCGCCGAGACTTCGCGGCTGCCAGCCCCGCAAGGCGGCCTGGGAGGCGTATGGCAGGTTCTGCGCGACCCGGAGGCTCAACGTTCGCTGCAACTGCTGCAGCGTTTTGGTAAGCACCTGGGCACCGCACGCAAATGACCGTCGTGGTGACCGGCGCGGCCGGATTCATCGGCCGCGCTCTGGTCGCCGCGCTGCTCAAGCGCTCGCCGGGCGCCGAAGTGCTGGCGGCCGACCAGTCGCCAATGGAGCCGTCCGGGGCGCGGGCGCTCATCGGCAACATCGCCTATCCGCAATTCGCCCGCGCGCTCATCGACCGCAGGGTCGATACGGTGTTCCATCTGGCCTCGCTCGTCTCGGGCGGTGCGGAGCAGAACTTCGAACTGGGCAGCAAGGTCAACCTGGATGCGACGCGCGACCTGCTCGAAGCCTGCCGGCTCGCGGGTCACCGCCCGCGCTTCGTGTTCAGCTCGTCAATCGCGGTTTACGGCGGCGCGCTGCCCGACCCGGTGACGGATGATATAGCCGCCGCGCCGCGCATCTCGTACGGCGTGCAGAAGCTGGTTTGCGAATTGCTGATCAACGATTACACGCGGCGCGGTTACGTCGACGGCAGGTCGCTGCGGTTGCCGACGGTGATGGTCCGCCCGGGCAGCGCCAACACCGCCGTTTCGGGCTGGGCGAGCGCCATCGTGCGCGAGCCACTCGCCGGGCGGAACTACACCTGTCCGGTGCGCCCGGATACGCGCATGGCCTGCCTGTCACTGCGCCGCACGGTGGAGGCGCTGCTGCATGGCGCGCAACTCGACGACGAGCGACTCGGCTGGGACCGCACGGTGCTGCTCACCGGGATTCCGGTCGCGGCGAATGAGATGTGGCGCGCGGTGCAGCGCCATGCTGGCGGTCGCGCCCTCGGGAAGCTGCGCTTCGAACCCGATCCCATGGTGCAAGCGATCATCGATACGGTGCCGCGCGCGACGCGCTCGCAGCGCGCGGCCAGCCTGGGATTCGCGCACAACGCAGACTTCGATGAAATCGTTCTGGAATATCTTGAAAGCCTTGCACATTGAGGGGCTTGCTAAATTAGGTGAGAACTATTATCATCCGCATGTCGCTCTCATAAAGCTTACTTCGCACTGATTTCTCGATGGATCTGGTTCGCTTTGCCGTCCTGCTGCCGCTCGCACTGCCTGTCGCGGCCCACGCGCAGACGCTGGAGTACACCATTGTTATCAAGGAACATCGCTTCCAGCCGGCGGAGCTGACCGTCGCCTCCGGCAAGCGCATCAAGCTGGTGATCGACAACCAGGATGGCACGCCGGAGGAGTTCGAGAGCCACGAATTGCGCGTGGAGAAAATCATTCCAGGCGGCACCAAGGGAATGGTGAGCGTCGGCCCGCTGAAGCCCGGCATCTATCCGTTTTTCGGCGAGTTCCACGAAGCCACCGCCCAGGGCAAGCTGCACGCCAATTAGCGACCCGCCATGCTCGGATCCGCCGTCATCGTATTCCGCGAAACGCTCGAAGCGGCTTTGATCATCGCTATTGTCATGGGCGCGACGCGCGGCGTGGCGCACCGCGGGCGCTGGGTCGCGGGGGGCGTGGCGCTCGGCATCGTCGGCGCGCTCTTGGTGGCGCTGTTTGCCGGCGCGATTTCTCAGGCTGTCGAAGGCCGCGGCCAGGAGCTCTTCAACGCGGCGGTGCTGCTCGTCGCGGTGGCGATGCTCGCCTGGCACAACGTGTGGATGAGCTCGCATGCGCGCAAGCACGTGGAAGAGATGCGCCACCTGGGCCACGACGTCCAGGTAGGCGCTCGGCCACTTTCGGCGATGCTCGCGGTCACCGCGCTCGCCGTGCTGCGTGAGGGCGCCGAGACGGTGCTGTTCCTTTACGGCCTGGTGGCGAGCGGCGGCAGCGCCGGCCTCGCGGCCGGTGGCCTGCTGGGACTTGCCGGCGGAACGGGGGTCGGCGTGCTGCTCTACTTCGGCCTGCTGCGCATACCGCTGCGCCACTTCTTTACCGTGACGGGCGTTATCGTACTGCTGCTGGCCGCCGGGCTCGCAGCGAGCGCAGCGGGCTTCCTGGTGCAGGCGGGACTGCTGCCGACACTGATCGACCAGGTTTGGAACTCCTCGCGCCTGTTGAGCATGGACAGCATGACTGGCCGCATGCTGCACGTGCTGGTCGGCTACAACGACCGGCCGACCGGGATCGAACTGCTCTTCTACGTCGTGACGCTGGCGACGATTCTCGTGCTCATGCGATTGTTTGGCGCGCGCGCGACGCGCGCCGCACGCAGCGCGGCGGCAAAGCAGGGCGCTCCGGCGTAGCGCGCGCGGCGGACGCTCACGCGCGCTACACTGCGCGCATGAAACTCCGCAAGCTGCCTTCCCGCATCACGGTCGAAGGGCTCGACCGAGCGCCGCATCGGGCGTTTCTGCGCGGCCTCGGTCTTTCCGACGCGGACATCGGCAAGCCCTTCGTTGGCGTGGTCTCGGCGGACGGCCGCGTGACGCCCTGCAATGCTCTGCTCGGCAAGTTCGCCCAGGAGACTTGCGCCGCGGTGCGCGAGGCGGGTGGCACAGCTTTCGATTTTGCCTCGATCTCGGTCGCCGATTCCATGTCGATGAACCACGCCGGCATGCGCTACTCGCTGCCGTCGCGCGAGATCATCGCCGACGGCATCGAAGCCGTGGCCCGGGGCCACGCCTATGACGCGCTGGTGGCGTTTGCGGGCTGCGACAAGACGCTGCCGGGAATGATGATGGCGATGACGCGCTTGAACCTGCCCTCGATCTTCGTTTACGGGGGCGCGGCGCTGCCGGGCACCTGGCGGGGACGCGAAGTCACGGTTCTCGATGCTTATGAAGCAGTAGGGGCCGTGCTGGCGGGAGACATGACCCACGCCGAGCTGGACGAAATCGAGCACGTGTGCCTGCCGACGCTCGGTGCCTGCCCGGGCCAGTTCACCGCCAACACCATGGCAATGGTGTCCGAGACGCTTGGGCTGGCGCTGCCGGGGTCGGCCACCATGCCCGCGGTGGCGGGCGAGCGGCCAGCCCTGGCGCGCGAAGCGGGCAGGGTGGTAATGCAGCTGCTCACCCGCGGCGGTCCGCTGCCGCGCGACCTGGTGACGAAGAAGAGCCTCGAAAACGCGTGCGCGGCCGTTGCGGCTACAGGCGGTTCGACCAACGCGGGATTGCACATTCCGGCGATCGCCCACGAGGGGGGCATCCGTTTCTGCCTCGACGACCTCGCGCGCGTGTCGAAGCGCACGCCGCTCATCGCCGACATGAAACCGGGCGGACGATTCCTGGCCAAGGACCTGCACGCGGCGGGTGGCGTCTACACTGTGCTGCGGGAGCTGCTGCGGCGCGGCGCTCTGCATGGCGACTGCCTCACGCTGTTCGGCACCACGCTCGAAGAGGAACTGGCCGACCATCCCGGCGCCGACGGGCAGGTGGTGCGCAGAGAGCCGCTGCTCGCAAGTGGCGGTATCGTCGTGCTCAAGGGCAACCTCAGCCCCGAGGGCGCGCTGCTCAAGGTTGCAGGCCTCAAGGTGCTCGCCTTCGAAGGCACTGCGAGGGTATTCGATTCGGAGGAAGCGTGCGCACAGGTGGTGCGCAAGCAGGCCTACCGTGCAGGCGACGTGCTAGTGATCCGCTACGAGGGGCCGAAGGGAGGGCCGGGCATGCGCGAGATGCTGGGCGTGACCGCGCTGATCTATGGCCAGGGCATGGGCGAGAAGGTCGCGCTGCTCACCGACGGTCGCTTTTCAGGTGCGACGCGCGGCATGATGATCGGCTACGTGTCGCCGGAGGCGGCGGTAGGCGGGCCCCTGGCACTGGTGAAGGATGGCGACCGCGTGCTGATCGACGCGCGCAAAGGCCAGCTGTCCCTTCAAGTCAGCGCAGCCGAGCTCGCCCGACGGCGCAAAGCATGGCGCGGCCCCTCGCGCGCCCCGCTCTCGGGCGCGCTCGAGAAATACGCGGCGCTGGTCGGCTCGGCGTTCACGGGAGCCGTAACCCATCGCGGGGCAAAGAAACGGACGGCACACAAATGAGCGACAAGCGCAGGGTGGGTTTCATCGGCACTGGCCTGATGGGAGCGCCGATGGTCGTACGGCTTCTCCAGGCTGGCTATCGCGTGCAGGTATGGAATCGCACGCGCGACAAGCTCGTACCCCTGCTCGCGCGCGGTGCGGCCGCGGCGGAATCGCCCGCGGCGCTGGCGCGCGCCTCGGACATCATCCTGATGTGCGTGACCGACCAGCGCGCGGCAGAAGAGGTGCTCTTCGGAACGTCGGGAATCGCTGAAGGCGGCAGCGCGGAAAAGCTCGTGGTCGACTTCTCCAGCATCGCACCTGAGTCCACGCGCGCTTTTGCCGCGCGCCTCGAGCGCCAATGCGCGATGGGTTTGATCGATGCCCCGGTCTCCGGCGGCGTGGCCGGGGCGCAGCAGGGGAAGCTCGTCGTCATGGCGGGCGGCAAGGCGGAGCATCTCGAGCGCGCGCGGCCCGTGCTGCAAGTGGTCGCACAGCGCGTCACGCGCATGGGGGAGTCCGGCGCCGGCCAGGTCACGAAGCTGTGCAACCAGGTGATCGTCGGCTGCCTGTTTCCAGTAATCGCGGAGGCGGTGCGGCTCGCCGAGGCAGCGGGGGTCGATGCCCGTATGCTCCCGGAGGCCCTGAAGGGTGGTTTCGCCGACTCGCTGCCGCTGCAGGTGTTCGGTCCTCGGATGGCGCGGCGCGATTTCGCCAATCCGAGCGGTACCGCATATACGCTCTTGAAGGACTTGGAGAACGCGGCCGCAGTGGCGCGCGACGTAGACGTGCCGCTGCCCATGGCGCATGTGGCTGCGGAGCTCTATCGGCTGCTGCTCGCGCAGGGCCGGGGCGCCGAGGAGCCGAGCGTGTTCGTCGAACTGCTTGCGGGTGCGCGCTGAGCGCTTCGCGCGCGCAGCACCAGATCACGCGAAAGAGCAGGACTTTTGCCCCTACCTGGCAAGTCGAAAGTCAGCTCACGGAAAAAACAAACGCGCAGCCCCGCGCGATCAGCAGCGCTGCGGAAGCGTAAATGGAACTGTGCTGATCGCGCTTGCATCACCGCGCAGCTCGACGCGTTCATTATTGTTTGGTAATCGTCGTGCGCGAAATCACGCGTGCGCGTTGTGTTCGCGTTGCGGATTCGCTACGATGCGTGCTCGCTCGCGAAGCAAGCGCGCAGCGAGGAAGAACTGGGAGATGTCCGGCACGCGATCGGGCAGATATGGAGAACGTATGCCAGCCGTGATTACGAAATCCGACCTCGTTCAAGCCGCCGCCAAGGCGGGCAATCTCAGCCGCAGCGAAGCGGGCGAAGCGGTCAACGCGGTGTTCGATGCGATCGTCACGGGCGTTGCCAAGGGGAATCGTGTCACAGTCGTCGGCTTCGGCACGTTCATGCCGCGCAAGCGCAAGGCGCGTGCCGGACGCAGCCCCGTAAACGGCAAGGAAATCAAGATCTCGGCCAAGACCATTCCTGCCTTCGCGGCCGGCCAGGGATTCAAGGACGCAGTCGACCGGCGCTGACCCGCGCGCTGTGGAAGACATCATGCAGTGTGCGAAAATCCGCGTCTAAGCCCGCGGATTGAAGCGCCGTTGCAAAGCACAAGAAGGCTTGGCAGAATCGTTGCGAACTGGGTTCCTGCCATGGACAATCCGCTCATCCTCTCACTCGACAGCCACGGTGTGCCCCACCGGTGGATAAGTTGGCAGCAGGCTTGCTTCTATTACGCGAAGAACCTGGTGGCGTGGACCATGGGCGAGAGGACGTTCACGTTCTACGGCGGCATCTCGCGTGCGACTGGCCAACGCTCGACCATTACCGCGGCGTCGATCATTGCCGTCAAGGGCAAGGCGCTGGCGGTGCGCGGGTTCGATCAGGTCCCGCCGCTCAACAACCGCGAGCTGTTCAGGCGCGACCGCCACTTGTGCGCGTACTGCGGCGGCGTGTTCAGTTTCTTCCGTCTGACCCGCGACCACATCACGCCGTTGTCGCGCGGCGGGCGCGACGGTTGGATGAACGTGGTGACAGCCTGCCGTCAGTGTAATGGGCAGAAGCGCAACCGCCTGCCGCAGGAGGCAGGCATGGAGTTGCTGTACGCCCCATACGTACCGAACAAGGCCGAGTACCTGATCTTGAGCAATCGACGCATCTACGCCGACCAGATGGAGTTCCTCAGGCAGCACGTGTCGGCGCATTCGAGACTGGTAACCGCCGTCGCCTAGGCGGCGCGCGGGGGCGCGCGGGACGGCGTGCGGGTGCCCGATTTCTGGCGCAACAGCGGCTTTCATCTTTTGCGGCGGGACGCCCCGGGTCGCCTGAGAATCACAGATGATTTCCTGCGCGCGTACTTCCAGCGCCCCGAAATCCGCCCTGTCGAAGAATCCTCCGAATTCGAGCGCCGGTTGCACGCTGAGCTGATGGACGATCCGCGGCGTGAAGTCGTTGCCCGCGAAATCGAATCCTTGGCCGATCGTGACCTGCAGCACAACTACCGCGTGCTGCTCCGCTTCCGCCAGCGTTTAGTCGATGCCGACAGCGTGGAGGCCTGCTACCTTTCCCTGTTCGAGGGCGGCGTGGACGTGCCGCCGCTCTTCGTACAACAGCTTGTGCACGTCATCTTGAGAGACGTGCTCGACGGCTGCGACGACCCATTGCGCCTGCGCGCGGCCGAATTGCTGTTTCGTGACCAGACAGTCGCTTTGCACGACGGTCAGCCCCTCCTGGCAGACCTTGAAACCGTGCAGCGGCATGCCAGCGGCGAACGCTACGGCAGCCTTGGCCGGCTGATTGTCGAGGCACGCGGCGCGCTCCGGGGCGCGGGGCTGGACGTGCTCGATCGGGCCAATGCGAGCAAATACTGGGAGTGCGAGTCGCGCTTCGACACGGTGATCAGTCTCGCCTACGGACGCCCCGCGCTCGAAGCGCTGTGCGCCGTCATCGAAGCTTGGGTGAGGCACTTGCGTGGCGTACGCGTGCATGTCCGTGCGCTGCGCAAGATCGACGAGAGCCGCTGGTCGTGGCACATCGGGCTCGACGCGGAGTCGACTTCCATTCTCAACGATCTATGGCACGGTGCGGACGTCGGGCCGGAGCGCATGCGCCGTATACTCGCGCTGCTGCGCATGGATTTCGCGCAACCCTCGGACGTGCGCGAAGAACTCCGCGGCCGACCCGTATACCTCGCGCTGTCATGCGACGAGCATGACGTCGTGCGCCTCAAGCCGGAGAACCTCTTGCTGAATCTCCCGCTCGCCCAACCATGAAGCCCGTCTACTGGGACAGGGCCAAGCGCGAACTGTCGCTCCGCGACCCCGTTGTGGGCGAAATCATCCGGCGCCATCCTCGCGTGCACCTCGTGGCGCGCGGCGATCCCTTCGCCACACTGGCGCGCTCGATCGTCGGGCAGCAAATCTCGGTGAAGGCCGCGCAGGCGGTGTGGGAGAGGGTGCTTGCCGCAGTCGGGCAGGTGAGCCCGCGCGGCGCCGCGGATGCGGGGGCGCGGCGGTTGCGCGCGTGCGGACTCTCGCGCCGCAAGGTCGAATACGTGCTCGACCTGGCGGCGCACTTTTCCTGCCGCGCGATCGTCCCCGAGCGCTGGCAGGACATGGACGACGAGCAGGTGATCGCCGAGTTGACGGAGGTGCGCGGGATAGGGCGCTGGACCGCCGAGATGTTCCTGATGTTCAATCTGCTGCGCCCCGACGTGCTCCCGCTCGACGACCTGGGATTGCGACGCGCAGTCAGCCTGAGCTACCGCCGCGGGCGCGAGGTCAGCGCGGGCGGTATCCGGCGTATCGCGCAGGCCTGGCAGCCTTGGCGCTCGGTTGCCACCTGGTACTTGTGGCGCTCGCTAGACCCGGTTCCAGTGGAATACTAGCCGTGCGGCTTGAGCGTAGAATGCCGCACCGATGAAAACGACCTTTCTCGATTTCGAGCAGCCGATCGCCGAGCTCGAGCAGCGCATCGAGGAACTGCGCTTCGTGCAGGACGATTCAGCAGTCGATATTTCCGAGGAGATCGGCCGCCTCACCAAGAAAAGCCAGACGCTTACCAAGGACATCTACGCCAAGCTCAGCCCCTGGCAGGTGGCGCAGGTCGCGCGCCATCCGCAGCGGCCGTACACGCTGGATTACGTCGGCATGCTGTTCACGCACTTCGAGGAGCTGCACGGCGATCGCAGCTTCGCCGACGACGCGTCGATCGTCAGTGGGCTGGCGCGCTTTAATGGCGTACCGTGCGTCGTGATCGGCCACCAGAAGGGGCGCGATACCAAGGAAAAGATCCTGCGCAACTTCGGCATGCCGAAACCCGAAGGCTATCGGAAGGCGCTGCGCCTGATGCTGCTTGCGGAGAAGTTTCGCTTGCCGGTGTTTACCTTCGTCGACACCCCTGGCGCCTATCCCGGCATCGACGCCGAGGAACGAGGTCAGTCCGAGGCAATCGGTCGCAACCTGTACGTCATGGCGGGTCTCAAGACGCCGGTCATCGTCAGCGTCATTGGCGAGGGCGGTTCGGGCGGGGCCCTGGCGATTGCGGTTGGCGATGTGGTGCTGATGCTGCAATACGCCACATACTCAGTGATTTCTCCGGAAGGATGCGCCTCGATCCTATGGCGCAGCGCCGACAAGGCGCCCGAGGCTGCCGAGGCGCTCGGCATCACCGCCGGAAGGTTGAAGACACTCGGCCTGATCGACAAGATCGTCAACGAACCGCTCGGCGGCGCGCACCGCGACCCGCAGGCCACCGCTGCGTCGCTCAAGAAGGCGCTTGCCGAAGCGTTCAAGCAGGTCCAGGGGAAAAAGCCGAAAGAGCTCGTCGAGGAACGCCTCGAAAGACTCATGGACCATGGCAAGTTCAAGGACCTCGCGGAGCGCAGCTGAGTCGCGCAAGCGGCCGAGCGGACCCGCCGCAGCGGTCGAGCGCGTCCTGGCGCAGACCGACCTGCGAGGCAGGACCCTCGCGCTGGCGCTCTCGGGGGGCGTCGACTCAGTCGTTCTGCTGCACCTGCTCGCGCGCCTGGCGCCGCGACAAGGCTACGCGCTGCGCGCGATTCACGTCGACCACGGCCTGAGCGCGAACTCCGGGAGTTGGGCGCGCTTCTGCCGGCGCCTGTGTCGTGAGTGGGGCGTGCCCCTCGAGGTACGCCGCGTAAAGATAGGCGAGAGGCGCGGCGTCGGGCTCGAGGCCGCCGCGCGCGCTGCGCGCCGCGCGGCTCTCGGTCGCGCACGTGCTGACGTGCTGGCGCTCGCGCACCAGCTCGACGATCAGGCCGAGACGGTGCTCATGAACCTCCTGCGCGGCACGGGTCTGCGCGGTGCGAGCGGCATGCCGGTGCGCGGCACGCTCGGCGGCAAGGTCGTCGTGCGACCCCTGCTCGCAGTGCCGCGCACGGTGATCGTGCGCTATGCGCGCGCCCACAGTCTGCAGTGGGTCGAGGACGAAATGAACGACGATTTGTCGCTGACGCGCGGCTATCTGCGCCGGCGGATCCTGCCGTTGCTCGAGCAGCGCTACCCCCGCTGGCGCGAGGCGCTGGCGCGGGCCGCGCGCCACTTCGCCGAGGCCGATGCGCTGCTGCGCCGTCGCGCGACGACCTCCCCCGCGCTCGCGCTGCGCGCGCACTTGGCGGCACACGGCCTGCGTGCGCCGACGGAACGACGCCTGGCGGACATGCTGCGCCAGCTGAGCGGGCGCGGCGCGCGTACCGCGATCCGCCACGATGGCGCCGTGCTGCGCGCGTATCGGGGGGAGATCACGCTTGAGCGTGCGGCGCCACCGACCCAGTTCGCGCCGGTCAAGTGGACGGGTGAGCGTAGGCTGCGTCTGCCCGCGCTTGCCGGAGAGTTGCGGCTGCGGCCGGCGCGCGGCGCTGGCATCGACCGGGCGCGACTCGAGGCAGGGGAGGTGCGCGTGTGCCAGCGCCGCGGCGGGGAGCGGTTGCAGCCGAATCCCGAGCGGCCGCGTCGAACGCTCAAGAACCTGTTCCAGGAGGCGGGCGTGCCGCCCTGGTGGCGTGAGCGCCTGCCGCTCCTTTACTGCGATGGCGAGCTGGTCTGGGCGCCGGGGCTGGGCATCGATGCGCGTTACCGCGCCGCGCCAGGAGCGCCCGGCCTGCTGCCGGAGTGGCACCCGGGCGCACCTCTATCGCAAGCGCAAGCCCTTGTTTTTACGAGATTCGACCAGGGTGCGTGATAGAATTTCGGTTTTAATATACGAGCCTTAGTTACGGAGCGAATAATGGCGGTCGAGAGGACCTTGTCCATCATCAAACCCGACGCGGTGAAAAAGAACGTCGTGGGAAAGATCTGTGCGCGGTTCGAGGCCGCGGGCCTGAAGATCGCGGCGGCGCGCATGATGCATTTGTCGCGCGCTCAGGCTGAGGGCTTCTACGCAGTGCACCGCGAGCGACCGTTCTTTCGCGAGCTGGTCGATTTCATGATCTCGGGCCCGGTGCTGGTGCAGGTGCTGGAGGGCGAAGCCGCGATCGCCAAGAACCGCGAACTGATGGGCGCCACCGATCCGAAGAAGGCGGCAGCGGGCACGATCCGCGCGGACTTCGCGGAATCGATCGACGCGAATGCGGTGCATGGCTCGGACGGATTGGACACGGCGCGCAGCGAGATCGCGTACTTCTTTCCGGTGTGCGAAATCTATTCGCGATGACGGACAACCTGCTCGCTTTCGACGCGGCGGCCATGGACCGGTACTTCGCCGCACTCGGCGAGAAGCCGTTCCGTGCGCGCCAGGTCCTGCGCTGGATCCACCAGTTCGGCGAGTCGGACTTCGCGCGCATGAGCGACCTCGCCAAGACGCTGCGCACGAAACTCGCCCAGCACGCGCATGTTCGAGTGCCGCAGATCGTCGGCGACGAGACTGCGCCCGACGGCACGCGCAAGTGGCTGCTCAAGGTGGACGGTGCGAACGCGGTCGAATCGGTGTTCATTCCTGAGCACGGCCGGGGCACGCTGTGTGTATCGAGCCAGGCGGGCTGCGTGCTCGATTGCGCGTTTTGCTCGACTGGTAAGCAGGGGTTCAATCGCAATCTCGACACCGCTGAGATCATCGGGCAACTGTGGATCGCCAACCGCGAGCTCGGGCGCGATCCGAAGGGCGAGCGAGTCATCAGCAACGTCGTGATGATGGGCATGGGGGAGCCGCTGCTCAATCTGGATAACGTTCTGCCGGCGCTGCGCCTCATGCTCGACGACAACGCTTACGGCCTTTCGCGCCGGCGAGTGACCGTATCGACTTCCGGGGTGCTACCGGGCATCGACCGGCTGCGCGAAGAATGTCCCGTCGCGCTCGCGGTGTCGTTGCACGCACCGAACGACCGTTTGCGCGACCAGCTCGTGCCGCTCAACCGCAAGTATCCGATCCGCGAACTGCTCAAGGCGTGCAGCCGGTATCTGGACAAGGCGCCGCGCGATTTCATCACCTTCGAGTACGTGATGCTCGACGGCGTAAACGACTCCGATGCGCATGCCAGGGAGCTGCTCGGAATCGCGCGGCGCGTGCGCTGCAAATTCAACCTGATTCCCTTCAATCCGTTCCCGAACACGTCATTCCGGCGCTCGGCTCCGGAGCGCATCCGGAGCTTCGCGGAAATCCTGCGCGCTGGGGGCGTCACGGCCACCGTGCGCAAGACGCGCGGGGAGGGGATCGACGCGGCCTGCGGCCAGCTCGCCGGGGACGTGGCCGACCGCACGCGGCGCTCCGGTCGCGTTATGCACAGGCTGACGGAGCTAAGCGCGTGAGACGCCTGATAGGCGCTACTCTGGTACTGCTTGCTAGCGCGTGCGCGACTCAGCCGCCGCCGCCGCCAAGCGTCGACACCGGGCAGATCGTCGGAGAGGTGGGCGATCCCCAGAACAGGGCCAAGCTGCACACGGAGCTCGCGGCGCTCTACTATCGACGTGGCAGCATGGCGGTCGCGCTCGACGAGCTGCGCAGCGCCACGTCCGCGGACTCGAACTACGCGCCTGCCTACGGCATGTTCGGACTGGTGTACATGGATCTCAAGGAGAACCGGCTTGCGCAGGAAAACTTCGAGCGCGGGCTGAAAATCTCACCCAACGACCCCGATATCAACCACAACTACGGCTGGTTCCTGTGCCAGACGGGGCGCGAGACCGAATCGATCGGCTACTTCGAGAGGGCAATCCGCAATCCGCTCTATCCGGCACCCTGGCGCTCGTATACGGCGGCCGGAATTTGCTCGCTGCGCCAGGGCAAGTTGGACGATGCGGAGAAGTTCGTCCAGCAAGCGCTGCGCATGCAGCCAAACGATCCGGGCGCCCTGCTGCAGATGGGGCTGATCCGCTACCGGCAGGGCGACATGGAGGAGGCTAGGCGGTACGCGCTGCGCTACAACCGGAGCGTGCCCCCGACCGCCGAGTCGCTTTGGCTGGCGCTGCGCGTCGAGCGCAAGCTTGGCAATACCGTCGCCGAAGCGGGCTACGCCAACCAGCTGCGCCGGGACTTTCCGAGATCGCCCGAGTACCGGCTTTTGCAGCGCGGCGCCTATGACTAGCATGGTCGAAGGGCGCGAGCTGGAGATGCCGCGCGAGGAAGGGATCGGCGAGATCCTCGCCCGCGAGCGCGCTGTGCGCGGGCTGACGATCGAGGACGTTGCCCAGCAGCTCAAGTTCGGTGCGCGCCAGCTCGAGGCGCTGGAGCAAGACCGCTTCGACCTCCTGCCGGGCGGCACATTCGCGCGCGGCATGGTGCGTAGCTACGCCAAGCTGCTGAAGCTCGACGCCGAATCCCTGCTGACGCGCATGGAGGGCAAACTAGAGGTTCCGGATCCTGGCCGACTCGCGGACCGCTTCAGGCAACCCGTGCCCTTTGCCAACGCGTCGCGGCGCTCAAACGTCATTTACGGAATTCTGTCGCTGCTCATCCTGGCAGCCGTGGCTGGGGTGCTGATCGAATGGAAGCAGGAGCGCGCCAAGGTTGCGGGTCCGGCGGCCGTTGCCTCCGCCCCGGCGCAGGTCGAGAAACCGCGCGCGGCGGATGCCGTGGCGCCGGCCGAACCCGCGCCGCCTGCACCTTCTGCGCCCACCGCCGCAGCCGTGCAACCGAGCGTCGTGCCAGCGGCAGTGCAGGCGCCGGCCGCGATGCAGAGCGCGCAGGACGTCGCCAAGGCGCAAAAGCCCCCCGTCGCCAAGGCTGCGCCTTCCGCGGACCCCGACGCGCGGCGTATCGTCATGCGCTTCGATGAGGAGTCGTGGGTGGAGGTGCGCGACGCGGCGGGACACACGCTCCTCGAGCAGCTGGTTCCCGCGGGCAGCCAGCGCGTCGTCAGCGGTCAGCCGCCGTTCGACATGGTGATCGGCAATGCGCAGCACGTGCAAGTCACGTACCAGAACCAGCCGTTCGACCTCAAGCCTCACACCAGGGTCGACGTTGCGCGCTTTACCCTGAAATGAGCGCCGGGATGAACGTCGCGCAACGGCGCCACGCGACGCAAGTGATGGTCGACGGCGTCGCCATAGGCGGAGGCGCTCCGGTCGTCGTTCAATCGATGACCAACACGGACACCGCCGACGCGGCTGCAACCGCCGCGCAGGTGCGCGAGCTGTGGCTCGCGGGCTCAGAGCTGGTGCGCATCACGGTGAACAATGCGGAGGCGGCGGCGCAGGTTGCGCGCATCCGCGAGCGCCTGGATGCGGCCGGCTGCCGCGTGCCGCTGGTGGGGGATTTTCATTTTAACGGACACAAGCTGCTCACGCAGTTTCCGGAATGCGCGCAGGCGCTCGCGAAGTACCGCATCAACCCGGGCAATGTTGGTACGGTTGCCACGCGCGACGAGCAGTTCGCGACCATGATCGAGTGCGCGATGCGTTACGGCAAGCCGGTGCGAATCGGCGTCAACTGGGGCAGCCTCGACCAGGGATTGCTCGGCCGACTAATGGACGAAAATGGCCGCCGCGCGCAGCCGCTGTCGGCCCAGGAGGTGATGCGTGAGGCGGTCGTGCGATCCGCGCTCGATTCTGCGCGCCAAGCGGAAGCCTGGGGTTTGGCGGCCGAGCGCATCGTAATCTCCTGCAAGATGAGCCAGGTGCAGGATCTGATCGCGGTGTATCGCGAACTCGCGCGCCGCTGCAACTACGCACTGCATCTCGGGCTCACGGAAGCGGGCATGGGCTCAAAAGGGATCGTCGCCTCCACCGCCGCTCTCGCCGTGCTGCTCCAGGAAGGCATCGGCGATACCATCCGCGTTTCGCTCACGCCCGAGCCGGGCGGTGACCGGACGCGTGAAGTGCAGGTTGCGCAGGAAATCCTTCAGACCATGGGCCTGCGCAGCTTCACGCCGATGGTGAGCGCCTGCCCCGGCTGCGGCCGCACCACGAGCACCTATTTCCAGGAGCTCGCAGAAGGCATTCAGGCGTATCTGCGCCGGCAGATGCCCGTGTGGCGCGAGCAGTACCCGGGCGTGGAGGACATGCGCGTCGCCGTGATGGGCTGCGTGGTCAACGGACCGGGCGAATCCAAACACGCCGATATCGGCATCAGCCTGCCTGGAACCAACGAGTATCCGGTGGCGCCGGTGTACGTCGACGGCGAGAAGACGGTGACGCTCAAGGGCGACCGCATCGCCGAGGAATTCCAGGCGCTCATCGCCGACTACGTGCGCCGCAATTTCTCTCCGGGGGCTGGACGCCGCCGCCCGGTGAACAACGAGTCGAAACAAATCAGGATCAAGGCGGTTTCCTGACCGCCGTTGCGTGCATGAGCAAAGGCATCCAGGCCGTTCGCGGCATGAACGACATTTTGCCCGACGAGGCCGTGTGGTGGCGCGACTTCGAAGCGCGCGTCGAGTCGTGGCTCGAGCGCTACGGCTACCGTAACATCCGCATGCCTTTGGTCGAGCACACCCAACTGTTCCGGCGCGCGATCGGCGAGGTGACCGATATCGTCGAAAAGGAAATGTACGCCTGGCGCGACGAGCTGAACGGCGAAGACCTGACGCTGCGCCCGGAAGGCACGGCCTCCTGCGTACGCGCGGCGATCGAGCACAATTTGCTGTACGACGGACCGAAACGCCTCTGGTACGCGGGCCCGATGTACCGCCACGAGCGACCGCAGAAGGGCCGTTACCGACAGTTCCATCAGTACGGCGTCGAGGCGCTCGGCTACGAGGGGCCCGACGTGGATGCCGAGCTGATCGTCATGTGCGCGTCGCTGTGGCGTGAGCTGGGCCTGCAGGGCATCCGGCTTGAGCTGAACACCATCGGGTCACCCGAGGAGCGCGCGCGCTATCGCGCGGACTTGGTGCGCCATCTGGAGGCGCATGTCGATCGGCTCGACGCCGACGCCAAACGCCGCATGCACACCAATCCGCTGCGCGTGCTCGATTCCAAGAATCCGCAGGTGCAGGATGTCGTGGCGGGTGCACCGCCGCTGATCGGATACCTCGGCGCCGCGTCGCTCGCGCACTTCGATGAGCTGAAGCGACTGCTCGGGGCCGCCGGCGTGCCCTTCGCGCTCAATCCGCGATTGGTGCGCGGTCTCGACTATTACAATCTCACGGTCTTCGAATGGATCTCGGAGGCTCTCGGGGCGCAGGGCACGGTGTGCGGCGGCGGACGTTATGACGGCCTGTTCGCGCAGATCGGCGGCAAGCCGGCGCCGGCGGCCGGCTTCGCGATGGGAAACGAGCGCCTGATCACGCTGCTGCGCGAAGCGGGCGCTGCGCGGCAGCCGCGCGTCCCGGACGCCTACGTGGTCGCGCAGGGCGAGGGCGCGCAGCCCTATGCGCTGGTGCTTGCCGAGGAGCTGCGCGCGGCCGGCTATGCGGTGGTGCAACACGCCGGAGGCGGCAGTTTCAAGTCGCAATTGAAGAGGGCCGATGCGAGTGGCGCGTGGATGGCGCTCATCGTCGGCGAAGATGAAGTACGGGCGCGGCAAATTGCGGTCAAGCTGTTGCGCCGCACGGAACCACAGTTCAGCGTCCGACGCGAGGTGGCGGTGGCCGCTTTCGGCGACGCATTGCAGAGGGCAAAGTCATAGCATGGCACTCGATCATCAAGAGCAGGAACAGATTGAAGCGCTGAAGTCCTGGTGGCAGGAGAACGGCACCCGGGTGCTGCTCGTCGTGTCCGTCGTCCTTATCGCGATCGCGGCGTGGCGCGGCTGGGACTGGTATCAGCGCAGGGAAGCGCTGCAGGCAAGCGTACTTTACGAAGCGCTCACCAAGTCGGTGGAAACGGGCGATGCGAAGACGATGCGCGACGCTGGCGGCGAGCTGGCGGAGAAGTATCCGGGCACCCTGTACGCGTCGATGGCAGCCCTCGTCTCGGCGCGCTTCTATTTCGACCGGCACGACGACAAGAGCGCCGAGGCGCAATTGCGCTGGGTGCTCGAGCGCTCGCCGTCGGATAATTTCAAGGACATCGCGAGGCTGCGCCTCGCGGCGATCTTGCTCGACAGGAAGTCCTACGACGAGGCACTCAAGCTGGTCGACGCAAAGCATGGTGCGGCGTATGCGGCGCAGTATGCCGCGCTCAAGGGCGACATCCTGGCTGCCCAGCATCAGACAGCCGCCGCCCGCGCGGCGTACCAGCTGGCGCTGGACAAGGCGGGCGTGCAGGAGGGCGCGTTTCGCGAGAGCGTACGTATGCGGCTGGAGGCCTTGGGCGGATGAGAAAGCGCGCGCTGCTCGTCCTGCTCGCTGCGGGGCTCTCGCTGGGGGCTTGCTCGAGCCTGAACCCGATGAACTGGTTCAGCGGCCCGTCCGGCCCGACACCGGCGCCGCTCACGCCCATCGCCGATGCAAAGGCGGTGCGCGTGCTGTGGTCGGCGAGCGTGGGCGGAGCCGGCAGCTTCACCTTCAGCCCGGTGTTTGCAGGCGATAGCGTGTATGCCGCCGACCGCGACGGAGCGGTCGTATCCTTCGACACGGCGAGCGGTCGGCAGCGCTGGCGCGTGTCGCTCGAGGCGCGCCTGTCGGGCGGAGTCGGCAGCGACGGCGCGCTGGTGGCGGTCGCGACCGACGAAGGCGAAGTGTTCGCCCTCGATGCGCAAAGTGGCAAGGTACGCTGGCGCGCGCGCGTCTCGAGCGAGGTGCTGGCGGCGCCGGCAGTCGGTGCAGGGCTGGTGCTGGTGCGCAGCGAGGACAGCCGCATCTTCGCGTTCGATGCCGTCGACGGCAAGCGTGTCTGGGTCTACCAGCGGGCACCCTCGTCGCTCATCGTGCGCTCTCCCGCCGGAGTGACGATCGCCGCGGACACTGCGTATGCGGGCTTTTCCGGCGGCAAGCTTGTCGCCATCGCATTGAACAACGGCATTGCCCGCTGGGAAGGAAGCGTCGCGGTGCCGCGCGGTGCGACCGAACTGGAGCGCATCACCGAGGTGCTCGGTGTCCCGGTCGTGCGCGGGCGCGAGGTCTGCGCCGCGGCTTACCAGGGCCGCGTCGCATGCTTCGACACGGGGAGCGGGAATCTGCTGTGGTCGCGCGAGATGTCGTCCGTGAACGGGGCGAGCGTCGACGAGGCGAACGTCTACGTGAGCGACGACGCGGGTGCCGTGTACGCGTTCGAGCGGCGCAGCGGTCGCAGCCTCTGGAAGCAGGACCGCCTCGCCAACAGGCAGTTGTCGCTGCCGCTGCCGGTCGGCTCGGAAATCGTCGTCGGCGACCTGGAAGGATACGTGCACTTCCTCGCGCGCGATTCGGGCGCCTTCGTCGCGCGCATGGCGACAGGCGGTGCGCCGATCCGTGCGGCGCCTATCCGCCTGCCGGAAGGCTGTCTGGTGCAGACGCAGAGCGGCGGCCTGTTCGCGCTCGCTCTGTAGCGCCAGGGCATGCAATGAAGGCGGTCATCGCCCTAGTCGGGCGCCCGAACGTCGGCAAGTCGACGCTGTTCAACCGCATCACCCGCAGCCGCGACGCCATCGTGGTCGACGTCCCGGGCGTGACGCGTGATCGACATTACGGCGAAGGCCGGCTCGGTGACCGCTCCTTCATCGTCATCGATACCGGCGGCCTCGAGCCCGGGACCGCCGACGCGATCTTTGTGGCCATGGCGCGCCAGACCGAGCAGGCGATCACGGAGGCGGACGCGGTCGTGTTCGTCGTCGACGGGCGGACCGGCTTGACCGCCACCGATCGCGAGATCGCCATGCGGCTGCGCAGGCTGAGGGCGCGCGTGCAGGTCGCGGTCAACAAGTGTGAGGGGCTTGCGCCCGACACGGCGGCGGCCGAGTTCCATGAGCTCGGGCTCGGCGTACCTGCCGCGATATCCGCTGCGCACGGCGAAGGCGTGAGCGACCTGCTCGAGTCGGTACTCGCCGGCCTGCCGCAGGAGGCAGAACCCAGGGAAAGTGCGGAACGGCAGCCGCGCGTGGCGATCGTCGGACGGCCGAACGTCGGCAAATCGACGCTGGTCAATGCCCTGGCGGGCGAAGAGCGGGTCATCATCTTCGACCAGCCCGGAACCACCCGCGACGCGATCGATGTGCCATTCGAGCGCGGCGGAAAGCGCTATACGCTGGTGGATACGGCCGGCTTGCGCAAGCGGGGCAAGCAGGGTGAGGCAGTGGAGCGCTTTTCGATCGTGAAGACACTGCAGGCGATCGAGGATGCGAACGTCGCCATATTCATGCTGGACGCGCTCGAGGGCGTGAGCGACCAGGACGCGCATGTCGCGGGCTACATTCTCGAGCGCGGGCGCGCGGTGGTCGTCGCGGTGAACAAGTGGGACGCGGCAGACCGCGAGCAGCGCGAACGCGTGAAGCAGGAACTCGCCTGGAAACTCGGGTTTCTCGGCTTCGCCGACGCGCATTACATTTCCGCGCGTGGTGGCAGGGGATTGAGCGAGTTGATGAGCTCCGTGGACGTCGCCTACGCTGCAGCGATGGCGAAGCTGTCGACGCCGAAGCTCACCCGAGCGATGATCGCTGCGGTGCAGCAGCAGGCCCCCCCGCGTAAGGGCCTGGTGCGGCCCAAGCTGCGCTATGCGCATCAGGGCGGGATGAATCCTCCGCGCATCATCATTCACGGCAACGCGCTCGACGCTGTGCCGGACAGCTATCGGCGCTACTTGGAGGCCAGGTTTCGGAAGGTATTTTCCCTGCGCGGTACTCCACTTTCGGTGGAATTCCGTACGCACGGCAATCCGTTTCTCGGGCGCCGGCAAGCGCGTCGAGGCTGATCCGGGGGAACTCATGTTGACATTAGCTACATGATTGCCAGCATAATGTTGTCGATGCCTACATCTCCGCGCCCAAGGCGGCGTTATCACCACGGTGACTTGCGCGCAGCACTGACGCAGACGGCAGCCTCGCTGCTGGACGAGCGCGGCGCGGACGGGGTCACGCTGCGCGAGGCGGCGCGGCGTGCCGGGGTGTCGCACGGCGCACCGTATCGGCATTTCGCCGGCCGCGAGGCGCTGCTCGGGGAAATTGCACGGGACGGATTCGCGCGCCTCGCCAGCGCGCTCGATGCGGCCGCGCCGCGCGGGGGGCGCGAGGTGGCGCGGACCTACATCCGTTTCGCGCTCGCGCAGCCGGACCGCTTCCGCCTGATGTTCGCACTTGCAGCGGGTGCCGGGCGCGAGGGGCCTTGGCGCGACGCGCTGCAGGGCACGATGCGCGCCTTCGCGCGCGCGTTTTCGGGTCTTGCTCACGCGCAGGACACGCCGCGCGCTGCGGCGGCTGCATGGAGCCTCGTGCACGGACTCGCACAACTGATGCTGGACGGGCACCTAGGCGTAGCGAGCGACGGGGAAAGCCCCGACGAGCGCTTTGTCGACGAGGTGCTCGGCGCGCTGCGCTACAGCCTGCGCGCACAGCTGCCGCGGTTCGTCGCGTAGCGCCACCGACTGGGCCGCCATGCCGGTCGCCGCGCGCCTCGCGAGCTATTACTTCGCCCACTTCGCCTACGCAGGCGCATTCATGGCGTATTTTCCACTTTATCTGGCCGAACGCGGGCTGGACGCGGGCCGAATTGCCGCGGTGCTCGCGCTTCCCCAGGTGGCACGCATCTTCGCGCCGGGACTGTGGGGCTGGGTCGCGGATCGTTGGCGCGCGCAGCGCGGTGTCGTGGTGCTCTCCTGTAGCGCGCTCGCTGCGGGCCTCGTGCTGCTGCCATTCGCGCAGGGGTTTGCCGCAATCGCGGCGCTCATCGCGCTGATGAGCGTGTTATCGGCGGGTGGCCTTCCGCTCGTAGAGGCCATCACGCTGACATCGCTCGCCGGACAGAGCGGGCGCTATGGGCCGATCCGACTCTGGGGATCGCTCGGTTTCATCGGCGCGGTACTCGCCGTGGGCGCCTGGCTGGACGCCGCCGCGGTGCGCCTGCTGCCCGCCGTGCTGTTCAGCTTGGCGTTCGTTGCGCTCGCGGCAGCGCTCGCCCTGCCCGGCGCGCGCTCCCACGGCCCGGCACCGGCCGACGATGGGGAACGCGGGCGCTTCGCGAACGGCGGCGTGCGGGCGCTACTTGCGGCCGGCTTCTGTATGGCCGTCGCGCACGGCGCCTTGTACGCGTTCTTCAGCCTGCACCTGGAGCAGCTGGGATACAGCGGCAAGGCGATCGGCGCATTCTGGACGCTCGGTGTGTTAGCCGAGATCGCCGTCTTCCTCTATCTGCCCACGATTTTCAGGCGCTTTGCGCTGTCTACCATTCTGCAGGCGGGCCTGCTCGCCGCGGTGCTGCGCTTTCTGGCGATCGCTTGGGCGGCCGAGCACGTGGCCGTGCTGGTGCTCGCCCAGCTCCTGCACGGGGCGACCTTCGGCGCATTTCATTCCGCTTCCGTGGCTGCGGTGCACCGGCTGTTCCCGGGTTCCGTGCAAGCGCGCGGCCAAGCGCTGTTTTCAAGCCTGAGCTACGGCGCCGGGGGCGCGGCCGGCACGCTGCTCGCTGGGTGGGCCTGGGGGTGGTACGGCGCTCCGGCGGCGTTCTCTCTGGCCGCGGTCGCCGCGCTGGCGGGTGTCTTTCTGGCACGCGAGCTGCGACAGGCGCGGCTCTAGCGACTCGCTCGAACAACGGGCGACGGGAAGATACCGTGCGCCCGTGTGCGATAATTTCAAGGCTTCAAGGATCGGGATTTCTCGCTCGAGGCATGGGACAGACGCTGTACGACAAGCTTTGGAACGCGCACGTGGTGCACGTCGAGGAGGACGGGACCGCGCTGCTGTACGTCGACCGCCACCTCGTGCACGAAGTAACCAGCCCGCAGGCCTACGAAGGGCTCAAGGCGGCCGGGCGCAAACCCTGGCGCACCGGATCGGTGGTCGCGACCGCCGACCACAACACGCCGACGACGGGCTGGGAGCGCGGCATCGAGGGCATTCGCGATCCGATTTCGCGCCTTCAGGTCGAGACGCTCGATGTGAATATCCGCGAGTTCGGCGCCAAGGCCTACTTTCCGTTTCTCGACCGTCGCCAGGGGATCGTGCACGTGATCGGACCGGAGAACGGCGCCACGCTGCCTGGAATGACAGTGGTGTGCGGCGATTCTCATACGAGCACGCACGGCGCATTTGGGTGCTTGGCGCACGGCATCGGTACTTCCGAGGTCGAGCACGTGCTGGCCACGCAATGCCTGATCGCGAGGAAGATGCGCAACATGCGGGTGCTGGTGGAAGGTCCGCTGGCGCGCGGCGTGACGGCGAAGGATGTGGCACTCGCGATCATCGGCCGCATCGGGACCGCCGGCGGCACCGGCAGTGCGATCGAGTTCGCCGGCAGCGCGATCCGCGCGCTGTCGATGGAAGGCCGCATGACGCTGTGCAACATGGCGATCGAGGCCGGCGCGCGCGCGGGCATGGTGGCGGTCGACGACGCGACCATCGAATACTTGAAGGGCAGACCGTTCTCGCCGAGCGGTCCCGACTGGAATCAGGCAGTCGCCTATTGGCGCAGCTTGCGCAGCGACCCGGACGCGGTTTTCGACCGCGAGGTGGCGCTTGACGCGCGCGAGATCAAGCCGCAGGTGACGTGGGGTACGTCGCCCGAGATGGTGGTGCCGGTCGACGGCACGGTGCCCGACCCGGAGCGCGAAAAGGACGGCACCAAGCGCGAGGGCATGGAGCGCGCGTTGATCTATATGGGGCTGAAGCCGCGCACGCGCATTACGGACATAAGGCTAGACAAGATCTTCATCGGCTCGTGCACGAATTCGCGCATCGAGGACCTGCGCAGTGCGGCGGCGATGGTCAAGGGCCGGCGGGTGGCGCCTGGCGTGCGGCTGGCAATGGTCGTGCCGGGCTCCGGGCTGGTGAAGGCGCAGGCCGAGAGGGAAGGGCTGGATCGCATCTTCCGCGACGCGGGCTTCGAGTGGCGCGAACCGGGTTGCTCGATGTGCCTGGCGATGAATGCCGACCGCCTGGAGGCGGGCGAGCGCTGCGCCGCGACTTCGAATCGCAATTTCGAGGGCAGGCAAGGCGACGGCGGCAGGACGCACCTCGTCAGCCCCGCGATGGCGGCGGCGGCGGCGATTGCGGGCCACTTCGTCGACGTACGCTCGAGCTTCTAGGACAACACATCGGAAGACGCGCTGGCAGGTATGCAGAAATTCACGCGATTGGAAGGCATCGTCGTCCCGCTCGACCGAGCGAACGTCGACACGGACGCTATCATTCCGAAGCAGTTCCTGAAGTCGATCAAGCGGACCGGCTACGGGCCCAATCTGTTCGACGCCTGGCGCTACCGCGACCACGGCGAGCCCGGCATGGACCACAGCAAGCGGCCGCTTAGGGAGGATTTTGCGCTCAATCAACCGCGCTTCAAGAGCGCGCAGATCCTGCTTGCGAGAAAAAATTTCGGCTGCGGGTCGTCCCGCGAACACGCGCCTTGGGCGCTGCTCGATTACGGCATTCGCTGCGTCATCGCTCCCTCGTTCGGCGACATTTTCTTCAACAACAGCTATAAGAACGGTTTGCTCCCCGTGGTGCTCACGGACGCAGAGGTCGACCGGCTGTTCTACGACGTGGCCTCGTTCCCGGGATTCAAGCTGGCGGTCGACCTGGAGCGACAGACCGTCGCTACGCTGGACGAATCGTTCCTCGCGCGCTTCGACGTCGAGCCGTTTCGGAAGTATTGCTTGCTGAACGGTCTTGACGAGATCGGCCTTACACTGCGTCACGCCGACAAGATCCGGGCATTCGAGGCGCGGCGGCGCGAGCAGTTTCCCTGGATATTCAGCTAGGCGCCTCGTGAAAGTCGCGGTCCTCGCCGGTGACGGCATCGGCAACGAGATCATTTCGCAGGCGGTGCGCGTCCTGCGCCGGCTGGGCGAGGACGGCCTGCGTCTGGAGCTCGAGGAGGCGCCGGTGGGCGGCGCCGGCTACGAAGCCGCCGGCGACCCCTTGCCCGAGCGGACCCTCGCGCTGGCGCGCCGGGCCGACGCGATTCTGTTCGGCGCCATCGGCGGGCCGCAATACGACACGCTGCCGCGCGACAAGCGCCCGGAGCGGGGCCTGCTGCGCCTGCGCAAGGAGCTCGGACTGTTTGCGAACCTTCGGCCGGCGCGCGTGTACCCTGAGCTCGCGGCAGCATCGTCGCTCAAGCCCGAGGTGGTCACGGGCCTCGACATCCTGATCGTGCGCGAGCTCACCGGAGACATCTACTTCGGCGAACCGCGCGGCATCAGCACGCTTGCGGGAGGCGAGCGCGAGGGCGTCAATACGATGCGCTACCGGGAGAGCGAAATCCGGCGCATCGCCCGCGTGGCGTTCCTGGCAGCACGCAAGCGCGCCAAGCGTCTTTGCTCGGTCGACAAGGCGAACGTGCTGGAGACGACCGAGTTGTGGAAGCAGGTCGTGACGGATTGCGCCAAGGAGTATCCGGACGTATCCCTGTCGCACATGTACGTGGATAACTGCGCTATGCAGTTGGTGCGCGATCCGAAGCAGTTCGATGTGATCGTTACGGGCAACATGTTCGGCGACATCCTGTCCGACGAGGCTTCGATGCTGACGGGCTCGATCGGCATGCTGCCGTCCGCTTCCCTCGACGAGCGCGGCAAGGGTCTGTACGAGCCGATCCACGGATCTGCGCCGGACATCGCGGGCAAGGGCGTGGCCAATCCCTTGGCGACGATCCTGTCGGCGGCAATGCTGCTGCGCTACTCTCTCGGCCAGGAAGAGGCAGCGGACCGCGTCGAGCGAGCCGTGCAAAGGGCGCTGCAGCAAGGCGCACGCACCGCCGACATATACACTCCCGGTACTCGGAAGGTCGGGACGGTTGCAATGGGGGACGCAGTGGTGGCGGCCCTGAGCTAGCGGAAGGGTCGCGGAAATCGAGTCATGCTGAAGGTCGGAATAATTGGCTGGCGCGGGATGGTGGGCTCAGTGCTCGTGCAGCGCATGCGCGAGGAGCATGACTTCGCGCACTTCGAGCCGGTGTTTTTTTCTACCTCCCAGGTGGGCGGCAAAGGCCCCGCCATCGGCCGCGAAACCGAGGCGGTGCGGGATGCAAAGAACCTCGAAGCCTTGCAGGCGCTTCCGGTGCTCGTCTCTTGCCAGGGGGGCGACTATACGAATGAGGTGTATCCGCGTCTGCGATCGGCAGGCTGGAAAGGCTACTGGATCGACGCGGCGAGCGCGCTGCGTATGAACGACGACGCGGTGATCGTGCTGGACCCGGTAAACATGCCCCTCATCAAAGATGCGATCGCCGGTGGCACCAGAAGCTTTATCGGTGGAAACTGCACCGTCAGCCTCATGCTGATGGGCATGGCCGGCCTGTTCCAGCATGACCTGGTCGAGTGGATGACCAGCATGACCTACCAGGCGGCGTCGGGTGCCGGCGCGGCGAACATGCGCGAGCTCGTCGAGCAGATCGCGCATATCGGCGAGGATGCGAGGCGCTTGCTGGAGGACCCAGGCTCGAGCGCGCTAGACATTGACCGGCGAGTCACCGAAACGCTGCGCGACCCGGCTTTGCCGCGCGCCCAGTTCGGGCATCCACTCGCGGGCAGCCTGCTGCCGTGGATCGACAAAGACCTTGGCAACGGTCAGAGTCGGGAGGAATGGAAGGGTCAGGCGGAGACGAACAAGATTCTCGGTCGCAATAGGCGGCCCGTACCGGTGGACGGCGTCTGTGTGCGAATCGGCGCGATGCGCTGCCACAGCCAGGCGCTGACCATCAAGCTGCGCAAGGACGTGCCGCTCGACGAAATCGAAGGCATGCTCGCCGAGGCACACGACTGGGCGAAGGTGGTACCCAACCGGCGCGAGGAAAGCCTAACGCAGCTGACGCCCGCAGCAGTAAGCGGCAAGCTTGCGGTGCCTATCGGTCGTCTGCGCAAGTTGCCCATGGGGGGCGACTATCTGACCGGCTTCACGGTTGGCGACCAGCTTTTGTGGGGTGCGGCCGAGCCGCTGCGCCGCATGCTCCGGCTCCTGCTAGAGGCCGGCGTGAAGGGTTGATGCCAGGTCTGCGCGTGGGGTTGGACGCCAAGGAGCGAATCCAGAACTCGAGGCATAAATTCATAGCTAGTTCCGGCTGGAAGCCGCAAAACTGCAGAAGATCTCTCAGCTTGCAAGCCTAAGACCATGATGTTATGTTACTTGGCGATCCAAGAAAGACTCAGGGCGGAATAGTGGGCAAATCCATCGCCGGAAGAATGCTCGTAGCGGCGCTGTTGTTCGCGCCGCTGCTCGCACACGCGGTCGGATTGGGAAAGCTCACCGTTCTCTCCGCTCTCGGGCAGCCACTCAATGCCGAGATCGCAATCGTCTCGGAGCAGTCCGACGAACTCGACTCTCTAAATGCACGCATCGCCTCGCAGGACGCGTTCGCGAAAGCGGGGATCGAATACAACCCGGTGCTGCTCGGTATGAAGCTCGATGTGGAGCGCCGCGACGGAAAGGCTGTACTGCGCCTACGCACCACGCAACCGTTGAACGAGCCGTTCCTCGACATCCTGGTCGAATTGCAGTGGTCGAGCGGCAGGTTGATGCGCGAGTACACGTTCCTGCTGGATCCTGCGGAGTACAAGGGACCGCAGCCGATCGCTGCCGCACCGCCACCTGCGCAGCCCGTTTCGGTTCCGGCGCAAAGCCCGACACAGCAGGCAGCGCCGGCGCCCCAACCGGTTGAAGAAAAGCCCATCGCGCCGGCTCCGGAGCCGGCGGCAGCGGCACAGCCGCCGGAGCCCGCAAAGGAAGCGGTGAAAGAGCAGGTGAAGGAGGCCGCGAAGGAGCCCGCGAAGGAGCAGACTTACGAGGTCAAGAAGGGCGACACGCTCGGCGAGATTGCCCGCCACCACATGTTGAAGGGCGTGACCTATAACCAGATGCTTATCGCGCTGTTTCGCGCCAACCGCGAGGCGTTCATTCGCGACAATGTCAACCTAGTCAAGGCGGGGGGCATATTGAAGATCCCCGGCCAGGACGAGGTTTCGGCCGTAGATCCGGAAGAGGCGCGCGAGCAGGTGCGAGCGAATGTGGCTGAGTTCGCCGAGTATCGGCGCAAGCTCGCTGCAGCCGCCGCAGCCGCGAAACTTGCGAAGGATGAATCGACGGGACAGCAGACCGCTGCGGGCCGCATCACCGAGAAGCCGGCCGAACCGACGCCGCAAGCAACACAGGATCAACTCAAACTCTCGAAGGCGGAGCCCGGCAAGCCGAGTTCCGCCGCCAACGTCGCCGCCCGCGGCGACGACGCAGTCGCGCGTGAGCGCGCACTGGACGAGGCGCAATCGCGGGTTCGCGACCTCGAGAAGAACGTTTCCGATCTGCAGAAGCTGCTCGAGGTCAGAAACGAGCAGCTGGCGGAGCTGCACAAACAAGCCGCGGCGCAGCAGGCTCCCGCCCCGGCCTCTCCGGCGCCTCCGCAGCAGGCTCCTCAGCCCGCGCTGCAGCAGCAGGCTCCTCAGCCCGCGCCACAGCCGCCACAGCAGGGCACGCAGCCAGCGGCGGCGGCGCCGCAGCCGCCTGCGCATCCGACCCCTCCTGCAGCGGCACAGAAGCCCAAGCCGCAGCCGAAGCGAGTCGCGGCGCCACCGCCGCCCGAACCCAGTCTCATCGACGAAGCCCTGGAGAACCCTCTCGCACTGGGCGGCATAGGTGCCGTCGTAGCCTTGCTGCTTGGCTACGGCGCATGGGCATGGCAGCGCAAGAAGTCGACGCGCACCAGCTTTCAGGAAAGCGTAGCGGCCGGCGGGTCCGAGGGTCCAGGGGGAGGCGCGGTGCCGGGCGCGCCGGAACAACAACCCGGGGGCATCCCGTCACAAGTCTCGGTGAGCCAGGCAGGCGTTGGCGAGTTGGGGGCTGACGAGGTCGATCCGATCGCCGAGGCCGACGTTTACATGGCCTACGGGCGAGACGCGCAAGCGGAAGAGATCCTAAAGGAGGCGCTGCAGAAGGATCCCAATCGCGTAGCCGTGCACGCCAAGCTGCTTGAAATATACTCTGGGCGCCGTGATACGAACGCCTTCGAGCAGACTGCGCTGAAGCTGAAAGGGCTCACGAATGGCACTGGCGCAGATTGGGAGAAAGCGGCCGCGCTCGGTCGCTCGATCGATCCGACGAACGGCTTATACGGTGGCGGCGCTGCCGAATCCGCCCAGGTGGACGTCTCCGTGCGGTCAACGCCCGCTGCGGCGCCGACGCTAGATTTCGATCTCGACTCCACACAGAGCACCGAGGCAGCGAAGGCGGATGTTGACTTCGATCTAGGTACCGGATCGCACGAAGCTTTGGCTGCGGAGCAAAGCGCATTTTCGGCCGGCGGAACGCTGAAGATGAAGATGGATAAGGAGGGAGAGCGGACCGCGAGCGGTGGGCTCGATTTCGATCTGGGCGCAGTCGACAAGACCAAGCCGCCGGATGTGGGCCTCGACTTCGAGCTTCCGGCTGCGACTCAGCCCGTCGAGCAGCCTGCGGTACACACGCAGGCGGCGGACAAGGCCGGCAGCATAGATTTTGATCTTAATCTCGATACCGAGGCGCCAAAGGAGGCGTCGGGTTCGAGCGCGGCGCAATCGCCGATCGACCTGTCATCCATCAGCCTTGATCTCGGCGGTGCCGGCGAGTCAGTGGCTCGAGCGACGGAAACCGACCCCAAGTGGCAGGAAGTTGCCACGAAGATCGACTTGGCAAAGGCCTATGAGGACATGGGGGACAAGGACGGTGCCCGTGAGCTGCTAAACGAGGTATTGAAGGAAGGCGACGCAGCGCAGAAAGGTCAGGCGCAGCAGATGCTCTCCAGCCTCGGCTGACGGCGCAAACCATACTTAGCCACGGATCGGCCGCGACAAGTGCGGGCGCCGTGGCTAAACTTTTTCCGGGATGAGATTCGCGCTCGGCCTCGAATATGACGGGAGCCGCTTTCTGGGCTGGCAGACTCAGCCAAGCGGCGGCACCGTCCAGGACGCGCTGGAAGCTGCTTTGGCGACGATCGCCGGAGAGCCGATCGGCGTGACCTGCGCTGGGCGCACCGATCGCGGCGTACATGCGCGCGAACAGGTGGTGCACTTCGATACGGCGGCCGAGCGCCCGCTCACGGCGTGGATACGTGGCGTCAATGCGGTGCTTCCGGGGTCGGTCGCCGTGTTGTGGGCCAGGCCCGTGCCTGCAAGCTTCCACGCACGCTATAGCGCTCGGTTGCGCACCTACCGCTACGTACTGCTGAACAGACCGGTGCGTCCCGCGCTCGCCGCGGCCTACGTTGGCTGGTTTCACCTGCCGCTCGACGTCGCGGCAATGCGCGAGGCTGCCGCGCTGCTGCTGGGTGAACATGACTTTTCGGCCTTCAGGTCCTCCGAGTGCCAGGCGAAGTCGCCCCGCCGCAGCGTGCATCGGCTCGACGTCGAGCGTCGCGGCGAGCGCATTGACTTCGTCCTCAGCGCGAACGCGTTCCTGCACCACATGGTGCGCAACCTCGTCGGCACCCTAATCTACGTCGGCAAGGGCAAACGCCCGGCGGCATGGGTCGGGGAGGTTCTCGAGTCGCGCGACCGAGCGCGCGCAGCCCCGACGTTCGCCGCCGAGGGTCTGTATCTCGAGAAAATCGACTATGCGCCCGCGTATGGGCTGGACGTCGCGCGGAGCGAACTCGCGGCCTTGCAGCTGGCGTACTGATCGATGCGCACCAGAGTAAAGATCTGTGGCATTACGCGAGCCCCCGACGCGCAGGCGGCCGCGCGGGCTGGCGCCGACGCGATCGGGCTGGTGTTTTATCCTCCGAGCCCGCGGTTCCTGGGCCTGGCGCAGGCGCGTGCGCTGCGCCGCGCGCTGCCCCCCTTCGTCAGCGCCGTGGCGCTGTTCGTCAATCCGTCCGTCGAAGAGGTGCAGCGCGTGCTCGAGACAGTGCGGCCCGATGCCCTACAGTTCCACGGCGAAGAGAGCCCCGATTTCTGCGAGCGCTTCGGGGTTCCCTACCTCAAGGCGTGCCGGGTGAGGCAAGGCGTCGATTTGCTAGAATATCTGCGCCCCTACAGCGGCGCGAGCGGCTGGCTCGCAGACGCCTACGTCGAGGCTTACGGGGGTACCGGGACGAGCTTCGACTGGTCGGTGGTGCCGCAGCAGCGAGCCCTGCCGCTTGTCCTCTCGGGGGGACTCACCTGCGACAATGTTGGCGACGCGATTCGTATCGTGCGTCCGTGGGGCGTAGACGTATCCAGCGGCGTCGAGTCGGCCAAGGGGATTAAGGACGCCGGCAAGATCGCCGCGTTCATCGGAGAGGTCAGGAATGCAGATGGTTGAGTTGCCGGACGCCCGGGGCCATTTCGGCCCCTACGGTGGCGTTTTCGTCGCCGAGACGCTCATGCACGCGCTCGAGGAATTGCGCGCAGCCTACGAGCGCTCGCGAGCCGACGCGGAATTCCAGGCCGAGCTCCGCTACGATCTCAAGCACTTTGTTGGCCGCCCCAGCCCCGTGTACCACGCCAAGCGCCTGTCTCAGAAGTATGGCGGCGCGCAGATTTTCCTCAAGCGCGAAGATTTGAATCACACCGGCGCGCACAAGATAAACAATACCGTGGGCCAGGCGCTGTTGGCGCGGCGCATGGGTAAACCGCGCGTGATCGCGGAAACCGGGGCCGGGCAGCACGGCGTCGCGACGGCGACGGTAGCGGCGCGCTACGGCATGCAATGCGTCGTTTACATGGGGTCGGAGGACGTCAAGCGGCAGGCGGCCAATGTCTATCGCATGAAGCTGCTCGGGGCGAGCGTGGTGCCCGTAGAGTCGGGCTCGAAGACGCTCAAGGACGCGTTGAACGAGGCGATGCGCGACTGGGTGACAAACGTCGATAACACCTTCTACATCATCGGTACTGTCGCCGGTCCGCATCCCTATCCGATGATGGTGCGCGATTTCCAGGCCGTGATCGGGAATGAATGCCTGCAGCAAGTGCCCGAGATCGCCGGCAAGCATCCGGACGCGGTAATCGCCTGCGTCGGGGGCGGTTCGAACGCGATCGGGATCTATCACGCCTACCTAGGCATGGACAAGGTGCGGCTGATCGGGGTCGAGGCCGCCGGCGAGGGACTCGCCACCGGCAGGCACGCGGCATCGCTCGTCGCCGGCCGGCCGGGCGTGCTGCACGGCAATCGCACGTACCTCCTGCAGGATGCCAACGGGCAGATCATGGAAACGCACTCGATTTCGGCCGGCCTGGACTATCCGGGCGTCGGACCCGAGCACGCCTGGCTGAAAGATTGCGGCCGCGCTGAATACGTGGCGGTGACGGATGACGAGGCGCTGCGGGCGTTTCACGATTTGTGTCGCTACGAGGGCATCATTCCGGCGCTCGAGTCGAGCCACGCGGTGGCCTACGCCGCGAAGATTGCCCCTGATCTGCCCAAGGACGCGATATTGCTCGTGAACTTGTCCGGGCGCGGTGACAAGGACATGCATACCGTGGCCGAGCGCTCCGGGATCAAGTTCTGACGATGTCGCGCATACGGTCGCGCTTCGAGGCGCTCGGCAAGGCTGGCCGCAAGGCATTGATCCCGTACATCACGGCCGGCGATCCCGAGCCGTCGCTGACGGTGCCGCTGCTGCACGCGCTGGTGGAGGCGGGGGCAGACGTCCTCGAGCTCGGCGTGCCGTTTTCTGATCCGATGGCGGACGGTCCGGTCGTCCAGCGCTCGTCGGAGCGCGCGCTGGCGAATCGTGTCGGACTCTCCGACGTCATCGAGATGGTGCGGGAATTCCGCACCCGTAACGCTGACACGCCGCTTGTGCTGATGGGCTACGCGAACCCGGTTGAGGCGATGGGCGCGGAGACCTTCGTGGCGCGGGCGGCATCCGCGGGCGTCGACGGCGTGATCGTCGTCGACTACCCGCCGGAGGAAGCTGGCCAGTTCGCCGAGCTCGCCAAGCGCGGCGGTTTGGACATGATCTTCCTGCTTGCGCCGACGTCCACCGCTGCGCGGATCAAAGAAGTGGCGCGCGTGGGAAGCGGCTATGTCTACTATGTGTCGCTCAAAGGCGTTACCGGCGCGGGGCATCTTGATCTGAACGACGTTGCCTCGCACTTGCCAGCAATTCGGGCCGCAACGACGCTGCCGATCGGAGTCGGCTTTGGAATTCGCGACGCGGAATCGGCGCGTCGTGTAGCCGAGGTTGCGGACGCCGTGGTGATCGGCAGCCGGATAATCCAGGAAATCGAGGCGGCGGGTCCCGCGAACGCGGTCTCGCGTGTCAAGGACCTGTTGCGCCCGATTCGCAGCGCGCTCGATCGACCTATATGAGCTGGCTGCAAAAACTCCTTCCGCCGAAGATCCAGCGCACGGCTGGCGGCGGGCGCAAGACGGTGCCCGAAGGTCTGTGGACCAAGTGCCCGGAGTGCGATGCCGTCCTCTATAGCACGGACCTCGAAAAGAACCTGAACGTATGCCCGAAGTGCGGCTTCCACCAGCGCTTGGGAGCGCGCGCGCGGCTCGACGCCCTGCTCGACGCCGACGGTCGCTTCGAGATCGGAGCGGACGTGTTGCCGGTCGACAGCCTTAAATTCAAGGATTCGCGCCGTTATCCGGAACGACTCGCGGAGGCCCAGGAACAGACGGGCGAAACCGACGCACTGGTAACGATGCAGGGCTCGATCAAGTCGATAGGCGTGGTTTGCGCAGCGTTCGAATTCGAGTTCATGGGCGGGTCGATGGGCTCGGTGGTCGGCGAGCGCTTCGTGCGCGGCGTGCGCGTGGCGATCGAGCAGAAGCTTCCATTCGTATGCGTGTGCGCATCCGGCGGCGCGCGCATGCAGGAAGGGCTGCTGTCGCTGGCGCAGATGGCAAAGACCACTGCTGCGATAGCCGAACTCGCGGAGCGCAGACTGCCGTTCATCTCGGTACTGACCGATCCGACCATGGGCGGCGTGTCAGCGAGTTTCGCGATGATCGGCGATGTCGTCATCGCCGAACCCAAGGCGCTGATCGGCTTCGCGGGGCCGCGCGTCATCGAGCAAACCGTCCGCCAGAAGCTCCCCGAGGGCTTCCAGCGGGCCGAGTTTTTGCTCGAGAAAGGCGCGATCGACATGATCGTTGATCGACGCCAGATGCGCGACAGGCTTGCCGCGTTGCTCTCGATGCTGCTGGACATCCCCGCGGAGCAAAGCAGCTGAACACACTTGCTGGGTGGCTCGAGTACATCGAGCGCCTGCATCCGCAGTCGATTGCGCTCGGGCTCGAGCGTGTGCTGCCGGTGCTTGAGCGGCTAGACGCGCGACCCGAGTGCCCGGTGGTGACTGTCACGGGCACTAACGGAAAGGGCTCGGTGTGCGCGATGCTCGAGGCGATGCTGCGCGCCGGCGGTTACCGTGTGGGCCTCTACACGTCGCCGCATCTGGTGCGCTACAACGAGCGCGTGCGCCTGGACGGCCGCGAGGCAAGCGACGAACAGTTGTGCGAAGCGTTTGCCGAAGTCGAACGAGCGCGCGGCGCGACGCCGCTCACGTATTTCGAGTTCGGCACGCTCGCTGCGGCGTGGCTGTTTGCGCGCCCCGGCCTGGACGCGCTGGTGCTCGAGGTTGGGCTGGGTGGTCGCCTGGACGCGGTAAACGCGATAGACACCGACTGCGCCGTGCTGACCAGCATCGGCATCGACCACGTCGAGTTTCTGGGCGCAACGCGCGAGTCGATCGGGCGTGAAAAGGCCGGCATTTTCCGCCGCGGCCGCCCCGCGGTAATCGCCGATCCGTCGCCGCCCGCTTCGGTGCTGGAGCATGTGGCGACCGTGGGCGCGCAGGCATTCCTGATAGGGCGAGACTTCGGCTATGCCAGCGAGAACGGCCAATGGCGCTACTGGGGGCACGGTGGTACGCGTTCAGGCCTCGGGCATCCGGCGTTGCGCGGCGCGGTGCAGTTGCGCAACGCCGCGACCGCCCTGTGCGCACTCGGCACGCTGCGCGACCGGGTCCCGGTCGGGATGCAGGCCGTGCGCGAAGGGCTTGCGCGCGCCACACTGCCGGGCCGCTTCCAGACGCTTCCCGGCCGGCCGCAGGTCATCCTGGACGTCGCGCACAACCCCGAGGCGGCCCATACTCTCGCGGCGAATCTCGGCGCCGGCAGTTACGCGCCGCAGACCATCGCGGTATTCGGCATGATGCGGGACAAGGACGTCCCCGCGGTAGTGCGCGAGGTTGCGCCGCGCTTTACGCGCTGGCATCTGGCGAGCCTTCCGGGTCCGCGCGGCTGCACGAGCGGTGAGCTGGCCGCGATCTTGCGTGCCGCCGGCGCGGAAGGCGAAGCGCGCGAGCATGCCTCACCGGTCGACGCGTTCATCTCAGCGCGGGAACGCGCGCAGCAGGATGATAAAATCGTCGTGTTTGGATCGTTCGTGACAGTCGGCAATGTGATGGCGTATCTTGAGGCGGAACGCGGCGGAGCGGGCGGTCATGGCTGAGACGCCCGATGTCAACACCCTGAAGCGCCGCGGCCGCAGGCGACTGGTCGGCGCGATCGCGCTCGTGCTGCTTGCGGTCATCGTGCTGCCGATGGTATTCGATACCGAGCCCGGGCAGAGCAGCGCACCGGTAAGCGTCCGTATTCCGAGCGAAGACACCCCGTTCTCTCCCTCGGTGCAGCCAAAGCCCGCCCCCGCACCGGCGGTTGAAGTCCCGAAGCCGCCGGCCGAAGCGACCAAGCCCCCCCCCGCGGCGAAGCCCGCCGCCAAATCTTCCGTCGCAGCGGAGCCGCACGTCACCGCGAGTAAGAAGACCGCCGCCGAAGCTGAGCGCGAGCGGGCCGAGGCGGCATTGGCGGACGTCGAGTACGTCGTGCCGGTAGCCGCGCTATCCAGCCGCGACAAGGTCAAGGAACTCACGCAGCGCCTCGCTGCGGCGAAGCTTCCCTATTACACCGAGCAGATCGCGACGGCGGGCGGTCAGGTCACACGCGTGCGTGTCGGCCCGTTCACGAGCCGTGAAGCGGCCGACAAAGCGGCACAGAAGCTGAAGAGCCTGGGCCTCAAGCCCGGTAACGTCACAACGAAGTCCGGATGACCTGGCTGGACTACGCCGCGCTCGGCGTCGTGGCCGTGTCGGTGGCGTGGGGGATCTGGCGCGGGCTGGTGCGCGAAGTTGTCTCCGTTGGCGGCTGGGTGCTCGCGTTCGTGGCGGCGAACATGGTCGGCGTGCCGCTGGGCGAGGCGCTTCCGCGCGCGATCCCGTCTCCCGAACTGCGCATGCTGCTGGCATTCGTCGGCGTATTTATTGTCGTGCTCGCGCTCGCGGCGCTGGCGGGACTATTCGTGTCAAAACTCGTCAAGACCGCCGGCTTGGAGGGACTCGACCGCTTGCTGGGCGCGCTGTTCGGCATCGCGCGCGGCGTGCTGATCGCCGTGGCTTTTGCCGTTCTTGCCGGATTGACAGCGCTGCCGCGCCAGCCGGCGTGGCGCGATTCATTTGTGGGGCCGCCTCTCGCGCGTACTGCGCAAATGCTCGAACCCTGGCTGCCCCGGGCCTTGGCTTCGCGCCTGCGATATGATTGAGCCCTGACGACGGGTAGGCAGCTATCCTATGTGTGGAATTCTCGGAATCGTCGCGCGCACGCCGGTGAACCAGCTGCTCTACGACGGGCTGCTGCTCCTGCAGCACCGCGGCCAGGATGCGGCCGGCATCGTCACCAGCGCGCACAAGACCTTCCACATGCAGAAGGGCAGCGGGATGGTGCGCGATGTATTCCGCACCCGAAACATGCGCTCCCTGCCAGGCAACATCGGCATTGCGCATTGCCGCTATCCGACCGCCGGTTCGGCCTTCAATACGGCCGAGGCGCAGCCGTTCTATGTCAACTCGCCGTTCGGAATCGTGCTCGGCCACAACGGCAACCTCACGAATGCCGATCAGCTCAAGGACGAGATGTTCCGCCAGGACCTGCGGCACATCAATACAAACTCCGACTCCGAGGTGCTGCTCAACGTACTGGCGCACGAGCTGGAGAGCACGTCGGTTCGTTTGCGCCTCGACCCGCAGACGATCTTCACGGCGGTCTCGAACGTCCATCGCCGGTGCCGCGGCGCCTACGCCGTGATCGCCATGATCGCCGGCTACGGAGTGCTCGCGTTCCGGGACCCGTACGGTATCCGGCCCGCAGTGATAGGCTACAACGAGACCGAGCGCGGAACCGAGTACATGGTCGCCTCGGAATCGGTGGCGGTCGACGCCCTGGGCTTCCGCGTGCTGCGCGACGTGGCCCCCGGCGAGGCGGTGCTGATCGACGAGGACGGCAACTTTTACAGCCAGCAGTGCGCGCCGAAGGCGCGCCTGAATCCGTGCATCTTCGAGTACGTGTACCTGGCGCGTCCCGACTCGCTCATCGATGGTGCCTCGGTCTACGAAGCGCGACTGAACATGGGTGAGAAACTGGCCGAGAAGATCCGCCGGCAGTACCACCATCTCGACATCGACGTGGTGATACCGATCCCGGACTCGAGCCGGCCGTCGGCGCTGCAACTGGCGCTCGGGTTGGGCGTTCCGTATCGCGAAGGTTTCGTCAAGAACCGCTATATCGGCCGCACGTTCATCATGCCCGGCCAGGCCGTGCGGCGGCGCTCGGTGCGCCAGAAGCTGAACGCGATCGGGATGGAGTTCCGCGGCAAGAACGTGCTGCTGGTCGACGATTCGATCGTGCGCGGCACGACCAGCCAGGAGATCGTCCAGATGGCGCGCGAGTCCGGTGCGCGCAAGGTGTTCTTCGCATCCGCCGCCCCCCCGGTACGCTTCCCGAACGTCTACGGCATCGACATGCCGACGCGCGCCGAGCTGATCGCCGCGCACCGCAGCGAAGAAGAGGTGGCGCGCGAAATCGGCGCGGACGCGCTCGTTTATCAGGACCTGGCGGAACTGGAGGACGCCGTGCGGCGTGTCAACCCCAAGCTCACGACTTTCGAGACGTCGTGCTTCGACGGGCGCTACATCACGGGCGACGTCACCAGCGACTACCTGCGCGCCATCGAGTCGCGGCGCGACGCGGCGCGCGATTCCGGGGACGAGTCGGACGGCGCGCAGCTCGACCTGAACCTGGTGACCTCCGACTAAGGACGCGCCTGGCCGGGGCCCTTTACCCGCGCGCGGGGCGAGGCTAGAATTCCTGTTGCGCCGATTTGAAACCACAGCTTGCGGGCGCATTAAAAATGCTGCTAAAGCGTGCCGCAAACCCGGTCCGCGCAGCCGGGTTTTTTTGTGCCCGCAAGCAAAGGATGTGATGCGATGGACGATACATTCGAGCTTGCGACGCTAGGCGTGCGCGCCGGGCAGGTGCGTACCGCTTTTCAAGAGCATTCCGAGGCCCTGTTCCTCACCTCGAGCTTCGTGTTCGCCAACGCCCAACAGGCCGCGGCGCGCTTCACGGGCAGCGAGGCCGGCTTCGTCTACTCGCGCTTTACCAACCCGACGGTGAGCATGCTGCAGGACCGCCTCGCCGCGCTGGAAGGGGCCGAGGCCTGCGTAGCGACGGCTTCCGGCATGGCGGCGATCCTGGCGGTGTCGATGGCGCTGCTCAAGGCGGGAGATCACGTGATCTGCTCCAGGGCCGTGTTCGGCGCCACCGTGCAGCTCTACTCCGGGATCCTGGCACGCTTCGGGGTGGAAACGACGTTCGTGTCCCCGACCGATGTCGGCGAGTGGGAGCGCGCGCTGCGTCCCACTACCAAGCTGTTCTTTCTCGAGACGCCATCAAATCCTCTTACCGAGGTGTCCGACGTCGCGGCGATCGCCGGGGTTGCGCACCGAGCGGGCGCGTTGCTGGCGGTGGACAACTGCTTCTGTACGCCCGCGCTGCAAAGACCGCTGGCGCTTGGCGCCGATCTGGTGGTTCATTCGGCGACCAAGTACCTCGACGGTCAGGGCAGGGTACTCGGCGGCGCGATAGTTGGTCCGCGCAAGCTGGTGATGGAGGGGATCTTCGGTTTCCTGCGCACCGCGGGCCCGTGCTTGTCGCCCTTCAACGCCTGGGTGATCCTCAAGGGGCTGGAGACGCTCCAGTTGCGCATGCTCGCGCAATCGGCGAACGCCCTCGAGCTGGCACGCTGGCTCGAGGCGCACCCGCGCGTGGCGCGCGTGCACTATCCGGGGCTGCCATCGCACCCGCAACACGAGTTGGTGAGCCGCCAGCAACGCGGCGGCGGGGCCGTTGTGTCGTTCGAGGTCAAGGGCGGGCGCAGCGCGGCGTGGAAAGTGATCGACTCGACCCGCCTGATATCGATCACAGCTAACCTCGGCGACACGAAAACGACCATCACGCATCCCGCCAGCACCACGCACGGGCGCATCTCCGCCGAGGCCCGCGCGGCGGCCGGCATCGGAGAGGGTTTGCTCAGGGTCGCGGTCGGGCTCGAGGCGGTCGGCGACCTGCGTTCGGACCTGGAGCGCGGCCTGTCGCAGATCTAGAAGTAGACGAGGCGCGGAGCGCCGTCCTCGACGAGCAGGTAGCCTCCGCGCTCGTACCAGTCGGGCAGTACCCAGCGCTCGCACGTCCGGCCGCCGATCTCGAGCAGGTGGCGCCCCGGACGGTGCGTATGGCCGTGGATCATGCGGCTTACCCGATGCCGCTCGAAGGCCGCGCGCACCGCCTCTGCGTTGACGTCCATGATTTCGGCGGCCTTTCCCTTCTTGCTCGCCTCGCTTTGCTCGCGCAATGCCCGTGCGCGCGCGCGCCGCACGGCAAGCGGCGCGGCGAGCAACTCGCGCTGCCAGGCTTCGGACCTGGCCGTCGCGCGCCATGCCATGTAATCGCGGTCATCGGTGCATAGCGTGTCGCCGTGCATGAGCAGCGTGGCGACGCCTCCCACCTCGCGCACGGCGGGATCGGCGAGCAGGTTCGCGCCGCAATCCCGGGCGAACGTCTCGCCGACCAGGAAATCGCGATTGCCGTGCATGAAGTAGAGCGGAACGCCACCTCGGGTCAGCGCGCGAAACGCGGCCGCGACCTGCTTGGCAAGCGGATCGCCGTCCGGCGCGCTCAGCTCGTCGTCGCCGATCCAGTACTCGAACAGATCGCCCAGCACGTACAGCGCGTTTGCGCGCGCTGCTTCTTCGCCGACGAAGCGCAGGAACCGGTCGACGGCAGCGGGCCGCGCCGTCGCAAGGTGCAGGTCCGATGCGAATAGGACCCGCGCCACTATTTGCCGGCAACCACCGTCATCGACTCGATGATTACCGCTTGTCGTGGTACGTCGCGCGGAAACGGCCCACCGGCGCCGGTGGGTAGCTTCGCAACCTTGGTTACTGTGTCCATGCCTGACACGACCTTGCCGAACACTGCGTAGCCGTGGCCATCGCCGCGCGGGTCGCCCCAATCGAGGAACGCGTTGTCCGCGACGTTGATGAAGAACTGAGCCGTCGCAGAGTCCGGGTTCGACGTGCGCGCCATTGCGATCGTCCCGGCCACGTTCTTCAGACCCGCCTTGACGCCCGTCTGCGCCTCGTTAGGGATCGGTTTGTCGGTCGGCTTCTGGCGGAACTGCTGGTCGAAGCCTCCGCCCTGGATCATGAAGCCGTCGATCACTCGGTGGAAGATCGTGCCGTCATAGTGGCCATTGCGCACGTAGTGCAGAAAGTTCTGCACGGTCAGCGGTGCCTTCGCGGGGTACAGCTCAAGGCGAATCGTTCCCAGATTTGTTTTTACGTCGACTTGCACGTCGGCGCCGATTGCGCCCGGCGATACGGCAGTGGCCGAGAGCATGACGAGCGGAGTCCAGAGCTTAATGAGGTTCATCGGTCCGTATCAATGATTGTGTTATACTTTTCAAAGGCCTACGAGACCATCAATTCTAGAGCAAGGTCTGTCCGCCGACAACGTCGGCGAGCGTTTTTCTGCGCCACAAGACCGGGCCGCCTCGCGAAGTCCGCACATGCTGCAAATCTACAACTCGCTCGGCAGACAGAAGCAGGAGTTCGTTCCTCTGCGTCCGGGCGAGGTGCGCATGTACGTGTGCGGCATGACGGTCTACGATCTGTGCCACCTTGGCCACGCTCGCGTCATGGTGGTGTTCGACGTCGTGCGCCGATGGTTGCGCGCGAGCGGCTATCGCGTCACGTACGTGCGCAATATCACGGACATCGACGACAAGATCATCCGGCGCGCGTCCGAGAGCGGCGAAGCGATCAGCGAGCTGACGGCACGCTTCACGCGCTTCATGGAGGAGGACGCGGCTGCGCTCGGCGTCGAAAGCCCTGATCACGAACCGCGTGCGACGCAATACGTGCCGCAAATGATCGGGCTAATCGACGAGCTGGAGCGGCGCGGCCTCGCCTACCGATCCGCCAGCGGAGATGTCAATTTCGCAGTACGCAGATTTCCGGGCTACGGGATGCTCTCCGGCAAGTCGCTGGACGAGCTGCGTGCCGGCGAGCGCGTCGAAGTGGACGCCTCCAAGCAGGACCCGCTCGATTTCGTGCTGTGGAAGCGCTCCAAGCCCGACGAGCCGAAATGGGATTCTCCATGGGGCGCGGGACGACCCGGATGGCACATCGAGTGCTCGGCGATGAGTTGCGCGCTGCTCGGCAAGCACTTCGACATCCATGGCGGCGGTCAGGATCTGCAGTTCCCGCACCACGAAAACGAGATCGCGCAGTCCGAGGGCGCGAGCGGCGTCAAGTTCGTCAATTACTGGATGCACAACGGTTTCGTGCGCGTGGACGACGAAAAGATGTCGAAGTCGCTCGGAAATTTCTCCACGATCCGCGACATCCTGAAGCAGTTCGATCCGGAGGTCGTGCGCTTCTTCATCCTGAGGGCGCACTATCGCAGCCCGCTGAACTATTCCGACGCCCATCTGCACGACGCGAAGGGAGCTCTGACGCGGCTTTATACGGCGCTGAAAGCCGTGCCATCGTCTGCTGCCGTGCCGGACTGGAGCGAGCCGCATGCAGCGCGCTTTCGCCAGGCGATGGACGACGATTTTGGCACGCCCGAAGCGATCGCGGTCCTGTTCGATCTGGCGAATGAGATCAATCGCGGGAGGGCAGACCTCGGACCGCAGCTGCGTGCGCTCGGAGGGGTATTGGGCATCTTGCAGCGCAACGCGCAGGCTTTCCTGCAGGGTGGACCAGGGACCGCAATGGACGATGCCGAAATCGCACGGCGCATCGCGCGCCGCACCGAGATGAAGCGGCGCAAGGATTACGCGGCCGCGGATGCGGAGCGCAAGGCACTCGAGGAAGCCGGCATCGTCCTCGAGGACGGTCCCTCCGGCACGGCCTGGCGGCGCAAGTAGGCGCGCGCCGCGCTCAGTACTTAAAGTGCAAGTCCTTGCCGATGATGGTCAGCTCGACGAACGAGCTGCCGTTGTGGTTGGTCGGCGAGAAGCTCAGGTAGTATCCGCCGGCATCGTAGTCCGACATTGAGTCCAGCGCCTGCGTGAACGACTCGCGGGTGAGTTTCGGGCCCGCGCGGCGAATCGCTTCCACCATCACTTTGGCGCCGATGTACGCCTCGAGCGAGGTGAACGAGAAGTCCTTTCTGCCGAGCAGCTTTTCGGCTGCCTCACGGTACTCGGCGACCACCGGTACGGATGCCTCGGACGGAGGCGGTACGACCTGCGAGATCGCGACGCCTACGCCATCCGCACCGAGCTCCTGTGCCAGCGGGCTCGCCCCGGGAAACGAGTTGCTGATCATCTGCGCGGTCGAGCCGGCGCGCAGCGCGGCCTTGATGAAGTCCGAGGTCGTCTTGTAGAGCGTGGTCAGGATAATCACGTCGGGGTTGCCCTTGAGCACCGCCTTCACGCCCCCCGCGATATCCGGATGGGCGCGATCCTTGAACGAGGCCACCGACACGGGCTCCAGGCCGCGTAGCTTGAGCGCGCGGACAACGACGTCGTAGTTGGCGTTCCCGATCGGGTCGTCGTAGTGCACGACCGCGAAGCGCTTGATGCCGAACAGCGAGTAGTGGTCGACGATCTTCTCCAGCTCGTCGGCGTAGCTCGCGCGGATGTTATAGACGTACTTATTGAATTCCCGCATTGGCGCGGCGCCAGTAAACGGCCCGATGAACGGTACCTTGAACTTCTCCACGAACGGCAACGCCGGGCCGGAGAGCGTGGCGCTCGCGTAGCCGTAAAGGGCGAAGACCTGCAGCTCTCCAATCAGTTTTTGCGTGTTTGCGGCGGCGCGCTTGGTGTCGTTGGCGTCGTCCAACGTCGCGAGCTCCAGGCGGCGGCCGTAGATCCCGCCACGGTCGTTCACCTTCTTGAAATACGCGAGCACACCGTCGCGGATGTCTTCGCCGAGCTCGCGGTTGCTGCCCGAGAGCGGCGCCGACTGGCCGATGACGATCGTCGTCGCGGTCACGCCGGGAACCGGCGAGGCGGCCAACGCGCACGTCGCGGCCGCAAACGCTGCTAGCGCGCAGGCCGAACGAAAAATTCGAATTCTCATGCATCTCCCCCTCGCACCCGAGCGCCCTCGGTGTGCAGGCTTCCCCTCAATGGGAGGATTCTACTGATATCCGGGGAAGGGGACGCGGTACTACTTGGCGCGACTACGCCGTCGGACGACCGGCAGGGGTCCTGATCGGGGACGAGAAATCGTCAGCTAGCGAGCGTTATTGCTTCGTGAACGCCGCAGCCCCAAGGATAGTCGCCTGTGCTCCCGTCGGCCCGATGCTGGCAGAATCGTTGATTGTGTAAGCGAGGCCCACGCGCTGCGCAGAAGGACCGGCGAAGAAGCCCTGAACGCTCGCGCTGCAGTTACCATCACACGACGCGCTGCCGGTACCCTGAACCATGAGGTTTGTCCCTCCGCTGAACATGCTGCCAGACGTAGTGCCGGCACTTCCGCTGATCATGTAGCCCATTTTGTCCGGCATGGCCACATTGAGGTTCACGCCTATCGTTGCGCCGGTCGCTTGGAACTTGACATCGAGATTGCCAGACGACAAGGTCCCCGGAGCCGTCCGGCCGTCGACATATGTCGGGCTGGTGGCGCCTAGAAGCGCGTAGGTCGCAGTGCCGCTTGTCGGCAGCGAAGGTGTCGGTAGGCCGACTACATAGTGCAAGCCTTGGTTGTTAGTGTAGGTGGGTTGCGCCGGGCAAAGCGCGGCCCCGCAGTTTATGTTGACGCCGCCTGTCCATCTTCCCCAGGCAATGATTCCATCGTTTCCGGAGTCGCCCTGAACCAGCGTGACCTGCGTACCATCCGGATTGAGATTGAAGACAGATGATGCCTCTGTCGACTGGTCCGTGAAGTTGACGTGAGTCAGCGCCCCGGCCGCATCGATGACCGCAGTTGCGGGTGAGCCTGATGAAATATAGGCCGTGCTGATCCCATCGCTGTTCGGGATGCTGTACGCGACGGCTGCCGCATAGCCACTTCCGCTCTTAAGCCCAGTCGGCGGCGTGACCGTCGCCGCGCTCAGGCTCGCCGACGCCCCGTCGGGCGTGACCTGGTCGCCCTGCCGAAAGTCGTTGTTTAGCCCGCCGACGGGAGGCGGGGGCGGAAGGCTCGGCCCCTGGCTGGTCTCGTGCGGCGGGATGCCGGGGTTGGCGGGCGCGATCGCCGAGGTGCCGGCGGGTACTTCGACCGATCCGGCGGGGCTGGAGAGCACCCAGATGCCGCTGCTGCCCCTGATCAGCGTCGAGCCGTCGTTCAGCACCTGGATGAGGCCGCCAGTGCCGCGGATGCCGACCGTTGCCGTCGGCGTTCTGATCCTGTACTTGCTGTGGTCGACATGGCCGATCAGTCCGGTGACAGCACGCATGGCGCCTTTCAACAGTGCAAAGAAACCTCGCTCGGTGCCGTCTACCTTGCCGTCGAAGTTGTATTCCTTGATGCCGAACTCGGTGCCGGGTTGAAGCGAGACATACCCGCCGTCAGCGAAGCGGATCTGTGCGCGTCCCGCGTTGGTGTGAATGATGTCGCCTTGCGACAGTTCTTCCCCGCGCGCCAGCGCGCGGCGCTGGCCGGCGGCCGAAACGGCGGTGACGTCGCCGGTGACGAACTCGACCCGGCCCACGTTGGCCAAAGCCTGGCCAGCGGCCCCCGCTGCCAACAGCAGCAGAAGGAGGCTTGCGAATTTCGGACGAAACAAATCAGTGGTGCGCATCGTCGATCTCCCAACGCTGCGATACGTGGCGTGAAAGCGATGTGCGAAGCCTGCCACCAAACCGGTTTCTAGACACCTGTTTAGCCGCCCGGGCTAGCCGGCAATCCCCTATTCTGACAATCCCTTGCAGAAATCTTGGGCTAGTAGTTAAAACGTACCGATATCAGTCCAACCGTGCGCCTGAACTTATAGAGCTGGATATTGGCATCGCTGTCGGTGTGGCTGACCTGGCCGACGAGGGTGACGCCAGCGCGAATCAGGTAGCTGACTACGGCGCCGACGTCGAGTTCATTGTCCCGGCGTGTCTCGAGAAAGGTCGGATCCACGCCGTTATAGCGGCGCTGCTCGAAGGCCAGCGAGCCAAAGGCGGACCAGCCGTTGCCTAGGGTAGCCTGGCCGCCGAGCCGCACGCCTGCGGGCTTGTGCCCGAGCCAAGGGAATTGCGAGTCCCGCTCCTTCTCCTGCCCCGCGTAGACGCTCGCGTACAGCACCGGGGTGTAGGCCCCGGCGAACGCCTGCGCATAGCCGATGCCCGCGATATCCCGGTCGGCGTCGCGTACGTTCTGCGAGGGGTAATGCAGTCGCGCGTGCTGCAGGTACCCCGTAATCTGGCGGCGCTCATCGTAGCTGTGCTGCCACTGCGCGACTCCGCCCCAGGCGTCGCGGTAGCGGTCGTTCTGCAGCCGGAAGTCTTGTGCGAGCGCACCCACGGTGATGGCGTCCGCGTCCTTTGCCCAGCGCGCACCGAGGCTGCCGTCGAGCGTGAGCCGGTTGAAATCTGTCGCATCGCGATAGAAGCTTCCGGTGACCGCGGCGCTGCCGACCGTTGACCAGCTGTCGCTCAGTTTGTGCGTGAAATTGAGGCCGCCCGCCACGCCAGTGAACAGGTCGCTGTTCTGCGTCGCTCCGGGATTGAGCGTCGCGATCACGCCGCCCAGGGAAGGAATGGCGATCTGCGAGCTGGCGGTGGCGGCATTGACGTTGCTGTCCGAGCCGATGCCCATCTCGAAATACGCCTGGACGCGCGTGACCTCCGACGCCGCGATTGCCGAGAGGTAGCGATCCACGGTCTCGCGCGCCTTCTCAGGAATCTTTTCCTGCTTGACGTTCTCGAACTCGCGCCGCGCGGTGTCGCGCTCTCCTGCGAGGTAGTACGCGCGTGCGATTTCGGCGCGCGCCAGCGCATTGTCGGGCTGTACGGCGAGCACGCGCTCGAGCGCGAAGATCGCACGCTCGACTTCGCCGGAGTCGAGCGCTGCGATGCCGAGCAGATAATCGAATTCGGGGTCGCCGGCGCGCTGCGGTTCGAGCGGCGCCAGCATGTCGTACGCTTGCTTCGGCTCGCGCTCGACGAGCAGCTGCTTGGCGCGCTCGAGCGTCGCGTCCGCGAACGCGCTCAGGCCAAGCGCCGCAAGCATGAGTCCGACCAGCACGGATACGCGCGTCGCACCCATGCGTCGCATCGCGTTGTTCTCGCTTCTGTCTCCCTGCGGCGCAGTCTAGCACGGGGAGTGCGACGGCACGCCGGGCGTGACGTCTAGGTCTCGAAGAACGCCTTGACCTTGTCGAACCAGGTCTTGCTGCGCGGGTTGTGCCGCGCAGCATCCTTCTGGCTGATCGCCTCGAACTCGCGCAGCAGCTCACGCTGGCGCTCGGTCAGGTTGACCGGCGTCTCGACGACGACGTGGCACAACAGGTCGCCTGCCGCGTGGCTGCGCACACCCTTTATCCCCTTGCCGCGCAGCCGGAACATCTTGCCGCTCTGCGTCTCCGCGGGCACCTTGATGCGCGCCGAGCCGTCCAGGGTGGGGATCTCGATGTCGCCCCCGAGCGCGGCTGTGGCGAAGGAGACCGGCATCTCGCAGTGCAGGTCGTCGTGCTCGCGCTGGAACACCGGGTGCGGCTTGACGTGCACTTGCACGTAGAGGTCGCCCGGCGGGCCGCCGTTTACGCCCGGCTCGCCTTCGCCGGACAAGCGCACCCGGTCGCCTTCGTCGACGCCCGCGGGAATCTTCACCGCCAGCGTCTTCTGGTGCTTCACCCGGCCGACTCCGCTGCAGTCGGGACAGGGATTGGCGATCACCTTGCCGCTGCCGTGACAGCGCGGGCAGGTCTGGGCGATCGAGAAGGGTCCCTGCGAAATGCGCACCTGGCCCGCGCCGTGGCAGGTGGGACAGGTCTGCGGCTGAGTGCCTTTGCGCGCCCCGCTCCCGCCGCAGGTTTCGCATTCGGCGAGCGTGGGGATGCGGATTTTGGTCTCGAAGCCGTGCGCCGCCTGCTCGAGCGTGATCTCGAGGTTGTAACGCAGGTCCGCGCCGCGGTAGACGGTGGAACGGCCGCCGCGCTGGCCGCCGAAGATCTCGCCGAAGATATCGCTGAAGATGTCGCCGAAGCCCTGCGCGCCGGCGCCCGCTGAAGCGTGCGGATCGATGCCGGCATGGCCGTAGCGGTCATACGCGCCGCGCTTTTGCGCGTCGCTCAGGACCTCGTAAGCCTCCTTGGCCTCCTTGAAATGCTCTTCGGCCTTTGGATTTCCCGGGTTGCGGTCCGGGTGCCATTTCATGGCGAGCTTTCGGTATGCCTTCTTGATTTCATCCTCGCCCGCATCGCGATTGACGCCGAGGACTTCGTAGTAGTCGCGTTTCGCCATGTCCCTTTCCAAGCGCGAAACGGGCGGCCGGCTCGCGCCGCCGCCCGCTGCGGATTACCTGGCTGCGGCCTCAGCCGGCCTTCTTGTCCTTGACTTCGGTGAACTCGGCGTCGACGACGTCGCTTTCGGCCTTCTTTCCGGACTCCTGCCCGGCACCGCCGGCGGCCTGCTGCTGCGCAGCCTGCGTTTCGGCGTACATCTTCTCGCCGAGCTTCTGCGCGGCCTGTGCGAGCGCCTGCGCCTTGGCGTCGATCTTCGCCTTGTCGTCCGACTTGATGGCTTCCTCGGCTTCCTTCGCCGCCGACTCGATCTTATCTTTCTCGCCCGCGTCCAGCTTGTCGCCGTAGTCCTTGAGCGATTTCCGCACCGAGTGCACCAGCGCCTCGCACTGGTTGCGCGCGTTGACCAGCTCGTGCGCTTTCTTGTCCTCCTCGGCGTGCGCTTCGGCATCCTTCACCATGCGCTGGATCTCGGCCTCGGTCAGACCCGAGCTCGCCTGGATCTTGATCTTGGCTTCCTTGCCGGTCGCCTTGTCCTTGGCCGACACGTGCAGGATGCCGTTCGCGTCGATGTCGAAGGTGACCTCGATCTGCGGCATGCCGCGAGGCGCCGGTGGGATGTCGGCCAGATTGAACTGGCCCAGACTCTTGTTGCCCGCCGCCATCTCGCGCTCGCCCTGCAGCACGTGGATGGTCACCGCAGTCTGGTTGTCGTCCGCGGTCGAGAACACCTGGTTTGCCTTGGTGGGCACGGTGGTGTTCTTGTTTATGAGCTTGGTCATCACCCCGCCCAGAGTCTCGATGCCGAGCGATAGCGGCGTCACGTCGAGCAGCAGCACGTCCTTGACGTCGCCTTTCAACACGCCCGCCTGAATCGCCGCGCCGACGGCCACTGCCTCGTCGGGGTTCACGTCCTTCCTCGGCTCCTTGGCGAAGAACTCGCGCACCTTGTCTTGCACCTTGGGCATGCGCGTCATTCCGCCCACCAGGATTACGTCGTCGATTTCCGATACCTTGACGCCGGCGTCTTTGACCGCGATGCGACAGGGCTCGATCGTGCGCTCGATCAAGTCATCGACCAGAGACTCGAATTTGGCGCGCGTGATCTTCATCGCCAGGTGCTTCGGCCCGGAGGCGTCGGCGGTGATGTACGGTAGGTTGAACTCGGTCTGCTGCGACGAGGAAAGCTCGATCTTGGCTTTCTCGGCCGCTTCCTTCAGGCGCTGCAGCGCGAGCACATCCTTGGACAAGTCGACGCCCTGGTCCTTCTTGAACTCGGTGACGACGTAGTCGATTAGGCGCTGGTCGAAATCCTCGCCGCCGAGGAACGTGTCGCCGTTGGTCGACAGGACTTCGAACTGCTTTTCGCCCTCGACGTCGGCGATTTCAATGATCGAGATGTCGAAGGTTCCGCCGCCGAGGTCGTAGACCGCGATCTTGCTGTCCTTCTTCGCCTGCTTGTCCAGCCCGAATGCGAGCGCCGCCGCGGTGGGCTCGTTGATGATGCGCTTGACGTCGAGGCCGGCGATGCGGCCCGCGTCCTTGGTCGCCTGACGCTGAGAGTCGTTGAAGTAGGCCGGCACCGTGATCACAGCCTCGCTGACTTCCTCGCCCAGATAGTCTTCGGCGGTCTTCTTCATCTTGCGCAGCACTTCGGCCGACACCTGCTGCGGCGCGATCTTCTTGCCGCGCACCTCGACCCACGCGTCGCCGTTGTCGGCCTTGACGATCTTGAAGGGCGCGAGGCCGATGTCCTTCTGTACCTCCTTTTCTTCGAAGCGGCGCCCGATCAGCCGCTTGACGGCAAAAAGGGTGTTCTTCGCGTTGGTCACCGCCTGGCGTTTGGCCGGCGCCCCCACCAGGATTTCGCCGTCCTCGGTGTAGCCGACGATCGAGGGCGTGGTGCGTGCGCCTTCTGAGTTCTCGATCACTTTGGGCTTTCCGCCTTCCATGATCGCCACGCATGAGTTGGTCGTGCCAAGGTCAATGCCGATGATCTTTGCCATGTCTCGATCCCTGTCCGGGTGGTTGCTGGTGGTCGACTAAACCTGTGTTCAATATGGGGTTTGCGAGCAGCCTTTCAAGCGTCGTTGGCCGGACGCGGCTTGGCCACCGTGACAAGCGCCGGGCGCAGTACGCGCTCGTGCAGGCGCCAGCCCTTCTGCAGCACGGCGACCAAGGTATTGGGCTCCTCCCCAGATTCCACGGCGGCCATCGCCTGATGGTGGTTCGGATCGAAGCGCGTGCCGGGCGCCGGATCGATGTCCCGGACGTTCGCTTTTTCGAGCGCCGCGCGCAGCTGCTTGAGCGTGAGCTCGACGCCGCTGCGCAGCGCTTCCGTCGTGCCGGCGGAAGCGCCCAGCGCGGCCTCCAGGCTGTCGATCACCGGAAGCAGCGTTTCGACGAATCGCTCGAGCGCGTATTTCTGGGCGCTGGCGGCCTCGGCGAGCGCGCGCTTGCGCGCATTGTCGGCCTCGGCGAGCGCGCGTAGCGTCGCCTCGCGCTGCTCCTCGAGCTTCGTGTTCGCCTCCGCCAGCCGTGCCTCCGCCGAGGCCTGCTTGACGGCCTCGGCGGGTTCGGCTTGGGCGGCGCCTGTTTCGGTCGACTTCATTTGGGGGGTCGGTTCGGACATCCTTCCGGCTCCGTGGGTGGTGTCCCTAGACTGGGGATGGGTTCGTTCGTTTCAAGCCCCGGCGCGATTCGCATGCCAAAATGCCCTCATGAGTGAAACCCTTGATTTGCGGCGCGAAGCCGACAGCCGGCTGGCGCTTGCGGCACTCGGCGCGCTGCGCGAGCTGCGTCCGGGCGGCGAACTGCGGCTGATCACCCGCGAGGATCCGACGCTGCTGCTCGAGAGCCTCAACCTGCAACTGCGCGACGCGCTGCGCTGGGATCTGGGCGCCAGCAGCGGACGCTGGGAGGCGTGCGTCCGCCTGGCGGAGGATGCTGCGCCGCGCGATGTGCTCGACACCCTGCGCCGCGACCACCGCCGTCTGGACGAGCTGTTGGCGAAGGCCCTGCGCCGCCTCAATGCGGGGGACGTGGCGGGTGCCCGGCCCCTGCTAGAGACTTTCGCGGTGGGGCTGCGGCGCCACGCGCGCGTCGAGAACGAGCTGCTCGCGCCTGCGCTCGGGCCGCGGCCGGCGGTCGAGCCGCTGGAGATCATGCTGCGCGAACACGACGAGCTGCTCGCCCAACTGAACGCGGTCGAAGGCTGTTTCGCGGAGGCCCCCGCCGGGCAGGCGCCCGAACCCTGGGAAATCGAGCCGTTCGTCGCGATCTTGTCGGGTACGCTCGCCAAGCACGAGTACCGGGAGGAAGGCCAGCTGTTTCCGCTGTGGTTGGCGGCGCTGCTGCGCCGGCCGCAGGGCGAGCGCGAATCCCTGCATCGGGCGGTACGCGCGCAGCTGGAGGGCTAGCGCGCGCGCCAACCCTGCTCACTGCAGATTCGTGCCAGCGCCGCTATCCACTCGGGCGACTCGTTCAGGCAAGGCACCAGCCGCAGCTCCTGACCCCCGTTCGCCTGGAAGCTTCGCCGCGCCCCGATTCCGATCTCCTCCAGCGTCTCGAGGCAATCCGAAACGAAGCCCGGGCAGGCGACATCGACACGCCGCACGCCCTCGCGTGCGAGCGCCACGAGCGTCGACTCCGTATAGGGCTGCAACCATTCGGCGCGCCCGAAGCGGGACTGGAACGTCACGACGTATCGATCTTCGTCCAGGCCGAGCGCTTCGCCGAGCAGGCGAGCCGTGGCGCGGCACTGGTGTTCGTACGGATCGCCGCGCATGACGGCACGGCGCGGCAGCCCGTGGAAGCTCACCACCAGCCGCTCGCCGCGCCCGTGCCGTTCCCAGTGTCCGCGTACGCCCTCCGCCAGCGCTGCCACGTATGCCGGATTGTCGTGAAAGTCCTTCACGAATCGCAGCTGTGGAACATTGCGCACGCCCGCGAGCCAGGCGCAGACCGCGTCCAGGGTGCTCGCAGTGGTGCTCGCCGCATACTGCGGATAGAGCGGCACGACGAGGATGCGCTCGCAGCCGCGAGCGCGCAGCCGGTCGAGGGCGCCGGCGATGCCCGGTGACCCGTAGCGCATCGCGTGCTCCACGGTCGGGCCGCTGCCCGCGAACGTGTCTGCGAGCAGGGCGGCCTGGCGCGCGGTGTGCAGCGCGAGCGGCGAGCCCTCATCGGTCCACACTTTGGCATACTTGCGTGCCGAGCTTGCCGGACGCACGAGCAGGACGACGCCGTAGAGCAGGGGCAGCCACAGCGCGCGCGGAATCTCCACCACGCGCGGATCGGCGAGGAACTCAGCCAGATAGCGGCGCACCGCGGACGCGGTCGGCGCCACAGGCGTACCGAGATTGACGAGCAGCACGCCGTCGCGCGCGGCCCCGTCGCCGGATGGCGCCGGCTCGGGGCGATACCTGTCCGCCACCGCGCCTAGCCCTGCGAGAGCGCGCTGGAGAGCAGCTTCGCGGTGACGTCCACGATCGGCACCACGCGGTCGTAGGCCATTCGCGTCGGACCGACGACGCCCACGGTGCCGACCACCTCGCCGCCGACCTTGTACGGTGCGGTGACGACGCTCACGTCGTCCGGCGTGGTGACGCCCGACTCCCCGCCGATGAAGATCTGCACGCCCTGGCCGCGCAGCGAAACGTCGAGGATGTGCAGCAGCGAGGTCTTGCGCTCGAACAGCTCGAACAGCTGGCGCAGGCGCTTCATGTCCTGCGACAGCTCGCTCACGTCGAGCAAATTGCGCTCGCCCGAGATCACGTAGGGCTCGTTCTGCTCGCTTAGCGCCTCGGTGCTGGCCTCGAGTGCGGCGTTCATGAGATGGATCATGTCTTGCCGCAGCTCGCGCAGCTCGTCGCGCAGGCGCTGGCGTACCTCCTCGAAGCTGTGACCGGCATAATTCTGGGTTATGTAGTTGCCGGCCTCGACCAGCTCGGACTGCGAATAATCGCGCTCCGTGAGCAGGATCCTGTTCTGCACGTGCCCTTCGGGCGTGACCACGATCAGCAGCACGCGCTTCTCCGACAGCCGCAGGAACTCGATGTGCCGGAATGCGATCGCGCGCCGACGCGGCGTCATCACCACGCCGGCGAAGTGCGTCAGCTGCGAAAGGAGGTTCGAGGCCGCCTGAATTACGCGCTGGGGGTTGTCCGGATGGAGCTGGTCTTCGAGCTGGTGGATTTCGACCGTTTGCAGCGGCTTGGTCACCAGCAGCGTATCGACGAAAAAGCGGTAGCCGAGCGGAGTGGGAACGCGTCCCGCGGAAGTGTGCGGGCTGGTGATGAGCCCCATGTCCTCGAGGTCGGCCATCACGTTGCGGATCGTGGCGGGCGACAGGTCCAGCCCGGAGTACCTGGACAGCGTGCGCGAGCCAACCGGCTGGCCTTCGGCGATGTAACGCTCGACCAGCGTTTTCAGCAGGACCTGAGCACGTTTATCGAGCATGATTCCATTCTACACAAGCCGGGCCCCGCGATCCTTCCTTGACGCCTGTGTGCTGTGGTTAAATCGCCGCCATCATGTCCCCCGCATTCCGTCGCGTCGCACTCGTCGGCAAGCAGCGCAGCCGCGAGATCGCGGCGTCTCTGGTCGAGCTGCGCGCGCTGCTTGCCGCGCGGGGCTGCGAGATTGTCCTCGAGCAGGACACGGCGGCGGCGCTCGGCAGCGCGGACGGGGCGAACTTCGAGACCCTGGGCCGGGGGGCCGATCTGGCGATCGTGGTCGGCGGCGACGGCACGATGCTGTCCGCAGCGCGCAACCTGGTGCGTTACGGCGTGCCGCTCGCCGGTATCAACCTTGGCCGCGTCGGATTCATGACCGACATCGCGCTCAAGGATATGCGCGAAGCGGTCGGCGCGATCCTGGACGGGCGCTATGCGCTCGAGGAGCGTACGTTGCTGGATGCCGAGATCCGGCGCGATGGCCGCCAGGTGCTGCGCACCCAGGCGCTTAACGAAGCGGTGGTCGGCAAAGGCTCTCAGGGCAGGCTGATCGAGTTCGAGCTTCATGTCGACGGCGAATACGTCTACACCTTGCGCGCGGATGGCGTGATCGTGGCCACCGCGACCGGTTCCACCGCCTACGCGCTATCGGCGCAGGGTCCGATCCTTCATCCCGCGGTGCCTGCGCTCGCGCTGGTGCCGCTCAATCCGCATACGCTTTCGGCGCGCCCGGTGAGCGTGCTCGACCGCAGCGTGATCGAGATCGTGCTGGTGCGCGCGCTCGACGCGCGCGCGCATTTCGACGGCTATGCGCTGGCCGACATGGCGCAGGGCGATCGCCTGGTGCTGCGTCGCTCGGCGGACGCGGTGCGCTTCGTGCATCCGCCGGGCTACAGCTACTTCGTCATGCTGCGCGAGAAGCTCCGCTGGAGCGAGGCGGTCGGCCGGCCGGGGGAGCGCACCGAGACCGAGGGCGAGTAAACGCATTCATGCTGCGGGCTCTCAGCGTACGTGACTTCGTGATCGTGGAGCGGGCCGAGCTGGAGCTGGGCGCGGGATTCTCGGCGCTCACCGGCGAGACCGGGGCGGGCAAGTCGATCCTCGTCGACGCGATCGAGCTGCTGGTTGGCGGACGCGCCGACTCGGCGATGGTGCGCGCGGGCGCGGAGCGCGCGGAGCTGGCGGCGGAATTCGAGATCGAGCCGGGAGCTCCGCTCGCCGCTTGGCTCGACGAGCACGAGCTCGCCGGCGATGCAGGGTTGCTCCTGCTGCGGCGCACGCTGGACCGCAACGGGCGCTCCCGCTGCTTCATCAACGGCCGGGCCGCGACGCTGACCCAGCTCGCCGAGGCAGGGGCCTGGCTGGTCGACATTCACGGCCAGCACGAACATCAGTCGTTGCTGCGCGTCCCGGCGCAGCGCGACTTGCTGGACGCGCACGCCGGCGCGCAGGATCTGGCGCGGGCGACGCAGGAGGCGTTTCGCGCCTGGAAGCGCCTGGAGACGCTCGCTGCGCAGGCCGAGGAGCAGTTCGCGCAGCGCGCCGCCGAGCGCGGCGCATTGGAGGAACAGGTCGCCGAACTGAAGAAGCTTGCCCCGCGCGAGGGCGAGTGGGAGTCGCTCGCCGTCGAACACACGCGCCTGGCGCACGGCTCGAGCCTGCTGGCGGGCGCAGAGTCGGCGCTCGAGGCGCTGTCGGAGGCCGAAGGCGCCAGCCTGCCGCAGCTCGCCGCGGTCGCCGCGCGGCTGCGCGCGCTATCCGGGCACGATGCGCAGCTCGCGCCGGTCGCCGAGCTGCTCGAGTCCGCGGAAGCGCAGGCGGGCGAAGCGGTGCGCGAGCTGCGCCACTACGCCTCGCGCGTCGAGCTCGACCCGGATGCGCTGCGCGCGGTCGAAGCGCGTGTCGAGGCGCTGCACGCGGCGGCGCGCAAATACCGCGTGCGCCCGCCGGAGCTGACGCGACTGTCCGAAGAGCTGGTGGCGCGACTAGCGGAACTAGAGCTGGCGGTCGACCCGGAGGCGCTGCGGCGCGAGGTCGAGGCGGCCGGTGAACGCTACGTCGCGGCGGCGCACAAGCTCTCGGCACGTCGCAAGGCTGCCGCGGAGGCGTTATCCGAGTCGGTCAGCGACGGCATGCAGCAGCTGGCGATGGGCGGCGGGCGCTTCGCGGTTCAGCTCAGGGCGCTCGAAGTGCCCTCGGCCGCCGGTGCGGAGGAAGTTAGCTTCGAGGTCGCCTCGCATTCCAGCCTGCCTCTTCGTCCGCTCTCGAAGGTGGCTTCCGGTGGCGAGCTGTCGCGCATCAGCCTAGCCATCCAGCTGGTGGCGAGCAAGGCATCGCCCGTGGGCACGCTGGTGTTCGATGAGATCGATTCCGGCATAGGCGGCGCGGTGGCGGAGACGGTCGGCCGCTCCCTAAAGCGTCTGGGACGCAGCCGCCAGGTGCTTTGCGTCACACACCTGCCTCAGGTCGCGGCGCAAGGCGATGCCCAGTGGTCCGTCTCCAAGCAGGGCGCGCGCGGCAATGTATCAGTGTGCGTTGCGCGCCTGGACCGCGCGGCGCGCATCGAGGAGCTGGCGCGCATGCTCGGCGGGGCATTGATCACGCCGACCACGCGCAAACACGCGGCCGAGCTGCTCGGGCGCTAGCTCAGCCGGACTGGTCGCCGGACGGGTGCTCCATGTCGCGCGCTGCGGCGCGATACTCGCAATTGGGCTTGGTGCAGTCCGCGTACAGCGCCAGCGAATGGCCGCGCAGCTGAAAGCCGCGGCGGCGCGTCACCTCGGTCTGGCGCTTCTCGATCTCGGCATCGAAGAACTCCTCGACCCGGCCGCACTGCAGACAGACGAGGTGATCGTGGTGCCCGCCCTGGTTGAGCTCGAACACCGCCTTGCCGGTCTCGAAATGCTGGCGCGAAAGCAGTCCCGCCTGCTCGAATTGCGTGAGCACCCGATAAACGGTCGCCAGGCCGACATCGATCCCCTCGGCAATAAGCTTGCGGTAGACGTCCTCCGCCGACAGGTGGCGCACGTCCTTGCTGGTCTCGAACAGTTCGAGGATCTTGCGTCGAGGGAGAGTCGCCTTGAGGCCGATGTCCTTCAGGCTTTGCGCGGTGGTCATGGAACGCACCGGTGATCGGAGATTCGATCGTTTATCATATAGGCTTTCTCTTCCCTTGAGAATTACGTCCTCGTGCCATTCTCCCTTCGCGCGCTGACCGCCGCCGCGCTGCTGGCGCTGTCGGGCTGCGGCAGCCTGTATCACGCGATCGGCGCCTACCGCATCGAGATCCAGCAGGGAAATTACGTTCCTGCGGAGAAGGTCACCGACCTCAAGCTGGGCATGAGCAAGGAGCAGGTGCGCTTCGTCCTCGGTACCCCGCTTGTTACGGACATCTTCCACGTCGACCGCTGGGACTATGTCTACTACCTCAAACCGCAGAACAGCAACCGCGTCGAGGAGCGCAGGCTCACCGTGCACTTCAAGGACGGCAAGCTCGTGCAGATCGACAAAGATATCGTCGCGTCCGCGGATAATGCGTCGACTGAGAAGGAAAGCAAGTGAGGGTTGCGATCGCAGGCGCTGCCGGGCGCATGGGGCGCACCCTGCTCGAAGCCGTGCTGCGCGACCCGCAACTTACGCTCGCGGCGGCGCTCGAGCCGGCCGGCCACCCTGCGCTCGGGCGCCAGGTGGGCGAGCTGGCAGGGCTGGCATGCGACCTCCGGCTGCGCGCCGATCAGGCCGAGGCGCTCGCCGACGCAGACGTGCTGGTCGATTTCACGCGCCCCGAGGGCACGCTCGCGCACCTCGAGGCTTGCGCCCGGCTGCGCAAGGCGCTGGTCATCGGCACGACGGGCTTTTCGCCCGACCAGAAGTCGCTCATCGCCAACGCTGCGAAGACCATTCCGGTTATGATGGCACCGAACATGGCGGTCGGGGTGAACGTGCTGCTCAAGCTGGCGGAAACCGCGGCACGCATACTCGGCGACGCCTACGACGTCGAAATCGTCGAGGCGCATCACCGTCATAAGGTAGACGCGCCGTCGGGAACCGCGCTCAAGCTGGGCGAGGTGGTGGCGCGCGCGCTCGGCCGCGATCTTGCGGCGTGCGCGGTGCACGGACGCCATGGCGACACCGGGGGGCGCGATCCAAAGGCGATCGGATTCCACGCCATCCGCGGCGGCGATATCGTCGGCGAGCACACGGTGCTGTACGCGGGAGCCGGGGAGCGTCTCGAGCTGACGGTGCGCTCGTCCAGCCGCATGACCTACGCGCTCGGCGCGCTGCGCGCGGCCAAGTTTCTCGCCGGCCGCAGGCCGGGCCTGTACGACATGTTCGACGTGCTGGGGCTGAGCTAGGGCGCGTTGCCGGGGTTCGGCAGAAGCCGGTATAATTCCTTGCTCAGACGAGCGGGAGGGGCGCCAGCCTCTTCCGCTTTTTCACATCTAGCCCTGGAGTTTGCGTCTTGCCTGCCCTCGAACCCGCGATCCTCGTCCTCGCCGACGGGACCGTGTTTCGGGGACGGTCGATCGGCGCACGCGGACTCTCGGCGGGCGAGGTGGTGTTTAATACCGCCATTACCGGTTACCAGGAGATCCTCACCGATCCTTCCTATTGCCGCCAGATCGTCACGCTCACCTATCCGCATATCGGCAACACGGGCACCAACGCGGAGGACGACGAGGCGGACAAGGTCCATGCGTCGGGCCTCGTCGTGCGCGACCTGCCGGCGGCGCCCTCGAACTGGCGTGCGACGCACAGCCTGCCCGAATTCCTGCGGGCAAAAGGAGTGGTTGCGCTCGCCGACATCGATACGCGCCGCCTGACCCGCATCCTGCGGGAGCGCGGTGCGCAGAACGGCTGCCTGATGGCGGGCGAGGTCGACGTCGACAGGGCGCTCGCTGCGGCGCGCGACTTTCCCGGGCTTGCCGGGATGGACCTCGCCAAGGAAGTGAGCACCGCGGCGCCCTACGAGTGGCGCGAGGGCGGCTGGACCCTCGGGGCCGGATTCGGGCGGCCTGCGGAGGCGCGCTTCCATGTGGTGGCCTACGACTACGGCGTAAAGCGCAACATCCTGCGCATGCTTGCGGAGCGCGGGGCGCGCGTCACGGTGCTACCGGCGCGGGCGGGCGCGGCCGAAGCGCTGGCGCTCAAGCCGGACGGAGTCTTCCTCTCCAACGGCCCCGGCGATCCGGAACCCTGCGACTACGCCATTCGGGCGATACGAGAGCTCCTCGCGACCGGGAACGTTCCGGTGTTCGGCATCTGCCTCGGTCACCAGCTGATGGGGCTCGCGGCGGGCGCCAGAACCGTGAAGATGAAATTCGGCCACCACGGCGCCAACCATCCGGTGAAGGACCTGGACACCGGGCGGGTTGTGATTACCAGCCAGAATCATGGCTTCACGGTCGATCCCGAAACTCTGCCGCCGAACCTGCGGATCACCCATGTATCGCTGTTTGACGGCTCGCTGCAGGGTTTCGCCTACACCGACCGTCCGGCGTTCTGCTTCCAGGGTCATCCGGAGGCGAGCCCCGGACCGCACGACATTTCGTACCTATTCGACCGCTTCGCAGCGCTGATGAAGGATGCCAAGAAGAACTGACCTGAAGAGCGTGCTCATCATCGGTGCCGGGCCGATCGTGATCGGTCAAGCCTGCGAGTTCGACTACTCGGGCGCGCAGGCCTGCAAGGCGCTGCGCGAGGAAGGCTACCGCGTGGTGCTGGTGAATTCGAACCCGGCGACGATCATGACCGATCCCGAGACGGCCGACGCGACCTATATCGAGCCGATCACTTGGCAGGTCGTGGCGCGCATCATCGAGAAGGAGCACCCGGACGCTTTGCTGCCGACCATGGGCGGCCAGACGGCGCTCAACTGCGCGCTCGACCTGGCGCGCGAAGGGGTGCTTGAGAAATTCGGCGTCGAGCTGATCGGCGCCTCGCGCGAGGCGATCGACAAAGCCGAGGACCGCGAGAAATTCAAGCGCGCCATGCAGAGAATCGGGCTCGCCTGCCCGCGCTCGGCGCTCGCGCATTCCATGGAGGAGGCGCTGCAGGTGCAGGCCGGCATCGGCTTCCCGGTCGTGATCCGGCCGTCGTTCACGCTTGGCGGTTCGGGCGGCGGCATCGCGTACAACGGCGAAGAGTTCGCCACCATCTGCGAGCGCGGCCTGGAGGCCTCGCCCACGCGCGAGCTGCTGATCGAGGAATCGGTGATCGGCTGGAAAGAGTTCGAGATGGAGGTGGTGCGCGACAAGCACGACAACTGCATCATCGTGTGCTCGATCGAGAACCTCGATCCCATGGGCGTGCACACCGGCGACTCGATCACGGTGGCGCCGGCGCAGACGCTCACCGACAAGGAATACCAGCTGATGCGCGACGCCTCGATCGCAGTGCTGCGCGAGATCGGCGTCGATACCGGTGGCTCGAACGTGCAGTTCGCCGTCAATCCGGCCGACGGGCGCATGCTGGTGATCGAGATGAATCCGCGCGTGTCGCGCTCCTCGGCGCTCGCGTCGAAGGCCACCGGCTTTCCAATCGCCAAGGTCGCCGCCAAGCTCGCCGTCGGCTACACGCTGGACGAGCTGAGAAACGATATCACGGGCGGTGCGACGCCTGCGTCCTTCGAGCCGACGATCGACTACGTGGTGACCAAGGTGCCGCGTTTCGCCTTCGAGAAGTTCCCGCAGGCGAACGACCGGCTCACGACTCAGATGAAGTCGGTCGGTGAGGTGATGGCGATCGGCCGCACGTTCCAGGAATCGTTCCAGAAGGCGCTGCGCGGCCTGGAAGTCGGGGTGGACGGCCTGAACCAGAAAACCACCGATCGCGAGGTGCTTGAGCGCGAGCTGGGAGAGCCCGGCCCGGAGCGCATTTGGTACGTGGGCGACGCCTTCGAGAATGGCTTCACGCTCGAGGAAGTGCACCGCCTGACGCGCATCGATCCCTGGTTCCTGCAGCAGATCAAGGAGATCGTCGAGCTCGAAATGGAACTCGACGACCGATTACTCGCCGATATCGATGCGCGTACCCTGAGGACGCTCAAGCGCAAGGGGTTTTCCGACCGGCGGCTAGCGTACCTGTTCAACACCAGCGAGGCGGAGGTGCGCGCCAAGCGCCACGCATTCGGCATCCGTCCCGTGTACAAGCGCGTCGACACTTGCGCTGCCGAGTTCGCAACTACCACGGCGTACATGTACTCGACCTACGAGGACGAGTGCGAGGCTGCGCCTTCGGGCAGAAAGAAGATCATGGTGCTCGGCGGCGGTCCGAACCGCATCGGACAGGGGATCGAATTCGATTACTGCTGCGTGCACGCGGCGCTTGCGCTGCGCGAAGACGGCTTCGAGACCATTATGGTCAACTGCAACCCGGAGACCGTCTCGACCGACTACGACATCTCCGACCGCCTGTATTTCGAGCCGCTCACGCTCGAGGACGTGCTCGAGATCGTGGACAAGGAAAAGCCCTTCGGGGTCATCGTGCAGTACGGCGGGCAGACGCCGCTCAAGCTGGCGCGCGACCTGGCGGCGGCCGGCGTGCCGATCGTCGGCACCTCCGCCGACTCGATCGACGCCGCCGAGGACCGCGAGCGCTTCCAGAAGCTTCTCGATCGCGTCAAGCTGCGCCAGCCGCCGAACCGCACTGCGCGCTCCGCCGCGGATGCCGTGCGCCTCGCCGAGGAGATAGGCTACCCGGTGGTGGTGCGGCCGAGCTACGTGCTCGGCGGGCGCGCCATGGAGATCGTGCACCAGCGCGCCGATCTCGAGCGCTACATGGAAAGCGCGGTGCGCGTGTCGAACGACTCGCCGGTGCTGATCGACCGTTACCTGTCCGACGCGACCGAGGTCGACGTCGATTGCGTGGCCGACGGCAAGGAGGTGTTCGTCGGCGGCGTAATGGAGCACGTCGAGGAAGCCGGCGTGCACTCGGGCGACTCGGCCTGCTGCCTGCCGCCGCATTCGCTCTCGGCCGGGGTAGAGGCGGAGCTGCGGCGCCAGACCGAGCTGCTCGCGCGCGCTCTCGACGTAGTCGGCCTGATGAACGTTCAGTTTGCCATCCAGCGCGACGTCGTATACGTGCTCGAGGTGAACCCGCGCGCGTCGCGCACCGTGCCCTACGTGTCCAAGGCGACGGGATTGCAGCTCGCCAAGATCGCTGCGCGCTGCATGGTCGGCATCAGCCTGGCGCAGCAGGGTGTCACCGTGCCGGTCAGGCCGCCTTATTTCTCGGTCAAGGAGGCGGTGTTTCCGTTCGCGAAGTTCCCCGGCGTCGACACGATCCTCGGTCCGGAGATGAAATCCACCGGCGAGGTGATGGGGGTGGGCGCGAGCTTCGGCGAGGCATTCGTCAAGTCTCAGCTCGCGGCCGGAGTCAAGCTGCCGCGCGGCGGGCGCGCCTTCATCAGCGTGCGCGAAGGCGACAAAGCCGGCGCGGTGCAGGTCGCGCACGACCTGGTGCAGCTCGGCTTCTCGATCCTCGCCACGCGCGGCACGGCGGCCGTGCTGGCCAAGCACGGCGTGCCGGTGACCCCCGTGAACAAGGTCGCCGAGGGCCGTCCGCACGTGGTCGACATGATCAAGAACGGCGAAATCAGCTTCATCGTCAACACCGTCGAGGCGACGCGCACCGCGATCTCGGACTCGCGCTCGATCCGCACCACTGCGCTCGCGCGCCGCGTCACCTACTACACCACCTTGGCGGGCGCGCGTGCCGCCTGCGAAGGCATGAAGCATCTCGCGCAGCTCGAGCCCTACCGGCTGCAGGATCTACATGCGAAACTGCGCCTCACGGAAGAGCTTGCGTCGTAGGATCTGACTCAAATGGCGAAGACACCCATCACTTCCCGTGGGGCCGAGCTGCTGCGCGCCGAGCTGCAGCGACTGAAGACGGTAGAGCGCCCGGGGGTGATCAACGCGATCGCGGAGGCGCGCTCGCACGGCGATCTGTCGGAGAACGCAGAGTACGACGCGGCGCGGGAGCGCCAGGGATTCATCGAGGGACGCATCTCTGAGATCGAGGCCAAGCTCGCAAACGCGCAAGTCATCGATCCGAAGCTGGTCGATGCGGACGGGCGCTGCGTGTTCGGCGCAACGGTCGACTTGCAGGAGGAGCGCGGCGAGACGGTGACCTATCAAATCGTCGGCGAAGACGAGGCTGACATCAAGGACGGCCGCGTATCGATCAGCTCGCCGATCGCACGCGCGCTGATCGGGAAGTACGCGGGGGACCAGGTCGAGGTGCAGACGCCGGGCGGAGTGAAGCGCTACGAGATCCTCGACGTCCGCTACCTGTAGCGGCGTAGCGGTGAGCAAATCCAGCAAGCAGTGGCTCCGGCGCCATGTGACCGACGGCTACGTCAGGCAGGCGCGCGCCCATGGTTACCGCTCGCGCGCCGCCTTCAAGCTGCTTGAAATCGACGCCCGCGAGAAGCTGCTGCATCCGGGCGCGCGCGTGCTGGACCTCGGCGCGGCTCCGGGCGGCTGGTCGCAGGTGGCGGCGGCGAAAGTGGGCATTACGGGCCGGGTGGTCGCCATTGACCTACTTGAACTCGCCCCCATATCGGGAATTAAGACGCTGCGCGGCGACGTGCGCGACGCCGGGGTGCGTGAAGCATTACGCGCTGAACTGGGCGGGCCGGTAGACGTGGTGTTGTCCGATCTCTCGCCGAACATATCGGGAATCGCGACCGTCGACCAGGCACGCGCGGCGGAGCTGGCCGAACTGGCCGCGGTATTGGCGGCCGAGCTTCTGAAACCAAGCGGCGTCCTGCTGGTCAAGGCATTTCAGGGGGAGGCGTTTGAGGGAATTCTCGCCACCTTGAAAGGGGCATTTCGGTCGGTTTCGGTGCGCAAGCCCGGTGCATCGCGCGGAGAATCGCGGGAAACCTACCTGGTGGCGCGCGGCCCGAAGCCGCGCTGAGGCGGCAGAGTCCCCTTCTTGCTGTGCGCAAAGGGGGCTAGAATCCGCATGACGTTACGCGCATCGCGCGAAGGAGCAAGTCCTTGAACAATATGCTTAAGAACCTCGTCATCTGGCTCGTGATCGGGCTGGTGCTGATGACTGTGTTCAACCAGTTCAGCACGCGCCAGGTCGCCCAGCAGCCGATGGAGTACTCGCAGTTTCTGGACGAGGTCAAGACCGGCCGCATCGCCAAGGTGACCATCGAGGGCCGGCAACTGAAAGCGACCACCACCGACGGCAAGCGGGTGGTGAGCTATTCGCCGGGCGACATCTGGCTCGTGTCGGACCTGCTCAAGTACGGCGTCAAGATCGAAGCCAAGCCGGAAGAAGAGCCCTCGCTCCTCATGAACATCTTCGTGTCGTGGTTCCCGATGCTGCTCCTGATCGGCGTGTGGATCTTCTTCATGCGCCAGATGCAGGGCGGCGGCCGGGGCGGCGCCTTCTCGTTCGGCAAGTCGCGCGCACGCATGATGGATGAGTCGACCAACACCGTCACGTTCGCCGATGTGGCGGGCTGCGAGGAGGCGAAGGAGGATGTCGCCGAACTGGTCGATTTCCTGCGTGACCCTTCCAAGTTCCAGAAGCTGGGCGGCCGAATCCCGCGCGGCGTGCTGATGGTGGGCTCGCCCGGGACCGGCAAGACGCTGCTCGCGCGCGCCATCGCGGGCGAGGCGAAGGTGCCGTTCTTCTCCATCTCCGGCTCCGACTTCGTCGAGATGTTCGTCGGCGTGGGCGCGGCCCGCGTGCGCGACATGTTCGAGCAGGCGAAGAAGCACGCGCCCTGCATCGTGTTCATCGATGAGATCGATGCCGTCGGCCGCCAGCGTGGCGCGGGCCTCGGCGGCGGCAACGACGAGCGCGAGCAGACTCTCAACCAGCTGTTGGTGGAGATGGACGGCTTCGAGGCCACCATGGGCGTCATCGTCATCGCCGCCACCAACCGCCCGGACGTGCTCGACCCGGCGCTGCTCAGGCCCGGGCGCTTCGACCGCCAGGTGGTGGTGCCTCTGCCCGACATCCGCGGGCGGGAGGAGATCCTCAAGGTCCATATGCGCAAGGTGCCTCTTGCGCCGGACGTCAAGGCCGACATCATTGCGCGCGGTACGCCCGGGTTTTCCGGGGCGGACCTCGCCAACCTGGTGAACGAGGCCGCGTTGTTCGCGGCGCGCAAGAGCAAGCGCCTGGTCGACATGGAAGACTTCGAGCGCGCCAAGGACAAGATCATCATGGGGGCGGAGCGACGCTCGATGGTGATGCCGGAGGAAGAGCGGCGCAATACTGCGTACCACGAATCGGGGCACGCGGTGGTGGCGAAGCTTCTGCCGAAGACCGACCCGGTGCACAAGGTGACGATCATCCCGCGAGGACGCGCGCTCGGTGTGACGATGCAGCTGCCGGAGCAGGATCGATACAGCCAGGACCGCGAACGCCTCTACAACATGATCTGCGTGCTGTTCGGCGGCCGAATCGCCGAGGAGCTGTTCATGAGCCAGATGACCACCGGCGCAGCAAACGATTTCGAGCGCGCAACCGAGCTGGCGCGGCGCATGGTGACGCAGTGGGGCATGTCCGACGAGCTGGGCACCATGGTGTACGGTGAGAACGAGGGCGAGATCTTCCTCGGACGCTCGATCACCACGCACAAGAACGTCTCCGAAGCGACCATGCAGAAGGTGGACGCCGAAATCCGGCGCATCATCGACACGCAATACCAGCTCGCGCGCAAGCTGCTCGAGGAAAACCGCGACAAGGTCGAGGCGATGGCCAAGGCGCTGCTCGAGTGGGAAACCCTCGACGCGGACCAGCTAAACGACATCATGGCCGGCAAGCCGCCCCGTCCGCCTAAGGTCACGCCGCCTGCGCAAGGCTCCTCCGGCGCCGCGAACGACGGCGGCGCGCGCGGCGCCACCGCGCCTGCTCCAAGCGCCTGATCGCTCGATGCTGCGCTGCGGCAGGTACGCGCTGCCGCTCGAGCGCCCCTTGGTGATGGGGGTCGTCAACATCACGCCGGACTCTTTTTTCGACGGCGGGAAGTTCCTGGATCGTGCCGCAGCCCTCGCGCATGCGCGCCGACTGGTCGACGAGGGCGCGGACCTGCTCGATCTAGGCGGGGAGTCGACGCGCCCCGGGGCGCAGCCGGTGTCGGAGCAGGAGGAGCTCGCGCGCGTGATCCCTGTGCTCGAGGCGCTTGCCGGCGGTCGCGTACCGGTATCGGTCGATACGCGCCGCCCGGGCGTGATGCGCGCGGCGCTGGCGCATGGGGCGTCGATGATCAACGACGTCGAGGCGCTGTCGGCGCCCGGCGCGCTTGAGGCGGTGGCGGAGACCAGCTGCGCCGTGTGCTTGATGCACAAGCGCGGTGATCCGGCAACCATGCAGCGCGATCCACGCTATGACGAGGTCGTGTCCGAGGTCGCGGACTACCTCCTAGGCAGGATTGCGGCTGTGCGCGCCGCGGGCATCGCCGCCGACCGAATCGTCGCCGATCCGGGGTTCGGGTTTGGCAAGACGCTGGGGCACAACCTTACGCTGCTCAAGCGGCTGCCCGAGCTCGCCCGGCTGGGGGTGCCGCTGCTCGTCGGCTGGTCGCGCAAATCGTCGCTCGGCGAACTCACCGGACGCGCCGCAGAGGATCGCCTGGCGGGAAGCCTGGCGGCGGCTTTGCTCGCTTTGCACGGCGGAGCGAAAATACTGCGCGTACACGACGTGAAGGAAACGCGCGACGTGGTTCTGGTCTGGGAGGCCTGGCGCAAAGCATGAGCCGCAAACACTTCGGCACCGATGGCGTCCGCGGCACGGTCGGCAGCTCGCCGATGACGGCCGATTTCGTCCTGCGCCTGGGCTATGCTGCGGGCAGCGTGCTCGCCACGCGCGGGCAGGCGGCGCATGGCGAGCGCCCTGCTGTGCTGATCGGGAAGGACACGCGCATATCGGGATACATGATCGAGGCCGCGCTCGAGGCAGGATTCTCCGCCGCGGGCGTGGACGTGCTGCTTTGCGGGCCGCTGCCGACCCCCGCAGTGGCGTACCTGACGCGCGCACTGCGCCTGAGCGCCGGGGTGGTCATCAGCGCCTCGCACAACCCTTACCCGGACAACGGCATCAAGTTCTTTTCCGGCGACGGTTACAAGTTGCCGGACGCGGTAGAGAATCAGATCGAGCGCGCGCTGGATGCTCCGATGGGATGCAATGCGGCAGCGAAGCTCGGGCGCGCGCGGCGCGTGGACGATGCGGCCGGCCGCTACATCGAATTCTGCAAGTCAACCTTTCCGAATGAGCTCGATCTCAAGGGTCTCAGTGTAGTCGTCGACTGCGCGCACGGTGCGGCCTACGGCGTGGCGCCGCACGTTTTCCACGAGCTGGGCGCAGAGGTATTCGCGATCGGCGCCGAGCCAGACGGCTTCAACATAAACGAAGGCTGTGGAGCCACCGCGCCCGAGCGGCTGCGCGAGGAGGTCAGGCGCCGCGGTGCGCACCTTGGCGTCGCGCTGGACGGCGACGGCGACAGGGTCGTGATGGCCGACCCGGCCGGGGCGCTTTACGACGGCGACCAGTTGCTGTACGCCATCGTGCGACACCGCGCGACCAATGAGCGCGTCGCGGGCGTGGCCGGAACCCTGATGACCAACCTTGCGCTCGAGCAGGCGCTCGAGCGCGCGGGAATTCCCTTTGCGCGCGCCAGCGTAGGCGACCGCTACGTGCTGGAGCTGCTGCGCGAGCGGGGCTGGCTGTACGGCGGCGAGAACTCCGGCCATATCATCTGTCTGGACCGGCATACGACCGGCGACGGCATCGTATCGGCGCTGCAGGTGCTCGCTGCGATGCGCGACGGCGCCCGTTCGCTCGCCGAGCTGACCGCGGATCTGGTCATGTATCCGCAGGTGCTGGTAAACGTCGTGGTGCCGAGCGGCTTCGACTGGCGCGCGCACGAGGCGATCGCGCAGGCGCTGACGCAGGGCGAACGGTTGCTCGACGGGCGCGGCCGCGTGCTGCTCAGGCCCTCGGGCACCGAACCGGTGCTGCGCGTCATGGTTGAGGGCGAGCCTCGTAGCGCGATCGAGTCAACGGCGCAGTCGCTCGCCGAGGCAGTGCGGCGCTGCGCAGGTGCGCGCTGAGCCTCCTGGTCTGCCCAACTTGTCAATTGTCAAAGTCCGCGGCGGCAAATAGTCGCGACTTTGCGCCATTCATTACGTTATTTTGCCCGTCCGTCCGATTCGTTCCCGGTCTAGGACATTTGTCACGGCGCGCCCGTACAATACTTTGTAAGAAGGTGCTGTCACGTCACGCAGCAACCGGGGGAAGGACGCGTGGGGCGGAAGCGAAACGCATGGCCGCATGGCGCGCGTTGGGGACAGCGCGGCATGAGCCTGGTGGAAGTTCTGGTCGCGGTCGCGATCGGGCTGATCGGCATGCTCGTCATCACCCAGGCGTATCTCACCAGCGATAAATTCAACCGCTCCACGTTGGGCGAGAACAGCGCCCAAACGAACGGCACGATCGCGTTGTTCACGGTCGAACGCGACCTGCGCATGGCGGGCTACGGCATGGCGAACACTGCAGCCTTCGGCTGCGGCAAGATCAATTGGTACTACGACCCGAATTACTCGCAGAACCTCGGCGGCTCCCTTCCCGATATCACCCTGGCCCCCGTCTATATCACCGTGACGCCCGGCCAGCCGGACCAGATCACTACCATGTACTCGAGCTCCAGCCGGATCGTTCCCGGGACGCTTTCGAAGACCATGCCTGCGTCCTCCTCGGAGTACGACGTGGATGGAACCATGGGCTACAAGCAGCAGGACCTCGTGGTGCTCGTGAACCAGGCGGGGCCGATCAACTGCACGATGGCGCAGATCACGCATGTGCAGCCATCGGCTGCCAAGGTGCAGCACGACCCGGGGATTAACGCACCTTACAATCCGCCCGGCGCGGGCCTGTTTCCAGCGTACAAGCAGGGCGACCTGGTCTTCGACTTGGGCAATCCCATAGTGCGTACCTATGCGATCGTCAACGGGCGCCTGCGCGTATCCGATACGCTGCTCATGGCGGCAGGCGTGACGCCGTACGACATCGCCGACGGCCTCGTAGACCTGCGCGCGGAATACGGCAAGGACAACGGGGTGAGCAACGGCACGGTGCAGAATGCCAGCTTCGTTGCGAACGACGGCATCATCGACAGCTTCGACAACGTCGCGCCCGCTTCGGCCGCCGAGTGGGCGCAGGTGCTCGCGATCCGCGTGGCGGTGCTCGCGCGCATCGGGGAGTACGAGAGGCCGGTCGGCGGCGTTTGCACCGCGACGACCGTGGCGCCGACCTGGGCAGCCGGTACGCGCAGCTTCACCGTACCCGAAGGGCTGCCTAGCTGCTACCGCTACCGCGTGTTCGAAACGGTGGTGCCTCTACGGAACCTCATCTGGCGCATGACCTAGCCGAAGCTATGTAATGAGGCCGTAACATCCGCGCAATAGACTGCGCTTCGCAAGCAAATCCACGCGACGGAGTCTAGGATGTTCCTCAGGAAGGTCAGGAATTTATCTTCGATTACGGCAACCGCTGCGTCGCTCGCCCTGCCGCTTTTTCAAATGGGCGTACGCCAACGGTGACCAAATGGCCGAGAGCCTCGACTACGTGCCGATGCCGGATTCGGTCGCGTCGCTAATCGAAACCAACTGGAAGCAGGTCAAGGGCGCGTCGGGCAAGGCGGTCTATTGACCCGGTGGTGGCCTGCCACAGCGGGCAACGGGAAAAGGGGCGGTCGGGTGCCGCCCCTTTTCATTGAGGCAGCGGGTTTCAACTAGAATGCGCGGGACTCTTCCATGAGCGCTGTCCCCGTGCCCATACACGGCGTAGATAATCAGATCAACATCGCCGCGACCGAGTACGGCTCACTGCCGCCCCGCCGGCGATCGTCGGCGTGGCTGGATACCCCGTTCGAGTGGCTCACCCGAGGTTTCGCGATCCTGGTATTCAGCATCTTGGCAGCGATCCTGGTGTCGCTCGTGCTGGGCAGCACGCTGACGCTCGAGAAATACGGCCTGAGCTTCATCTGGCGCAAGGAGTGGGACCCGGTGCGAGAGGAATTCGGCGCTCTGGTGCCGATCTACGGGACGCTGCTCACCTCGCTGATCGCTATGCTGATCGGCATTCCGGTGAGCTTCGGCATCGCGCTGTTCCTCACTGAGCTCGCGCCGAGCTGGCTGAAGCGGCCACTGGGGACCGCGATCGAGCTGCTCGCGGCAATTCCTTCGATCATCTTCGGCATGTGGGGCCTGTTCGTGCTCTCACCGATCGTGCAGTCGGACGTGCAGCCGATCCTGATCGACCTGTTCGGAAACGTCCCGATCCTTGGAAAGCTGTTCGAGGGGCCGCCGCTCGGCATCGGGATGATGACCGCTGGGCTGATCCTGTCGATCATGGTCATCCCGTTCATCACCGCAGTGATGCGCGACGTGTTCGAGTTGGTGCCGCCGATGCTGAAGGAGTCTGCCTACGGTCTGGGGGCGACGACCTGGGAGGTGGTGTTCCGGGTCGTGCTCCCCTACACCAAGGTCGGCGTGGTGGGGGGCATCATGCTGGGACTCGGCCGGGCGCTCGGGGAGACCATGGCGGTGACGTTCGTCATCGGCAACGCGCACGAGCTTTCGGCGTCGCTCATGGCGCCCGGAAATAGCATCGCGTCCGCGCTCGCAAACGAGTTCACCGAGGCCGTGGGCAATGTCTATCTCTCGGCGTTGTTCGAGCTAGGCCTGATCTTGTTCGTTATCACCACCATCGTGCTTGCCCTTTCCAAGCTGCTGTTGCTGCGCCTGTCCCGGCAGGAGGGCGCGCGTGCTTGAGACGCGGCGATGAGCGAGATCGACGCCTCGAATCCGGTCTACCGCCGGCGCAAGCTCGTCAACCTCGTGATGCTTTCGGTGTCGGCTGTCGCGCTCTTCTTCGGCCTAATCTGGCTCGCCTGGATCCTGGCGACGTTGCTCTACGAGGGGGGGGCGGCGCTACTCAGGGCGGGCATGTATTACCAGATGACGCCGCCTCCCGGCTCCGACGGAGGGCTGGCCAATGCGATCGCCGGCAGCCTGCAGATGGTCGTCGTCGGCACCTTGATTGGCACTCCGGTCGGCGTGCTCGCCGGCACGTACCTGGCGGAGTACGGCCGGCGCGGCTGGCTCGCGTCAGCAACGCGCTTCCTGAACGACGTGCTGCTCTCGGCTCCATCTATCGTGATCGGCCTTTTCGTCTACTCGGTCTACGTCGCCCGCGTGAAGCACTTCTCCGGTTGGGCAGGGAGCATGGCCCTCGGCTTGCTGGTGATCCCGGTGGTGGTGCGCACGACCGACGACATGCTGAAGCTGGTGCCGAGCAGCCTGCGCGAGGCGGCCGCGGCGCTCGGCTGCCCGACGTGGAAGATGATCCTGCTCGTGACATACCGAGCCGCGCGCTCCGGTATCCTCACCGGCATTTTGCTCGCCGTGGCGCGCATCAGCGGCGAGACGGCGCCGCTGCTATTCACCGCGCTGAACAATCAGTTCTGGTCGCTAAACATGAACGCCCCGGTGTCGAACCTGCCGGTGGTGATATTCCAGTTCGCCATGAGCCCGTATCAGGACTGGCAGCGGCTCGCCTGGGGCGGCGCAACGCTCATCACGCTCACGGTGCTGTTCCTGAATGTCGTCGCGCGCGTCATGTTCAAGAAGACTCACTAGGGAAGTACGTTCATGGAAGCCACCGAAGCCGCACCACGGCAGACGCCTCGACCCGAGGTCGCGCTGCGCGCCGAGCCCGCCATCCAGCACAAGGTTAAGCTCCAGGTCCGCAATCTCGACTTTTTCTACGGCAGGTTTCATGCGCTGAAATCCATCACCATGGACATTCCCGAATGCCGCGTGACGGCGTTCATCGGCCCCTCCGGATGCGGCAAGTCTACGCTGCTGCGCGTATTCAACCGCATGTACTCGCTCTACCCGGAGCAGCGCGCCGAAGGCGAGGTGGTCATGGACGGAGAGAACCTGCTCGCCACGAAGCGCGATGTGTCGCTGATTCGCGCCAAGATCGGCATGGTGTTCCAGAAGCCGACACCGTTCCCGATGTCGATCTACGACAACATCGCCTTCGGCGTGCGGCTGTTCGAGCGCCTGAACAAGCGCGACATGGACGAGCGCGTCGAGTGGGCGCTGCACAAGGCCGCGCTTTGGGACGAGGTGAAGGACATACTGTCGCGCAGCGGCCACAGCCTCTCGGGTGGACAGCAGCAACGCCTGTGCATCGCGCGCGGTATCGCGGTGAAACCGCAGATTCTCCTTCTGGACGAGCCGACTTCGGCGCTCGACCCGATCTCGACCGCCAAGATCGAGGAACTGGTCGACGAGCTCAAGCGGGAATTCACCATCGTCATCGTTACGCACAACATGCAGCAGGCCGCGCGCGTCTCGGATTTCACCGCTTACATGTACCTCGGCGAGCTGATCGAGTTCGACGTCACCGACACGATCTTCATCAAGCCGAAGATGAAGCAGACCGAGGACTACATCACCGGACGCTTCGGCTAGTTCAGGCCGCGCGGGCGCGCAGGCGCTCGAGGTCGGGGATGCTGATGTCGCGCCCGTCGATGCCGATCAACCCGGCAGCGGCGAGCTCGTGCAGGATGCGCGAGAAGTGCTCCTGGGTGAGGCTCAGGCGCGAAGCAATGATCCCCTTCGCCGCGGGCAGCGTCACCGCGGCGCCGTCACGCCGACATACTTGCACATTGGTCAGGAGATAGCCGACTACCCGCTCGGTACCGGAGCGCAGGGTGACGCTCTCAAGGTCGGAAAGGAAATGGTCGAGCCGCCGGCTCAAGTCGGCGATGATGCGGTGCGCAAATCCGACGTGGTGCTCGAGTTCGGCGAGCACCCGCGCCTTCGGGACGTGCACCAACTTGGTCGGTAGCAGCGCCTCGGCGCTCGCGCGGTGCGGCCGGTCGAGAAACAGTCCGGAGCTGCCCAGACTGTGCCCGGACCCGATAAGCTCGAACACCTTCTCCGCGCCATTCCGGGAGTGCAGCGAAAGCTTGACCTGGCCGCAGACCACTACGTGCAGGCCGGTCCATGGGTCGCCGCGCCGGAATACGAACGCCCCGCGTGGCGCTTCGAGCTGGGTGGCCCCATTGGCGAGGCGCGCCAGCTCGTCCCGCGCAAGGCCCGCGAACAACGGCACCCTCGCCAGGTAGTCCTCGATCGCGATGCATTGTTTGGCTGCCATCTCGGCTGAGTGATTCCGGTATCGCAATGCAGCAATGATCGCCTTCTTTGCGCTGCGGATTGTGATACAGATCAAATCCGATGCGTTGCGCGCGCGACACATGTCGCGGCTTTTGCTTTCAATTGAAATGGGCGTTTGACGCAAATCAAAGCGGCCCCTGATACTGCACCTTACATTCGGTTTGCAGGTTCCCGTCGAATACGAAAACCAACTGGCGGGGACGTAAGCGGCGGGAGGCGGCTTGAAACACAGTACTGCACACTGCGCACGGCCCGGGCATGAACGCCCGGCCCTCCGCTTCTCCGCACCGCAGCAAACCGAGTTCTCTCCCATCCCCTTTCTCGCACGAGGAACGTCATGCGCTTGAAGCACGTGCTGCTTGCAGGTTTGGTGATGTCTTGCTGGCTCGGGGCCACGTCGGCCCGGGCGTTCGACGAGGACGCGGCCAAGTCGCTCATGAAGAAGAGCAACTGCTTCAAGTGCCACGCGATCGACAAGAAGAAGGACGCTCCGTCATACCAGGAGATCGCGAAAAAGATGAAGGGTAAGGCGGACGCCGAGAAGGAGCTCTACACGCACCTCACCACGCATCCGAAGGTCAAGGTCGAGGGCAAGGAAGAGGAGCACGCGTCGCTCAAGACCAAGGACGACGCCGATATCAAGAACGTCATCCAGTTCATCCTGGCGCAATAAGCTCATTTAGCGGGCAAGGGAGCGACCCGTGGTCATAAGAAAAATATGGGAAGCGATCCGCGGAGACAGCAAATCGCCCGGCAAGATCGCGCTGCGCGTCGCGATCGCGGGCGTGGTTGTTCTCGTCGGCATCACGATCGTGGCGATCGGCGGCGCAACGGGGCTCGCCTGGACCAGCACGCTGAAGTTCTGCACCTCGTGCCACGAGATGCGCGACACCGTCTACAAGGAATACCAGGGCACCATTCATGACGTGAATCGCGTCGGCGTCCGCGTCGTGTGCTCGGACTGCCACGTGCCGCACGAGCCAGGGCCGCTCATCTGGCGCAAGATCAACGCGACCTTCGAGATCTGGGGAAAGCTCACCGGCGTCATCGACACGAAGGAGAAGTTCCGCGCGCTTCGCCCTGAACTTGCGAAGAAAGTATGGACGCGCATGCTCACCACCAACTCGCTCGAGTGCCGCAACTGCCACAAACCGGACGCGTTCGACGCCGACAAGCAGTCGGACAAGGCGAAGAACGCACACGCCAAGGCCGAGCGCGAGGGCATGACCTGCATCGAGTGCCACTACGCGATCGCGCACGACGAACCGAAGGGCCCCGGGCCGCAGGAACTGAAGAAGCAGCTCGGGATCGGCAAGCTGCCGTGGAAACTCGACTGAAGCTCTAGCGAATTAGAAAGCTCAACAAGGGGGGCTGTTCGATGAAACCGCCGAGAATACGGATCATCACCGCGCTGCAGGGAATCGCCCTGGCGCTTGGCTTGGCGATCGCCTTGCCAAGTATTGCGCAGACATCCGACAAGCCGGAGCACAAGGACCTCGTCTTGCGTGGCGACGCGAAGTGCACGCGATGCCACGACGAGACCGACGATTATCCGGTGCTGGCGATCGCCAAGACGGAGCACGGCACGCGCGCCGACGCGAGGACCCCGACCTGCACGGACTGCCACGGCGAGAGCCAGGCGCACGTCGACAACCCGGGGGGCAAGGCCGAGCGGCCGAAGCCCGACCGCATGTTCCTCAAGAACTCGCCCACGCCGATAGAAGTGCGCAACGGCGCGTGCCTAGCCTGCCACGATCGGGACGTGTCGCGCTATCACTGGATGGGAAGCACCCACCAGACGCGCGACGTCGCATGCACATCCTGCCACCGCATCCACACCGCGCACGATGCCGTGCGCGACAAGGTGACCCAGCCCGAGGTCTGCTTCACCTGCCACAAGGAGCAGCGCGCGCAGATCGACCGGCCGTCACACCACCCGATTCCGGAAGGCAAGATGGGCTGCTCGGACTGCCACAACCCGCACGGCTCGGTCGGACCGAAGCTCATGAAGCGCGATAGTGTGAACGAGGTCTGCTACACCTGCCACGCGGAGAAGCGCGGGCCCTTCGTGCACACGCACGAGCCGGTGAGCGAGGACTGCACGCTGTGCCATAACCCGCACGGCACGACGACGGAAAATATGCTGAAGGTGCGGGCGCCGTTCCTCTGCCATCAGTGCCATACGCCGCACGGTCCGCAGGTCCCGTCGCTGCTCGGGCAGACGATTCCCGGGCTTGCGCCGACGCCGGCGACGACCGGGAAGAACCAGTTCAATTACACCATGGCGCGGGGTTGCCTCAATTGCCACACCCAGGTGCACGGAAGCAACAACCCTGCACTGACCAACCCAACTCCGCAATTCAACCTGCGCTGAGACCGGGAGACTCGCCATGAGCACGTACGACAAGCAAGCCATCGTGTGTCAGGGGATAGCTGCTCTGCTCGCGCTCGCACTTGCGGGTGCGGCGTACGCGGACGACGACACAATCGCGAAGCTCACGCAGCCCGAAAGCGCGATCTCCGTCGGTGGTGCCGCGGTGAGCGGCGATCCGAAAGAGCGGTCGATCTGGGGCCAGTACAACGGCATGCGGGACCAGGACGCCTACTTCCTGCTCGACTTCGACTTCATCAAGCGCGACGACAAGACCGGGACCTGGACGAACATCATGGGTCGCAATCTCGGGCTCGATACCCGAGAGCTCGGCTTCTCCATGAACAGGCAGGGCGACTGGAAGGTCGGCCTTGACTACAGCGAGTTGGTGCATCGCGAGATCCGGACCATCAACACCGGGCTGGTAGGCGCAGGAACTACAACGCCACAAGTCGTACGCCTCCAGGATGCATCGGGGTTGGGAACGCCAGGGAGCGGATCCGACCTCAACCTCGAGATGAAGCGCAAGAAAGTCGGGGTCGATGTCGACAAGTGGATCAACTCGGCCTTTCAAGTCCAGTTCAGCTTCAAGAACGAGGACAAGGACGGCGCTCGTCTGTGGGGCCGCGGCTACGAATGCGCGAGCTACGTGTGCGCGACCGGGCAGAGCGCCACGAACCAGCGCTGGGCCACGTTGATGCTGCCGGAGCCGGTGAACTCGAACATCAAGCAGATCGAGGCCAAGATGAATTACCGCGGCCAGAAGCTCGGTCTGACGGGCGGGTATTACGGCTCCTTGTACACCAACTACAACGGCAGCCTGCAGGCGACCGTGCCGGGCAGCCTGAACAATTCGTTCAATTCGACCGGCCTCGCGGTTCCGCTTAGCGCCGCTGCAGCGGGCGGCACGAGTTTGCAGAACGTGTTGCAGTTGCCGATGGCGCTGCCGCCCGACAACCAGGCGCATCAACTGTACGTCACGGGTGACTACGCGTTCACGCCGACTACGCGCTCGAACTTCAAGTTGTCATATACGCACGCGACGCAGGATGAAAACTTCGGCGGCGCGGGGCTGTTTAATGGTCCCGCCGGCGTAAACGACCTTGGCGGCAAGGTCGACACGACGCTCGCCCAGTTTGGCATGACGGCGCAGCCGTTGCCGAAGCTGTCGCTGGTGGGGAACGTTCGCTACGAGGATCGCAACGACAAGACCCCGATCCAGCAGTACAACATCGAGAATACGACCCTTTGGTACAACGCCCACGACTCGCGTAAGAAACTCGATGCCAAGCTGGAAGGTAGTTATTTGTTGCCGGGCTACACGCGCGCAACACTGGGCGTCGACTACAACTCGATCGACCGCGAGCTACCGTCGGCGGGCAGTGTGCTCATCGCCGGCCTGTCGGGCTTGCGCGAGAAGAACGAGGAGTGGGGCTATAGGGCCGAGCTGCGTCGCAGCGTTTCCGACACCGTTACCGGAGCGATCAGCTACGGCCAAAGCCGGCGCGAGGGCACCGACTTCTGGCTGATCTGCGGTCCGACGGCGTTCCCGGCCAACCTGCAGTGCACGGGCGCGCTGGGCGCTCTCGGTCTCAGCTATGGCGGGACTTACCCCGATGCGCAGATCTGGCAGCGCACGTCGATCTTCCCGTACATGTTCGCAGACCGGACCAGGCAGAAGGTAAGGGCCACTGCGGATTGGGCGGCGACCGAGCGACTGGGCATGCAGTTCATCGTCGAGAGCTCTACCGATCATTACGGAAGCCCGAGCACCAAGGGCTTGCGCGACGGTCGGATGCAGCTCTATAGCATCGATGCGAGCTACTCTCTGTCGGATGCCTGGAAGCTCACGGCCTACGCGTCTCGAGGCGACCAGCATATCCGGGTCGATCACTCGACCGGCTACATGGAAGGTCTGAACGACACCAACGATGCGATCGGCATCGGGGTGGTGGGCAAGCCGTCCGAGCGCTACGAGTTCGGCGGCAACATTTCGTATATCAACGACCGCAACGGCTACCAGACGCAGGCCGACTTTGGTGCGAGCGCGAACAACGCCCTCCAGATCGCGACGTATCAGCTGCCCGACGTCGTCTATCGTGAATCGAGGCTCAACCTCTACGGCAAGTACTCCCTCGACAAGCATTCCGATATCCGGCTGGACTTCGTGTACGCCGACTACTACTTCACCGAGTGGGCCTGGGGCGCCGCCGGAGTGCCGTACACCTATTCGGACAACACGACCGTGAGCATCGACCCGAAACAGCACGTGGCCTACATCGGCGCGCGCTACATCTACCGGATGCGGTGACGATCTCAGACGCGGCGGACAGGCGAGCACAGTCGAACTGAACTCCTCCCTGCTGTTGAATTGGGGCCGGATTTGCCGGCCCCTTGTTTTTTGAGGGCGCCGCGCCTGCGGTATGCTTCGCCCTTTTGCCGCACGGCATTCCCCGCCCATAATGCTCGAAGCCCGCGACCTCGCCTGCGAGCGCGGCGATCTGCGCCTTTTTTCGGGCCTCGAGTTCACGCTCGGCGCGGGCGAGCTGCTGTGGGTGCGCGGCCCGAACGGCAGCGGCAAGACGAGCCTGCTCAGACTGGTAGCGGGGCTGTCGCGCCCGGCGACTGGAACGATCCGCTGGCGCGGCGAGGATATTCGCAGCCTCGCCGAGGACTACGCGCGCGAGCTGCTGTTCATCGGCCATGCGAACGCGGTGAAGGAGGAGTTCAGCGCGGAGGAGAATCTCGCCGTGTCGCTCGAGCTCGCGGGCCGGCGCTCTTCGGCCGCGGAGCGCGCGGGGGCGCTCGAGCGGCTCGGGCTCGCGGCGCGCGCGCGCCTGCCGTCGAGGTATCTCTCGCAGGGGCAGAAGCGGCGCGTTGCGCTCGCGCGCCTGTGCCTGGCGGCCGACGTGCCGCTGTGGATCCTAGACGAGCCCTTCGCGGCGCTCGATGCGCGCGCGCTCGACACGGTGGTCGGCCTGGTCGACGCGCACCTCGCGCGCGGCGGCGCGGCGATCCTGACGACGCATCAGGAAGTGACGATCGCGGCGCGCGCGCGCTTCTCGATCGCGCTCGGGGATTGAACCGCGGCATGCTCGGCGGACTCAATGCCATCGTTGCCCGCGACCTGCGGCTGTCGATGCGCCGGCGCGGCGACGTGCTCAATCACCTGGTGTTCTTCGTCATCGTGGTCACGCTGTTTCCGCTCGGCGTCGGCGCGGAGCCGAACCTGCTGCGCGCCATGGCGCCCGGCATCCTGTGGGTCGCGGCCCTGCTCGCGGCGATGCTGTCGCTGCAGCGACTCTTCGCCGCCGACTTTGCTGACGGCACGCTGGAGCAGATGCTGATTTCCGCACAACCGCTGGGGGTAATCGTGGTCGGCAAGATGATTGCGCACTGGATGATGTCGGGCCTGCCGCTCACGCTGCTCGCGCCCGTGCTCGGTGTGCAGTTTGATCTGCCTCAAGCAGCCCTCGTCACGCTGGTCCTATCCTTGGCCATCGGGACGCCCGTGCTCAGCCTGATCGGCGGCGTGGGCGCCGCGCTGACGCTCGGCGTGCGTGGCGGCGGCGTACTGCTTGCGCTGCTGGTGCTGCCGCTCTACGTTCCGGTGCTGATCTTCGGCGCCGGCGCGGTGGCCGAAGTCTCGAGCGGCATGAGCGCCGCGCCGCATCTCTCGCTGCTCGGGGCGTTTCTTGCCATATCATGCGCGGTGGCTCCGTGGGCCACCTGTGCGGCCCTGCGGGTCGCTTACGACTGACGGCGGACGGAAGGACGGATTGACGATCGACAGCTACAGGCTCCAAGGCGAACCGGGCATCCGCGGCTGGCTGATGTTCCGCTTCGCCGCGCCGCAGGCTTTCTACCCGCTCGCGGGCCGCATGGTTCCCTGGTTCGGCGCGCTCGCGACGGTGCTCGCCGCGGCCGGCCTGTACATCAGCTTCTTCGTCGCGCCGACGGACGCGCAGCAAGGCGAGGCCTACCGTATCATCTTCATCCACGTCGCGGCGGCCTGGATGTCGATGTTCCTGTACGTCGTGATGGCCTGCTGGGCGGCGCTGGGCCTCGTGCTCAACACGCGCCTGTCCGGCATGATGGCCTCGGCGATCGCGCCCACCGGCGCGATGTTCACCTTCGTCGCGCTGTGGAGCGGCGCGCTGTGGGGCAAGCCGACCTGGGGCACCTGGTGGGTATGGGACGCGCGGCTCACTTCGGAGCTGATCCTGCTGTTCCTGTATTTCGGCTTCATGGCGCTCACCAATGCGATCGAGGATCCCCGGCGCGCCGACCGCGCCGGCGCGGTGCTGGCCATCGTCGGCGTGATCAACATCCCGATCATCTACTTCTCCGTGCAGTGGTGGAACACCCTGCACCAGGGCGCCTCGGTGAGCCTCACGCGCGCGCCTTCGATGGCGATGACCATGCTTACCGGCATGCTCTTGATGGCGCTCGCGGCGTGGATGTACAGCATCGCCGTGGTGCTCGCGCGCGTGCGCTCGATCATCCTCGAGCGCGAGCGCGGCGCGGAGTGGGTGCGCGGCTTGCGGGGCGTCGAATGAACTGGGGCGGCCTGGACAATTTCCTCGCCATGGGCGGCTACGCGCTATACGTATGGGGTTCGTACGGCGTGACGGCGCTATGCATCGGCGTCGAGCTCTGGTCGCTCGCCCGCCGCGCGCGGCGCGCGCAGAAGGGCGCATGAAGCCACGCCATCGCAGGCTCATCCTGATCGTCGCAGGCCTGGCGCTGCTCGGCGTCACGGCGGCGCTGGTGCTGAGCGCCTTCAACAAGAACATGGTGTTCTTCTTCAGCCCGAGCCAGGTGGCGGACAAGGAAGCGCCGGTGAACAAGACGTTCCGCCTGGGCGGGATGGTCGAGAAGGGCAGCCTGAAGCGGATGTCCGACGGCCTCACGGTCGAGTTCCTGGTCACCGATACCGCCAAGACGATCCCGGTGCGCTACAAGGGAATCCTTCCCGACCTGTTCAGCGAAGGCAAGGGCGTGGTGGCGCAGGGCCGGTTGGACGCCGACGGCACTTTCGTGGCGACCCAGGTGCTCGCCAAGCACGACGAGAACTACATGCCTCCGGAGGCCGCGGACGCGATCGCCCGGGCGCAGAAAGGACAGCTGCCGCACAAATGATTCCCGAACTCGGTCACTTCGCGCTAATCGTCGCGCTGGCGCTCGCGCTGGTGCAGGGCACCCTGCCGATCTACGGCGCACAGCGCGGCATCCCGGGCTTCGTCGCGCTCGCGCGGCCGGCGGCGCAGGGGCAGTTCGTTTTCGTCGCGATCGCCTTCGCCTGCCTCACCTGGTCGTTCGTGACGAGCGACTTCTCCGTACTCTACGTCGCCAGCAACTCGAATTCGCACCTGCCCCTGCAATACCGCATCGCGGCGGTGTGGGGCGGGCATGAAGGCTCGCTGCTGCTGTGGGTGCAGATGCTCGTGCTGTGGTCGCTGGCGGTGACGGTGTTCAGCCGCCGGCTGCCCGATGACGTGGTGGCGCGCATCCTCGGCGTGATGGGGCTGGTGAGCGTCGGGTTCCTGCTCTTCATGCTGACGACCTCGGATCCGTTCCAACGGCTGCTGCCGGCCGCGGCCGAAGGGCGCGACCTGAATCCGCTCCTGCAGGACCCCGGGATGGTGGCTCATCCGCCGACGCTCTACATGGGCTACGTCGGCTTCTCGGTGGCCTTCGCGTTCGCGGTCGCCGCGCTGATCGACGGGCGCCTGGACGCCGCCTGGGCGCGCTGGACGCGGCCCTGGACCATCGCCGCGTGGTGCTTCCTCACCCTCGGCATCGCGCTCGGCAGCGCGTGGGCGTACTACGAGCTCGGCTGGGGCGGGTGGTGGTTCTGGGACCCGGTGGAGAACGCCTCGTTCATGCCCTGGCTAGTCGGCACGGCGCTGCTGCACTCGCTCGCCGTGACGGAGAAGCGCGGCGGCTTCAAGGCCTGGACCGTGCTGCTGGCGATCCTCGCGTTTTCCCTCTCGCTGCTCGGCACGTTCCTCGTGCGCTCGGGGGTCCTCACTTCCGTGCACGCCTTCGCCACCGATCCGCGGCGCGGCATCTTCATCCTCGCGTTCCTCGCGCTGGTGATCGGCGCGTCGCTGACGCTGTTCGCGTGGCGCGCTCCGCGCGTCGGACTGGGCGGGCGCTTCGAGCTGGTATCGCGCGAGTCGATGCTGCTCACGAACAACGTGCTGCTCGTGGTGGCCGCGGGCGCCGTGCTGCTCGGCACGCTGTATCCGCTCCTGCTCGACGCCCTCGGGCTGGGCAAGATCTCGGTCGGCCCGCCGTACTTCGACACCGTGTTCGTGCCGCTCATGACGCCCGCGCTGTTCCTGATGGGCGTCGGCCCGATCGCGCGCTGGCGCGAAGCGAGCGTGCCGGACCTGGCGCGGCGGCTCAAGTGGGCGCTCGGCGTGAGCGTGGTGAGCGCGCTTGCCGTGCCGCTCGCCCTCGGGCAGTGGACGCCAATGAGGAGCTTCGGCCTGCTGATCGCATTCTGGGTGTTCGCCAGCACGGTGTACGCGCTGGCGGCCACGCTGCGCGCGCAGGCCGGGCGCGGGCTGCTCGCCCGCCTGCGCAGCGTGCCGCGCGCGCAGCTCGGCATGCTGCTCGCGCACGCCGGAATCGGCGTGTTCGTGGTCGGGGTCACCATGGTGAAGAGCTACGAGATCGAGCGCGACCTGAAGATGGATCTCGGCGACACCGCCGAAGTCGGCGGCTACACCTTCCGCTTCGACGGCGTGCGCGACGTGCGGGGACCGAACTACACGGCGGCGCGCGGCACGGTCAGCGTGCTGAGGAACAGGGCGCTCGCCTTCACGCTGCATCCCGAGAAGCGCAGCTACAGCTCGCAGGAACCGCAGATGACCGAGGCCTCGATCCACACGGGGCTGACGCGCGATCTGTACGTGTCGCTTGGCGAGCCGGTCGGGACTGCGGGAGCCTGGACCGTGCGCATCTACTACAAGCCGTTCGTGGTCTGGATCTGGGGCGGTTGCGTGCTGATGGCGCTCGGCGGACTGCTCGCCGCGAGCGACCGGCGCTACCGCACGGCCGTGCGGCGGCGCGAGGCGCCGGCCGTGGAGGGCAAGGCGCGCCCCGGGCGCGGTGCGCTGCCGCAGGGAGAGCGCGGGTGAAGCGCTTCCTGATCCCGCTCGGGATCTTCATCGTGCTGCTGCTGTTCCTCGCGGTCGGGCTGCGCCTGGACCCGCGCACGGTGCCGTCGCCGCTGATCGACAAGCCCGCGCCCGCGTTTACGCTGCCGCGGCTGGACGATCCCCAGCAGCGCGTATCGGAGAAGGACCTGCTCGGCAAGGTCTGGCTGCTGAACGTGTGGGCGTCGTGGTGCGTGTCGTGCCGCGAGGAGCACCCGGTGCTGGTCGAGCTGTCGAAGAGGAACCTCGTGCCGATCTACGGCCTGAACTACAAGGACGAGCGCAAGGACGCGCTCGCCTGGCTCGGGCAGTTCGGCAATCCCTACACGATTTCGATCATGGACGCCGATGGCCGCGTCGGCATCGACTACGGCGTATACGGGGTGCCCGAAACCTACGTGATCGACAAGCAGGGCGTGATCCGCTACAAGCAGATCGGGCCGGTCACGCCAGAGGTGCTGGACGCGAAGATCCTCCCGCTCGTGCGGAAGCTGCAGGGATGAGGCGCGCCGCGCTGCTGCTGATGCTGTTCCTGTGGGCCCTCGCGCCGGCGCTCGCCAAGGAGGCGGTGCCCGCCGGGGACGATCCGGTGACCGAACACCGCGCGGTCGCTCTGGAGCAGCAGCTGCGCTGCCTGGTGTGCCAGAACCAGACGATTGCCGAGTCGCAAGCCGACCTGGCGATGGACCTGAAGAAGGAAATTCGCGAGCAGATCAAGGCCGGCAAGAGCGATGAGCAGATCGTCCAGTACCTGGTCGCGCGCTACGGCGACTTCGTGCTCTACAAGCCGCCGTTCAAGGCCACCACCGTGCTCCTGTGGGCCGGGCCTTTCGCGCTGCTGGTCGGCGGGCTGATCGTGCTGTTCATATACCTGCGCCGCCGCCGGGGCAGGCTCGCGCCGGCCGGACTGAGCGAGGCTCAGCGCGCGCGCGCAGAGGCGCTGCTGGCAGCGAAAGAGGATCGCGCGTGACGGCTTTCTGGCTGGTCGCGGCGCTGTTCATCGCCGCAGCCCTCGCGCTCGTGCTGCCGCCGCTGCTGCGCGGCACCGCCTCCGCCCGGCGCGCCGAGCGCGATGCGGCCAACATCGGACTGTACCGCGACGAGCTCGCCCAGCTCGAGCGCGAGCACGCCGAAGGCAAGGTGGACGCGCAGGAGTACCGCGAGGCGAAGGAGGAGATCGAGCGGCGCCTGCTCGAAGACGTGGCGCCCTCGGCGCCGGGCCGGGACAGCGCGGCGGCGCGCCGTGCCTCGCGCTGGGCGGCGCTGGCGATCGGCATCGCGCTGCCGGTGGTGGTCGTGCTGGGCTATCTCAGGTTCGGCGACATGCGCGCGCTCGAGCCCGGCGCGCAGCAGGCGGGCCACGAGGTCACGCCCGAGCAGGTCGCTGCGATGGTCGACAAGCTCGCGCAGCGCATGCAGCAGAATCCGGGCGATGCGCAGGGCTGGGTGATGCTCGGGCGCTCCTACGCAGTGCTCGGGCGTTTCGCCGAATCGGCGCAGGCCTACGCGCGCGCGATCGCGCTGGTGAACGACGATGCGGCCCTGCTTGCCGACTACGCCGACTCGCTCGCCATGTCGCGCGGCGGCAACCTGCAGGGGGAGCCCTACCAGATCATCAAGCGCGGCCTGGAGTTCGATCCCAAGAACGTCAAGCTGCTCGCGCTCGCGGGGAGTGCCGAGTTCCAGAACAAGGACTACGCCGCGGCGGTCGACTACTGGGAACGCAGCCTGGCCGGGATGCAGGGAGAATCCGATTTCGCCCGCGAGCTGCACTCGAGCATCGACGAGGCGCGCAGGCTGGGCAAGCTGCCGGTGGCACAGGCTCAGGCGCCGACTCCCGTTGCGGCAGCGGCGACGCCGGCGATCACTGGCACCGTGCGGCTCGCAGCGGCGCTCGCCGGGAAGGTGGCCCCGGGCGACACGCTGTTCGTGTTCGCACGACCGATCGACGGCTCGCGCATGCCGGTGGCGATCCTGCGCGTGAGCGCGGCACAGCTGCCTTACGCGTTCCGCCTGGACGACAGCCTCGCGATGACGCCGGCCAGCAAGCTTTCCGACCAAAAGCGGGTGCTGGTCGGCGCGCGTATCTCCAAGTCGGGCGACGCGCTGCCGCACGCAGGCGACCTCGAGGCCTCGAGCGCGCAGGCGGCGCCCGGCGCCGACGGCCTGGTGCTGACGATCGACCAGGTCGTCAAGAATTGACGGAAGTCAAAGTCGCGCGGCTTCGTGCGGCGCATATTGGAGTCGGGAGAAGCCGCGAACAAGACGCATGGAAACGGTTTCGGCTGACGTAGCGATCATCGGCGCGGGCGGCGCCGGTCTGCGTGCCGCTATCGCCCTGGCCGAAGCCGACGCGAGGCTGCGCGTGGCGCTCGTGTCCAAGGTTTATCCGATGCGCAGCCACACCTGCGCGGCCGAGGGCGGCGCCGCGGGCGTGATCAAGCCCGACGACAGCCTCGAGCACCACTTCAACGACACGGTCGGCGGCGGCGACTGGCTGTGCGATCAGGACGCAGTCGACTACCTGGTGCAGGAGGCGCCCAAGGAGCTGCTGCAGCTCGAGCACTGGGGCTGCCCGTGGAGCCGCGAGCCGGACGGCTCGGTCGCGGTGCGTCCGTTCGGCGGCATGAAGAAGCAGCGCACCTGGTTCGCCGCCGACAAGTCGGGCTTCCACATCCTGCACACGCTGTTCCAGACCTCGCTCAAGTATCCGTCGATCGAGCGCTTCGACGAGTACTACGCTACCGAGCTGCTGGTCGAGGACGGGCGCTGCCAGGGACTGACCGCGATCGAGATGCGCAGCGGCCAGATGCGCCACGTGCGCGCGCGCGCGGTGATCATCGCCGGCGGCGGCGCAGGGCGCATGTTCCCGTTCACCACCAACGGCGCGATCAAGACCGGCGACGGCATGGCGCTCGCCTACCGCGCCGGCGTGCCGCTCAAGGACATGGAGTTCGTGCAGTACCACCCGACCGGCTTGCCGAGCACCGGCACGCTGCTTACCGAGGCCTGCCGCGGCGAGGGCGGAGTGCTGCTGAACAAGCAAGGGCGGCGCTTCCTGCAGGACTACGGCATGGGGCCCGAGACGCCGCTCGGGCATCCGGTGCTCAAGACCATGGAGCTCGGACCGCGCGACCGCGTGAGCCAGGCATTCTGGCACGAGCAGCGGAAGGGCAACATGTTGCCGACGCAATGGGGCGACGCCATGCTGCTCGACATGCGCCACCTGGGCGAGAGACGCATCAACGAGCGCCTGCCGCTGGTGCGCGACATGTCGATCAGCTACATGGGCGTCGATCCGGTCAAGAACCCGGTGCCGGTACGGCCGGTGGTGCACTACATGATGGGCGGCATTCACACCGACCTGCGCGCCGCGACGCCGCTCGCGGGCCTGTTCGCGGCGGGCGAATGCGCCTGCGTGAGCATCAACGGCGCCAACCGCCTGGGCTCGAACTCGCTCACCGAGCTGCTGGTGTTCGGCCGGCGCGCGGCGTTGAGCGCGCTCGAATATCTGGGCAGCGGGGTGCGCGACGCGGGCGGCGCCGCGCTCGCCGACGCGGCGCAGGCGCGCGTGCGCGAGCTGATGCAAAGGAGCGGAGGCGGCGAGACGGTCGCCGGCCTGCGCAAGGAGATGATGCACGCGATGGAAGAGCATGCGGGCATCTACCGCAGCGGCGAGGGCCTCGCCGCTGCGGCTGCCAAGCTCGCCGAGCTGCGCCGCCGCTACCGCTCGCTCGAGCTGCACGACAAGACGAACGTCTACAACACCGACCTGCTGCAGGCGCTCGAGCTCGGCTCGATGCTCGACTGCGCCGAGGCGGCGGTGGTGAGCGCGCTCGAGCGGCGCGAGTCGCGCGGCGCGCACCAGCGGCTCGACTTCCCTGAGCGCGATGACCGCAACTATCTCCGGCATTCGCTCGCGCAGTACCGCGGCGGCGAGCCGCCGCGCATCGGCTACCTGGACGTCGTGATCACGAAGTCGCAGCCAGGCGTGCGGGACTACTCGGGACATCACGAGTGAAGACCTATCAGCTGGAGGTGCTGCGCTACAACCCGGAGACGGACCGCGAGCCGCATTTCCAGCGCTACTCGGTGCCGTGCCGCGAAGAGTGGGTGGTGCTCGACGCACTGAATCACGTCAAGGAGAGCATCGACCCCACGCTCAGTTACCGCTGGTCCTGCCACATGGCGGTGTGCGGCAGCTGCGGCATGATGATCAACGGCGAGCCGAAGCTCGCCTGCAAGTCGTTCCTGCGCGACTACGAGGGCGTGATCCGCATCGAGCCGCTGCGCCACTTCCCGATCGAGCGCGACCTGGTGACGGTGATAGACGACTTCGTCGCCAAGCTGGCACGCGTCAAGCCCTATCTCATCCCCAAGGACGGCAAGCCGCCCGAGGCGGGCGAGTACCGCCAGACGCCCGCGCAGCTCAAGCGCTACAAGCAGTTCACGCTGTGCATCAACTGCATGCTGTGCTACGCGGCCTGCCCCGAGTACGGGCTGATCCCGCAATACCTCGGCCCGGCGGCGATCGCGCTCGGGCATCGCTGGAACGAGGATTCGCGCGACGCGGGCCGCGCCGCGCGGCAGGAAGAGCTGGCCGCCAAGGAAGGGGCGTGGGAGTGCTCGTTCGTCGGCGCCTGCTCCGAGGTCTGCCCCGAGCACGTCGATCCGGCCGCCGCGATCCAGCAGGTCAAGATCAAGAGTACCGTCGACTGGTACGCCGCGCACCTGATGCCGTGGCTGAACAAATGAGCCGCAAGCCCTATCAACGCCCCATCACCTCGGAGTGGATCTTCCGCCACCCGCGCTATCTGCGCTACATGCTGCGCGAGCTCAGCTGCCTGTTCATCGGCGGCTGGACGCTGATGCTGGTGTGCGGGCTGAGGCGGCTCGCCGAGGGCCCGGCCGCCTGGGCGGCGTTCCTCGAGGCGCTCACGCGCCCTGCGAGCATCGTGCTGCAGGTGCTGGCACTGGCGTTCTCCGTCTACCACAGCGTGACCTGGTTCAACCTCACGCCGAAGGCGCTGCCGGTGCAGCGCGGCGAGGAGTTTGTGCCGGACGGCGCGATCTCGGGGGCGCATTTCGCGCTCTGGGGCCTGCTCTCGCTCGCGGTGCTCGTGCTGGCGGGGGCGTTCTAGCATGGCCAGATCGAACAAGCCGATCGTCTGGGGCCCGTTCGCCGCGGGCGGCACGCTGACCGCGTTCGTGACGCCGGTGCTGATCGTGCTCACGCTGCTCGCCGCGCTCGGCCACGCGCCGGACCTCTTCTCTTACGATCGCATGCACGCCCTCGCGGCGCACTGGCTGGTCAAGCTGGTCATCGTCGGCGCGGTGTTCCTGTCGCTGTGGAGCGCCGCGCACCGCGTGCGCATCACCTGCTACGACCTGGGCCTGCGCGCCGACCGGCCGATCGCCGCCCTGGTGTATCTGGCGGCCGGCCTCGGCACGGCCGCCGCAGCCTTGTTCCTGGTGCGCATCTGAGCGTTGCCGGGCGGACGCAGGTTGACAGCTTGCGCCGGAGGGCCTAGCTTTTTGCCCAAAACGAGAGGGGAGGGTAACTGCCGATGACACCGCCGCCACTTGCCGTGCGCGAAGCGCTGCGCGAGCAGCGTTTCAGCACCGTCTGGACCAACGACCTGAACGACGTGTTCGCCGATGTCGCGCCGTACTACGACCGCGCGAACTACATCGCCAGCCTTGGGCTGTGGGGCTGGTTTTTGCGCAGCTTCATGGCCACCGTGGACGTCAAGCCCGGCCAGCGCGTACTCGACGTATGCGCCGGCACCAACGCCATCGGCATCGCGCTGCTCGAGCGCGAGCCGAGCCTGCAGGTGCACGCGATCGACCGCAGCGCCGAGATGCAGGAGGTCGGGCGCCAGCGCGCCGCCGCGCGCGGCTTCACGATCAGCAGCACCATCGGCGACGTGCACGAGCTGCCGTTCCCGGACAACCATTTCGACGTCGTGACCCTGCAGTTCGCATCGCGGCACCTGCGCGTCAAGCGCGTGTTCAGCGAGATCCTGCGCGTGCTCAAGCCGGGCGGCCACTTCCACCACTGCGACATGCTGCGTCCGCGCAGCCGCGTCGTCGAGACCCTGTACTACTCGTACCTGCGCATGTGCCTGGCGTTCACGGGCCTGCTGTTCCGCAGCGGGCCGGCGGCGCTAAACTGCAAGAAGTACTTCATCCACGCGCTCGAGATGTTCTACTCGGCGGAAGAGCTTTCGGTCGTGCTGCGCGAGCTCGGCTATGTCGAGGTGCGCGCGAGCACGGTGCTATACGGGATGCTGGGGTTCCACCGCGCGGTCAAGCCGTCGCCGGCTTGAGCGCGCGCGCGCGCGCGCTGGCGCGGCTGAACCGCGCGCTCCTCGAAGCTTTCAGCCGGCGCACCACCGGCGCGCTTCGCGCGGCGCTGCCGCTCAGGCTCGCGCTGCCGCATCTCGAGCCGCTTCTTGCGCGCAACGTCGCCAAGGAAGTGCGCAAGGACGCGCTGGTGATCGAGCGTGCCGGCCGCGTAGCCCTTGCCGAGCAACTCGCCGAAGCGCGCCGCATCGACGGCGAATTCCTGGCCGGGGTGGGACGGCTGCCGATCCGCATCGTGATCCCCTACGCGGAAATCGAGCCGCTGCGCGCGCGGCGCATCGCGCTGCTCGGCGACGCAGCGGGCCGCGTGCTCGCTGCCTGGCGCCCCGGGCAGCGGCTGCGCGCGGCGCTGCGCGCCTGCTTCACGCGCGCCGAGCTCGAACAACTGCTGCGGGAGGATCTGCGCCTCTATGCCAAGGAGACGCTCGCGCTCAGCCGCGCGCTGCGCTTGCCCGCGATCCTGCGGCCGGTGCGCGAGGCGATCGGCGAGCACCTGTACGCGATCATGCAGTCGAGTGCGGGCGATCTTGCGCGCGACGCGGCGGCGAGCGCATATCGCGCGCGACGCGAAACGCGCGCAACAGATTGACTCGCAGAAGGGTTTTTCGTTGACCCACCGAACCTCAACGCGGTAGAATTTCTCGATTTTTCAAACGGATTCGGAATGCGCGCGCGGCTGGTCGCCGGCAACTGGAAGATGCACGGCAGCCGGAGCACGAACCGGGCGCTGCTCGATGCGATCGTCAAGGGAATGAACGGGATTTCCGGCGTCGAATGCGCGGTGTGCGTGCCGTTTCCTTATCTTGCGGAGACCGCGGCGCAACTCGCGCGAACCCCGGTCGCCGTGGGCGCTCAAACCCTAAGTGAGCATGCCGAGGGCGCCTACACCGGAGAGGTCTCGGCCGCGATGCTCGCAGACTTCGATTGCCGCTACGTGATCGTCGGTCATTCGGAGCGCAGGCATCAGTATGGCGAAACAGACGCGCAGGTGGCCGGCAAGTTCGCCGCGGCGCAGGCGGCGGGGCTGACTCCGATCCTGTGCGTCGGCGAAACGCTGGCCGAGCGCGACGCGAACCGCACCGAGGCTGTCGTCGCGCGTCAGTTCGACGCGGTGCTGGACGAAGCGGGCGCGGCGGCCTTCGCGCGCGCAGTGCTGGCCTACGAGCCGGTGTGGGCCATCGGCACGGGACGCAACGCGACGCCCGAGCAGGCCCAGGAGGTGCACGGTTTCCTGCGCGGGCGGCTCTCGCAGCGCGACAAGGGCGTGGCCGAGGGGCTGCGCGTGCTTTATGGCGGCAGCATGAAGCCGTCGAATGCGGCCGCGATTCTCGAAATGCCGGACGTGGACGGCGGCCTGGTGGGTGGCGCCTCGCGGGTGGCGGTGGATTTCCTCGCCATCCTGCGCGCCGCGGCAAGCTAAAGGTGAACACATGGAATTCTGGAACAACCTCGTCATCATCGCCCACGTGCTGATCGCCGTGGCCATCATCGGCCTGGTGCTGCTGCAGCATGGCAAGGGCGCGGACATGGGCTCGGGATTCGGCGGCGGAGCTTCGAGCAGCCTTTTCGGCGCGACCGGATCGGCGAACTTCCTGTCGCGCACGACCGCAGTTCTCGCGGCGCTCTTTTTCGTATCCAGCCTCGGCCTGTCGTACTTCGCCACGCATCGCGGGGCGCCCGGCGGCGCCGGCATCATGGACTCGGTGAAGGAACAGCCGGCGCCTGCGAAGCCAGCGCCTGCGGCACCCAAGCCGGCAGAGAAGGATGGTTCGAAAGTGAAGGATGTACCCAACTGAAACGACGATCCGAATTGGAGGATAATCCGCCGTTCTGTTCCGTCGCCCACGTGGTGGAATTGGTAGACACGCTAGCTTGAGGGGCTAGTGGCCTAAAAAGCCGTAGCAGTTCGAGTCTGCTCGTGGGCACCACAGACGCCGCCGCTATGCTGGCCGAATACTTTCCGGTGTTGCTGTTCATCCTGGTCGGGCTCGCGATTGGCGTGCTCCCGGTGACGCTCGGCTGGCTGCTCGCCCCCAACCGGCCGGATCCCGAGAAGCTCTCGCCGTACGAGTGCGGCTTCGAGGCCTTCGAGGATGCGCGCATGAAGTTCGACGTGCGCTACTACCTCGTCGCGATCCTGTTCATCCTGTTCGACCTGGAGATCGCGTTCCTGTTTCCGTGGGCGGTCGTGGTGCGCGAGATCGGCCTGTTCGGCTTCGTGTCTATGATGGTCTTCCTCGGCGTCCTCGTGGTCGGTTTCGTCTACGAATGGATGAAAGGAGCGCTGGAATGGGAATAGAAGGCGTCCTGCAGCAGGGCTTCGTCACCACCACCGCGGATAAGCTCATCAACTGGACGCGCACCGGGTCCCTGTGGCCGATGACCTTCGGGCTCGCCTGCTGCGCGATCGAGATGATGCACGCGGGCGCCGCGCGCTACGACCTTGACCGCTTCGGCATCGTGTTCCGCCCCAGCCCGCGCCAGGCCGACGTGATGGTGGTCGCCGGCACGCTGTGCAACAAGATGGCGCCCGCGCTGCGCAAGGTGTACGACCAGATGGCCGAGCCGCGCTGGGTGGTGTCGATGGGCTCGTGCGCCAATGGCGGGGGCTACTACCACTATTCCTACTCCGTGGTGCGCGGCTGCGACCGCATCGTGCCGGTCGACGTGTATGTCCCCGGCTGCCCGCCGACCGCCGAGGCGCTGCTCTACGGGCTGGTGCAGCTGCAGAACAAGATCAAGCGGACCAGCACCATCGCGCGATGACGCCAAGGCTGCAGCGCCTGCAGGATGCGCTAACCAGGGTGCTCGGCGAGCGCATCGAATCGCTCAGCGAGCAGCACAACCAGCTCACGCTGGTGGTCAAGGCGCAGCAGCATCGCGAGGTCTGCCGGACGCTGCGCGACGCGCCGGAGCTGCGCTTCGAGCAGCTCACCGATCTGTGCGGCATCGACTACCTGACCTACGGCGACCGGCCGCGCGACGAGGCGAAGCGCCCGACGCGCTTCGCGGCGGTGCTGCACCTGCTCTCGGTGACGCACAACTGGCGCCTGCGCGTGCGCGTGTTCTGCCCGGACGACGCCTTCCCGATGCTCGATTCCGTGATCGAGGTCTGGCCGAGCGTCAACTGGTACGAGCGCGAGGCCTTCGATCTGTTCGGCATCGTGTTCGACGGCCATCCCGACCTGCGGCGCATCCTGACCGACTACGGCTTCGTCGGCCATCCGTTCCGCAAGGACTTCCCGATCTCGGGCTACGTCGAGATGCGCTACGACCCTGAGCAGAAGAGGGTGGTGTACCAGCCGGTTACGATCGAGCCGCGCGAGGTCACGCCGCGCGTGGTGCGCGAGGAGCACTACGCCGAGGAAGGCAAGTAGGCAGATGGCCGAGATCCGCAACTACACGCTGAACTTCGGGCCGCAGCACCCGGCGGCGCACGGCGTGCTGCGCCTGGTGCTCGAGCTCGACGGCGAGGTGGTGCAGCGCGCCGACCCGCATATCGGGCTGCTGCACCGCGCGACCGAGAAGCTGGCGGAGACCAAGACCTTCATCCAGAGCGTGCCGTACATGGACCGGCTCGACTACGTGTCCATGATGTGCAACGAGCACGCCTACGTGCTCGCGATCGAGAAGCTGCTCGGCGTCGAGGTGCCGCTGCGCGCGCAGTACATCCGCGTCATGTTCGACGAGATCACGCGCATCCTGAACCACCTGCTCGGGCTGGGCACGCACGGCCTGGACCTCGGCGCGATGACGGTGTTCCTGTACTGCTTCCGCGAGCGCGAGGACCTATTCGATTGCTACGAGGCGGTGTCGGGCGCGCGTATGCACGCGGCCTACTACCGTCCCGGCGGGGTGTACCGCGACCTGCCGGACGCGATGCCGCAGTACGCCGAGTCGCGGTTCCGCGGTGCGCGCACGGTGCGCGAGCTGAACCGCAACCGCCAGGGCTCGCTGCTCGATTTCGTCGAGGACTTCACCGAGCGCTTCCCGAAGTGCGTGGACGACTACGAAACCCTGCTCACCGAGAACCGCATCTGGAAGCAGCGCACCGTCGGCATCGGCGTGGTCTCGCCCGAGCGCGCGCTGGCGCTCGGCTTCACCGGCCCGATGCTGCGCGGCTCCGGGGTCGCCTGGGACATCCGCAAGAAGCAGCCCTACGAGGTGTACGACCGGCTCGAGTTCGACGTGCCGATCGGCAAGAACGGCGACTCGTACGACCGCTACCTGGTGCGCATCGAGGAGATGCGCCAGTCGAACCGCATCATCAGGCAGTGCGTCGACTGGCTGCGCAAGAATCCCGGCCCGGTGATCACGGACAACCACAAGGTGGCGCCGCCCTCGCGCGTCGACATGAAGTCGAACATGGAAGAGCTGATTCACCATTTCAAGCTCTTCACCGAGGGCATGCACGTGCCGGAAGGCGAGGCCTTCGTCTCGATCGAGCATCCCAAGGGCGAGTTCGGCGTCTACCTCGTCTCCGACGGCGCCAACAAGCCCTACCGCATGAAGCTGCGCTCGCCCGCCTACGCGCACCTGTCGGGCATGGACGAGCTCGTGCGCGGCCACATGCTGGCGGACGCGGTGACGGTGATCAGCACCCTCGACATCGTTTTCGGCGACATTGACCGGTAAGCCCGATGCTTTCCCGAGACGCTCTCAGCAAGATCGACCGCGAGATCGGCAAGTACCCGACCGAGCAGAAGCGCTCGGCGGTGATGGCGGCGCTCATCATCGCGCAGGACGAGAAAGGCTGGCTGTCGACCGAGCTGATGGACTACGTTGCGCACTATCTCGACATGGCCCCCGTGGCCGTTTACGAGGTGGCCAGCTTCTACAACATGTACAACCTCGAGCCCACCGGCAAGTACAAGCTCACCATCTGCACCTGCCTGCCGTGCGGGCTGCAGGGCTCGCTCGAGGCGGCCGACCACCTGAAGGACAGGCTCGGCATCGACTTCGGCGAGACCACGGCCGACGGGCGCTTCACCCTCAAGGAGGGCGAGTGCATGGGCGCCTGCGCGATGTCGCCGGTGGTTCTGGTCAACAACAAGCGCATGTGCGATTTCATGTCCAAGGACAAGCTCGACGCGCTGATCGACGAGCTGGCGGGGAAGGGCTGAGATGCTCGACTACGGACCCGATGCGATCCTCATGGCTGGGCTGGACGGCGCCAACTGGCGCCTGGCCGAGTACGAGAAGCGCGGCGGCTACGCGGCGCTGAGGAAGCTGCTCGCCGACAAGGTGACGCCGGACGCGGTGATCGCCGAGGTGAAGAAATCGGCTCTGCGCGGCCGCGGCGGCGCGGGCTTCCCGACCGGGCTCAAGTGGAGCTTCATGCCGCGCCAGTTCCATGGCGACAAGTACATCGTGTGCAACTCCGACGAGGGCGAGCCCGGCACCTGCAAGGACCGCGACCTCCTGCGCTACAACCCGCACGCCGTGATCGAGGGCATGACGATCGCCGGCTACGCCACCGGCGCGACCGCCGGCTACAACTACGTGCACGGCGAGATCTGGGCGGAGTACGAGCGCTTCGAGGAGGCGCTGCGCGAGGCCTATGCCGCCGGCTACCTCGGCAAGAACATCCTCGGCTCGGGCTTCGGCTACGAGCTCTATGCGCACCCGGGCTACGGCGCCTACATCTGCGGCGAGGAGACCGCGCTGCTCGAGTCGCTCGAGGGCAAGAAGGGCCAGCCGCGCTTCAAGCCGCCGTTCCCCGCGAGCTACGGGCTGTACGGCAGGCCGACCACGATCAACAACACCGAGACCTTCGCCGCGGTGCCGTGGATCATCCGGCACGGCGGCGACGCCTTCCTCGCGCTCGGGCGGCCTAACAACGGCGGCACCAAGATCTTCTCGGTGACCGGGCACGTCAACCGGCCGGGCAACTACGAGGTGAAGCTCGGCACGCCGTTCGCGAAGCTGCTCGAAATGGCCGGCGGCGTGCGCGCGGGCAGGAAGCTCAAGGCGGTGATTCCCGGCGGCTCCTCGATGCCAGTGCTGCCGGCGGACATCATGCTGGCGACCGACATGGACTACGACTCGATCGCCAAGGCGGGATCGATGCTCGGCTCGGGCGCGGTGATCGTGATGGACGAGACCACCTGCATGGTGCGCGCGCTCGAGCGGCTGTCGTACTTCTATTTCGAGGAATCCTGCGGCCAGTGCACGCCCTGCCGCGAGGGCACCGGCTGGCTGTACCGGGTGGTGAACCGCATCGAGAACGGCAAGGGGCGTGCCGAAGACCTGGCATTGCTCGACGACGTGTCCGACAACATCGCCGGGCGCACCATCTGCGCGCTGGGCGACGCGGCGGCTCTGCCGGTGAAGAGCTTCATCAAGCATTACCGCAGCGAGTTCGAGTACCACATCGAGCATAAGCGCTGCCTGGTGCAGGGCGTACACAGCGAGCCGAAGTGGGGCCGCTCCGGCGCACAGCGCGCGCCCGCCATGGTGAAGGCGGCCTGATATGCCTAAGCTCGAGATCGACGGCAAGCCGGTCGAGGTGGCGCAGGGCGCCACGGTGATGGAGGCCGCCAACCGGCTCGGCATCTACGTCCCGCACTTCTGCTACCACCGCAAGCTCTCGATCGCGGCCAACTGCCGCATGTGCCTGGTCGAAGTCGAGAAGGCGCCCAAGCCGCTGCCGGCCTGCGCCACGCCCGCGGCCGATGGCATGAAGGTGTGGACGCATTCGCCCGCTGCCAAGAAGGCGCAGAACGGCGTCATGGAGTTCCTGCTCATCAACCATCCGCTCGACTGCCCGATCTGCGACCAGGGCGGAGAATGCCAGCTGCAGGACCTCGCGGTGGGCTACGGCCACAGCGGCTCGCGCTACCAGGAGGCGAAGCGCGTGGTGCTGCGCAAGGACATCGGGCCGCTGGTGGCCGCCGAGGAGATGACGCGCTGCATCCAGTGCACGCGCTGCGTGCGCTTCGGCGAAGAGATCGCCGGCGTGATGGAGCTCGGCATGATCAACCGCGGCGAGCATGCGGAAATCGTGGCCTTCGTCGGCAAGACGGTCGACTCCGAGCTCTCGGGCAACATGATCGACCTGTGCCCGGTCGGCGCGCTCACCTCCAAGCCCTTCCGCTACAGCGCGCGCACCTGGGAGCTCGACCGGCGCAAGTCGGTGTCGCCGCACGACGGGCTGGGCGCCAACCTCATCGTGCAGGTGAAGCAGAACCGCGTCATGCGCGTGCTGCCGCTGGAGAACGAGGCGATCAACGAGTGCTGGCTGTCGGACAAGGACCGCTTCTCCTACGAGGGGCTCGACTCCGGTGAGCGCCTGACGCGACCGATGGTGAAGCGCGACGGCGTCTGGCACGAGGTGGACTGGGAGGTGGCGCTCGAGCAGGCGGCGGCCGGCCTCAAGGCCGCGGGCAGCGACGTCGCGATGCTAGCCAGCCCGCACGCAACGCTCGAGGAGCTGTACCTCGCTGGCAAGCTCGCGCAGGCACTCGGCGGCGGCGCCGACTTCCGCCTGCGGCACGCGGACTTCTCGGCGGATGGCAGGCGGCGCGGCATTCCCTGGCTCGGCATGCCGCTCACCGAGCTCGCCGGGCTCGACCAGGTGCTGGTGGTCGGGTCCTTCCTGAGGAAGGACCACCCGCTTATCGCGCACCGCCTGCGCCAGGCCGCCAAGCGCGGCACGCGGGTGCATGTGCTCCATTCGGTCGACGACGACTGGCTGATGCCGATCGCGAGCAAGAAGATCGTCGCGCCGTCGGATCTACCTGATCAAGTCTTGAATTTCAAAGAAGTGCTGAATGGAGGGAAGAACGCCGCGGTGCTGCTCGGCAACTTCGCGCAGCAGCACCCGCAGGCCGCGCGCATCCATGCCGCGGCGCAGGCGCTCGGCGTGCGCGTGGGCTTCCTCGGCGAAGCGGCCAACTCGGTCGGCGGGTACCTTGCGGGGCTGCCGCGCGCCGGCGACGTCAAGGCATTCCTCGACAAGCCGCGCCGCGCCTATCTGCTGCTGAACGTCGAGCCGCGCCTGGACTGCGCCGATCCGCAAACCGCGGCGGCGGCGCTCGGCCGGGCCGACTTCGTCCTCGCGCTGTCGGCGTTCAAGCCCGGGGCGCATGACGCCGCGCAGGTGGTGCTGCCGATCGCGCCGTTCAGCGAGACCGCCGGCACGTTCGTCAGCACCGAGGGCCGGGTGCAGAGCTTCAACGGCGCCGTGCCGCCTCTGGGCGAAGCGCGGCCCGCGTGGAAGGTGCTGCGCGTGCTCGGCAACCTGCTCGGCGCGCAGGGCTTCGACTACCAGGGCTGCGACGAGGTGCGCGAGGAATGCCTGCGCGGCAAGGACCTCACCGCGCTGCTTTCGAACGAGATCTCGCAGGCGGACGAGCTGGCTTCGGCGAAGCCCACGGGGCTGCAGCGCATCGCAGAGGTGCCGATCTACTTCGCCGATCCGCTTGTGCGGCGCGCGCACTCGCTGCAGAAGACGCGCGACGCGCAGCCACCGCGCGCCTGGATGAACGCCGCGCTGATGCAGCGCCTGGGCGTGACTGCCGGCCAGCCGCTGCGGATAAAGCAGGGCGCGGGCGAGGCGCAGCTTGCGGCGGCGCTCGACGAGCGCCTGCCCGAGGGCTGCGTGCGCGTCGCGGCGGCGCATCCGAGCACCGCGGCGCTCGGCGCCATGTTCGGCGAGCTCGAGCTGGAGAAGCTCACCGTGGTGAAGGCGGCCTAGATGATCGACTGGCTCGTCTCGCGGCCCGATACGTGGTTCGGCCCAGTGTGGGGTCCGGCGGTGTTCGACACCGTGAAGAACCTGCTCTACATCGTCGCGATCGTCGCGCCGCTGTTCGTCGCGGTGGCCTACCTCACGCTGTGGGAAAGGAAGCTGATCGGCTGGATGCAGATCCGCATCGGCCCGAACCGCGTCGGCCCGCTCGGCCTGCTGCAGCCAATCGCCGACGGGGTGAAGCTCCTCATGAAGGAGATCATCCTGCCGACCAATGCGAGCAAGGCGCTCTACATCCTGGCGCCGATGATCGCCATCCTGCCGGCCTTGGCGGCCTGGGCGGTGATCCCGTTCGCGCCGCAGGTGGTGCTGGCGAACGTGAACGCCGGCCTGCTCTACGTCATGGCGCTCACCTCGTTCGGCGTATACGGCGTGATCGTCGCCGGCTGGGCGTCGAACTCGAAGTACTCGTTCCTCGGCGCCATGCGCTCCGCCGCGCAGATGGTGTCCTACGAGATCGCCATGGGCTTCGCGCTGGTGGTGGTGCTCATGGTCTCGGGTAGCCTCAACCTGTCCGACATCGTGAACGCGCAGGGCCGCGGCATGTTCGCGACGCTGGGGCTGAACTTCCTGTCGTGGAACTGGCTGCCGCTCCTGCCGATCCTGGTGGTGTACTTCGTCTCGGGCGTGGCGGAGACCAACCGCGCCCCCTTCGACGTTGTGGAGGGCGAGTCGGAGATCGTCGCGGGCCACATGGTCGAATACTCGGGCATGACCTTCGCGCTGTTCTTCCTCGCCGAATACATGAACATGATCCTGATCAGCGCCCTTACGACGATCATGTTCTTCGGCGGCTGGCAGGCGCCGATCGACTCGGCACTGTTCGACTGGATCCCGCCGATCGCGTGGCTGCTCGCGAAGATGTTCGTCGTGGTGTCGCTGTTCCTCTGGTTCCGCGCCACCTTTCCGCGCTACCGCTACGACCAGATCATGCGCCTGGGCTGGAAGATCTTCATTCCCGTGACCCTTGTTTGGCTGGCGGTCGTCGGCCTGTGGATGCAGACCCCGTGGAGCATCTGGAAGTGAGGCGCGAGCGATGAGGCGTATCGTCGATTTCTTCCGCTCGTTCCTGCTGCTCGAGCTGCTGCGCGGCCTGGTGCTCACCGGGCGGCACGCCTTCGCGCGCAAGATCACAGTGCAGTACCCGGAGGAGAAGACGCCCTTGAGCCCGCGCTTCCGCGGCCTGCACGCCCTGCGCCGTTACCCGAACGGCGAGGAGCGCTGCATCGCGTGCAAGCTGTGCGAGGCGGTGTGTCCCGCGATGGCGATCCACATCGAATCCGAGTTGCGCGCGGACGGAACGCGGCGCACGACGCGCTACGACATCGACCTCATCAAGTGCATCTACTGCGGCTTCTGCGAGGAGGCCTGCCCGGTAGACGCAATCGTCGAGACCCGCATCTTCGAATTCCACGGCGAGCAGCGCGGCGACCTGTACTACACCAAGCCCATGCTGCTGGCGGTCGGCGACCGCTACGAGGAGCAGATAGCCAAGGACCGCGCGGCAGACGCCGCCTACCGATAAGCCAGAACAATAATGTTCGAGACTTTCCTGTTCTACGCCTTCTCGGCGATCCTGCTGCTGGCCGGGCTGCGTGTGATCACTGCGCGCAATCCGGTGCATAGCGCGCTGTTCCTCGTGCTCGCTTTCCTCACCGCGGCAGGGCTGTGGCTGCTGCTGCGCGCCGAGTTCCTTGCGATCGCGCTGGTGCTTGTGTACGTCGGCGCGGTGATGGTGCTGTTCCTGTTCGTCGTCATGATGCTCGACATCAACATCGAGCAGCTGCGCGCGGGCTTCTGGCGCAACCTTCCGCTCGCGCTGGCGGTGGGGGGGATCTTGGTGTTCGAGATGGTCGCCATCCTGGGGCGGCAGTATTTCGGCCAGGCCGCCCCGCGCGAGCCCGGGCCCGGCTACAGCAACACCCGCGCGCTCGGCCTGCTGCTGTACACCGATTACGCCTACGCGTTCGAGATCGCGGCAGTGATCTTGCTGGTCGCGATCATCGCTGCCATCGCGCTCACGTTGCGCCGGCGCAAGGACACGCGCCGCCAGAGCCCCTCCGAGCAGGCGCGCGTGCGGCGTGCCGAGCGCGTCGAGCTGCTGCCGATGCGCTCGGAGAAGGACGAATGATGGGCCCGGTCACGCTCAACCACTTCCTCGTGCTCGGCGCGCTGCTGTTTGCGATCAGCGTGGTCGGCATCTTCTTGAACCGCAGGAACATCATCATCCTGCTGATGGCGATCGAGCTGATGCTGCTCGCGGTGAACCTGAACTTCATCGCCTTTTCGCACTTCCTGGGGAACATCGCCGGCCAGGTGTTCGTGTTCTTCATCCTCACCGTTGCGGCGGCCGAGTCCGCTATCGGCCTGGCGATCCTCGTGGTGCTGTTCCGCAACCTGAATACCATCGACGTCGAAGAGCTGGATTCGCTCAAAGGATGAAGACTCTCTATCTGATCGTCCCGCTGGCGCCGTTGGCGGCGTCGATCGCCGCCGGGCTGTTCGGCCGCGCGATCGGGCGCAAGGGAGCGCACTGGGTCACGATCCTCGCGGTGCTCGCGTCCTTCGTCGCTTCGTGCGCGATCTTCGTCGACGTGCTGCACGGCAACGCCTTCAACGGCAGCGTGTACACCTGGCTCACTAGCGGCGCGACGCGCCTCGAGATCGGCTTCCAGATCGACCGGCTGTCTGCGCTCATGATGGTCGTGGTGAGCTTCGTTTCGCTGATGGTGCACGTCTACACCATCGGCTACATGGCGGACGATCCCGGCTACCAGAGGTTCTTCTCCTACATCTCGCTCTTCACCTTCTCGATGCTGATGCTGGTGATGAGCAACAACTTCCTGCAGCTGTTCTTCGGCTGGGAAGCGGTGGGCCTGGTCTCGTACCTGCTGATCGGGTTCTGGTACACGCGGCCGAGCGCGATCTACGCGAACCTCAAGGCCTTCATCGTCAACCGGGTGGGCGACTTCGGCTTCCTGCTCGGCATCGCCCTGGTGCTGGCGAATTTCGGCACGCTCGACTATGGCGCGGTGTTCACGCAGGCGCCGGCGCTTGCGGCGCGCACGATCGAGGTGCTGCCGGGGCACGACTGGCAGCTGATGAGCGTCGTTTGCATCTGCCTCTTCGTGGGCGCGATGGGCAAGAGCGCGCAGTTCCCGCTGCACGTCTGGCTGCCTGACTCGATGGAGGGTCCGACGCCGATCTCCGCCCTGATTCACGCCGCGACCATGGTGACGGCGGGCATCTTCATGGTGGCGCGCATGTCGCCGCTCTACGAGCTGTCGCAGACCGCGCTTTCGGTGGTGATCGTCATCGGCGCGGTCACAGCGCTCTCCATGGCCATAGTCGCGGTCACGCAGTACGACATCAAGCGCGTGGTCGCCTACTCGACGCTTTCCCAGCTCGGCTACATGACGGTGGCGCTGGGCGCATCGGCGTACTCGGCGGCCATCTTCCACCTCATGACGCACGCTTTCTTCAAGGCGGTGCTGTTCCTCGGCGCGGGCTCGGTGATCATCGCGATGCATCACGAGCAGGACATGCGCCGCATGGGCGGCCTGCGCCGTTACATGCCGGTCACCTATTTCACTGTGCTGATCGGGGCGTTCGCCAACGCGGGTTTGCCCCCGTTCGCGGGGTTCTTCTCCAAGGACGCGATCCTCGAGGCGGTGCGCGGCTCGAGCACGCCCGGGGCGGGCTTCGCCTACTGGGCGCTGCTCGCCGGCGTGTTCTTCGGTGGCCTGTACACCTTCCGGCTGGTGTTCTACGCCTTCCACGGCCAGCCGCGCATGGACGAGCACACGAGAAAGCACCTGCGCGAGTCGCCGCTGGTGGTCACCGTGCCGCTGGTGCTGCTCGCGATTCCCTCGGTCGCGGCGGGCTGGTGGGCGGGCACCTTCGCCTTCGGCGACTACTTCGGCTCGAGCATCGTGCAGCGCTTCCACGAGGAGTATCACGGCGCCTGGAACTACATGCTGCACGGCCTGGCCGGCGCGCCGTTCTGGTGCGGGCTCGCCGGCGCTGCGCTGGCGGGCTATCTGTACCTGGTGCGCACCGACCTGCCCAAGCGCATCGCGGTCGCGCTCGGGCCGCTGTACGCGATCGTCGAGCGCAAGTACGGCTTCGACGAGCTCTACTCCTGGCTGTTCGCCGGCGGCGCGCGGCTGATCGGCGCAGGCCTGTGGAAGGGGGGCGACCAGGGCGTGATCGACGGCCTGCTCGTGAACGGCTCCGCGCGCGCGGTCGGCTGGTTCGCCTCGGTGGCGCGCCTGTTCCAGAGCGGGCTCATCTACCAGTACGCATTCGCGATGCTGATCGGCGTCGTGTTCCTCACCTACTGGTTCCTGCGCAGCTGACGGCGGCCGCATGCCAAGCGCGATTTCCTTCCTGTCGCTCGCCATCTGGGTCCCGATCCTCGCCGGGCTGCTGGTGCTCGCCACGGGCGACGACCGCAACGCGCCGATGCAGCGCGGCCTGGCGATGCTCGGCGCGCTCGCCGGCTTCGCCGTCACGATTCCACTGTACACCGGCTTCGACTCGAGCTCGGCGGGCATGCAGTTCGTCGAGTTGCACCCGTGGATCGAGCGGTTCAACGTCAACTACCACCTCGGCGTCGACGGCATCAGCGTCCTATTCCTGCTGCTGAACAGCTTCATCACGATCCTGGTCGTGGTCGCGGGCTGGTCGGTGATCGAGAACCGGGTGGCCCAGTACTACGCCTCGTTCCTCGTGCTCTCGGGCCTCATGAACGGCGTGTTCTGCGCGCTGGACGGGGTGCTGTTCTACGTGTTCTTCGAGGCGACGCTCATCCCGATGTTCATCATCATCGGCGTATGGGGCGGCCCGAACCGGGTGTACGCGGCGCTCAAGTTCTTCCTCTACACGCTCGCAGGCTCGCTCCTGCTGCTGGTCTCGGTGCTGTACCTGTACAACAAGTCCGGCGGCAGCTTCTCGATCCTCGACTGGCAGAGGCTGCCGCTGCCGCTGCGCGCGCAGGAGCTGCTGTTCTTCGGCTTCCTGCTCGCCTTCGCCGTCAAGGTGCCGATGTGGCCGGTGCACACCTGGCTGCCGGACGCGCACGTCGAGGCGCCCACCGGCGGCTCGGTGGTGCTGGCCGCGATCATGCTGAAGCTCGGCGCCTACGGTTTCGTGCGCTTCACGCTGCCCATCCTGCCGGACGCCTCGCGCCAGCTGGCCTGGCTGATGATCACGCTCTCGCTCATCGCGGTGGTGTATATCGGCCTGGTCGCGCTGGTGCAGACCGATATGAAGAAGCTGATCGCTTATTCGTCGATCTCGCACATGGGCTTCGTGACGCTCGGCTTCTTTATCTTCAACTCGCTCGGTATCGAGGGCGGCCTGGTGCAGATGATCTCGCACGGCTTCGTCTCGGCGGCGATGTTCCTGTGCGTCGGAGTGATGTACGACCGCATGCACACGCGCCTGATCGCCGACTACGGCGGGGTCGTGAACACGATGCCGAAGTTCGCGTCCCTAATGATGCTGTTCGCGATGGCGAACAGCGGGCTGCCCGCGACCAGCGGCTTCGTGGGCGAGTTCATGGTCATCATGGGCGCGATGAAGGCGAGCTTCTGGTTCGCGTTCGCCGCCGCCTCAACGCTCATCTGGGGCGCCGCCTACACGCTGTGGATGTACAAGCGGGTGATCTTCGGCGCGGTCGGCAACGACCGTGTGGCCAAGCTGAGCGACCTCAACCCGAGGGAGCTGCTCGCCCTCGGGCTGCTCGCGCTCGCGGTGCTGGCGATGGGCCTTTGGCCGCTGCCGTTCACCGACGTGATGCACGCCTCGGTGAGCGAGCTGCTGCGCCACGTCGCGCTGCCCAAGACCTGACCGAGACGAGCGCCCATGCCGCCGACGACGATCGCCTTGATAGACCACCTGCCGATGCTGCCGGAGGCGTTGCTGCTCGCCGGCACCTGCGTGCTGATGATCGCCGACCTGTACGTGAAAGGCGAGCGGCGCGGCGCGAGCTACGCCATCGCGCAGCTGGTTCTGATCGGCTGCGCGGCGGCGACCGCGTTCGTGATGTGGGGCTCGAGGACCCACGAGCCCTACAAGTACTTCCTGTTCGGCGGGATGTTCGTCGACGACATCATGGCGAACGTGCTGAAGATGGCGGCCTACATATCGGTATCGGCCGCGCTGGTCTATTCGCGCCAGTACCTGTTCGAGCGCGGCCTGCTGCGCGGCGAGTTCATGACGCTGCTGCTGTTCGCTCTGCTCGGCATCATGGTGATGATCAGCGCCGGCAGTTTCATCACGCTTTACCTGGGCCTGGAGCTGCTGTCGCTCTGCCTGTACGCGATGGTGGCGCTGAACCGCGACTCGGCCGTGTCGACTGAGGCGGCGATGAAGTACTTCGTGCTCGGCGCGCTCGCCTCGGGACTGCTGCTGTATGGCATGTCGATGATCTACGGCGCCACCGGCAGCCTCGACATCACCGAGGTTGCGCGGCACGTGCGCGAGCTGAAGAGCGGGGCCACGCTCTTCGAAGGCTCGGCGACGCACCGCTTCCTCGTGTTCGGGCTGGTGTTCGTCGTGGCGGGCATCGCCTTCAAGCTCGGCGTGGTGCCGTTCCACATGTGGATCCCGGACGTCTACCAGGGCGCGCCGACCGCGGTCACTTTGGTGATCGGCACGGCGCCCAAGCTCGCCGCCTTCGCCATGGCGATCCGGCTGCTGGTCAACGGGCTGCTCGACCTCGCGATCGACTGGCAGCAGATGCTGGTGATCCTGGCGATCGCCTCGATGGCGCTCGGCAACATCACCGCCATCGCGCAGTCGAACGTCAAGCGCATGCTCGCCTATTCGACGATCGCGCACATGGGCTTCATGCTGCTCGGCCTGCTCGCCGGCGTGGTCGGTGGCAACCGCCTTAATGCGCCCGACGCCTACAGCGCCGCGATGTTCTACACCATCGTCTACGTGCTGATGTCGCTCGGCGCCTTCGGCATGCTGATCTTCCTGTCGCGCGCGGGCGTCGAGTGCGAGACGCTCGAGGACCTGAAGGGGCTTAACCGGCGCAGCCCGTGGTACGCCTTCATCATGCTGGTGCTCATGTTCTCGCTCGCCGGCATCCCGCCGACCGCGGGCTTCTACGCGAAGCTCGCCGTGCTCTCCGCGGCGGTCAACGCGGGGCAGGTATGGCTCGCGGTGGTGGCGGTGCTGCTGTCGGTGATCGGCGCGTTCTACTACCTGCGCATCGTGAAGCTCATGTACTTCGACGAGCCCAAGCTGGTGCGTCCCGTGGGCGGCACGCTCGACATGCGCGTGCTGCTGTCGGTCAACGGGCTGGCGGTGCTCGGGCTGGGGATCCTGCCGCAGAAGCTGATGGCGCTGTGCATGAGCGCCATCATGGGCCTGTAGCGCAGCGGTGGCCCGCAAAGACCTGAGCGAGCATTTCGTCTCCGGCGAGGAGGTGTTCTCCGGCAAGCTGCTGCGCGTGCGGCGCGACCTCGTGCGCCTGCCGGACGGCGCTCAGGCGGTGCGCGAATACGTGCGCCACCCCGGCGCGGTGGTGATGGTGGCGCTGTTCGAGGACGGACGCGTGCTGCTCGAGCGCCAGTTCCGCTACCCGCACGGGCGCGACTTCATCGAGCTGCCGGCCGGCAAGCTCGAGCCGGGCGAGCCGCACCTGCAAACCGCGCAGCGCGAGCTGCTCGAGGAGACCGGCTACGTCGCCTCCGACTGGCGGCGCCTGGGCGTTCTCCACCCCTCGGTCGGCTATACCGACGAGGCGATCGAGCTGTTCCTCGCCAAGGGGCTGACCAAGAAGGAAGCCAGGCTCGACGACGGCGAGTTCCTCGAAGTGCTCGAAGTGCCGCTTGCGGAAGCGATCGCCATGGTGCGCGACGGGCGCATCACCGACGCGAAGTCGATTGCCGGGCTGCTCTGGGTGAAGAGCTTCCTCTAGCCGCACACCCCCACGTAGCCGCAGGCGGTGCAGTAGTCGCAGCCGTCCTTGCGGATCATGGTGTTGTTTCCGCACTCGGGGCAGCGTCCGCCCTGCATCACCGGCGCCTGGCCTTTCTTCTCGGGCTCCTCGAGGATGCCCATCTGCTGCTTCGGAACGCCGTTCTCGTCCAGGATGCCGAGCATCGCATAGCGGTGCATGATGAGGCGCGCGAGGTACGACACGGTCGAGGGAAAGGTCTGCTGTTTCTGGCTGCCGGGCACGAACGCCATGAAATCGCCCAGCGGCTCGGGGAAATCCAGGAGCTTCCTGAGCTTCATGCCGATCCAGGCCGGGTCGAGCACGCGCATGTCGAGCGACAGCACCTTGCACAGCCCATCCAGGCAGCGCGGGTACTCGCCCGAGAGCCACATCGAGTACGGCCGCGTGTGGCCGTCGGGCAGGGTGATCTCCTTGAGCCCCAGCACGAAGTCGTCGCCGGTCCTCGGGTTGAGCACGTCCACCGTCCAGGACATGGTGCCGTCGGTGCCGGTCTTCGGCTCCTTGAGGCTGAACATGGTGTCGATCACGTGCGTCGGGCCGCCCTCGGCGAGCGCGCCCAGCTCCTCGACGCGCCAGCGCACCACCTGCGCGAAGGCGGATACGAGCGAGGGCATGCGCCGCTTCTCGCCGTGCGGCGGGAAGGGCATCTCGAAGGCGTCGTCGCCCGCCGCCTTGGCGAGCGTGTCGAGCTTGAGCCTGAGCCAGCCGGCGTCGTTCGCGCGCATGTCCATCGACAGGGTCTTGGCGAGCGCGCCCAGGCCGCGCGGCTGCTCGCTGCCGTTGACCCACACTTCGAAGGCGTGCGGCTTGCCGTTCTCGACGTGGCCGACGAACACCGCGAAATGCCCGTGCGGGTGCTCGATCATGTAAGTCCAGGCCAGGTTGCCGCCGGCCAGGTCGGGCCGGCCCGGCCAGCGCAGGCTGGCGAGCACTGGCTGCGGCACGGTCTTGATCTGGATGCGGCGGTTGACGTCGTCGCTGCGGAAGTCCTGTGGCGCCTCGGCCGGCTTCTCGACGCTCAGCACCGCGCCGAGCACCTTGTTTGGGCGGTAAGTGGCGAGCCCCTTCAGGCCGGACTTCCAGGCGTGGAAGTACAGGTCCTGGAACTCCTCCCAGGGGTAGTCTTCGGGCACGTTCACGGTCTTCGAGATGCTCGTGTCGACGAACGGCGCGACCGCGGCGACCATCTGCTCGTGCGCCCGGGCGCTGATCTCGAGCGCCGTGACGAAGTAGGGCGGCAGCCGCTGGGGATTGCCGCCCTGCGCCTTGTACAGGCGCCAGGCGTGATCCTCCACCGGAAATTCCTTCATGGTGCCGTCCGCCATGCGCTTCTTGCGCGTGTAGGTCCAGGAGAAGGGCGGCTCGATGCCGTTCGAGGCGTTGTCGGCGAACGCCAGGCTGATCGTCCCGGTAGGGGCGATCGACAGCAGGTGGCTGTTGCGGACACCCAGCTTGCGGATGAGCGCCTTGATGTCGTCGGGCAGGCGCGCGGCGAAGCTGGTGCCGGAGAGGTAGAGGTCCGCGTTGAACAGCGGGAATTGCCCGCGCTCGCGCGACAGCTCGGCGGAGGCGCGATAGGCGTAGTCGCGCATCGCCTCGGCGATATTGGCCGCCATCGCCCGCGCCTCGTCCGTGTCGTAGCGCAGCCGCAGCATGATGAGCGCGTCGCCCAGGCCGGTGAAGCCCAGGCCGATGCGCCGCTTCGCCATCGCTTCCTTGTGCTGCTGCTCGAGCGGCCAGGCGGTGACGTCCAGCACGTTGTCGAGCATGCGCACCGAGACCTCGACCACGCGCCCGAAGCGCTCGAAATCGAACGCCGCCTTGTCGCTGAAAGGCCGTCTGACGAAGCGCGTGAGATCGATCGAGCCGAGGCAGCAGCAGCCGTAGGCGGGCAGGGGCTGCTCGGCGCAGGGGTTCGTCGCCTCGATGGTCTCGCAGTAGTTAAGGTTGTTGTCGCGGTTGATGCGGTCGAGGAACAGGATGCCCGGCTCGGCGTGGTCGTAGGTCGAGCGCATGATCTGCTCCCAGAGCTGACGTGCCGGCAGCTTGCGGTACACCCACAGGCCGTCGTCGCGCTGGTAGCCGCCGTTCTCGGGCCAGGGGCGCGCCTTGTGCACCAGCTCGACGTCGAGGTCCTTCTCGACCGCCTGCATGAACTCGTCGGTCACGCCGACCGAAATGTTGAAGTTGGTGAGCTCGCCCTGGTCCTTGGCGTGAATGAAGTCCTCGATGTCCGGATGGTCGCAGCGCAGCACGCCCATTTGTGCGCCTCGGCGCGCGCCTGCGGATTCGACCGTCTCGCAGGACTGGTCGAACACGCGCATGTAGGAAACGGGGCCGCTGGCGCGCGAGTGCGTGCCCTTCACCTCTGCGCCCTTCGGGCGGATCGAGGAAAAGTCGTAACCGACGCCGCCGCCGCGGCGCATGGTTTCGGCCGCCTCGCGCAGAGCGGTATAGATGCCGGGCTTGCCGTCGACCAGCTCGCTGATCGAGTCGCCCACGGGCTGGACGAAGCAGTTGATCAGCGTGGCCTGGATCTGGATTCCGGCGGCGGAGTTGATGCGTCCGGCCGGGACGAAGCCTTCTTCGAGCGCCTGCAGGAAGCGCCGTTCCCACTGCGTGCGCTTTTCTTCGGGCTCGGCCTGGGCGAGAGCGCGCGCCACCCGCCGGCGCACTTCCTCGATCGACGCCTCCTTGCCCTTGGCGTACTTCTCGAGCAGCGTGTCGCGCGAGATCTCCTGCGCCGCGAGCGCGGCGCTCGCGTCTTGCTTGTCCTGCGTGCCGGTTTGGTCGGTGCTCATCGTTGTCTCCCGGTTCTCGTTTGAACGAAGGCGCTCAGCATAACTGCGCGCCGCAATGCTTGGGCGGCGAAATCCGTGAATTGGTAACTTGGATCAAATGTTCCACCTAAAACCTTGAAAACACAACCAGTACGGCGCCAGGGTATTGCGGGCTACTAGATCTAGTATGGGCTGTGGCGCCGCCGGACGCCCGGCGGCCGAGCTAGCCGATTGATTCGCAACCCGGATCAGGCGCGGCGCATTGCTCCGGGCGGGGGCACGCCTCGTACTGTACAAGTATACAGTTTCAGCGCGAGGCGGCCGCGCGCCGGCGCGCGCGCCGCAGCAGCTCGGCCACCTCGCCGTGGCCGAAGCGCAGCGCCACCTCGACGGGAGTGTCCCCGTCCTTGATGGCGAGCGTCGGGCTGGCCCCGTGACGCAGCAGCAGCTCGACCAGAAGGGCGTTGCCCTTCATCGCGGCGTAGGCGAGCGCGGTATAACCGCTGTCGTGCCGCAGGTTGGGATCGAAATTCTTCTCCAGGACCTTCCTGGCGTAGGCCGGGTTGCCCTTCTCGATGGCGTAGAACAGCGCCCGCACGGCCTCGCGGCTCGCTTCCTTTCTGCGCGGCTCGAGCCCGGTGGGCAGCAGCTTGACAACGTAGTTGACCAGCGAAAGCGCAACCAGCGCCGCCAGTGCGTAGAGCAGCGGCAGCTTCGAGATCCCCAGGCCCTCGGCGATGCGATCGGGCATGTTGGCCCCCGCGATCAGCAGCACGACCGCGAGGAAGAAGAAGAATTTCAGATACAGGAAAAGCGCCAGGATCACGATGCATCCCAGCACCGCGACCAGCAGATCGGGATTGAGGTGCAGAGACTGCTCGACGTATTCGCGCGGCAGATTGGCGAGCAGCGCAGTGATCGCGATGAGGCCCATCAGCGTCATCTCGCGGATGCGAATGCGCGTCAGGAAATCGATATTCGGCAGGGGAAGGGGCATGCGGCGTTGCGCGTGGGGCGCGAGCCATTCTGCGCAGTTGCTCCAGGGCTGGCAAGTCGCGCGCGGGGCCTCTAGGCGGTAAAATTTCACGCAACATGTCGAAAGCTTTCCTCAAGGAAGACGACACGACCGGGGAACTCGCGGCCGAGGCGCCGCAGGCGGCGCCCGCCGCGGCGAGGAACTACATCTCGCCGGCGGGTTATGCTCGCCTCGACGCCGAGCGCCGGCACCTGGTGGAGGTCGAACGGCCGGAAGTGGTGCGCACGGTGTCGTGGGCGGCGTCCAACGGCGACCGCTCGGAAAACGGCGACTACATCTACGGCAAGCGGCGCCTGCGCGAGATCGACCGGCGCGTGCGCTTCCTGATCAAGCGCCTGGAGAGCGCAGAAATCGTGGCCTCGGCCGGGCGCGAGTCCGACCAGGTATTCTTCGGCGCCACGGTGAGGCTGCGCGCCGCGGATGGCGCGCAGCGCGTGGTGACGATCGTTGGCATCGACGAGGTCGACCCCGCACGCGGGCGCGTGTCGTGGATCTCGCCGATCGCCCGGGCGCTACTCAAGGCGCGCGAGGGCGACGTGGTGCGCGTAGTGGCGCCGGCGGGCGTCGAAGAACTCGAGATCGTGCAGGTGGAGTACCCGACTATCGACTGAACGAAAGGGGAAAGCGATGAGCGTACTGAAGGAGTTCAAGGAGTTCGCCGTCAAGGGCAACGTGGTCGACCTGGCCGTCGCGGTCATCATCGGCGCGGCGTTCGGCAAGATCGTGACCTCCTTCGTGGGGGACATCGTCATGCCGCCGCTCGGGCTGCTGATCGGAGGCGTCAACTTCACCGATCTCGCCGTGACGCTCAAGCCGGCCTCCGGGCAGACGCCTGCGGTGCTCTGGGCCTACGGGAAATTCCTGCAGGCGGTGTTCGATTTCACGATCATCGCATTCGCGATCTTCTTGGCCGTGAAGGGCATCAACCGCCTCAAGCGCGAGCAGCCCGCGGCGCCGGCCGAGCCGCCGGCGCCGCCGCGCCAGGAGCTGCTGCTCGAGGAGATCCGCGACCTGCTGAAGAAGAAGTAGCCGCCGCTACCTGAAGTCGCCGGCGGCCACCACCGACAGCCGCGCCGGGTCGATGTGGCGACGCAAGGCCGTGTTCACCTCGTCGGCGGTGAGCGCCGCGACGCGCTTCTCGAATTCGACGTCCCAGCCGAAGTCGCGGCCCTTGAACAGGTAGTCGGCAAGGCGGCCGACCAGCTGCCGGTCGTTGCGGCGCGCGAGGCGCCGCGCCTCGATCAGCGCCGCGGCGCCACGAGAGACCTCGTCCGCGCTGAAGCCGTCGCGCACCGCGCGCGCCAGCTCCTCGCGCACGGCGCGCTCGACGCGCTCGCGGTTCGCGGGCGCGAAGATCGCCGAGACGCGGAAGGCCGCCAGCCGGTCGAAGCCGCTCGCATTGAACTGGCTGTAGACGCTGTAGGACAGCCCCTCTTTCTCGCGCACGCGGTGGGTGATGCGGCCCGTGAACGAGCCGCCGAGGAGGTAATTCGCGAGCACCAGCGCGGGAAAGTCCGGGTCGTCGTCGCGCAGCGGCAGGTTCATCCCGGCGCGCAGAACCGAGTTCGCCTTGTCCGGCGTGCGCAGCTCCTGCGCGGCCGGCCGCGCGTCGGAGAAATGCGCCGGCACGCGCGCAAAGGGCGAAGGATTCTTCCAGCCGCCGAAAAGCTCGACGAGCAGGCGCTCCAGCGCCTCCGGCTCGAAGTCGCCGGCGGCGGCGAAGTCCGCGCCGGTGGCCCCGAACAGTTCGCGGTAACAGCGCTCGGCGTCCCCGAGCTTCGCCGCCTGCAGGTTCTCCAGCTGCTCCTCGACCGTCTCGGTGTAGAGCGGGTGGCCCTTGGGATAGGGCGAGAGGTGGCGCGCGAGCTGCAACGCGGCGATCGCCGCCGGGTCGCTGCGCTGCGCCTCGACGGTGGTGAGCGAGGCACGCTTGATCTCGGCGAACTCCCCGGGCGGGAACGACGGCTGCTCGAGCGCCTCCGCGACCAGGCGCAAGGTCTCGCCGAGCTGCGCGCTGCGCACCTCGATGCTCGCGCCTTCGCCGCTCACGGTGACCGACGCGTTCAGCCGCTCGAGCGCGTCGTGCAGCTCGGCGCGCGTATGCCGGCGCGTGCCGCGCATGAGCATGCTGCCTGCGAGCGAGCAGGCGGTCTCGCGCCCGCTAAGGCTCCGCTCGTCGCCCCAGTGCAGCGTCAGCTGCGCCACGACGTTATTGCCGCGCGTTTTCTTCGGCAGCAGCGCGATGCGCATGCCGTTTGCGAGCGTTTTGCGGATGACGCGCGCTTCGACGTTCGCGGGCGTCGGATCGAACTCTTCGCCCGCCGCGGTCCGCTCGCCGCCGCGCACCGCGGCGAGCGCCTCGCCCATGTCCGGCGCGGGCGGAATGGCGGCGCGGTCGGGATGAGCGGTCGGCACGAACTGCGCGAACACGCGGTTGGCGGGCTTCAGGTAGGCGGTCGCGACGCGCTGCACGTCCTCGCGCGTCACCGCGCGCAGCCTTTCGCGGTACAGGAAGAACAGCCGCCAGTCTCCGAGCGCCGAGAAATCCGACAGCGCTTGCGCCAGCGCCCGAGTGTCGAGCTGCGCCTTGTCGAAGTCGTTGAGCAGCTCGGTCTTCGCGCGCTGCACCTCCGCGGCGCGCACCGGATGGCGCACGAAGCCCTCCAGCGTGCCGAGCAGCGCGTCGCGCGCCGCGTCGAGCGAGGCGCCGCGCGGCAAGCCGGCGCCGAAGTAGGCGAAGCCCGGGTCGTGCAGGGAGCGCTCGAAGGCCCATACGTAGCTCGCCAGCCCCTTCTGCACCAATGAGCGGTGCAGCCTGCCCGAGGGCTTGTTGCCGAGTGCGCGGACCAGCACGTCGAGCGCCGGGTAATCGGGGTGCGCCGCGGCGGGCAGGCGGTAGAGCGCCGCGACGAGCGGTGTGTCGCCGCTGCGCCGCAGGGTCACGCTGCGCGGCCCGTCCTGCGTTGGCTCGACCGTGTAGAGCTCGGGCAGCTTGCGCGCCGGGCGCGGGACCGCGCCGAAGTCGCGCCCCACCGCGGCGAGCGCCTGCGCTTCGTCGAAGCGCCCGGCAATGATCAGCACCGCGTTGTCCGGCTGGTACCAGCTGCGATAGAACGCCTGCAAGCGCTCGATCGGCACGTGCTCGATATCGGAGCGCGCGCCGATCGCCGGGTTGCGGTAGTTGTGCCACAGGTAGGCAAGCTGCACGGTGCGCTGGAACAGCACCGCGCCGGGGTTGTTCTCGCCCATTTCGAACTCGTTGCGCACCACGGTCATCTCGCTGTCCAAGTCGGCCCTGGAGATGAACGCGTTGACCATCCGGTCCGCCTCCATGCCGATCGCCCATTCGAGGTTGTCCCCGGCCGTGGGCAGCGTCTCGAAGTAGTTGGTTCGGTCGTTGGATGTGGTGCCGTTCCAGCGCGCGCCGCGCGCGGCGAATTCCTGCTTGACGTCCGTGTGCGCCTTCGAGCCCCGGAACATCAGGTGTTCGAGCAGGTGCGCCATGCCCTTCTCGCCGTAGCCTTCGTGGCGCGAGCCGACCAGATAGGTGACGTTCACCGTCACCGTGTTGGCCGAGGGATCGGGCACGGTGAGCACGCGCAGCCCGTTA
>DATGDH010000165.1:0-52374 GCA_035310985.1 Burkholderiales bacterium
GCCTCGCTCTACGAGGTCAGCGTCAGGATGGCCGACGGGTCCCTGCGCGCGATTCGAGGCTACCACGCGCCGCGTTGGCAGCCCGGTGATCTCGTCAAGGTCGTCAAGGGAGAGCTCGAGGTACGCACTACACGTTGAAGCGGAAGTGCATGACGTCGCCGTCGCGCACGAGGTATTCCTTCCCTTCGACGCGCAGCTTGCCGGACTCCCGCGCGCCCGCCTCGCCCTTGCAGGCAATAAAGTCGGCGTAGGACGCGACCTCGGCGCGGATGAAGCCGCGCTCGAAATCGGTGTGTATGACGCCCGCCGCCTGCGGCGCGGTCGCGCCGACCGGAACGGTCCAGGCACGCACCTCCTTCGGGCCGGCAGTGAAGTAGGTCTGCAGGCCGAGAAGCTGATAGCCGGCACGTATCACGCGGTTCAGGCCAGGCTCCTCCATCCCCATGTCGGCGAGGAACACCTTCTTGTCCTCGTCGCCCAGATCGGCGATCTGCGCCTCGAGCGCGGCGCAGATCGCCACCACCGGCGCACCCTCCTCTCTCGCGCGCGCCTCGACTGCGCGGAGCAGCGGGTTGTCGATAAAGCCGTTCTCATTGACGTTCGCCACGTACATCGTCGGCTTCATCGTCAGCAGGAAAAGCGGCCTGATCACCGCCTGCTCCTCCCTGCTGAGCGTCACGGAGCGCGCCGGTCGCCCGTCGTTTAGGGCCGCCTGCACCTTGTCCAGCGCCGCCACCAGGCGCTGAGCCTCCTTGTCGCCCCCCGCTTTGGCCAGCTTGGCGCTGCGCGCCAGCTGCTTTTCCACCGACTGCAGATCGGCGAGCGCGAGCTCGGTATTGATCGTCTCGATGTCGGAAATCGGGTCCACGCGCCCGGCGACGTGCACGACGTTCGGATCCTCGAAGCAGCGCACCACGTGCGCGATGGCGTCGGTCTCCCGGATGGTGGCGAGAAACTGGTTGCCGAGCCCCTCGCCCTTGGAGGCACCGGCGACCAGCCCGGCGATATCCACGAATTCGACCACCGCGGGAATGACCTTCTGCGGACGCGCGATGGCGGCCAGCGCGGCGAGTCGCGCGTCCGGCACCTCGACGATGCCGACGTTCGGCTCGATCGTGCAGAACGGGTAGTTCTCGGCGGAGATTCCGGCCTTGGTGAGAGCGTTGAACAGGGTCGACTTGCCGACGTTCGGCAATCCCACGATGCCGCACTTCAGGCTCAAGTCTTCTCCTTGGTGTGGAGTTTCAGCATTGCGCCTTGCATGTCCCCTGCCAGGCAGAGCGGAAGCACGCCGAGCGCCTTGCCGATGCTCTCATCGATCGCTTCTCGGTCCTGCGGAACGGGCTTGCCGAGCACATAATCGGCGACGGCGCTGCGCTCGCCCGGGTGCCCTATGCCGATGCGCAGGCGCCAGAACTCGGGCGAGCCGACGCGTGCCGCGATGTCCCGGAGTCCGTTGTGGCCCGCGACGCCGCCGCCCTGCTTCAGCCTGGCGACCCCCGGCGCGAAGTCGAGCTCGTCGTGAGCCACTAGGATCTCGGGCGCGGCTATCTTGAAGAACCCGGCGAGCAGGAAGACCGACCTTCCGCTCAGATTCATGAACGTCTGCGGCATCACGAGCCAGGCACCGCTTTGCTCGTGCCGGCCCACGAGCGCACTGAATTTCGCGTCCTTGTGCAGCGCGATCCCCTCGCGCACCGCGAAGCGCTCGAGCAGCCAGAAGCCCGCGTTGTGTCGCGTGCGCTCGTACTCCCTGCCCGGATTGCCCAGGCCGACGATCAGACGGATGCCAGACATACCTGCCTATAAAGAAAAAGCGGCAAGGACCCGCCGGCCCCTGCCGCCTGCGCGAAATCGCGGCGCTACTTCTTCTCTTTCTTCTCGGCCTTCTCCGATTTCTCCGGTTTCTCGGCCTTCTCGGCGGCCGCGCCCTCTGCCGGGGCCTCGGGCGCCGCTTGCGCGGTGGTCGGCACTTCGCCGGCTGCCGGCGTAGTCTCCGCTGCCGCGACCTCCTCCTCTTCGGTCACCAGCGCGGGCATGATCACCGTCGCCACCACCGGATCTTCGCCCTTGTGCAGCACGATCTCGACGCCCTTCGGCAGACGCAGCTCCCGCACGTGGATCGAATTGCCGACCGCGAGATTGCCCAAGTCCACCTCGATGAACTCCGGCAGGTCGTCCGGGAAGCAGGTGATGTCGATCTCATTCATGATGTGGTTCGCCACGCCGCCCTGTTCCTTCACCCCGGGCGACTTGTCGACGTTCACGAAGTGCAGCGGCACCTTCATGTGGATCTTCTTGTCCTTCGACACCCTCTGGAAGTCGATGTGCTGGACTTGGGGCCTGTACGGATGCATGTTGAAGCTGCGCAGCAGCACCTGCTCGGCCGCCCCACCGTCGAGCTTGAGGGTGAGGATCGAGGCGTGGAAAGCCTCGTTATGCAGATTCTGCAGCAGGTCCTTGTGCTCGAGCTCGATGTTGACCGGCTGCTTGTCTCCGCCGTACAGGATGCCCGGCACCCTTCCCGAGCGGCGCAGACGGCGGCTCGCACCCGTTCCTTGCGCCTCGCGCTTGCGCGCGCTGATTTCGATTTTCATCGCGTTGCTCCTTGGTTGAGCCGTCCGCTCCGCGACCAGACGCGGACGGCGTTGAGAATTCCTATTCTATGAACAGCGAACTCACCGACTCTTCGGTGAAGATCCTGAGGATGGTCTCCGCGAGCAGCGTCGCCACCGAAAGCTGGCGGATCTTGCCGCAGGTGCGCGCCTCGTCGCTCAAGGGGATGGTATCGGTCACCACCAGCTCGTCCATGTCCGAGCCTGCAATACGCTCGACCGCGCCGCCCGAGAGCACGGCATGCGTGCAGTACGCGACCACCTTCGTCGCGCCCTCGTGCTTGAGCACCTGCGCCGCCTTGCACAGGGTTCCCGCGGTGTCGACCATGTCGTCCATGATCACGCAGGTGCGCCCGGCAACTTCGCCGATGACGTTCATCACTTCGGACACGTTCGCCTTCGGCCGCCTCTTGTCGATGATCGCCAGGTCGGACTCGAGCCTCTTGGCGAGAGCGCGCGCGCGCACCACGCCGCCGACGTCGGGAGACACCACGATCAGGTTCTCGTAGCGCTGCTTCCAGACGTCGCCGAGCAGCACCGGCGCGGCATAGATGTTGTCCACCGGTATGTCGAAAAAGCCCTGTATCTGGTCGGCATGCAGGTCCATGGTGAGCACCCGCGCCACGCCGACCGCGGTGAGCATGTTGGCAACGACCTTCGCGCTGATCGCCACGCGCGCCGAGCGCGGGCGCCGATCCTGGCGTGCGTAGCCGAAGTACGGAATGGCAGCCGTGACTCGCGCGGCCGACGAACGCTTGAGCGCGTCGACCATGATCAGCAGCTCCATCAGATTGTCGTTCGTCGGCATGCACGTCGGCTGCAGCACGAATACGTCCTTGCCGCGTACGTTCTCAAGCAGCTCGATCATGACCTCGCCGTCGGAGAACTTGCCCACGATCGCGCGCCCGAGCGCGATGTTCAGGTGACGCGTCACGTCCTGCGCGAGGCGCGGGTTGGCGTTTCCCGTGAAAACCATCAGACGCTCGAGCGGCGTGACTGCCATGGGGGCGCGATTCAATCTTGTCGGCGAGAGAAGTGGCTGGGGAGCTAGGATTCGAACCTAGGAATGCCGGAATCAAAATCCGGTGCCTTAACCAGCTTGGCGACTCCCCAATAAAAAGACGGTCAATCGGTCCAGTCGTGCAACGGATGTCGCTCCAGGGACCGCGTGACAAAGCCCTGCATCGTGTCCGGCATGCGCGACTGGAGGGCGCGAGCCTCGTCTTCCTGCACAAACTCGGCGAACACGCACGCTCCGGATCCTGTCATGCGGGCCTCCGGACGGTTTTGCCTCAACCACGCCAGATGCGCCGCAACTTCTGGGTACCGGGCGGTCACGACGACTTCCAAGTCGTTTCTGCCCTGCCCCGCGAAAAAGGGCGGTATTTTGAGCGGTTTCGTATTGCGTGTCAACGCGACGTCTGCAAAGATTTCCTTCGTAGAAACCGATACTTGAGGGACCAAAACGAGGTACCAGGCGGGCGCAAGCGGAAGCCGCGTAAGACGCTCGCCGATGCCCTCGCCTAGCGCGCTTTCGCCGAATACGAACAGCGGCACGTCTGCACCGAGCCGCGCGGCGAGCGATTGCAGCTCGGCGCGTCGCAGCCGGAGATCCCACAGCCGGTTCAGGACGAGCAGCACCGTGGCGGCGTCGGACGACCCGCCGCCGAGCCCGCCGCCTATGGGAAGCACCTTCTCCAGCGCGATATCGGCACCGAGCCGCGGAGCGCGCGCGTGGTCCTTCAGCAGGCGCGCGGCACGCAGGCAGAGATCGTCTTCCGGGCCGATGCGCGCGTCGCCTCCTACGCGCCTGATTTCGCCGTCCGTGCGTATCGCGACGCCCACCCGATCGGCGCGCTCGATCAAGCGAAAGACCGTCTGCAGCAGATGGTAGCCGTCCTCGCGGCGGCCGAGGACGTGCAGAAATAGATTCAGCTTGCCCGGGGCCGGATACCAGTTCACGGCGTGCGCGCGGGCGGCTGCCGCCACTCGCCGATCGCCAGGCGCAACTCGAGCCCAGGGTAGTCCAGGCGCAGGCGCGAGGGCAGCGTGCCGTCCTCGGCGTATGCGAGGAACTCGACGCGCCAGCCATCCTGCTGCAGCACGCTCAGCCTCCCCTCGGCGTCGCGCGTCTCTTGGGCTGGCCCTGGCGCGCGACGGCCGCGTACCCAGTCGGCCAGCCCGGCAAGCGGGAGACGATATCCGAGCACCTCCTCGGTAAGCGTCTCGGCGTCGCGCGCCCGGTATTGGCGCCCGTCCGAGGCAGTAAGCGTGACGACGCCGTCGCTGCGCACGATGCGCGCGACACCCTGCCCGAGAGGCGAGGTGATCAGCATTTCGTCATCGGCGGAGGCGTGGCGCCATGCGATATTGCCGCTCGAAGCGTCCCTCCCGTAGCGCACGGCGATGCGTCCCGACAGCTCGAACTCGACCGGGCCGTGCCTCGTGCGAGGGGTCAGTTCTGCGCAAGCCGCCACGGCGAGCAGCGCTGCGGCGCCGAGAACGCGAATGGCAGATCTCACCGCCTGGCCTCTAGCGCTCGAAGCGATCGACGGTCTTCTTCAGCGTGTCATTGTCCGGGTGGCTCTTTAGCGCCTCGTCCCAGATGCGGCGCGCCTCGTCGTGCTCGCCCTCCACCCACAGCACTTCGCCCAGATGCGCACCGATCTCCGCGTCCGCCCGCCCCGCGTACGCGCGCCGCAGGTAGGTCGCGGCGCCCTTCAAGTCACCCTGGCGATACAGCACCCAGCCCATGCTGTCGATGATGAAGCTGTCGTCGGGCGCGAGCTGCAGCGCCTTCTCTATGAGCTTGCGCGCCTCGGGCAAGCGCACGTTGCGATCGGCGAGGGAGTAGCCGAGCGCGTTGTAGGCATGCGCGTAGTCCGGCTTGACCTTGATCAGCTTGCGCAGGTTCGCCTCGAGGATGTCGAAGCGGTTTAGCTTGTCGGCGGTGAGCGCCATGTCGTAGAGCAGCTCGGGCTGGTCGGGCTGCGCCTGCAGCGCCTTGCCGAGCACCTTGAACGCCGCGTCCGCCATGCCGGCGTCGCGCAGAATCTGCGCCTCGGCGGTGATTAGCTGAATCTTCGCCTCCGCGCCGTTTACCTTGACGGCGTGCAGGTAGGCGCGCGCCTCTTTCATTTTGCCCTGCTTCGCGATTGCCTGAGCGGCGCGAATCCGCGCCGGCAAGTAATGCTCCCCGCGGCCGACTTTTTCGTACCACTGCACGGCCTTGGTCCACTGGCGCTGCTCCTCGGCAATTTGCCCGAGCAAGTAGCGCACCCCGTCTGCATCGCGGTATCCGAGCGTGAGCAGCCGCTGCATGCTCGATTCGGCGGTGGCGTAGTCGCGCAGCTGGAATGCGAGCAGGCCGACCGCGTACACGACGTCGCCGTTGTTCGGGTTGTCCGCGAGCAGCCTCTCGAACTGCGCACGTGCGTCGGCATAGCGCTTGTCGGCGACGAGCAGGCGCGCATAGTTCAGCCGCACGTCCCCCTTGTCCGGATACTTGTCTAGGTACTCGGCGAGGCGGCGCGCCGCGTCGTCGGGGGACTTCTTCTGCAGGATCTGGGCTTCGTACAGCGCGGCGATGTCCCAGTCGGGCTTCAGCTGCGACGCGCGGCGTATTTCCGCAAGCGCCAGCGTCTCGTCGCCGGCGATGAGCGCCGCCTGCGAGACGGCGAAGTGCGCTTGCGGCATGTCGGGATAGGACGCGGCGAGCTTGCGCACGACGCGCAGATTGGCCTGCTTGTCCGGATTCGCCGCGAGCAACCGGTTGAGCTGCATGAATCCGTTCTCGGCATTGGTGCCTTTCGATGCGAGCAGCTTCTCGAGATACGGCTCGGCCTCGTCGATGCGCCGCGCGCTCACCAGCAGCGCGGTCACCATCTGCAGCGCGGCCGCCGAGTCGGGGTCGGTTTCGTGCCAGATCCTGGCCGCTTCGAGCGCGGTCGCGGGCAGGCGCGCGAACTCCGCCATCTCGACCGCGCGCCGTGCGATGCGCGGATCGCGCGTGCGCTTCGCGAGATCGAGATAGGTCTTGGCCGCCAGCTCGGCATCGCCGCGCTGGGCCGCGATTTCGCCCAGCAAAAGCCCGTAGAGCACTTCCTCGCTCAAGGGTTCGCTCGGCAAGTACGCCTCGCGCTGCGCGCCCTTCGCCGCCGTCTCGTCCGCCGGCTGCGCGAGCGCGCAGCCGGCCGGGCCGAGCAATATCGCCAGGACGACTCGCCGCGCAACTGGGGGCCATGCGACCATCATCATTCCTCTGGGCTCCGGAGCGGCGCGGACGCGCGCGCAAGTGGGAACCGGATGCGGCCTCATCTTAGGTATATTTGATGCCCCGCACAAGCCGCGCCGCGGGACTGGCAGCGCGGTCTTGCATGGACCTTATTTCTCGCCGCAGGTTCACGTGCCTGAATTGCCCGAGGTCGAAGTCACGCTGCGCGGCATCGCGCCGCGGCTCGCAGGTCGCAGGATCTCCGGCGTCGTGGTGCGCGAGGCGCGGCTGCGCTGGCGGATTCCGGATCTCAGCCCCGTCCTGCAATCGCGCGCTATACGCGCGGTGCGCCGACGCGCCAAGTACCTGCTGTTCGATTGCGGTGACGGCCACCTCATCGTACATCTGGGCATGTCGGGCAGCCTGCGGCTGCTGCCGCGCGGTGCGCCGCCCGGCAAGCACGACCACTTCGACCTGTTGCTGGATGACGTATTGCTCAGGTTGCACGATCCGCGCCGCTTCGGCGCGGTACTGTGGATCGAGGGCCGTGCGGAATCGCATCCCTTGTTGCGCGACCTCGGCATCGAGCCGCTGACGCGCGCGCTCAGCGCCGCGCGCCTGCACGCCCTCACGCGCGGCCGCCGCACCGCGATCAAGCAGCTGCTCATGGACGGCCGATGCATCGTCGGCATCGGCAACATCTACGCCAACGAAAGCCTGTTCCGCGCGGCGATCCATCCCACGACGCCCGCGCGTCGGCTGTCGCGCGAGCGCTGCGCGCGGCTCACCGCGGCGATCAAGGAGACGTTGCGCGCCGCGATACGCGCCGGCGGTTCGAGCCTGCGCGACTTTGTCGGCAGCGACGGCAAGCCGGGCTATTTCCAGCAACGCTACTGGGTATACGAGCGCGCCGGGCAGCCTTGCCGGCGCTGCGGCACGCCGATCCGCCGCAGCCTGCAGGGACAGCGCTCGAGCTTCTACTGTCCGCACTGCCAGCGGCGCTAGCGCCCGCCGAGCGCCTTGACCTTGTCGGAGAGCTTGTCGCGCACCAGGGGGTGCACGAACTTCGACACGTCGCCGCCCAGCGTGGCGATTTCCCGCACCAGTGTCGCCGAGATGAACATGTGCTGTTCCGAGGGCGTGAGGAAAATCGTCTCGACGTCCGGGTAGAGGTTGCGGTTCATGCCGGCGAGCTGGAACTCGTACTCGAAGTCGGACACCGCGCGCAGCCCCCGCAGGATCACGCGCGCCTTGTGCTCGCGGATGAAGTCGATCAGAAGCCCGCCGAAGCCGACCACTTCGACGTTCTTCACGTCCGCGAGCACAGCGCGCGCCATGTCGACCCGCTCGTGGCGCGTGAAGAACGGGTGCTTGGCGCGGCTGTCGGCGACGCCGATGATGATGCCGGAGAACAGCGTGCTCGCGCGGCGAATCAGGTCCTCGTGACCGCGTGTGAACGGGTCAAACGTTCCCGGATAGACGGCTCGTATCATCTGCGCTCCATCGTATCAGCTGGTAGCTCACATGCCCGGCGCGCTTGCGGCGCAGCTCCTCCCAAGGCGGTCGCAGCGCCAGCGGCTGCGCGGCCTCGAGGTACACGCGCGCGCCCGGGCGGAGATGGGACGCGAGCCTGGCCAGCGCCGCCGGCAGCGCATTCTGCCTGAACGGCGGATCCAGGAAAACTACGTCGAAGCGCTCGCCGCTGCGTGCGAGATACTCGAAGGCGTCGCCCGGCACGATCTCCACCTGCTGCGCGTCCAGCGCGGCGCGGTTGGCGCGCAGTTGCGCGAGCGTCTCGCGCTCGCGTTCGACCATCACCACGCGCGCGGCACCGCGCGACGCCGCCTCGAAGCCGAGCACGCCGCTGCCCGCGAACAGATCTAGGCAGGCGAGCCCGGACAGGTCCTGGCCGAGCCAGTTGAACAGCGTCTCGCGCACGCGATCGGGCGTCGGCCGCAGCTCGGGGCTCGCTTGCACCTCGATCAGGCGGCTGCGCCAGGTACCGCCGACGATGCGCACCCTGCCGCGCGGCTTGCGCTGCGGGCGGCGCGACGCAGCGGGCATGGCGACCTCGTTTGATAGAATCAGGCGGCAATCTTAGCGGCTTTGCGCCGCCCGCAGCGTGTTCGGCCTCGCGAAAAAACCCTCCGACGATCAGGCGTCCTGGCGCGCCCGCCTCAAGGCGGGGCTCGCGCGCACGCGCGGCGCGCTCGGCGGCGGGCTAGCCGCGCTGCTCGTACGGCGCAGGGTGGACGAAGCCCTGTTCGAAGAGCTGGAGACGGCGCTGCTCGGCGCGGATTGCGGCGTGGAGGCGACGCAGGCAGTGATCGGCCGATTGCGCGAGCGGGCGCGCGCGCAGCGCATCCAGGACGGCGCGGGGCTAAGCGCAGCGCTCAAGGACGTCTTGTTCGAGCTGCTGGCGCCGCTCGAGCGGTCGCTCGATGTGTCGCGCGCCAAGCCCTGCGTGATCATGGTCGCGGGCGTCAACGGCTCGGGCAAGACCACGTCGATCGGCAAGCTGGCGAAATGGTTTCTGGGGCAGGGCAAGAGCGTGCTGCTCGCCGCGGGCGATACTTACCGCGCTGCGGCGCGCGAGCAGCTGCAGGCCTGGGGTGAGAGGAACGGCGTCGCGGTGATCGCGCAGCAGTCCGGCGATCCCGGCGCCGTGGTTTTCGACGCGGTGAGCGCGGCGCGCGCGCGGGGCATCGACGTGGTGATCGCGGACACGGCCGGGCGCCTGCCGACGCAGCTCCACCTCATGGAGGAGATCCGCAAGGTCAAGCGCGTGCTCGGCAAGGCACTCGAGGGCGCGCCGCACGAGGTCCTGCTGGTGCTGGACGCGAATACGGGGCAGAACGCGCTCGCGCAGGTGAAGGCATTCGACGACGCGCTCGGCCTCACCGGACTGGTGCTGACCAAGCTCGACGGCACGGCGAAAGGCGGGGTCGTCGCGGCGATCGCCCGTCAGCGGCCAATTCCGCTGCTGTTCGTCGGCGTCGGCGAGGGCATCGACGATCTGCGGCCTTTCGTCGCCCGCGACTTCGTCGAGGCGCTGATTGATTAGCTTCTCCGGCGTCTCCAAGCGCTATCCCGGCGGACAGGAGGCCCTGAAAAACATTTCTTTCGCGGTGCAGGCCGGCGAGATGGCGTTCCTTACCGGCCCCTCCGGCGCGGGCAAGTCGACACTGCTAAAACTGATCCCGGCGATTGAGCGTCCGAGTTCCGGATCGGTGGTGGTGAACGGACAGAACGTCGGCGCACTCACGCCCGCAGCGATTCCGTACCTTCGGCGGCATCTGGGGATAGTGTTCCAGGATCAGAAGCTGCTCTATGACCGCAGCGTCTATGACAACGTCCTGCTGCCGCTCGCGTTCTCCGGTGTCGCGCCACGCGAGGCGGCGCGGCGTGTACGCGCCGCGCTCGACAAGGTCGGACTGCTCGGGCGCGAGAAGGCGAACCCGGTACAACTTTCCGGCGGCGAGCAGCAGCGGGTGGCGATCGCGCGCGCCGTGGTCAATCGGCCCGCTGTGCTGGTTGCCGACGAGCCGACCGCCAATCTGGACCAGGAATCGGCGCTGCGTATCGTCGAAATCTTCGTCGCCTTCCACCAGGTGGGCGTGACGGTCCTGATCGCAACGCACGACCAGGGGCTCGCGGCGCGCTTTGGCCAGCGCATCCTGCGCCTCGCCGCCGGCCGCCTGGCGAGCACAGAGGCCGGCGCATGAGAATCTGGCTGCGCCATCACCGACAGGCGTTCGCGGCAGCGCTCGGCAAGATCGCCGCGCAGCGTGCGAGCAGTGCGGTAAGCGCACTGGTGATCGGCGTGGCTCTCGCACTGCCGGCCGCGGGCTACACGCTGCTCGAGAGCGTGCGCGCGCTCACGGGGCGGATGGCGCTCGATCCCCAGCTGACAGTTTTCCTGCGCGGCAACGCGGCGCGCGGCGACGTCGACGCCTTGGCGGCCCGCATCAAGTCGGATCCGCGCGTGGCAGCGTCGCGCTTCGTGCCGCGCGAGCAGGCGCTCAAAGAGCTGGCGAGCGTCGAGGGCCTGACCGACGTGGTGGGCGCGCTGGAAAGCAATCCGCTTCCCGATGCATTCGTGCTGCGCGCGCGCGACCCCGATGCGCAGGCGATCGATGCGCTCGCCACTGACCTCCGACGAGAGCCCTCGGTCGAGCACGTGCAGGCCGATACCGCCTGGGCGCGCCGGCTCGCAGCCGTCACCCGACTCGCGCGCGTGGCGGTGCTGCTGCTCGCGGGGCTGCTCGGCTTCGGACTGGTCGCTGTGACCTTCAATACCATCCGGCTGCAGATCCTCACGCAGCGCGACGAGATCGAGGTGTCGAAGCTGATCGGCGCCACAGACGGATTCATCCGGCGGCCGTTCTTTTACCTCGGTCTGCTGCAGGGGGCGGGCGGCGGACTGCTCGCGCTTGCAATCGTCTGGGGAACCCTCGCGCTGCTCAACCCGCAGATTGCCGCGCTCGCGGCGAGCTACGGCGCGAACTTCCGCGTGGCCTTCCCGCCCGCCTTCAGCACATTCGCGGTCCTCGTGCTCGCGGCCGCCCTGGGTTGGCTGGGTGCGTATTTGTCAGTAAGTAGATACTTACGTGAAATACAGCCTAGGTAACACGGTTATCAAGCGAACCAGCGGGAACTCGGGCGGCGGTTAGCACTCAAATAGCACGAGTGCTAAAATTGGCCCCGCAAGGAGGAAACTGCATGCAAGCGACTTTGCCGGTAGCTGTACCCGTGCCGATGGCGGCGGGCAGCATCGAGAGCTACATCCAGACGGTGAACCGCTTTCCGATCCTCAGCGTGGAACAGGAGCAGGCGCTTGCGCGCCGCTACCGTCAGCACGACGACCTCGAGGCGGCGCGTGGCTTGGTGCTGTCGCACCTGCGCCTGGTGGTCGCGGTTGCGCGCGGCTACCTCGGCTATGGCCTGCCGCACGCGGACCTGATCCAGGAGGGGAACGTCGGCTTGATGAAGGCGGTCAAGCGCTTCGATCCCTCGCGCGGCGTACGGTTGGTGTCGTTCGCCATCCACTGGATCAAGGCGGAGATCCACGAGTACATCCTACGCAACTGGCGGCTGGTGAAGGTTGCCACCACCAAGGCGCAGCGCAAGCTGTTCTTCAATCTGCGCTCGATGAGGCCCGGGCTCGCGCCGCTCACACGCGATGACGTCAAGCGCGTTGCCGCCGAGTTGCGCGTCAAGCCGGAAGAGGTGCTCGAGATGGAGACCCGCCTCGGGGGACAGGAAATCCCCTTCGAGGCCGAGGACGACGAGGATGCCTACGCGCCGGCGCAATTCCTCGCCGACCCGCAGCCGGAGCCCTCGCAGCTGCTCGAGCATGACGAAAGCGAGCGGCTTCAAGCTGAAGGCCTGAAGCGCGCACTTGCCGCGCTCGACCCGCGCAGCCGGCGCATCATCGAAACGCGCTGGTTGCGGGAGAAGGACGGCGCCACGCTGCACGACCTGGCGCAGGAATACAAGGTTTCGGCCGAGCGCATCCGCCAGATCGAAGCGAAGGCGCTCGAGAAGATGCGCAAGGAGATGGAGAAGAACGGCGCCGCGCTCGCGCTGCCGGCGCCGGCCTGAGCTTCAGCCGGCCTCGCGCAGCAGGGTGCGGATGTCGGCGGCGAGATCGTCCGCGCCGACGCGCCCGTAGCCCACAAACAGGCGCAGACGGCCCTTGGTGTCTAGCATGTAGCTCCCCGCGCTGTGGTCGACCGTGTACTCCCCCTGGGCTTCGCCTTTCTTCACCTCGTAGAACACCTTGAACTCCTTGGCGGCGCGGCGCGTCGCGTCGGCGTCGCCGTATAGCCCCAGAAAGCGCGGATCGAACGCGGGCACATAGCGCGACAGAACCGCGGGCGTGTCGCGCTCCGGGTCCACGGTGACGAAGAGCACCTGCACGCGATCGGCCACCGGGCCAAGTTTCTTCATCACTTGCGCCATTTCCGCGAGCGTCGTCGGGCAGACGTCCGGACAGTGCGTGTAGCCGAAGAACAGGACCACCACCTTGCCGCGGAAATCCTGCAAGCTGCGCGGCCGCCCGTTCTGATCGGTGAGCGAGAGCTGCTTGCCGTAGTCGACGCCGGTGATGTCGGTGCTCTTGAACTTCGGCCCGCCCGCGTCGCAAGCCGCGAGCAGCAGCGCGCCGAGCATGGCGGCGAGGCTAGAGCGCCAAGTAATGATCAACGAGCAGCGCCGCGAATAGTGCGGCGAGGTAGATGATCGAGTAGCGGAACATGCGACGCGCCAGACGGTCGCTGTATGCCCGGTAGATTCGCACCGCATAGGCGAGGAAGACCGCTCCCAGCGCGCATGCCGCCACGAAATACAGCATCCCGCTCATGCGCACGACGTAGGGCAGCAGGCTCACGCCGCACAGGATGACGGTATACAGCAGCACTTGCAGCTGCGTGTACTTGCGCCCGTGCGTCACCGGCAACATCGGCAGGCCCGCGCGCGCGTAGTCGTCCGCGCGGTAAAGCGCGAGCGACCAGAAATGCGGCGGCGTCCACGCGAATATGATCAGGAACAGGAGCATCGCCTCGATCGTCACCTGGCCGGTGACCGCGGCCCAGCCGAGCACGGGCGGCATCGCCCCCGAAGCACCGCCGATCACAATGTTCTGCGGCGTCGCCGGCTTGAGGATCACGGTGTAGATGATCGCGTAGCCGACGAAGGTCGCGAGCGTGAGCCACATCGTGAGCGCGTTCACGAAGTACGCCAGCACCCACAGCCCGGCTCCGCCGACCACGCCCGCGAACATCAACGTGTGCAGCGCGCCGAGCTCGCCGCGCGGCAGCGGCCGCCAGCGCGTACGCTGCATGACCGCATCGATGTGTTGTTCGACCAGGCAGTTGACGGCGGCGGCCGCGCCCGCAACCAGCGCGATGCCGAGCGTCCCCGCAAACAGCGCCCGCGGCGGGACCATCCCGGGTGTGGCGAGCAGCATGCCGATCACGGCGGTGAAAACGATGAGCGACACGACGCGCGGCTTGGTCAGCGCGTAGAAGGCCCGGGCCCGCTGCGCGAGGCCGCGTGCGATGCCTGGAGAGAGGGCCTGGATATTCACGGAGCCGAAAATTTTATCACGGGCGCTCAGCCGATCTGCGAGTACTTGAGCAGACGCTGTAGATCCTTGAGCATCTTCGAAGGGTCAGGGTCGCGCGGGAAGCGCAGCATCAGATTGCCCATGGGATCGACGAGGTAAATATGGTCGGCCAGGTGCGCGGGCGCGCCGAACGCCGCGGCAAAGCCGCCATTATCGGTGCGCAGTATCTCCGTGCCTTCGAACGCGGCGACTACTGCTGCCGCCGGCGTGCCGCTGTCGGTGAGCACCCACAGGCGCGCGACGCGCTCCATGTCCTTGCCCAGCGCCCTGCGCACCTGGCGCATGTAGTAAAGCTTGCGCCCGCAGTACGCGTCGCAGCGCGACGCGTCGAATTGCACAAGCACCCACCTGCCGCGCAGCTGAGACGTCGAGACGTGCTTGCCGTCGAGCGCGGTGAGCGCAGCCGCGGGCAGGATAGCGGGCCCGACAAGCTCGCCGTAGTTGCCGGAGGCGCCTATCCCCCATTCGAACCGGTACGCGAGCCAGGCGAGCACGAGCGGCGCGGCGAAGAACGCCGCGAGCAGCAGCAGCTTGAGGCGGGCGCGCCGCGCGGCGTCAGTGCTCGGGGGATTGCTCACGGCGGAACGACTGTACCAGGAAGAGGATGACGGCCAGGGCCGCGAACGAGTACCACTGCAAGGCATAGCTCGCGTTCCGCTCCGCACCGGTGTCGGGCCGCACCCAGTCGCGCACCAGCCCGTCATCGACCTGCGAGAGTTGCTCGATGACCAAGGGCTGCAGCGCCAAACCCGTGGCGGCGGCGAACTCGTCGAGCCTCAGGTTCTGCCATACGCGGCCCTGCGGAGGGCGGTGCTCCGGCTCGAATGCCTGCGGCAGGCGCGGCAGGGCGATACCCTCGATGTGCAACTCACCCGGTGGAGTGCGAATCTCGGGCAGCTCGTCGCGCCGCGCGCCTGCAGCGACCCAGCCGCGGTCGACCAGTACGTGCAGGGGACTTTGTCCCAGCCGCAGGGGCGTCACCACCTCGTAGCCGAGCCGGCCATCGTGGATCTTGTTTTCCAGCAGCACGGTGAATTGGGGAACGAACGTACCGAGCGCGGAGACCCGCCGCTGCGCGTAGTCTGATGCCGCCACGGGCCGGGCCGGAAGCGCGCGCGCCGGTGCGCGCAGCGCCGCATCGAGCCGTGCCGCGAGCGCCCGCTTCTCTTCGGCGCGCCTAGCCTGCCAGTTGCCGAGCGCGATGAACGCGGCGCAGCCTGCGACTGCTAACGCGAAGCCCCACCACTTCGGCCGAAATGTCCTGCCCAGAAACGTGAGCATCATGCTGTCGCGTGCAAGAGGACGGGTGCTTGCCTTAAACTCCCCCTCCTCCATGCGCTATATCGTAATAGCCGTATTCCTGATGATCGTCGTCAGCCTCGGCTCGGCGCTGTTCTTCGTGTACCACGACAAGAGCGGGTCCAACCGTGCCGTCAAGGCGCTCGCGCTGCGCGTTGCGCTGTCGATCGCCCTGTTCCTCTTCCTGATGGCGGGGTTCTACTTCGGCTTCATTCCCGGCCACCTGCGTTAGCGTCCGGCGAAAAAAAACGCCGCACGGCGTGCGGCGTAGAAGCTTCTCCTCCGCGGCGCCTCGCGGGCGCCTTCCTCCTGTTGTCCGTTGCGGCTTGCCGCTGCTACATCACGTAAACGAAGATAAAGAGTCCAAGCCACACCACGTCCACGAAGTGCCAGTACCATGCCACCGCCTCGAACGCGAAGTGGTGGTCGGGCTTGAAATGGCCCATCAGGCTGCGCACCAGGATGACCGTCAGCATGATCGCGCCGAGCGTCACGTGAAAGCCGTGAAAGCCGGTGAGCATGAAGAACGTCGAGCCATACACGCCCGTGCTGAGCTTGAGGTTCAGCAGCGAATAGGCGTGGTGGTACTCGTAGGCCTGGAACGAAAGGAACGTCACGCCGAGCGCCACGGTAAAGAACAGGAACAGGCTTAGCAGGCCGCGCTTGTTCTCCTTCAGCGCCCAGTGCGCGATCGTCACGGTGACGCCCGAGGACAGCAGCAGCAGCGTGTTGATCGCAGGGATGCCCCACGCCTCCATGGACGAGAACGTCTGCCCGAAGCCCGGACCTGCGGACGGCCAGTGGCCGGAGAAATCCGGCCATGCGAACGCCTGGCTCTGCAGGCTCGCCAGATCGGGCACCGAGATCTGGCGCGTATAGAAGAGCGCTCCGAAAAACGCGGCGAAGAACATCACTTCGGAGAAGATGAACCAACTCATGCCCCAGCGGAACGAGACGTCTTCCCAGCCGCCGAACTTGCCGCCTTCCGACTCGCGGATCACGGCGCCGAACCACCGAAACAGCATGTAAAGCAGCACCGCGAACCCGGCCGCGATCGAAAACCAGCCGCCGGAGGACCCGTTGAACACGAACACCGCGCCGAGGGCCATGAGGAACAGCGAAATCGATCCCATGATCGGCCACGGCATCGGCTGCGGCACGTAGTAGTGCTGACGGCTGGATGCGATCTGCGACATATTGCTTTCTCCCTGCCTTGAGTTCTCGGTTCTTGCTCAGCTCGTCACGATGCGCACGACCAGGACGAGCGTCAATATGAACAGCGCCGCGAACACCAGGCCCGCGACGATCAGATAGACCGGCTTCAGGGCCTGCGTCTCGCGTTCGTGATCGGACCTGCGGCGAATCCCCAGCGCGCCGAACAGAACCGTCTTCGCGACTTCCAGCAGCCCGGGGTTCTTGCCTTTCGGCATTTCCGCCTCCACGGCGCTCACGAGCGTTCCCCCGCGCCCGGCACCTCGAAGAAAGTATAAGACAGCGTAATGTTGCCGACGTCGCGCGGAAGCCGCGGATCGATCACGAACACGACCGGCATCCTGCGCGTCTCTCCCGGTGCGAGCGTCTGCTGCTTGAAGCAGAAGCATTCGAGCTTCTTGAAATAGCGGCCCGCGATCTGCGGTCCGAAGCTCGCCACCGCCTGACCGGTGATCGGGAGGGAGCTCGAATTCACGACCTCGTATTCCACAGTGAACAGTTCACCCGGATGCACCGAAACATGGCGCGTGAGCGGACGAAATTGCCAGGGTACGTCGGCGGTGTTGGCGTCGAGCTCCACCGATACGCTGCGCGTGCCGTCGATCTGGGTGTTCGCCGGCGCGGCGTCGCGCGCGTAGACATAGTTCAGCCCGAACGCCTCGCAGATCTGCTTGTAGAACGGCACCAGCACATAGCCGAAGCCGAACATGACGACGGCGACGATCGACAGCCTCAGCAGCAGCCGGCGGTTGTCCGCAGCGCGCTCCGCGTGCATGGCGCTCATCCGCCGAGCAACCAGTACTTGGCGACGATGCCGAGGAATGCTGCCAGCGCAATCGACGCCAGCACGAGCGCCGTCTTTACGTTCTGCGTCATGGTGCGCGCGGGCGCCGCGTTACTTGAGCACCGGCGGCGTCTCGAACGAGTGGTACGGCGCCGGCGTGGGCAGGTGCGTCCACTCGAGCGAGTCGGCACCGTCCCAGGGCTTCTGCGGGGCTTTCTCGCCGCTCGTGATGCACTTCACCACGATGTACAGGAAAAGCAGCTGCGAGAGCCCGAAGCCGAAGGCGCCGATCGAGGAGATCTTGTTCCAGGTCTCGAACATGAGCGGATAGTCCGGGACGCGACGCGGCATGCCCGCCAGGCCGAGGAAGTGCTGCACGAAGAAGATCATGTTGAAGAAGATCATGGACAGCCAGAAGTGCCACTTGCCCAGCGTCTCGTTGTACATGCGCCCGGTCCACTTTGGCAGCCAGAAGTAGATTCCGGCGAAGGCCGAGAACAGCGCCCCGGCCACCATCACGTAGTGAAAATGCGCCACCACGTAATAGGTGTCCTGCAGCTGGATGTCGACCGCGGCGAGCGACAGCACGAGGCCGGAGAACCCGCCCATGGTGAACAGGAACAGGAACCCGATCGCGAACAGCATCGGCGTCTCGAAGGAAAGCGACCCCTTCCACATCGTCGCTACCCAGTTGAAAACCTTGACGCCGGTGGGCACGGCGATCAGCGTGGTCGCGTACATGAAGAACAGCTGCGCCGTAACGGGCATGCCCACCGTGTACATGTGGTGCGCCCAAACCATGAACGACAGGATCGCGATCGCGGAGGTCGCGTACACCATCGAGGCGTAACCGAACAGCGGCTTCCTCGAGAACGCCGGGATCACCTGCGAGATCACGCCGAACGCAGGCAGCGCGATGATGTAGACCTCGGGGTGACCGAAGAACCAGAAAATGTGCTGGTAAAGGACCGGGTCGCCGCCGCCCGCGGCATTAAAGAAGGTGGTGCCGAAGTGGCGGTCGGTGAGCGTCATCGTCACCGCACCTGCGAGCACCGGCATCGCCGCGATCAGCAGGTAGCCGGTGATCAGCCACGTCCAGCAGAACAGCGGCATCCTCATCAGCGTCATGCCGGGAGCGCGCATGTTGAGGATCGTGGTGACGATGTTGATCGAGCCCATGATCGAGCTCATGCCGAGCAGGTGAATCGCGAAGATGGTGAGGTCCATGCCCATGCCCATCTGCACCGTGAGCGGCGCGTACATCGTCCAGCCCACGCCCGGGGCGCCGCCCGGCACGAAGAAGGAGATGATGAGCAGTGAGCCGGCGAACGGCAACAGCCAGAACGACCAGTTGTTCAGGCGCGCAAAGGCCATGTCGGGCGCGCCGATCTGCATCGGAATCAGCCAGTTCGCGAAACCGACGAACGCCGGCATGATCGCGCCGAACACCATGATCAGTCCGTGCATGGTGGTCATCTGGTTGAAGAAGTCCGGATCGACGATCTGCAGGCCCGGCTCGAACAGCTCGGCGCGAATGACCATAGCCATCGCACCGCCCACCAGGAACATGGTGAAGCTGAACCACAGGTACATCGTCCCGATGTCCTTGTGGTTGGTGGTCGTGATCCAGCGCATGATGCCGCTGTAGGGACCGTGGTGACCGGCGTGGCCGTGCGCGTGACCGTGGCTGTCGATAACTGCGCTCATCGGGATTCTCCTGATTGCCTGGATTCGTTTGCCGCTACTTGGATGTATTCGCCTCGGCGGTCTGCAGCGCCGCGCCGGCCGACGCCTGGCGCTTCTTTTGCTGGTCCACCCACGCGGTGTATTCCTGCTGCGGCACGACCTTCACGACGATAGGCATGAAGCCGTGATTCTTGCCGCACAGCTCGGCGCACTGCCCGCGGAAGGTGCCCGTCTCGGTCGCCTTGAACCAGGTGTCGCGGATGAAGCCGGGGATGGCATCCTGCTTGACCGCGAAGGCCGGCACCCACCACGAGTGCACCACGTCGACCGCGGTGGTGAGGACGCGCACCTTCTTGCCCACCGGCACCACCAGCGGATGGTCCACCTCGAGCAGGTAGTGTGCGTCTTTGGTGGCTCGCCCTTCGATCTGCTCGTTCGGCGTGGACAGCTCGGACACGAGGTGAATGCCCTCGCCCTCGCCCTTCACGTAGTCGTAGCCCCACTTCCACTGCATCCCGGTCGCCTTGACCGTGATGTCGGCGTTCGAGGTGTCCTTCTGCGCGATCACCGTCTTGGTCGCCGGCCAGGCGATGAAGATCAGGATGACCAGCGGGATCACCGTCCACAGCATCTCTACCATGGTGTTCTCGTGAAATTGCGCCGCCTGGTGTCCCTTCGACTTGCGGTGCGCGTACACCGACCAGAACATCACGGCGAACACGCCGACGAAGATCACGATGACGAGGATCATCACGTACTCGTGCAGTCCGTGCACATCGGCCGCGATCGGCGTGGCAGGAGGCTGCAGGTTCCATTCGAGGGCCTGCGCGAGGCCCGAGAACGCCGCGAGGAACGCGGCCGCCGCCCAGCGCGCGGCGCGGTGTTTCGACTTGCTTGGCATCATCGCCCTTTCCCGGATCAGATTCTCAATCGCTTACCGCGACCCGCGCCGCACGCGCGTCCATCGCGTAGCGCGCGGTGCGGGGCCCCTCGACCACCTCGACCGTCAGCCGGCCGTGCTCGAGCTCGATGCGCTCGTAATCCCCCGCATGGCGCCCGTTGAGCAGGAACGCCAAGCCAAGTGCAAGCACCTCCAAGCCGGCGAACGGCAGAATCAGCCACGCGCCGGCCGCCGCGAACCCCGCCCCGATTCCGAACGTTGTGAGCGCAACTAGCGCAAAGACGCGGAACAGACCAGCAGGGGAGATCGAGCAGTTGCGCTTGATGAGCAGGCGGAAATTCTCCGATTGCCCCAGGAACGCCGACTCGTGCCGCGGATTGATCGTGCTCGCCATGCTCGAGAAGGCGCTCTCGCGCCCTAAGGTGCCGCCAAAGCCGCGGTAAGTTACCACAGTCGAGCGCCGCGCATCAACAAAAGCGCGTCGAGATTCACGCCGTCCCGCTGTTGCACCGCTCAGGATTTTTTATGGCGCGCGCGCTCCAAGCGCACAACCGCGGGCGCGCCGGGTGCGGCGCGCGACGTACCTTTCCAAGCGTGTCCGTAGACCACCTCGAAAGTCACCGGCAAGCGTGAATTCTGCGTCTGCGCGGCGAGTCCGTCGCGCAGCTGCGCGAGAAAGCGACGTCCCGACAGTCCCTGCGGCCGGTCGGCACGCACGCTCGTCTGTCCGGTCGCGCGCAACTCGCCGAGCAGCGCTTCGCTGCTCGGATAGGTGACCGTGATGAGCTCCATGTCCATCACCGGCGCCGCGAAGCCCGCCGCAACCAGCCGATCGCCCAGATCGTGCATGTCCATGAAGCGGTGCACGCGCCGCCCGCCCGCCGCGGCGCGCAGCTCCTTCAAGGTATCGGGGCCAAGGGTGCTGAGCATGAGCAAACCGTCGGGCGCGAGCACGCGTTGAAATTCGCGCAGCGCGTCGAGCGGCTCGTCGAGCGCGTGCAGCGCCATGTTCGACCACACCATGCCGACGGCTCCCGCCGCGACCGGCAGGCGCGTCATGTCGGCGCACACGGCGAGCAGCCGCCGGCCGCCGAAAACGCGCGACAGGAATCCCTGCGCGCGCCGTGCACGCCGCAGCATGCCGAGAGAGAAATCCAGCGCCACGATCGCGGCCGCGGGATAGCGCTCGGCCAGGCGCCGCGCCTCGCGCGCCGTGCCCGCGCCGGCGTCCAGGATGCGTCGGGGCTCGATGCGCACGTAATCGAGCCGCTCAAGCATGCGTGCGCCCACTTCGGCCTCGAGCCTCGCGGCATCCTCGTAGGTTCGCGCCGCGCGCTCATAGCGCCGGCGCGTCGCGCGGCGCTCGAGCCTGTCGTCGACTTCAGCCACGCCCCGCCGCGGCACGCCCGGTGATCGGTTCGAGGGCGCGCTCCACTGCGGCGGCCACCGCGAGCACATGATGATCGGCGAGCGCCACGCCGCACACCGACAGCCCCACTGGCGCCGTGCCCGGTGCGTGGCAGGGCACGGACGCCGCGCAACCGTCCAGGAAGTTGACGATGCCCACGTTGCGCAGGATGAGCATGTTCCACCGGAAGTAGTCGTTGTCGCTGCGCTCCACCTCCGCGATCGGCGGCGCGACGCAAGGCGTCGTCGGCATCAGGAACGCATCGTAGGGCGCCGCGAGCGCCTCGACTTCGCGCATGAAGGCGGCACGCAGCTGCCCGAGCTCGACGTAGTCCGCCGCCGAGACCTGCTTGCCGTACAGGATGCGCTTCGCGACGCGCGGATCGTACTCGTCCAGCCGGTCCTCCCAGCGCCGGTGGATCGCGTAGGCCTCGGCGCCGGCGAATCCGCCGTTGCGGAAATATTCCGCCTGGCGGTCGAACGCCGTCACGTCCAGCTCGGTGAGCGCCGCGCCGGCCCCGGCGAGCGCCTTGAGCGCCGCCTCGAAGGCGCGCGCAACCGGCGGCTCGAGATCCTCCAACACGCTCGAGCGCGGCACGAGCAGCCGCAACCCCTTTGCCGGAAGCTGCGGCAGCGGCGCCGCCTGCTCGCCGGCCAGCACCGCGTCGTAGGCCGCACAGCACGCTACCGTACTTGCGAGCGGTCCGACCGAATCGAGCGTGTAGGACAGGGGGAACGCGCCCTCGCGCGGCACGCGGCGCGCGGTCGGCTTGAAGCCCGTCAGGCCGCACAACGCCGCGGGCGCCCGTATCGAACCGCGCGTGTCGCTGCCGAGCGCCATCGCGCACATGCCGTCGGCCTGCGCCACCGCCGCCCCTGAAGACGAGCCGCCCGGGATGCGCCCGGTCCTGCGATCCCACGGATTGCGCGGGGTGCCGTAATGAGGATTGATCCCCGTGGTGCCGAACGCGAACTCGACCATGTTGGTACGGCCGACGATGACCGCTCCCGCCGCGCGCAGGCGCGCCACTGCCGGCGCGTCGCGCTCTGCCGGCGCCGCGCCCGCGAGCAGCTTCGAGCCCGCGCGCGTGACGTCGCCGCCGACGTCGAAAAGATCCTTGACCGACACGGGCAGGCCATCGACCGGCGAGCGCACGATGCCAGCGGCACGCAGCCGGTCGGCGAGCGCCGCCTCCGCCCGCGCGGTGTCCGCGTAGGTCTTCACGAACGCGCGCGCGCCCTCACCCGCTCCCTCCCCGATGCGCGAGAGCGCCCGGTCGACCAGGTCCCGGCTGCTCGCCCTCCGCGCGGCGAGATCCGCCGCCAATTGCGCTACCGTCCACATCGTCGCACGCCTCCCTCGTCCACTCGGGCCGATTCTAGCGCGCATAATTCGGCCGACCGCTGCCGCCATGCTCTTGCGCGCCGCCCACCGTTTCGCCAGCCACCTGTTCGGCGGCACATGTTTGCTGTGCCGCGGCGCAGCCGACGCTGCGCGCGACGAAGGGCTGCTGTGCGCCGCCTGCGACGCGGACCTGCCGCGCATGGACGACGCGCTCTGCCCGCGTTGCGCGCTGCCATCGCCCGACGGCGTGCTCTGCGGCCGCTGCCTCTCGCAGCCGCCGGCTTACGACGCCACCGTTGCCGCGCTCCAGTACCGCTTTCCGGCCGACGTTCTGGTGCACGCGCTCAAGTTCCGGGGAGAGCTGGCGCTCGCCGCGCCGCTCGGGCGCCTGCTCGGCGCGCGCGTGGCGCGCGTCGGCGAGCGCGTCGACGTCGACTGTGTGCTGCCGGTGCCCCTGTCCGCGGCGCGGCTGCGTGCACGCGGCTACAACCAGTCGCTCGAGATCGGGCGGCACGCCGCGCGCGCGCTGAGCGCGCCGCTCGCGGCACACGCGTGCGAGCGCGGCCGCGACACCCCGCCGCAGAGCGCGCTTCGCTGGGACGAGCGCGCGAAGAACGTGCGCGGCGCGTTTCGCTGCACGATTCCCTTGCAGGGCGCGACGGTCGCGGTCGTGGACGACGTGATGACCACGGGCGCCACGCTCGAGGAGATCGCCGCCACGCTCAAGCGCGCCGGCGCCGCGCGCGTGGTGAACTGGGTCGTGGCGCGCACCTTCTCCGCCTGAGCGCGCATGTTCGATATCGTGCTGCTCCACCCTGAGATACCGCCCAACGCCGGCAACGTGATCAGGCTCGCGGCCAACAGCGGCGCGCGGCTACACCTGGTCGAACCGCTCGGTTTCTCGATGGACGATCGGCAGCTCAGGCGCGCCGGCCTCGACTATCACGAGCTTGCGACGGTGCGCACGCACCGCGGCTGGGACGCCTGCCGCGCGGCGCTGGGTGAGCGGCGCATGTTCGCCGTCACCACGCGCGGCGAAACCCGCTACACCGACGTACGCTATGCACCCGACGACGTGTTCGTGTTCGGCCAGGAAACGCGCGGCCTGCCCGAGAACGTGCTCGCGCAGTTCGCGCCCGCGCAGCGCGTGCGTCTGCCGATGCGGCCCGGCAACCGCAGCCTGAACCTGTCCAATGCGGTCGCGGTGCTGTTGTTCGAGGCCTGGCGCCAGCTCGGCTTCGCCGGCGCTAGCTGAACGCCTCGCGCTTGGGGTCGCGCGCGAGGAGCCGCTCGGCGGCGGCCGCGGGTGCGAGAGCGCCTTCGAGCACCGCCTTCACGGCCTCGGTGATCGGCATCTCGATACCGAGCGGCGCGGCGAGCCGCGCGACCTCGGCCGCCGAGCCCACGCCCTCGGCGACGTGGCCGAGCTCAGCGAGGATGTCGCGCAGCGCGCGCCCACGCGCAAGCGCCAGCCCGACGCGTCGGTTGCGCGAGAGATCGCCGGTAGCCGTGAGAATGAGGTCACCGGCGCCGGCCAGGCCCATGAAGGTTTCGGCGCGCCCGCCGAGCGCCACGCCGAGTCGCGATATCTCCGCCAGGCCTCGCGTGATGAGCGCGGCGCGCGCGTTCTGTCCGAGCCCGAGCCCGTCGCAGATGCCGACCGCGATCGCCATCACGTTTTTGACCGCGCCGCCGATCTCGACACCGATCACATCGGCGCTGTAATAAATGCGCAGCCTGCCCCCATGCAGCTGCGCCGCGGCACGGCGCGCGAACTCCGCGTCATGCGAGGCGAGCGTGAGCGCGCATGGCAAACCCTGCGCCACCTCGAGCGCGAACGAAGGCCCGGAAAGGGCGCCGCTCGCGAGGCCAGCACCCAGCTCATCCTCGACCAGCTGGTGCGGCAGGCGCCCGCTGCCCTGCTCGAAGCCCTTGCACAGCCACACCAGCGGCAGCGCGGCGCCCCGGGCACGCAGGCGGCGCAGGAGATCGCAAAGGCCGCCGACCGGAGTCGCCGCGAGCAGCAGCTCGGCGCCGTCGAGCGCGTGCGCCAGCTCGGATACTACGCGCACGCCCTGCGGGAGCGTCACTTCCGGCAGGTAGCGCTCGTTACGGTGTGCCCGGTCCATCGCCGCAGCCTGCGCCGCGTCCCGTGCCCACAGCCTCGCGCCGTGCCCGGCGCGCGCCAGCGCCACGGCGAGCGCCGTACCCCAAGCGCCCGCGCCGAGCACTGCGATCGCGCTCATGCGCGCAATATCGCCGTCAGCCGCCCCAAACCGCGGTGGGACGAACGTAGCCGCTCGAGCCGTCAGCGTGACGCACCCGCAGCCATCCGCCCGGCACCACTTCGAGCAGGTCGAGCACCACGTTCTGCGCCGCGCTGAAGGCGATCGGCGAGTTGTCGTCCGGCCGCACGTGAACTTGCGCCGCAGGCGCCGTGACCAGCACCGTGCGATGGTCGGTCAGCACGCTGCCCTGCACCCAGGACAGGGCGCCGGTCTGGTCGCGCACCTTGATCCAGGCCCCAAGCTCGACGATCACCTCGAGCGGGTACTTGGGCGAAACGACATACAGCGGCGTGGCCTGCATCGAGGGCGCATCGTAGAGCACCGCGGGCTGTCCGCCTACGCTGCGGTAGTCGACAGCGTGCGCGCTGCCGGCGGCGGCGGCGAGCAGCGCGGCGAGCAGCGCGCGGCGCATCGCGCTCAGGAAGCGATCTCGATGCGCGGCTGCGCGCTCGCCTGCTGCTGGCGCTGCGCGTAGAGCGCCTCGAAGGACACTGGCGCGAGCAGGACCGGCGGGAATCCGCCGCGCGTGATCACGTCGGAAACCGTTTCTCGCAGATAGGGGTAGATGATCGTCGGGCAGGCGACGTTCAGCAGCCCAGGGAGGTCGTCCTGCGGCACCCCGCGTATGGAAAAGATGCCCGCCTGCACGGCTTCGGCGAGGAATACGGTCTTGTCCGCGGCGCGTGCGGTCACCGTGACGGTCACCGTGACCTCGTAATAGCCCTCCGCGAACTGCGCCGCGTCGTTGCCGATCTGCACCTCGAGGCGCGGCTGCTCGGCTTGCATGAAGGTCTGCGGCCCGCCCGGAATCTCGAGCGACAGGTCCTTGACGTAGATCTTCTCGATCTGAAAGCTTGGCTGGTTGTCGCTCATCCCGCCTCCGTAAGTTCGCGCAGCAGCCCGTCTAGCCGACCTTGGCGCTCCAGTGCGTACAGATCGTCGCAGCCCCCGACGTGGCGCGTGCCGATCCAGATTTGCGGCACCGTGTGGCGCCCGCTTCGTTGCATCATCTCGGCGCGCCGCTGCGGCTCCAGGTCGACGCGCACGATCTCCAGGTCGGTCACGCCCTTCTTGCGCAGCAGCCGCTCGGCAGCCTGGCAATACGGGCAGGTCGCCGTGCAGTACATCAGCACCGCGGCCATGTCACTTCTCCACCGGCAGCCCCGCCTGCTGCCAGGCCGCGAACCCGCCGGTGAGATTAAATACCTGCTCGAATCCCTGCTTGCGCAGGACCGATACTGCCTGTGCCGAACGCGTGCCGCTCTCGCAATACGCGATCAGCGGCTTCGACTTGAATTTCTGCAGCTCGCCGGCGCGGGTGCCGAGCTGCGACAGCGGAATGTGGCGCGCGCCCATGACATGGCCCTTGGCGTACTCTGCGTCCTCGCGCACGTCGACCACCACCGCATCCTGCCGGTTGATCATCTGCGTCGCTTGCAGCGTGCTCGCGGCGGGTCCGCCGCCGGTCCGGCGCAGCATCGGCCAGATCAGCATCGCGCCGGAGGTCACCGCGACGGCGAAAAGGAGCAGGTTGTCTTTGATGAACTCAAGGTACATTTTTTTCGAAAACGCCGGCGGCGCCTACGCCGGGCGCATCCTCAGCCGTGCGGCACGCCGCAGAAGACCTCGCGCATCATGCCGATGAGCTGCAGGGTGCGCTCGTCGCTTACGCGGTAGAACACCCGGTTCGCGTCCTTGCGCGTGCGCAGCACCGACTTGTCCCGCAGGATCGCCAGATGCTGCGAGATGTTGGATTGCGATGTGCCCACCGCGTCGACGATGTCTTGCACGCTCAGCTCGCTGGGGCCCAGCACGCACAGGATCTTGAGCCGCAGCGGGTGCGACATCGCCTTCAGGGCGCGCGCGGCCTGCTCGATGTGCTCCTGCTTTTCGATCAGGTCGAACTGGTCGCGCTTCATTTGTTTACGGCCGCGCGGCGCGGCCCGCAGAAGTAAAGGTTCGTATTATAGAATAGCCAGGGCCTCAAGCCGACCGCAGGGCCTCAAGCCGACCGCGATGCAAGCTGCCCACAAGCTCGTCCTACTGCGCCACGGCGAATCCGACTGGAACCGCGAGAACCGCTTCACCGGCTGGACCGACGTCGATTTGTCGGTGAAGGGCATCGAAGAGGCGCGAGCCGCCGGCTGCCTGCTGCGCGCCCAGGGCTTTGCCTTCGACCTCGCCTTCACCTCGGTGCTCAAGCGCGCCATCAGGACGCTATGGCTGGTGCTGGAAGAGATGGACGCCATGTGGCTGCCGGTGGAGAAGAGCTGGCGCCTGAACGAGCGTCATTACGGCGCACTGCAGGGCCTGGACAAGGCCGAGACGGCGGCCAAGTTCGGCGAGCAGCAGGTGCTTGCCTGGCGGCGCAGCTACGACACGCGGCCGCCAGCGCTCGCGCCGGATGATCCGCGCCTCGCCGCCGGCGACTCGCGCTACGCGGAGCTCGGGGCAGACGGCATGCCGCGCACCGAGTGCCTCAAGGACACGGTGGCGCGCGTCCTGCCGTATTGGGAGGGAAAGATCGCGCCTGCGATGCGCGCCGGCAGGCGCGTACTTGTGGCTGCGCACGGCAATTCGCTGCGCGCCCTGGTCAAGTACCTGGACGGTATCTCAGATACCGACATCGTCGGCCTGAACATCCCGACGGGCGTGCCGCTCGTCTACGAGCTGGACGCACGGCTGCGCCCGCTCGGACATCGCTATCTCGGCGACGAGCAGGAGATCGCGCGACGCATCTCGGTGGTCTCTGCTCAGGGCAAGGCAAAGACCTGAACCTCGCGCGGATCGCAGGGCTCGTGCTCATCGCCGCGGTCCTCGCTGCGCCGGCGCACGCCGGCAAGCGCGAACGCGACCTGGAGGCGCTCAGGGCCCGCATCGCGGCGCTAAGTACCGAGCTGAACGAAAAGCAAGCATCCCGGCGCGAGGCGCGCGACGCGCTACGCGACTCGGAGCGCGCGATCTCGGACGCCAACCGTGCACTTGCGGAGCTCGACGCGGACGGGCGCGTGCTGCGCGCGCAATCCGACGCGCTCGAGGCGCGCCGCCGCAGCCTCACACGGAGGCTAGCCCTGCAGCAGGCAGCGCTCGGCAAGATCTTGGCTGCGCGCTACGAGGGCGGCGCACCCGGCGCGCTGCGTCTGGTGCTCTCCGGCGAGGATCCCGGCGAGGTCGCGCGCAAGCTGTACTACCTGACGCGCGTCTCGCAGGCCTCCGCAGGGCTCGTGGCCTCGATGCGCGACGGGCTGGCCGAGCTCGCCGATCTGCGGCGCGAGCTCGACGCGCGCAGCGCACGCCTCGCCGAGGTCACGCTCGCGCAGCGCGCCGACCGCGAGCGGGTGCTCGCCGAGCAGCGCAAGCGGCAGCACGTCCTGGCCAAGCTCGGCGACGAGATCCGGCGCGACCAAAAGCAGATCAAGGTGTTGCGCGCGGACGAGGCGCGGCTTTCGCGCCTCGTCGAAGAGATCGGCCGCGTGCTCGCCACCAAGCCGGGCGCCGGCTACGCGCGGGTCGAGAAGGTGCCCGAGCCAGGCGCGGCGAGCGGCCCGTTCGACACGCTGCGCGGCAAACTTCGCCTGCCGGTACGTGGGGAACTGACCGGGCGCTTCGGCGCTCAAAGAGGCAATGCCGGCATCAATCTCAAAGGGGTCTTTATTCGCGCGCCCGAGGGCCGGCAAGTCAGGGCGATCGCGGCGGGGCAGGTGGTATTCGCCGACTGGATGAGGGGTTTCGGAAACCTGCTGATCATCGATCACGGTGAGGCATATTTGTCGGTTTACGCGAACAACGAGACCTTGCTGAGGCAGGTCGGTGACATAGTTGCCGCGGGCGAGCCGATTGCGACCGTTGGCGCGACCGGTGGCATCGAGGAATCGGGTTTATACTTTGAATTGCGGCATCTGGGTAAGCCTTTCGACCCGTTGACGTGGGTCAATCTCAAGTGAGGCGCTTGATCCGGCATCCTGCCGGTTGAGGAAGCAAACGCTATGCGCAGCAGACTTCGTGGTTTCGGACTCGTCCTTCTCGGCGTCGTCGCCGGGGTACTCATCAGCCTCAACCTGCAGGCGATCGCCGATCGCGACGCGCAGGGGCCGCTGCCGCTCGACGAGCTGCGCGCCTTCACGGACGTGTTCGGCACCATCAAGCAGAACTACGTCGAGCCGGTGGCCGACAAGAAGCTGATCACCGGCGCGATAAACGGCATGCTTTCGGACCTCGACCCGCACTCGGCCTATCTCGACGCGGACGCCTACCGCGAGCTGCAGGTGGGAACGCAGGGGCAGTTCGGCGGCCTGGGGATCGAGGTCGGCATGGAGGACGGCTTCGTCAAGGTCGTTTCGCCGATCGAGGACACGCCGGCGTACAAGGCCGGCATCAAGCCGGGTGACCTGATCATCAAGCTCGACGAAACGCCGGTGAAGGGCATGACGCTGAACGAGGCGGTCAAGCGCATGCGCGGCAAGCCTGATACCAAGATCACGTTGACGATCGCGAGGAAAGGCGAGTCGCAGCCGATCGTGGTGACGCTGACACGCGCGATCATCCATGTGCGCAGCGTGAAGTCCAAGCTGATCGAGCCCGGCTACGGCTGGGTGCGGGTGTCGCAGTTCCAGGAGTCGACCCCCGAGTCGCTCGTGAAGCACGTGCGTGACCTCTACCGCCAGGGCGCGCTCAAGGGGCTGGTCCTCGACCTGCGCAATGATCCCGGCGGCCTGCTGTACGGCGCGGTGGCGGTATCGTCCGCCTTCCTGCAACCCAATGCGCTCGTCGTATCGACCGACGGGCGCACCGAGGAATCGAAGAAGAAGTACTTCGCCACGCCGGACGACTACCTGCGCACCGACGGCGACGACTTCCTTAAGAGCCTGCCCGCCGGGATCAAGACGGTACCGCTGGTCGTGCTCGTGAACGGCGGCTCGGCGTCCGCCTCGGAAATCGTGGCGGGCGCGCTGCAGGACCACAAGCGTGCCACCCTGATCGGCACCCAGACCTTCGGCAAGGGCTCCGTGCAGACGATCATGCCGCTGAACAACAACACCGCGATCAAGCTGACGACCGCGCGCTATTTCACGCCGAGCGGGCGCTCGATCCAGGCAAAGGGCATCACCCCCGACCTGATCGTCGACGAGCCCGGCGAGCCGAAGGCGCCCCTGCGCGAAGCCGATCTGCAACATCACCTGGACAACGACCAGGCAGGCGCGGGGGCCGCGCAGGCCGGCCGGGAGAAGCCCGAAGCTGCCACGGCGAAGCCGGCCGCTGCGGCCAAGCCGGTCGAATTCGGCGCGAAGGACGACTTCCAGCTGGAACAGGCGGTCGCGTATCTCAAGGGACAGCCGGTTCTGGGACAGCCGTCCAAGACCGTCGCGCAGCGCAAATCCGGCAGCTAGTCGGAACTTGAACGACGAACAGCTGCTGCGCTACAGCCGGCACATCCTGCTGCCGGAGATCGGTGTAGAAGGTCAGGAGCGGCTGCGCGCGGCGCGCGCGCTGGTGATCGGCGCGGGAGGTCTCGGCTGCCCGGCCGCGCTGTATCTCGCCGCCAGCGGCATCGGCCGGCTGACGCTGGCGGACCCCGACCGCGTCGACCTAACCAACCTGCAGCGTCAAATCCTGTTCCGCACCGATTCGATCGGCGCTCGCAAGGTGGACGCCGCCGCCGCTGCGCTCGGGGCGCTCAATCCCGAGGTGGAGCTGGTGACGCTTGCCGCCCGCCTGGAAGGCGAGGCCTTGGAACATCTGGTCGCTGGCGCCGACGTGGTGCTCGACTGCTCGGATAATTTCGCCACGCGGCACGCGGTAAACCGCGCCTGCGTGCGCCACGCGCGGCCGCTCGTGTCGGGGGCCGCGCTGCGCTTCGACGGCCAGATCGCGGTATTCGATCTGCGCAGGCCCGACGCGCCGTGCTACGCCTGCCTGTTTCCCGAGAGCGGCGAAACCGAGGAGCTGCGCTGCGCGGTGATGGGCGTATTCGCACCGCTCACCGGCACGATCGGCGCGCTGCAGGCGCTGGAGGCCGTGAAGATCGTCTCCGGTGCGGGTCAGCCGGCATCCGGGCGCCTGTTGATGCTCGACGCGCGCAACGCCGAATGGCGCTCGGTGCGCCTGTCCAAGGATCCCGATTGCCCCGTGTGCGCCGCGGCCGAAGTTCAAGCAAACAGGTGACGGCGCTGGGCGGCAAACCCCTCCGAGGGCTTCCTCGCGAAGCCGCTGCGCGCGAACTGGTGCAGGCTGCCGATGGTGTAGCAAAGCAGCGTCGCGGCGCGCGCCGCGGCGTCGTTCTCGGCGGCCGCGGCCTGGCTCGCGGCGAGCCGCAGCGCCTGCTTTAGCGTCGCCTCGAAGCGGTCGAAGAACTGGTTCATGCGCGCCTGAAGGCGCTCGTGCTCGCCCACCAGTGCGTCCCCGATCATCACGCGCACCATGCCGGGGTTCTTTTCGGCGAACGCGAGCAGCATCTCGACCAGCTTGGCGGCCTGCTCGGAGCCGTTCGGCTCGTCCTGAGAGATCCGGTTCGCCAGCGAGAACACCGAGTTCTCGATGAACTCGATCAGGCCCTCGTACATTTGCGCCTTGGATGCGAAATGGCGGTACAGCGCCGCTTCCGACACGTGTAGCTTGGCCGCGAGCGCCGCCGTGGTCACGCGTTCCCACCGCGGCGCCTCGAGCATCTGCGCAAGGGTCTTCAGGATCTCGAGCCGGCGTTCGCCTTTGGCGCGTGGCATAGGGCTAGGAGCGCAAGTGTGCGCGATTCTAGCTCAAGCATGCCGGAACACGAGTCCGGGCAGCTCGAGCACCGATGCGACGCGCAGGTCGACGTACGGGACGCGCCTTCGCGTGCGGCTGACCCACACCGTGTTCATGCCCAGGCGCTTGGCGGCGCGCAGGTTCTCGAGCGCGTCGTCGATGAAGGCGCAGCGGTGCGGATCGAGGTCGTGGTTGCGCAGCAGCAAGTGAAAGCCGTAGAGCGCCGGCTTGCCGCGGAAGCGGGCGTCCTCGATCGTGTAGACCGCGTCGAACCAGCGCGCCACGCCGATTGCGCGCAGCACCCCGTCGACGTAGTGGCGCGGGGCGTTCGAGAACACGAGCTTCTTGCCGCCCAGTCGCCCGAGCGCGTGCCGCAGCGCGTTCTCGTGCACGACCATGTCGGCCAGCTCGGGGAAGCGATGGGTCTCGGCGAGGAACCTGCGCGGGTCGGTTCCGTAGTGGCGCATCAAGCCGTTCAGCGTCGTGCCGTAGCGCTGCCAAAAGCCGCGCCGCATGGCGTTCGCACCTTCCTCGTCCACGCCGAAATGGCGCATCAGGTAGTCGTTGATCTGCTCGTGCATGGAAGGGAAGATGCGCGCGCCGGCGTCGTGCAGGGTGTTGTCCAGATCGAAGATCCACACCCTCCGCGAGGGCGGGATGCGCGCGAGGCGCATCAGCGCGAGCGGATCAGCGTGCCGACGCCGCGGTCGGTCAGCACTTCGAGCAGCAGCGCATGGGGCACGCGGCCGTCGATGATGTGCACGCTCCTGACGCCCGAGCGCGCCGCCTCGAGCGCTGAGGAAATCTTGGGCAGCATTCCGCCGGACAGCGTCCCGGCGGCGACCATCTCGTCGATCTGGCGCGGCGTGATGCCGGTGAGCAGCCTGCCCTGCTCGTCCAGTACGCCCGGGGTGTTGGTCATCAGCACCAGCTTCTCGGCGCGCAGCACCTCGGCGAGCTTGCCGGCAACCAGGTCCGCGTTGATGTTGTAAGATAGCCCGTCGGCGCCCACGCCGATCGGCGCCACGACGGGGATGAAGCCGCCCTGCTCGAGCGAATCGATCACGCGCGGGTCGATCGACGCCACCTCGCCCACCTGCCCGATGTCGAGCAGCTCGCTCGGCCGCTCGGGCGAAGGCATCATCAGCTTGCGCGCGCGGATGAATGCGCCGTCCTGGCCCGTCAGCCCCACCGCCTTGCCGCCCGCCTGGTTGATCAACGTCACGATGTCCTTATTGACCGCCCCGCCGAGCACCATCTCGACCACGTCCATGGTCGCCGCATCGGTCACGCGCATGCCCTGCACGAATTCGCTCTTGATGCCGAGCTGCTTGAGCAGGCGCTCGATCTGCGGCCCGCCGCCGTGCACCACCACGGGGTCCATGCCGACCAGCTTGAGCAGCACGACGTCGCGCGCGAAGCCCGCCTGCAGAGACGGGTCGATCATCGCGTTGCCGCCGAACTTCACCACGATCGTCTTGCCGTGGAAGCGGCGGATGTAGGGCAGCGCTTCGGCGAGGATGCGCGCCTTGGCGGCGGCGTCTGCGGCGTCGGTCATGGCGTGCCGATTCTACAAAGAAAAAGGGCCGGCGGTCGCCGGCCCTGTGCACGCCCTGCGGCGCAACGCTCAGTTGATCGCAATCTGCCTGCGAGCCGCCGCGGCCTTCTTGGGCAGGGTGAGCTCGAGCACGCCGTCGCGCAGCTTCGCTACGGCCTTGCTCTCGTCGACTTCCTGCGGCAGCGCGAAGCTGCGCGTCGCCTTGCCGTACACGCGCTCGCTATGCAGCACGCGCTCGTCCGCCGCGACTTCCTTCTCGCGCTTGACCTCGGCGCTAAGCGTCACCTGCGCGCCGTCGATGGTCACCTGCACATCCTCCCTGCTGACCCCCGGCAGCTCCGCGGTCACGAGGTAGGCGCCGTCCTTCTCGACGACGTCGACCCTCATGCGTGCAGGCTCGCCGCGCGGCTCCGCGTACATCGGTCGCAGGAGGAAGCCCTTGAACAGATCGTCCACCAGATCGTTGAACGGGTCCAAACGGGTGATGCTCGCCATATGCGTCTCCTATGCTCTGCTTGCCTGAAATAGGTCCTGCTGCAGCCAAAATGGGGGGAAGCCGGGCGCTTTCAAGACCCCCGACGGTCGGCGGGCGGTTGCCCACCGTACGCCGGCCCGGTTAGAGTCCCCGGCCGGTCTCCGCCCCAATGTCCCCGCCCGACGACTTCCGCCGTCGCATCGAGCAGCAGCGCGCCTACCTGCTGCGCTTCGCGCGGCTGCAGCTGCGCGACCGGGACGCGGCCGAAGACGCCGTGCAGGAGACCCTGCTCGCGGCGCTCGGCGCCGAGACGAGCTACGCCGGGCGCTCCCAGCTGCGCACCTGGCTCACCGGCATACTCAAGCACAAGATCATCGACGCCATCCGGCGCGCGGGCCGGGAGCCGCAGGCTTCGCTGGACGACGCCGACGACAGCGCGGCCCTGGAGGAGCTCTTCGACCGCAGTGGGCACTGGGGAGCGCCGGTTCCGGCCTGGCACGACCCGGACGCGTCGCTCGAGCAGGCACAGTTCTTCGAGGTGCTCGAGTCCTGCCTGGCGGGGCTGCCGGCCAAGACCGCGCGCGCGTTCATGATGCGCGAGCACCTGGGCCTGGAGACCGACGAGATCTGTAAGGAACTGGGCATCACGCCGACGAATTGCTGGGTGATGCTGCATCGCGCCCGAATGGCCCTCAGGTTGTGCCTGGAGGCCCGCTGGTTCGGCGCGCAAGAGACCCCGCGCAGATGAAACCGATGCTCTCGTGCAGGGAAGTGACCCAGCTCGTGTCCGAGGGGATGGACCGTCGGCTCGGCTTGGGCGAGCGCGTGGCGCTGCGCCTGCACTTCGCCATCTGCCGGAGCTGCGCCAACTTCAATCGGCAGATGGGCTTCCTGCGCGAAGCGACGCGGCAGCTCGCCGACGCCGAAAACCTACGTAACCCCTAGAGCACGTAGCGCGCCAGGTCCTCGTTCTTCGCCAGCTCGCCCAGCCGCGCATCGACGTAGGCCGCGTCGATCAATATGCTCGCCGCGCCGCGCCGGCCGGCCTCGAAGGAAATCTCCTCGAGCAGCTTCTCCAGCACCGTGTAGAGGCGGCGCGCGCCAATATTCTCCGTTTTCTCGTTCACCTCGAAGGCGATCTGCGCCAAACGGCGCAGCGCTTCCGGCCGGAACTCGAGCGTGACACCCTCGGTCGCGAGCAGGGCCTGGTACTGCTTGATCAGGCTCGCATCGGTCGAGGTGAGGATGCGCTCGAAGTCGCCGACCGACAGCGAGTCGAGCTCGACCCGGATCGGAAAGCGCCCCTGCAGCTCCGGAATGAGGTCCGAAGGCTTGGCGAGGTGAAAGGCTCCCGAGGCGATGAACAGGATGTGATCCGACTTGACCATGCCGTACTTGGTCGAAACCGTGGTGCCCTCGACGAGCGGTAGCAGGTCGCGCTGCACCCCCTGGCGCGAGACATCGGCGCCGGCGATCTCGCCCCGGCTCGCGATCTTGTCGATCTCGTCCAGGAATACGATGCCGTTCTGCTCGGCATTGGCGAGCGCCTTGGCCTTCAGCTCGTCGTCGTTTACCAGGCGCGCGGCCTCTTCGTCGGTGAGCAGCTGCATCGCCTCGCGGATGCGCAGCTTTCTGAGCTTCCTGCGCCCGCCGGAGAGGTTCTGGAACATGCCCTGGATCTGCGAGGTGAGCTCCTCCATGCCCGGAGGCGCGAGAATCTCCATCTGCGCCGGCGCGGCCGACAGCTCGAGCTCGATTTCCTTATCGCCCAGCCCGCCCTCGCGCAGCTTCTTTCTGAACTTCTGCCGGGTGGCGCTCTCCTCGGCTTCGGCGCCGCGCGCGGGGGGCAGCAGCGCATCCAGGATGCGCTCTTCGGCCGCGTCCTGCGCGCGCGTGCGCACGGCGCGCATCGCGCTCTCGCGCGTCTGCTTGACGCTGATCTCCACCAGGTCGCGCACGATGGTGTCGACGTCGCGCCCGACGTAGCCGACCTCGGTGAACTTGGTCGCCTCGACCTTGATGAAGGGCGCGTCTGCCAGGCGCGCCAGGCGCCGCGCGATCTCGGTCTTGCCCACGCCGGTGGGACCGATCATGAGGATGTTCTTCGGAGTGATCTCCTGGCGCAGCGGCTCGCCCACCTGCTGGCGGCGCCAGCGGTTCCTGAGCGCGATCGCCACCGCGCGCTTGGCGCGGTCCTGCCCGACGATGTTCTTGTCCAGCTCGTGCACGATCTCCTGCGGCGTCATCTGCGTCATTCGAGCACCTCGATGACCCTCCGCTGGTTGGTGTAGATGCACAAGTCGGCCGCGATCGCGAGCGCCTTGTCGACGATGTCGCGCGCCCCGAGCTCGGTGTTCTCCAGCAGCGCGCGCGCGGCGCTCTGCGCGTAGGGGCCACCCGAGCCGATCGCCACGATGCCCTCCTCGGGCTCGAGCACGTCGCCCATGCCGGTGATGACGAGAGAGTGCTCGCGGTCGGCGACCGCCAGCATCGCCTCCAGGCGCCTGAGGATCCGGTCGGTGCGCCAGTCCTTGGCGAGCTCGACCGCCGAGCGCATCACGTTGCCCTGGTGCTTGTCGAGTTTCGCTTCGAAGCGCTCGAACAGCGTGAAAGCGTCCGCCGTGCCGCCGGCGAAGCCGGCCAGGATGCGGTCGTTGTACAGCCGGCGCACCTTGCGCGCGCCCGCCTTGATCACGACGTTGCCGAGGGTCACCTGCCCGTCGCCGCCGAGTGCGACGCTCGCGCCGCGCCGCACCGACAGGATGGTTGTGCCGTGGAACTGCTCGCCGCCGGGGAGGCTCATTTCGCCAGGCACTGCTCCAGGCCCGCGAGGAACAGATCGCGCGGCAGCTTCTTGCCGATGAACACCATCGTCGAGTCTTTCTTCTCGCCCTTCGCCCAAGGCTTGCCGAGGTCGCCGCCCATCATCATGTGCACGCCCTGGAACACCACGCGCCGGGGATTCCCTTTCATCCACAGCACGCCCTTGTAGCGCAGCAGATCGGGGCCGTAGACCTGGATCATGCCAGAGAGGAACTGCTCGAGCTTGTCGCCGTCGAAGGGTTTGTCGGAGCGGAACACGAACGACTCCACCTCGTCGTGGTGCTCGTGGTGCGAGTCGACCAGGAACTCCGGGTCGAGCTCGAGGATCGCGTTCAGGTTGAAGCCGCGGATATCGAGCACCTCGGCGATCGGCGCGTTGCCGAAGTGGACTTTCTTGATCGGTGCGCGCGGATTCATGCCGCGGATGCGCTCCGAGAGCTTCTTGACGTCCTCTTCGCCGACCAGGTCCGTCTTCGACATGAGGATGCGGTCGGCGAAGCCGACCTGCTCCTGCGCCTCGCGGAATTCGTCGAGCTGCTTTTCGGCGTGCTTGGCGTCGACCAGGGTGATGATCGAGTCGAGCAGGTAGTAATTGCCGATCTCCTCGTCGGTGAAGAAGGTCTGCGCCACCGGGCCCGGATCGGCCATGCCGGTGGTCTCGATCACCACGCGGTCGAAGTTGAGAGCTCCCTGGCTGCGCTTGTCCTTCAGCTCGCCCAGGATGCGGATCAGGTCGCCGCGCACGGTGCAGCAGATGCAGCCGTTGTTCATCTCGACGATCTGCTCGTCGGACTTCTCGATGATGTCGTTGTCGACGCCGACCTCCCCGAACTCGTTCTCGATTACCGCGATGCGGTGACCGTGCTCCTCATTGAGGATGCGGTTCAACAGCGTCGTTTTGCCGCTGCCCAGAAAGCCCGTGAGGATGGTCACGGGAACCATGTTCTCCTGCTGCATGTCGGCTCCTGGCGAAGAGCGGAATTCTACCGCCGGGCGGCGCCTGCTACGAGCGCAGCAGCAGAAACCCTTTCAGGTAGTCGCCCTCGGGGAACTCCAGCGCCACCGGATGGTCGGCGGCCGCGCCGAACCGCTCGACGATCTTCGCCTCGACGCCCGCGTCGAGCGCCGCGCCCGCGAGGATCGACTGAAACAGCTCGCGCGAGACGCCACCCGAGCACGAGAAGCTAGCGAGCAATCCTCCGGGCGAGAGCAACTTGAAAGCCAGCAGGTTGATGTCCTTGTAGGCGCGCGCGGCGTTCTTCGCCTGCGCCGCCGTCGGCGCGAACTTCGGCGGGTCGAGCACCACGAGGTCGAAGCGCGCGCCGCGGTCGCGCAGCTCGCGCAGGCGTGCGAACACGTCGGCCTGCTCGAAGCTCGCGCGCGACGCATCGAGCCGGTTGGCCGCCAGGTTCTCGCGCGCTACCGCGAGCGCCGCGGGCGAGCTCTCCAGCGCCAGCACGCGCTTCGCGCCGCCCGCCAGCGCAGCGAGCGAGAAGCCGCCGGTGTAGCAAAAGCCGTCCAGCACCTCGCGCCCCGCGGCGAGCGCGCGCACGCGCTGTCGGTTGTCGCGCTGGTCGAGAAAGAAGCCGGTCTTCTGCCCCTGCTGCACGTCGACATGGAAGTCGAGCCCGTACTCGACGATCGCGCAGCGCGCGGCGGTGCGGTTGCCGCGCACGAAGCCCAGGTGCGGCGCGAGCCCCTCCAGCCTGCGCACGTCCGCGTCCGAGCGTTCGAACACCGCTTCGCAGCCCGTCAACTCGGCGAGCGCGTCGAGGATCGGCTCGCGCCAGCGCTCCACCCCGGCCGCCAGGAACTGCGCGACCAGCACGTCCGCGTAGCGGTCGACGACCAGCCCGGGCAGGCCGTCGGACTCGCCGTGCACCAGGCGCAGGGCATTCGTGTGGCGCGCGGCGGGCAGCGCCGCGCGCAGCGCGAGCGCGCTCTCCAGGCGCCGGCGCATGAACCGCGCATCGACTTCGGCGGACGGATCGAAGGTCCAGGCGCGCGCCCGGATCTGCGAGTTCGGGCTGTACGCGGCGAGCGCGAGCGTCTTGCCCCCCACGTCTTTCACCGCGACGGTGTCGCCGCGCGCGGGCTCGCCCTCGATGTGCGCCACCGCGCCCGAGAAGATCCAGGGGTGGCGGCGGCGCAGCGACTTGTCGCGCCCGGATTTCAGAACCAACGCCGGGATCATTTCTTCCTCGCTCTGGGATGCGCCGCGTCGTACACCTTGGCGAGGCTCTGGAAGTCCAAATGCGTGTACACCTGCGTGCTCGAGATGCTGGCGTGGCCGAGCATCTCCTGCACCGCGCGCAAATCCTGCGACGACTGCAGCACGTGGGTAGCGAAGGAATGGCGCAGCATGTGCGGATGCAGGCGCGTCTCCAGGCCGCGCGCGCGCGCCCACTGAGCGAGGCGCGCGCGCACCGTGCCCGGCGCGATGCGCGCACCGCGCGCGCCGACGAACAGCGCACGCTCGGCCGGCCGGGCGAGCTGCGCGCGCGCCGCGAGCCAGTCGCCGAGGGCCGCGCGCGCCTTCGCGCCGACCGGCACGCTGCGCGTCTTGCCGCCCTTGCCGGTCACGGTCACTTCGCCCTGCTTGAGGTCGAGCGCCCCGCCCTCAGCGTCGAGCGAAACGAGCTCAGCGAGCCGCAGGCCCGAGGAGTACATGAGCTCGAACATCGCCCGGTCGCGCAGCTGCGCGGGCGAGCCCGCCTGCGGCGCGTCGAGCAGCCGCTGCGCCGCCTCGACGCTAAGCGCCTTGGGCAGGTTCCTGGCGGACTTGGGCGCGCGCAGGCCGCGGCACGGGTCGGCCCGGAAGCCGTGCTGGCGCGCGAGCCAGCGGTACAGCCCGCGCCAGGCCGACAGCGTGCCGGCGAGTGAGCGCCCGGAGACGCCCGCGGCGTGCAGCTGGCCGACGAAGCGGCGCAGCTGCGCCGCTTCCAGCGACGCGAGGCTCGCGCCGCCCGAGAGGCGCAGCAGCGCGTCCAAGTCGCGCGTGTAGTTGGCGAGCGTGCCGCGCGCCAGCCGCCGCTGATGCGCGAGCGCCTCGAGGTAGGCGCGCACCAACGGCTCGTCGGGATGCGTGGCGCGAACCGCGTCTGCCACGCCGCCACCCGAGCGCGCTACAAGCGCGCCGCGACGCCGCTGGCGCACAGCTCGCCGATGCGGCGCAGATACAGCGTGCCCATTTCCGGGAAGAAGCGCTCGGGATCCTCGCTCCCCAGGGCGAGCAGGCCGAACCCCGGGCTCTGTCCGAGCGGCACCAGCGCCATCGAGCGTACGTGCTCGGCGACTTCGCCGAACCAGGGCAGGAAAGGGTTACCCGCGAGCGCGGCGCACTGCGGTCCGTTCATCGCCTCGGCGTGGCGCCGCTGCTCGTCCGTGACCGCCTGCGCCTCGACGAAGTCGAACGGCACGGCCTTGCCCCATACGCGCAGCGCGACGTGCGGCACCGCGAAATCCTCACGCAGGTGAAAGTACAGCGTGTGCGTGAGCGCCGGGAAATCGCGCGCCCCCGCGACCGCGATGGCCAGCCGGTGCACCTTCTCGCTGATCGCGTCGTTTTCCTCGCCGAACTGGATCAGCTCTGCAAGCTTGCCCTCGAGTAGGCGCAGCTTTTCGCGCAGCGTGATCGTCTGGCGCTCGGCGAGCGGAATGGCGCGTCCACCGTAGGGATGCGGCACGTAGATCGCCTCGAGGAGCCCGGGATGCTGGTCGAAGAACTGCGGGTGCGATTTCAGGAACTGCGCGACTTCCTCAGCATTCATTTTCAATCCTCGAGCTCGATCACGCCTTCGAATACGGTTTGCGCAGGGCCTTTCATCCAGACGGCATTGTCGCCGCCGGCCCAAGTCACGGTCAACGTGCCGCCGCGCGCTTGCACCTGCACCGGCGACTCGACGAGCCCGCGCAGCACGCCCGACACCACCGCCGCGCAGGCGCCCGTGCCGCAGGCGAGCGTCTCGCCCGCGCCGCGCTCCCAAACGCGCAACCGGATGCGGTGCCGATCGAGCACCTGCATGTAGCCCGCGTTGATGCGATTGGGAAAGCGCGCATGATGCTCGATGAGCGGACCCTGCGTCGCCACTGGCGCGGCGTCCAGGTCGGCGACCACCTGGACCGCGTGCGGGTTGCCCATCGAGAGGATCGCGAGCTCGACCCGTTCGCCAGCAACTTCGAGCGGTTGCACGAGCGGCGATTCGGGCGCAGGCGGTCCCATGTCGACGCTCACCTCGCCATCGCCCTCGAGGCGCGGCGCGATCGAGCCGCCGAGCGTCTCGACGCGGATCTCGCGCTTCGCGGAGAGGCCGCGCTCGTGCACGTAGCGCACGAAGCAGCGCGCGCCGTTGCCGCACTGCTCGACCTCGCCGCCATCGGCGTTGAAGATGCGGTAGCGGAAGTCCGCGCCGCGGCCGCGGGGCGGCTCGACCACCAGGATCTGGTCGCAGCCCACGCCGAAATGGCGATCGGCCAGGCGCCGCAGCTGCGCCGCCGAAAGCGTGAACGGCGTGCGCGTTGCGTCGAGCACCACGAAGTCGTTGCCCGCTCCTTGCATCTTGGTGAAGGCGACACGCATCAGGCGGGCACCATGAGCCGGCGGTACTCGACCGAGATGCAGCGGTCCATCACCACGAACATGCCGGCGGCGCGCGCACGCTCCGCGGCCGCCTCGTCGACGATGCCCTGCTGGATCCAGACCGCCGGCAGGCCGAGGGCAATGCACTCGTCGACCACGCTGCCGACCTGGTTGGAGGAGCGAAACACGTTTACCAGATCGGGCTTCACCGGCAGCTCGGCGAGCCGCGCGTAGGCCTTCTCGCCGAGCACCTGCGAAATGCCGGGGCGCACCGGAAAGACTCGGTAGCCCCACTCCTGCAGGCGGCGCGCGATGCGATGGCTCGGCCGCTCTGATTTGGGCGAAAGGCCCACCACCGCGATCGTCTTCACGCGCGATAGCAGCGCGCGCATCTGTTCACCTGCGGGATTCGCGAACACGGCGGCGATTCTATGCGTAAAAGCCCGCCTCGCCCTCGGGACGCGTCTTGAAGCGCCTGTGCACCCAATAGTACTGCTCGGGCATCTCGAGCACTTTTTGCTCGATGTAGGCGTTCATGCGGCGCGTGTCGGCCTCGACATCCTGGGTCGGGAAATCCTCCCACGGCGACTCGAAGCTGGCGACGTAGCCCGCCCCGCCCGGCAGCATGCGCGTCACGAACGGCAGAACCTTCGCCTCGGTCGCCGCAGCGATGCGCGCGAGGCCCGGCATGGTCGCCGCCGCGACGCCGAAGAACGGCACGAACAGCGCGCCGCGCCGGCCGTAGTCCATGTCGGGCAGGTAGTAGAGCGGCCTTCCGTCGCGCACCGGGCGGATCACCGCGCGGATGCCGTCCTGGCGCGACACCAGCAGCTGGTCGCCGAAGCGCGAGCGACCGTGGCGCAGCAGCGCATCGATGTGCCGGTCCTTCTGGCGTGCGTACATGCTCACCGCGTTGATCTCGCAGGCGAGCCGCGTGGCGCCCGCGTCGAGCCCGACGAAATGCGGCACCAGAATGATCACCGGCGTACTGCCCAGCGCGCGCAGGTGCTCCAGTCCTTCGAGCCGGACCAGCCGCCCGATGCGCGCGCGCGGCGCCCACCACAGGATCGCGTGCTCGAGGAACGCGCGCGTGACCGCCCTGAAGTGCGCGCGCGCAAGCCGCGCGCGCTCGGCCGCGGTCATGTGCGGGAAGCACTTCTCGAGATTGACCAGCGCGACCCGGCGGCGCCTGCGCGCCGCCAGGAAGACAAGCAGCCCTAGCGCGTTGCCGAGCGCGGCGAGCGCGCCGAGCGGCAGGAAGTGCAGCAACCAGAGTGCGGCGATCGCGATGCGGCTCAAGCGGCGGCCTCCGGCGGCGGCGGCGCCCCGCGCGGCCGTTTGTAGCGGTTGTAGCCCCACAGGTACTGTCCCGGACATTCGCGCAGCTGCGCTTCGAGCGCGCGGTTCATGCGCCGCGCGTCGCTCTCGCCGGGCAATGCGTCGGGCATCGCCCGGATGTGCACCGCATAGCCCGCACCGCGCGGCAGGCGCTCACCGAAGACAAGCAGCGCCACCGTTTCGGGGCGGCGCGCGAGCTTCATGGCGAGCGTCATCGTGTACGCGGACCGGCCGAAGAACGCTGCCCATTCGCCCTCGCCTTCGCCGGGCACCTGATCGGGCAGGATGCCCACCGATTCGCCGCGCTTGAGCGCCGCGAGCATGTCGCGCACGCCCGAGCGGTCGGCGGGGGCGAGGCGCACGTTGCGCTTGCCGCGCCCGTCGAGCGTCAACGGGCCGAGGAACGCGAGCTTCGGCGGCCGGTACATCGCGGTCAGGGGCACCCTTTCGGCGATCGCCTGGGCGGTGATCTCGAAGCAACCCTGGTGCGGGGTGAGGAACACGATGGCCTGGCCGCGCGCACGCGCTTGCGCGATGAGGCCCTGCTCGTCGAACGATCTGACGAGCCGCATCACGTCCTCGCGCGGGCGCATCCAGATCGCCGGCAGCTCGGCCACCATCCTGCCAGCCGAGGCGATGGCGGCGCGGCGCAACGCGGGGTCGGTGAAACCTGCCTGCGCCATGTTCTGGCGCAGGTGTCGCCGGTAGGTGGACGAGGCAAGGTACGCGAGCCAGCCGAGCAGCGCGCCGAGCGCGTGCAGCGCGGGCAGCGGCAGCCCCGCGAGCATGCGCATTACGAAGCGCGCCATGTCCCGATCCGGGCGCCGGCTGCGCTATGGGAGGCGTGCAATCTTTGGTATCCTTGCGACCTTTTCGCAACCCGCTCGCTGCCCGCTCAACGCGGCGACGCAATCCATCGAGGCGCGAAGAACATGAGCGAGTTCCTGTTCACTTCGGAATCGGTGTCCGAGGGGCACCCGGACAAGGTCGCGGACCAAATCTCGGATGCCGTGCTCGACGCGATTCTAGCGAAAGACCCCCGTGCGCGCGTCGCCGCCGAGACGCTGGTGACGACCGGCCTGGTCGTGATGGCGGGCGAGATCACGACCAGCGCGACCGACATCGACTTCCAGCAGGTCGCGCGCGACACGATCAAGGGCATCGGCTACGACAACACCGAGTACGGCATCGACTACAAGGGCTGCGCCGTGATGGTGTGCTACGACAAGCAGTCGCCCGACATCGCGCAGGGCGTCGACGAGGGCAAGGGCCTCGACCTCGACCAGGGCGCGGGCGACCAGGGCCTCATGTTCGGCTATGCCTGCGACGAGACGCCGCAGCTGATGCCGCTGCCGATCCACCTCGCGCACCGCCTGGTCGAGCGACAGGCCGAGCTGCGCCGCGACGGGCGCCTGCCGTGGCTGCGCCCGGACGCCAAATCGCAGGTGACGGTGCGGTACGCCGACGGCAGGCCGCAGGCGATCGACACCGTGGTCCTGTCCACCCAGCATGCCCCCGACATCGCTCACGAGCAGCTCTCCGAGGCGGTGATCGAGGAGATCATCAAGCCCGCGCTGCCCAGGGACCTCGTCAAGGGCCAGGTGCGCTATCTCGTCAACCCGACCGGCCGCTTCGTGGTCGGGGGTCCGCACGGTGACTGCGGGCTGACCGGGCGCAAGATCATCGTCGACACCTACGGCGGCGCGGCGCCGCACGGCGGCGGCGCGTTCTCGGGCAAGGACCCCTCGAAGGTGGACCGCTCGGCGGCGTACGCCGCGCGCTACGTCGCGAAGAACATCGTCGCCGCGGGCCTCGCCTCGAAGTGCCTGGTGCAGGTCGCCTACGCGATTGGCGTGGCCAAGCCGGTGTCGGTGATGGTGACCAGCTACGGCACCGGCAAGATGTCCGACGACGCGCTCTCCAGGCTCGTGGCCGCGACCTTCGATCTGCGCCCTAAGGCGATCATCGCATCGCTCAAGCTGCTACGGCCGATCTACAAAAAGACCGCCGCATACGGCCATTTCGGTCGCGAGGAGCCCGAGTTCAGCTGGGAAGCGACCGACAAGGCGCTAGCGCTCAAGCAGGCCGCCTGAGCGCGCTCGTACTCTCGGCGGCGACCTTTCTCTCCACCCTGGGGGGCGGGCTGCTCGCCCTCCGGTTCCGCGACCGGCTGCACTACATCCTGAGCTTCACCGCCGGCGTGCTGCTCGGCGTCGTCGCATTCGACATCCTGCCCGAGATCTTCGCGCTCGCCGGGCGTCATGGGCTGAACGCCGGCGGCGCGATGATCGCGCTGGTAGTCGGCTTCCTGCTCTTCCACGGCCTGGAGAAGTTCGTCCTGGTGCACCACGTGCACGAGGCGGACTACCCGGAGCACCATCATCCGCGCGTCGGCATGCTCTCCGCGCTCGCCCTCGTCGGGCACAGCTTCATGGACGGCGTGGCGATCGGGCTCGCGTTCCAGGTCTCGCCCGCGGTCGGCGGCATCGTCGCGCTGGCGGTGATCGCGCACGACTTCTGCGACGGGCTGAACACGGTGAGCCTGATGCTGGTTCACCGCAACAGCGCCCGCCGCGCGTTCGCCATGCTGGCGCTCGACGCGCTCGCCCCGGTGCTCGGCGCGGCCTCGACGCTGCTCTACGCCCTGCCGCCTTGGGCGCTGATGATCTACCTGGGGTTTTTCGCCGGGTTCCTCCTGTACATCGGCGCCGCGGACGTCCTGCCCGAGGCGCATTCGCGCAGCCGGGCCGCTGTCACCGCGCGCCTCATCGCGCTCACCTGCCTCGGCGCGGCGTTCATCTACGTCACGGTGGACCTCACAGGCTAGGCGCAGCAAGGCAAAAACGGTAGACTTGCGCCCGCCTGAGGAGCGCTGCAACGGGTCCTTCCCGCCAGGCTCAGGTCTTTCCAAGCCACAACCGCGCTCACCCGCACGTGCAGTCCGGGTGAGCCGCGCCCGGGCCGCCCGGCGGGTCTTTCGCGTAAGGAGTGAAAGATGAACGCCGCCGTAATCGATTCCAAGTTCACGGACTACAAGGTCGCCGACCTGTCGCTCGCCGACTGGGGCCGCAAGGAGATGGCCATCGCCGAGGCCGAAATGCCGGCGCTCATGGCGATCCGCAGGGAGTACGCCGCGTCGCGTCCGCTCAAGGGCGCGCGCATTGCCGGCTCGCTGCACATGACGATCCAGACCGCGGTGCTGATCGAGACGCTCAAGGCGCTCGGCGCCGACGTGCGCTGGGCCTCGTGCAACATCTTCTCGACGCAGGACCATGCCGCGGCCGCCATCGCCGCGGGTGGCACGCCGGTGTTTGCCTACAAGGGCGAGTCGTTGGAGGAGTACTGGGAGTTCACGCACCGCATCTTCGAGTTCGGCGACGGCAAGGGCCCGAACATGATCCTGGACGACGGCGGCGACGCGACGCTGCTGGTGCACCTCGGCAAGCGCGCCGAGAAGGATCCGTCGTTGCTCGCCAAGCCGACGAGCGAGGAGGAGATCGCGCTGTTCAACGCTATCAAGAAGCGCAAGCCGGGCTGGTACTCGCAAATGGCCTCGGACATCCGGGGCGTGACCGAAGAGACGACCACCGGCGTGCACCGCCTGTACCAGATGCACAAGGAAGGCCGGCTGCTGTTCCCTGCGATCAACGTGAACGACTCGGTCACCAAGTCGAAGTTCGACAACATCTACGGCTGCCGCGAGTCGCTGGTCGACGGGATCAAGCGCGCCACCGACGTCATGATCGCCGGCAAGATCGCGGTCGTCGCCGGCTACGGCGAGGTCGGCAAGGGCTCGGCGCAGGCGCTCAGGGGCCTGCAGGCCCAGGTGTGGGTCACCGAGATCGATCCGATCTGCGCCCTGCAGGCGGCGATGGAGGGCTTCCGCGTCGTCACCATGGACGAGGCAGCCGACAAGGCGGACATCTTCGTCACGGCCACCGGCAACGTGCACGTCATCACGCACGCGCACATGAAGAAGATGAAGAACAACGCGATCGTGTGCAACATCGGCCACTTCGACAACGAGATCGAGGTCGCGGCGCTCAAGCAGTACAAGTGGGAGAACATCAAGCCGCAGGTCGACCATGTCGTGTTCCCGGACGGCAAGCGCATCATCCTGCTCGCCGAAGGGCGTCTGGTGAATCTCGGCTGCGCGACCGGCCATCCTTCGTACGTGATGAGCTCCTCGTTCGCCAACCAAGTGCTGGCGCAGATCGAGCTCTTCGCCAGGACCAGGGACTATCCGGTTGGCGTGTACATGCTGCCCAAGGCGCTCGACGAGAAGGTCGCGCGCCTGCAGCTCTCGATGCTGAATGCCGAGCTCACCGAGCTGACCGACGAGCAGGCGGCGTATATCGGCGTGCCGAAGAACGGCCCCTACAAGTCCGAGCACTACCGCTACTGAGGCGGCGGCCATGCGCATCGCGGTGATGGGCGCAGGCGGCGTCGGCGGCTACTTCGGCGGCCGCCTGGCCCAGGCCGGCAACGAGGTTACCTTCATCGCGCGCGGCGCCCACCTGGCGGCGCTGCGCGCGAATGGGCTGACGCTCAGGAATGCGGCAGGAGAAACCCGCATCCCGGTCAAGGCAGTGGAAGATCCCGCCGAGGCGGGTTCCGCCGAGGTGGTGCTGTTCGCGGTCAAGCTGTGGGACACCGAGAGCGCGGCCGAGCGCATCCGCCCGCTCCTGGCGCATGGCGGTGTGGTGATCCCGTTCCAGAACGGGGTGGAGTCGATCGAGCGCGTCGGCGCCGTGCTTGGGCGTGACCGGGTGCTGGGTGGCGCCGCCTACATCGCCGCGCGCATCGGTGCACCGGGCGTCATCGCGCAGACCGGACAGATGGCGCGCCTGCGTTTCGGCGCCGTCGCACCGGCGCAGCGCGCCGCGGCGCAGGCTTTCCATGCGGTCTGCGCGAAGGCGGGCATCGACGCCGAGCTCGCGGACGACATCGTGCGCGTGCTGTGGGAGAAGTTCGTGCTGCTCGCGCCGCTGGCCGGCGTGACCACTGTATCGCGCTCGCGCATCGGCGCGGTACGCGCCGATCCCGACCTGCGCTGGCTGCTCGAGAGCGCGATGCGCGAGACCTGGGAAGTCGGCAGGCGGCGCGGCGTCGCGCTTGCGGACGATCAAGTCGCCGCGACGATGAAGATGGCCGACGCCCTGCCGGCGGAGATGACTTCGTCGATGCACGGCGACCTGGAGGCGGGCGGCCGCCTGGAGGCGCCCTGGCTCGCCGGCGCGGTCGCGCGCATGGCGCGCGAGCTCGGCCTGGAGGCGCCGGTTAACCGCGCCATCTACGCCGCGCTCAAGCCGTTCGTGGAAGGCAGGCGTTGAAGCCGGCCGCCGAGCGTATCTTCAGCTTCGAGTTCTTCCCGCCCAAGACGCCGGAGGGAAAGGACCGGCTGCGCGCGACCTGGCGCCAGCTCGCGGGCCTCAAGCCGCGCTTCTTTTCCGTCACCTTCGGTGCCGGCGGCTCGACGCGCGAAGGCACGCTCGAGACGGTGCTCGAGATCCGCGCCGAGGGGCACGAGGCCGCCCCGCACATTTCCTGCGTGGCCTCGTCGCGCGCGGAGATCGCGAGCCAGCTCGAGCGCTACAGGCAGCACCGAATCCGCCACATCGTGGCGCTGCGCGGCGATCTGCCCTCCGGGCTCGCGTCCGCGGGCGAGTTGCGCCACGCGAACGAGCTGGTCACCTTCATCCGTCGCGAGACCGGCGACTGGTTCGAGATCGATGTCGCCTGCTATCCGGAGTTTCACCCGCAGACGCGCAGCGCCGCCGACGAAATCCGCCGCTTCAAGCAGAAGGTGGACGCCGGCGCGAACTCGGCCATCACCCAGTACTTCTACAACGCGGACGCCTACTTCCGCTTCGTCGAGGACTGCGAGGCGGCGGGCATCACGGTGCCGATCGTCCCGGGCATCATGCCGATCGGCAACTTCTCGCAGCTGGCGCGCTTTTCCGACGCCTGCGGCGCCGAGATCCCGCGCTGGATGCGCTTCAGGCTCGAAAGCCTGCGCGACGACAAGGCCGCGATCCGCGAGTTCGGCCTCGACGTAGTGACCGCGCTGTGCGACAAGCTGCTCGCGGCCGGCGCGCCCGGGCTGCACTTCTACACGCTGAATCAGGCGGGCCTGACCAGCACCATCTGGCAGCGCCTCGGGCTGTAGGCCGCCGCCGCGCGGCAAGTCTTTGTTCCTGCTCGCCTTCCTCCGCCCCTAAGCGATCCGTAACCCGCCCGTAAGCGGCGCGTCGGCCGCCGCCGCGCAGGATCGCTTCCACCAGGTCACGCATGTCGCGTGTTCCCTGCAGACATGACTAGGAGGCGTTATGAAGATCCTGCGCAAAACCGCACTGGCGTTATCGATTCCCACCCTGCTGATGTCGGGTTGCTACGTCCTGCCGACCGGCCCGGAAGGCCGCCCCTGGTACGTCTACCCGCCCGGGGTGCCGCCCTTTGCACACGAAGCGAACGTTCCGAGCGGGCCGCTGCCGGTAGTGCTCACCGCACGGCTGTATCCGGAAAACGACGTTGCAGCCCAGACCGGAATGATCACCGGAACCGTCACCAACATGATGAACGGCAAGGGCCGCTTCATACTCAACTACAAGGGCGACACCCTGGTCGGGGAAGCGACACGCGTGTCGGACGATGCGCGCCGCGGCGTGGCGAGCGCCTATAGCCGCAGCGGGGCGTTCATGAGCTGCGATTACCAGATGAGCAATCCGCGCCAGGGGGCGGGCATGTGCACCTTCTCCGACGGCGCAAAATACCAAGTGCACCTGGGCGGCTGAGCGATCGCGTGGGTATCATGCCGCTGGGGCGGGCGGTCGGCCCGTCCGTCGGGAGCCCATGGAACGCCACGCGAGGGGGCGGTGTGGTTGAGGCCGGTCGGCGAACGGTCGCTTTCGCCAAGACCACGCGCCCCGCGCTGGGCTTCGTCGTGGCGCGCGAGCGTCTGTTCGCGCGGCTCGATGGTGGCGCAGGACGCAGTGTCGCGTGGATATCCGGTCCGCCGGGCGCGGGCAAGACGACGCTCGCGGCGAGCTATCTGGAAGCGCGCCGCTACCGCAGCCTGTGGTATCAGCTCGACCCGGACGACACCGACGTCGCCACCTTCTTTCACTACCTCGGGCACGCCGCAAGCAAGCTGGAAGGCATGCGCGACTTGCCCGTTTTCTCGCAGCAGTACCGCTCCGACGCCGCGTCGTTTGCGCGCAAGTTCTTCCGGCAGTTGTTCGCGCGCGCGAAGCCACCGTTCGCGCTGGTGCTCGACAGCCTGCACGAAGTGCCGGCCGAGAGCGCCCTGCACGGATTGCTCGAGATCGCGTTCGCGCAGGTTCCCCGGCATTGCGTGGTTATCGTCACCAGCCGCGGCGATGCGCCCGCGGCGCTGGCGCGCATGCGGCTGGCCGGCGAAATGACCTGCGTCGGCTGGGAAGATCTGCGCATCGCCCCGGACGAGCTGGCCGCGATCGCAAAGCTGCGCGGCCAGCAGCTGAGCGAGGAATCGGCCGCACAGCTGCGGGAGCGCACGCAGGGCTGGGCGGCCGCCATGGTGCTGATGCTCGAGCACGCCAAGCTCGCTGGCCGGGTTGCCGAGCCGCCCGAGGAGGCCACGCCTCAGGTCGTGTTCGACTATCTCGCCGGCGAAATCTACGACCGCTTCGAGCCCGAGACGCGGCGCTTTCTCGCGCGCGTCGCCTGCCTGCCGCGCATGACGACGGGCGTCGCGCAGGCGCTCTCGGGAGAGCCGATGGCGGCTCGTCTGCTGATCAACCTCGCGCACAACGACTATTTCGTAAGCGAGGTTCTGACCGACGAAGGGCGCATATACCAGCTGCATCCGCTGCTGCGCGAGTTCCTGCGCAGCCGCGCGGCGCACGAAGACCCCACCGCGCTCGGCGCCGAGCACCTGCGGCGCGCGGCCGCGCTCCTCGCCGAGGCGGGCCAGACCGAGGACGCGGTGGCGCTGCTCGTCGAATGCCGCGACTGGGACCAGGTCGCACGCGTCGCGGCGCTCGAAGCACCTGCCATGCTCGCCCAGGGGCGCAGCGAGACGCTCGCCGGCTGGCTCGAGCTGCTGCCGCCGGCGCTGCTCGCCGCCGATCCGGGGCTGCTGTACGCCGCGGGCTCATGCCGCCTGCACGCCAGCCCCAGGGCGGCGCGGCGCTATTTCGAGCTCGCCTACGAGCGCTTCCAGGGCGCGAGCGAGCGCGCCGGCATGATCCGCAGCGGCTGCGGCGCGATCGAAGCGACGATCCTCGAGTTCGACGACCTGGCGCAGCTCGATCACTGGATCGCAGCGCTCGCCGGGCTGCTCGGCGCCGGCCCTGCGGAGGACGACGTGAGTGCGCGTGCGCTGCTTGCCTGCGCGCTCATGCTGCGCGACCCGGGCCATGCCGCGCTCGGCGCATGGCTCGAGCGCACGCGCGGCGCCGCCGGCGAGCTCGGCGCGGCGCGCGCCGTGGCGGGGCTGCTGCGCGGCGACGTCGCCGCGGCGCGCGCCGCGGTGGGCACGGATTCGCCCGCGCTCGCGCTCGCCGCTTCGCTGCACCAGCTGCTGACCGGCGACCTCGAGCGCGCGCAGGGCATCGCCAACGAGGCGCTCGCTGCGGCCGAAAGCGAGGGCGTGCACGGCTACGACGACTGGCTGCGCGTGGTCGCGGCCGCGGCTTTGCTCGGCGCCGGCGAGCAGACCGGCGCACGCGGCGCGCTCGATGCGCTCGAAGCCGCGGGCGCGCGTCTGCGGCGCGGCGACCGAGGACTGCTGCACTACCTGCGCGCCTGGCTGGCGGCGCTCGAGGGCGAGCCCGCGCGCGCAGCGCTCGAGGCGAAGAGCGCGCTCGCGCTCGCGGCCGAGACCGGCATGCCCTGGCTGGAATGCCTCGCGCGCGCCGCGCTCGCGGACGTGCTCGCCTGCGCCGGCGACCGGCGCGGCAGCGAGGCCCAGTTGCGCGGCGCCGAGGCGCTTGCCGAGCGCGCGCAGAGCCCGCTGCTCGGCTTCGCCGTGCGACTTGCGGCCGCGCAGGCGGCACTCGCAGTAAACGACGAGCGTGCAGCGCTCGACGGCGTCCGGGCCGCCTTCGCGCTCGGGCGCGAGTACGGCTTCGCGCACGCGCTGTGGTGGCGCCCGCAGGCGATCGCGGAGCTGTGCGCGCTCGCGCTGCGGCACGGAATCGAGAGCGAGTTCGCGCGCGCGCTGGTGCGCGCGCGCAAGCTGCAGCCGCAGGTCGCGCCGCTGCGCGTGCGCGAGTGGCCGTGGCCGTTCCGGGTGCAGGCGCTGGGAGGATTCCAGCTGCTACGCCAGAACGTGGCTATCGAGTTCTCCGCCAAGGTGCCCGGCCGCCCGATGGAGCTGCTCAAGGTGCTTATCGCCCTCGGGGGGCAGAACGTGCGCGCCGATCAGCTGGCCGACGCCTTGTGGCCGAATGTCGATGCCGACTACGCGCACAAGTCGCTTACCGCCACCCTGCACCGGCTGCGCCGGCTGCTCGGCGACGACGAAGCGCTCATCCTGCGCGATGCGCGCCTGAGCCTGAACGCCGGGCTCGTCTGGGTGGACATCTGGGCGCTCGATCACGTGCTCGCGGCGCTGGACGACACGTTGCGCACGGTCGACGCGGGCGCGCCGGCACCCCAAGCGCTTGCGGACGAGGCTTACGCGCTCTACCGCGGCCCCTTCCTGCCGGACGAGTCCGAGCAGCCCGCCTACATCGCCTGCCGCGAGCGCGTGCGCGCGCGGCTGCTGCGCTGTATCGGTCGGGTCGCACGCCGTCTGGAGGATTCAGGGCAGCAGGACGCCGCCGCCGACTGCTACCTGCGCTTGATCGAGGCGGACAGCCTCTTCGAGGCGCCGTACCGGAACCTGATGCAATGCTACCAGCGTGCGGGCAACCTCGCCGAAGCACGCGCTACCTACGAGCGCCTGCGCACCGTCCTTTCGACGCGGCTCAAGATCATGCCCTCGCCTGAGACGCA
>DATGDH010000166.1:0-65597 GCA_035310985.1 Burkholderiales bacterium
GGCTTGAGCTCGCCGAAGCGATGGATGACGGTGCAGTCCATCACCTGCCAGCGCGACTTCGCCTCCTCGACGATCTTCGCGATCTCGCGCTCGGTCATGCCGGCGTAGTGCTCGAGCGTCATCGGCACCTCGCGCACCACGCCGACGAAGCTCGCCAGCGCGCCCACCTTCGGGTCGTGCGAGAGGGCGCGGATTTCCGCGCCGGCGTCGAAGTCCTCGCGCTGCACAGCGATCTTCACTTCAGCCTCCCGTCACCGGAGGGAAGAACGCCACTTCGTCGCCCTGCCCGAGCGTCGCGCCGGGCTTGGCCATCTCCTGGTTGATAGCCATGCGGACGAGCGTCTTCTCGGAAAACGCCTTTTCGTAGTTTCCGCCGCGCGCGCGCAGGTGGTCGCGCAATCCGCCGAGCGTGGTGACGCCGGCCGGGAGCTCGATCTCCTCGCCCGCGCTGCCGAGCTGCTCGCGCAGCGCAGCGAAAAACAGCAGCTTCACTTTCACCCGTAGAGCTCCGCAAAAGGCAGGAAGCGGACACGGTCGCCCGGCGCGATCGGATGGTTCGGCGGGTTGTCGACCAGGCCGTCGGCCCAGGCGGTCGAAGTGAGCACCGCCGAATCCTGCGTCGGGTACAGGTCGAGCCCGCCCCGCGCGTTCCATTTTACGCGCAGGAACTCGCGCCGCGGGTCGGGCTGCGCCCAGTCGAAATCGGCGCGCGCCTCGATGGCGCGCGGCGCCACCTGCGCGATGCCCTGGGTGCGGAGCAGGAACGGCCGCACGAACACGAGGAAGGTGACGAAGCTCGACACAGGGTTGCCGGGCAGGCCGATGAACGACGCCTGGCCCACTCTTCCGAAGGCGAGCGGCCGGCCCGGCTTCATGGCGATTTTCCACATGAGCAGCGACCCTTCCGCCTCGACCGCGGGCTTCACGTAGTCTTCCTCGCCGACCGACACGCCGCCCGAGGTGACGATGATGTCGCTCGCGCTCGCCGCGCGGCGCAGGACCTCGCGCGTCGCAGCCAGGCTGTCGGGCACGATGCCGAAGTCGCGCACCTCGCAGTCGAAGGTCTTCGCCAGCCCGTTCAGCGTGAAGCGGTTCGAGTTGTAGATGCGGCCCGGAGGCAGCGGGTCGCCCGGCATCACCAGCTCGTCGCCGGTGAAGAACAATGCCACGCGCACGCGCCGGTAGACGGGCAGCGACTTGATGCCGACCGAGGCCGCAAGGCCGGTGTCCTGCGGCCGCAGCCGCGTACCGGCTTCGAGAATGGTCGCACCCTTGCGGATGTCGCTGCCGCGGCGGCGGATCCATTCTTCCGGCTGCGGCACCTTCTTCACCACCACGTGGTCGCCGTCGGCGGCGCAGAACTCCTGCATCACGATGGCGTCCGCCCCGGGCGGGATCGGCGCTCCGGTAAAGATGCGTGCCGCGCTGCCGGCCTCGAGCGGCCGCCCCACGGCGCCGGCAGCGATGCGCTGCGCCACGCGCAGGCGCGCGTCCGGCGCGGCGACGTCGGCGCGCCGCAGCGCGTAGCCGTCCATCGCGCTGTTGTCCATCGGCGGCACGTCCATCGTGGAGGCCTGCGCGCGCGCCAGCACCCGCCCGGTCGCTTCGAGCGTCGGCACCTCTTCGGTCTCGTCGACCGGCCGCGCGCCCGCGAGCATCACCTCGAGCGCCTCGTCGACCGAGAGCAGTCCCTTGCCGTTCATGCGAGCCGAACCTCCGTGAGGATGAAATTGGCGATGCGCTCGCCGTCGTTCAGGTCGAGCAACGGCAGCCTGGTGTCGACCTTCGCGTCGCTCGCCACCGCGACGATATGCGGGTCGTTCGGGTGCAGCAGCGGTTCTCCCGTCACGGCGCGCCACACCTCAAGCTTCGGGATCGGGGCGAACTTGAAGCCCTCGATCAGCACCAGGTCGCAGGGCGAAAGGTGCTTCATCTGCTCCTCGAAAGAGGGCTCGGGCTCGCCATGCAGCTCGTGCATCAGCACCCAGCGGCGCGAGGACGTCACCAGCACTTCGCCCGCGCCCGCATGACGGTGGCGGTACGAGTCCTTGCCCGGCTGGTCGACGTCGAACGTGTGATGCGCGTGCTTGATGAGCGAAACGCGCACGCCGCGCCTGACGAAGCGCGGGATGAGCTGCTCGATCAGGGTGGTCTTGCCGCTGCCGGAATAACCTGCGAAACCGAAAACCTTCATGCACGTCCTCTGCCCCTGCGGGCGGAGCGCACATTTTAGCCGGATTGCAGCGCGATCCCTCCGTCCTCCAGGCGCAGCCGTGCGTAGCCGACGAGGTTGATCACCTCCTGGTCGTGGCAGGCGACGATCACGGTGCGCCGCCCGTCGCGCAGCTGGGCGAGCAGCGCGAGCGTCTGCGCGCGACCCTCGCGGTCGAGATTGCTGGTCGGCTCGTCGAGCAACAGCAGCTCCGGCGCAAGAGCGCGCGCGCGCGCAAGCGCCGCACGCTGCTTTTCGCCGCCCGAGAGCCTCGCCGGCGGAGTCGCCGCGCGATCGCGCAGGCCGGCCCACTCGAGTGCCTCCTCGACGCGCCGCGCGCGCTCGTCCGGCGCCAGCGCGCGGCACTTCAAGCCGTACTCGAGGTTGTGCCGCAGGCTGGTGTGAAACAGATACGGGTGCTGGTGCACGTACACGATCTCGCGCCGCAGATGCTCTGGGTACCAAGGCTGCGTCGAGCGCTCGCCCCGGAACTCCATGCTGCCGCGCTGTGCGGGCTCCAGCCCGGCGATGATGCGCATCAGCGTCGTCTTGCCGCAGCCGTTCGCGCCGACCAGCACGTAGGCGCCGCCCTGCTCGATCGCAAGCCGGTCGATGTCGAGCAGGATTCGCTCGCCGAAGGACTTGCGCAGGCCGCACAGCTCGAGCAGCGGCGCGCTCACCTGAGGCCTCCCGCTCCCTGCAGGACCGCGAGCAGCACGTTTACACCGAGCGCCACCACCATCAGCACGAGGCCGAGCGCGATGCCCTGGGCGAACTCGCCCTTGGTCGTCTCGAGCGCGATCGCGGTCGGTATGTTGCGCGTCAGCCCCTCGATGTTGCCGCCCACCATGATCGCCATGCCGACCTCGGAGATCGCGCGCCCGAAGCCGTTCACGACCGCCGCGAGGATGCCGAAGCGCACCTCCCACAGCGTGGTGAGGGAAGCGCGTAGCCGTCCGGCGCCGAGCGCGCGCGCGGTCTCGTAGACGCGCGGGTCGGCGCCCTGCACCGCGGAGATGGTGAAGACCACCAGAATCGGGAACGCGATCACCATGTAGCCGATCATGATCGCCGTGGGCGTGAACAGCAGCCCGAAGGATCCGAACGGCCCGCGGCGCGACAGGAGCAGGTACAGGATCAGGCCGATCACCACCGTCGGGAAGGACAGCAGCGCCTGCACCAGCACCACCGCCGCGCGCCGGCCGGGAAAGCGCTTCTTGGCTAGCAGGAAGCCGAGCGAAACCGACGGCAGCGCGACCAGCGCGATCGCCGCGACCGACACCCACAGCGACAGCCAGATCGCCTCGAGCAGGCGCGGGTCGCCCGCGAGGAGCAGCGCGAAGGCGCGGCGCGTCGGCTCGAGCAGGTCCAATCAGGACTTCTTGTAGTCGGGGTGGAACAGCTGCGCGCCCTTGAAGCGGTAGTCGCCGATCTCCTTCTGGCCCTTGGGCGAGGTGAGCCATTCGATGAAGGTCATCGCGCCCTGGTAGTTGATGTCCGGATAGCGCTTCGGGTTGACCGCGATCACGCCGTAGGGGTTGAGCAGCTTCTTATCACCCTCCACCATGATGCGCAGGCCGGTCTTCGCCGCGAAGGTCGCGTAGGTGGCGCGGTCCGAAAGCGTGTAGCCCTGCTTCTCGCCCGTCAGAGTGAGCGTCGCCCCCATCCCCTGGCCGACTGCGAGATAGTGCGGGCCTTTGGGATCGACGCCGAGCTCCTTCCAGTAGGCGAGTTCCTTCTTGTTTGTCCCCGAGTCGTCGCCGCGCGACACGAACAGCGCGCCCGACGCGTGGATCTTCTTCAGCGCGGCGAGCGGGTCGTGCATGCCCTTCACGCCTGCCGGGTCGGAGGCCGGCCCCACGATCACGAAGTCGTTGTACATCACGTCGCGCCGGTTGACGCCGTAGCCGGCGGAGACGAAGGCGTCCTCGGCCGGGCGCGCGTGCACCAGCACCACGTCGACGTCGCCGTTCTGGCCGAGCTTGAGCGCCGCGCCGGTGCCGACCGCGGTGTAGTGGATCTTGCAGCCGCAGTCGACCTCGAACTTCGGCAGCAGGTACTGCAGCAGGCCGGAATTGTCGGTGCTGGTGGTGGTCGCCATCTTGATGTCCTTCATCGCCAGCGCGCTGCCGGCTGCGAACAGCGCGAGCGCGGCGAATACGATCCTGCGCAGGGTACGGTATGCCATGCCTTCCTCCTTGGGTCCGGTGACGCTTAATATGCTTTTTGGTGCATAATTGCCCGAGCGTGCGAGGCAGCGATCTTAGCGGCCGGGCGGCCGGCATCAAATAGGCGCAGCTTTGCATATCTGAGCGGAGCCAGGCAGGATGCAGCTGTGACGGCGCGGCTGGTACCCGAGATCGGCTGGCGGCGCGCCGGACAGGGCGGCGCGACGCTCGATCCCCGCCTGCTGCCGCTGCTGCGCGAAATCGCTCGCCGCGCGACGCTGCGCGCAGCCGCCGCGCATCTCGGCATTTCCTACCGTTCTGCGTGGGATCTGCTGCTGGCTCAAACGGCAGCCGTCGGCGGCAGCCTGGTGACGCTCGAACAAGGACGCGGTGCGCGTCTTACGCCGCTCGCCGAGCGGCTACTCGCGGCCGACGACGCGGCGCGCAGCCAGCTGCTCGCGCTCGAGCCGAAGCTCGCCGTCGCGCTCGCCGCGGCGGAGCGCGGCGCCGAGGGCCGCGCGCTGCGTGTGGCGGCGAGCCATGATCCGCTGCTCGCGGCGTTCATCGAGCAGCCTGCCACGCGGGCCCAGGTCGCACTCGAATTGAGCTTCAAGGGCAGCCAGGAGAGCCTCGCAGATTACGCGGCCAACCGCGCCGACCTCGCCGGTTTTCACCTTCCCCTTCGCGAGGGCGGCGCTCCGGCGCCCGGCCCACTTGCCAAGCTATTGAGCGCGCGGCGCGACCGCCTGATCCGCTTCGCCGGCCGCGAGCAGGGGTTGATCCTGCCGGCGGGCAATCCGAAGCGTCTGCGCGGGCTGGCCGACCTGGCGCGCAAGGGGGTTCGCTTCATCAACCGCCAGCGCGGCTCGGGGACGCGCTTGCTCTTCGACCAACTGCTCGCCGAACAGGGGCTCGACCCGGCCAGGATCCGCGGCTACGGCGACGAGGAGTTCACGCACCTCGCGGTCGCGGTGAGCGTCGCGGCGGGGCGCGCCGATGCGGGCTTCGGCGTGCACGCCGCGGCGGCCCGGTTCGGGATCGATTTCATCCCGCTGCGCCGCGAGCGCTACTGGTTCGCAGTGCGCACGCGCGCTGCCAGCGATCCGCCGGTCGAGCGGTTCTGCGCCGCCCTGGCCGGGCGCGCATTCCGGCGCCTGGCGCAAGGATTCGTCGGTTACGACGTGCGCGGCGCGGGGGAACATTGCGGCGTCGAGGCGCTCGCGGAGGGCGCCTGATGCGCGTCGTCGCGGCCCTGCTCGCGCTGCTGTGCTGCGCCCTGTCCGCGCGCGCGCAGGACCCCGTCGTGATCTTCGCCGCCGCGAGCCTGAGGAATGCGCTGGACGAGGCGGTCGCCGCCTACCACGGCCCGAAGCCGGTCGTGTCCTATGCCGCCAGCTCAGTCCTCGCGCGGCAGATCGAGCGCGGCGCACCGGCCTCGATCTTCATCTCGGCCGACCGCGATTGGATGGACTACCTCGAGCGACGCGGACGCGTGGTGCCGGGCAGCCGCAGCGACCTGCTCGGCAACCGGCTGGTTCTGATCGCGCCTGCGTCCAGCCGTCTCGAGGCGCAGATCGCCCCAGGCATGCCGCTCGCGCGCTGGCTCGGAAAAGACGGCAGGCTTGCGCTGGCCGACCCGGAGAGCGTGCCCGCGGGCAAGTACGCGAAGGCAGCGCTCGAATCGCTCGGCGTCTGGGACTCGGTGCGCGGCCGCGTCGCCGCGACCGAGAACGTGCGCGTGGCGCTCCTGCTCGTGGCGCGCGCAGAGGCGCCGCTCGGCATCGTGTACGCGACCGACGCGCGCGAGGAGCCGCGCGTGCGGGTAGTCGGCACGCTCGGCGATTCGCTGCACCCGCCGATCGTCTATCCGGCAGCGCTGCTCGAGGGCGCGCCCGCGGCGGCGGCCGACCTGCTCGCGTACCTGCACCGCGAGCGCGCGCGCCGCGCATTCGCGGCGCACGGCTTCACCCCGTTAAACTGACGGCGTGCCACTCACCCCGGCGGAACTCGAGATCCTCGGCCTGAGCTTCAAGGTCGCCCTCGCGAGCGCGCTCGCGAGCCTGCCGCTCGCGCTCGGCCTGGCCTTCCTGCTGGCGCGCTTCGAGTTCCCCGGCAAGATGCTGCTGGACGGGCTGGTGCACCTTCCGCTCGTGCTGCCGCCGGTAGTGATCGGTTATCTGCTGCTCGTCGCCCTGGGCCGCAACGCGCCGCTCGGCGCCTTCCTCGCCGATCACCTCGGCGTCGTGTTCGCGTTCCGCTGGACCGGCGCGGCGCTCGCTTCGGCGCTCATGGGCCTGCCGCTCGCCGTGCGCGCCATGCGCCAGGCGGTCGAGTCGGTCGACCGGCGCCTCGAGGCCGCCGCGGCGACGCTCGGCGCGCCTCCGCTCGCGGTGTTCGCCAGCGTCACGCTGCCGCTCGTCATGCCCGGCGTGCTGAACGGCATGCTGCTCGCCTTCGCGCGCAGCCTGGGCGAGTTCGGCGCCACGATCACTTTCGTGTCGAACATCCCGGGCGAGACGCAGACCCTGCCGCTCGCCATCTACAGCCTGACGCAGGTACCGGGCGGCGATGCTCCCGCGATGCGCCTGTGCGTGCTCGCCATCCTTCTTTCGCTTGCGGCACTGATCGTGTCGGAGCTCCTGCTGCGCCGCGCGCGGCGCCGCGCGCAGGGCGCATGAAGCTCGAAGTCTCGATCGGAGCGCAGCTCGGCGACTTCGCGCTCGACGCGCAATTCGCCGCCGAGGGCGGCGTCACGGCGCTCTTCGGCCGCTCGGGCTCGGGCAAGACGAGCGTGCTGAACGCAATCGCCGGCCTGCTGCGGCCATCGCGCGGGCGCATCGCGCTCGACGGCGAGCCGCTCTACGACGCGCAGGCGCGCGTCGACCTGCCGGCGCACCGGCGCCGCGTCGGCTACGTGTTCCAGGAGGGGCGGCTGCTGCCGCACCTGAGCGTGCGCCAGAACCTGCTCTACGGCCGGCGCTTCGCCGGACGCTCGGGCGAGGGCGAGCTCGAGCGCTTGGTGTCGCTGCTCGGCCTCGGCGCGCTGCTCGAGCGCCGCCCGCAGGACCTTTCGGGCGGCGAAAAGCAGCGCGTCGCGATCGGCCGCGCGCTGCTCGCCGAGCCGCGCCTGCTGCTCATGGACGAGCCGCTCGCGGCGCTCGATGCGCCGCGCAAGAGCGAGATCCTGTACTACGTCGAGCGGCTGCGGGACGAGCTCGGCGTGCCGATCGTCTACGTCAGCCACGCGCTCGACGAGGTAGTGCGCCTCGCCGACACGCTGGTGGTGATGTCCGAGGGACGCGTGCTCGAGTCCGGCGCCGTGGGCGAGACCATGTCGCGCATGGAGCTGCGGCCTTTCCTCGGCCGCTTCGAGGGCGGCGCGGTAATCGAGGCGCGCGTCGCCGAGCACGACCTGGAGATGGGGCTTGCGCGGCTCGAGTTCGCCGGCGGCACGCTGTACGCGCCGGACGTCGACGCGCTGGTCGGCGAGCGCCTGCGCGTGCGCATCCGCGCGCGCGACGTCTCGCTCGCGCTCGCGCCGCCCGAGTCGATCAGCATGCTGAACGTGCTCGCCGGCAAGGTCGCCGCGCTCGGCGAGCCGAGCGGGGCGAGCGTGGACGTGCAGCTCGATGTCGCGGGCACCGCACTCATCGCGCGCGTCACGCGCAAGTCGGCAGCAGCCCTGCGGCTCGCGCCCGGCCTGCCGGTCTACGCGCTCATCAAGTCGGTGGCCATCGACCGGCACAGCGTCGGCTGGGCGTGATCGGCGCCGCGGCGCCGCTTGCCGATCCTGGCCGTGTGATCTATGATTTTTCCCGTACAACGTCGGGACGCAGGCTCCCGGCGCTTCCAAGACGGCGGTCCGTCCAAGCTCTGCATCGACTCCGAAGGAGAGGAGCTATGGACGCCTTCATCACCGCCGCCGCTTTGCGGCAATCCCTGCAATCCGACGATCCCGCGCTCGTCATCGATGTGCGGTCCCTGCCGTCCTTCGTCGGCGCGCGCGACACGATCCGCGGCGCGTTGCGCCGCGATCCGCTGCGCGTCGCCGATTGGGGCTCGACCTTGCCGCGCGCCTCCGGCGTGGTCGTTTACTGCGCGCAGGCTCGCGAGACGAGCCCGGGCGTCGCCGGCGCCTTGCGCGCAGCCGGCATCGAGGCCCGGTATCTCGAGGGCGGCATCGAGCGCTGGCGCGATGCGGGCGGCGAGCTCGAGCGCAAGCCGGCGGGCGGTACGACGCGCTGGGTCACGCGCGAGCGGCCCAAGATCGATCGCATCGCCTGCCCGTGGCTGATCAGGCGCTTCGTGGATCCGCAGGCGGAATTCCTCTACGTGCCGGCCGCCGACGTGCGCAGCGTCGCGGCGGCGCGCGATGCGATCCCCTACGACATTCCCGACGTGAAGTTCTCGCACGACGGCGAGCGCTGCAGCTTCGACGCCTTCCTCGCGGCCTACCGCCTGCGCGATCCCGCGCTCGCGCAGCTCGCGCTCGTCGTGCGCGGCGCGGACACCGCGCGACTCGAGCTCGCGCCGCAGGCGGCCGGGCTCGCCGCGGTCTCGATCGGCCTCTCGCGGCTGTATCGCGACGACCACGAGATGCTCGAGCATGGCATGCTGCTGTACGACGCGCTGTACGCGTGGTGCAAGGACGGCAAGGACGAGGTTCACACGTGGAATCCGGCCGCGTACCGGTGAGCTTCCGCGCGGCGCTCGCGTTCTGGTTCAAGCTGGGCTTCATCAGCTTCGGCGGGCCGGCGGGCCAGATCGCGATCATGCACCAGGAGCTGGTCGAGCGACGCCGCTGGATTTCGGAGCGGCGCTTCCTGCATGCGCTCAACTACTGCATGCTGCTGCCCGGCCCGGAGGCGACGCAGCTCGCCACCTACATCGGCTGGCTGATGCATCGCACCTGGGGCGGGATCGTCGCGGGCGGCCTGTTCGTGCTGCCGTCGCTGTTCATCCTGATCGCGCTGTCGTACCTGTACATGGCATTCGGCCACGTCGCCCTGGTCGCCGGGCTGCTCTACGGCGTCAAGCCGGCGGTGGTAGCGATCGTGCTCGCCGCAGCATGGCGCATCGGCTCGCGCGCGCTACGCCACCCCGCACTGTGGGCGATCAGCGTCGCGGCGTTCGTCGCCATCTTCCTGCTGCACCTGCCGTTTCCGGCGATCGTGCTCGCCGCCGCGGCGCTCGGCGCGCTCGGCGCGCGCGTCTTTCCGCGCGCGTTCGCTCCGGGTCCGACGCATGGCAAGGCCGCGAACGGATACGGGCCGGCGCTGATCGACGACGACACGCCGCCGCCGGCGCACGCGCGCTACAGCGCACGGCGCCTCGCGGCCTACCTCGCTGCCGGCATCGGGCTGTGGCTCGTCGCCGTGCTCGCGCTCGCCACCGCCATGGGCTGGGAGGGGACGCTCACGCGCATGGCGCTGTTCTTTTCCAAGGCGGCGCTGCTCACCTTCGGCGGCGCCTACGCGGTGCTGCCCTACGTTTACCAGGCGGCGGTCGAGCATTTCCACTGGCTGAGCGCGCCGCAGATGATCGACGGACTGGCGCTCGGCGAAACGACGCCCGGGCCGCTCATCATGGTGGTCGCCTTCGTCGGCTTCGTAGGCGGCTGGAGCCAGGAGCTGTTCGGCCCGGGACAGCCGTTCCTCGCGGGCGCCGCGGCGGCGGCGGTGGCCACGTTCTTTACCTTTCTGCCCTCGTTCCTGTTCATCCTGATCGGCGGGCCGCTGGTCGAGTCGACGCACGGCGATCTGAAGTTCACCGCGCCGCTCACGGGGATCACCGCCGCCGTGGTCGGCGTCATCGTGAGCCTCGCTGCGTTCTTCGCGCAGCACGTGTTCTGGCCGCACGGCACGGCCGGTAAGGTCGACTGGATTTCACTCGCCGCCGCGGCGCTCGCGCTCGTCCTGCTCGTGCGCTTCAGGATCGACCTGATCCCGCTGGTCGCAGCCATGGCGGTGGCCGGCGCCGTGCTGCGGCTCGCCGGGCTCGCTTAGAATTCCGTACGCAAAGGAGGATGCGAATGCCCGCTTACCTGATCGCCGAAGTCGAGGTCACCGACCCCGCCGCCTACGAGGACTACCGCCGGCAGGTTCCGCCGATCATCGCCAAGTACGGCGGAAAGTATCTCGTGCGCGGCGGCAAGGTGGAGAGCAAGGAAGGCGGCTGGGCTCCGCCGCGCTTCGTGATCGTCGAATTCCCGACGATGGAGCAGGCGCGCAAGTTCTACGACTCGCGCGAGTACGCCCCCGTGCTCGCGATCCGCAAGAAGGCGTCGAAGTCCCGGCTGATCCTGGCCGAGGGCCTGTAGCCTGCAGGCGAAGCTACTTCTTCTTGCCGGCTTTCGCCGGGTGCGCGACCGGCTTCGGCTCCTCGATGCCCTTGTTCTTGCGATAGTTCGCGACCGCGCGGTCCATTGCCTGGGCGAGCTCTTGCGCGTCCTTCGCCGCTGCGGCCTTCGCCTTCTCCGCCTCGGTCGCCTTTTCCGCATCGCTCTTGGGCGGCGCGGACGGCAGCTTCGCCTGCGCGGCAAAGGCGCCGAGCATCAGGCCGGCGGCGATCGAGGTCACGATAACCATGCGCTTCATGGCAGTTCCCTTCCTCAGTGCTGAGTCTGCGGCGCGCCCGCCGATGAGCCGCCGGATTTCGCGGCAACCTTCCCGGACTTGACGTCGCGGTACCACAGCTCGTGATGTTCCTTGGCCCAGTTCTCGTCGACGTAGCCGGTGCGCATGCCTTGATAGGCCCCCTCCACGCCGATGGTGCCAAGGTAGATGTGGCCGAAGGAGAGCGTGATGAATGCCACCGCGCCGATGATGTGGAACACGTTCGCCTGCTGCATCGTGGTGCGCAGCTGGTCGAAATTCGGGAAGAGCAGAATCAGCCCGGTGACGCTCATCACGATGCCGAGCAGCACCACGCCGATCCAGAACCAGCCCTTCTCGCCGAAGTTGAAGCGTCCCGAGGGCACATGCTCGCCGGTGAGCAATCCGCCGGCCTTGGCGATCCAGCGGCCGTCGCCCGCGCTCCAGAAATTGTCCTTGACGTACACGACGAACATCAGCAGCAGGCTGAGGACGAAGAACGGGCCGACGAAGTTGTGCAGGTTCTTGGCGAGCGCGGTGAGCCAGGCGAATAGCGTGTAGCCGATCACCGGCAAGAGCACGAACTTGCCGAACAGAATGGTGAGCCCTGAGAGCGCGAGGACGACGAAGCTGATCGCCACGCACCAGTGGGCGATGCGCTCCAGCGAGTTGAAGCGCTCGATCAGGCGCCCCGTCGGCTTTTCCTTCAGCTTGAGCGCCCCCTTGACCAGGTAGAACGCGAGCACGCCGAGCGCGGCGATGATCAATACCCAGCCGCCGTAGAATATGAGCGGGCCGTTGCGGAAATTGCGCCACGCCTCGCCCGCAGTGGCGAAGGCGCTCTGCCCCGGAAACTTGAGCTGCTCCTGGATCAGCACGCCGGTCTCACGCCCGGGGATGCCGGTGTAGTTCGCCTCGCCCGACTTCACGTCGCGCCACACCGGAGCGTTGTTGCCCGGTTGCGTGATGCGGCGCTCGGCCTGCGCCTTGGCCGAGTCGCCGGCCTGCTGCGCGAGCACCGCGCTCGGCAGCGCGCAGGCCGCGATCGCCAGCAGCACGCCGAACAGCTTGCCTAGCCTGATCATCTCGTCCTCCTCGCAGCGAGCCGCCGCCTATTGCCCGATGCGCACGTACTCGTTCTGGTTCAGGGTGCGCGTCTTGATCTCGTCTTCCCAGCCGCGCTTGTCGCCCTGGGTCCACTTGGCGCTGCCGTAGGCAAGCGGAGCGTCGTCCCACGGAAGCGTGTCGGGCTTGCCCTGGTACTTGCCTTGCTTGTAGGCCTCGGTCTGCGGCCGCTGGCCGCAGCCGGCGAGACCGATCAGGGCGAGCGCCGAGAAGACAACCACCACCAGGCGCGCGCTCATGTTTTGCTCCCGGCTGCCGGCTTCGCGGGCGGCGGCCCGTAAGCCGTGCTCCAGCCCCAGACCTCCGAGCCCTTGCCGCGCACTGTGACGCGCTGACGGTAGATGTCGGCGATCACGTCGCCGTCGCCCGCGAGCAGCGCCTTGGTCGAGCACATCTCGGCGCACAACGGCAGTTTGCCCTCGGCCAGACGGTTGCGGCCGTACTTCTCGAATTCCCCCTCCGACCGATCAGGCTCCGGGCCGCCCGCACAGAAAGTGCACTTGTCCATCTTGCCGCGCAGGCCAAACGCCCCCGCTTGCGGAAACTGCGGCGCCCCGAACGGGCAGGCGTAAAAGCAGTAACCGCAGCCGATGCACAGGTCCTTGTCGTGCAACACCACACCATTCTCCGTGTGGTAGAAGCAATCCACGGGGCAGACGGCCATGCACGGCGCATCCGAGCAGTGCATGCAGGCGACCGAGATCGATTTCTCCGCGCCCGGCACGCCGTCGTTGACCGTCACCACGCGGCGCCGGTTCACGCCCCACGGCACTTCGTTTTCGTTCTTGCAGGCGGTGGTACAGCCGTTGCAGGCGATACAGCGCTCGGCGTCGCACAGAAATTTCATTCTGGCCATGGCTTCTCCTTATGCCTTCGCGACCTGGCAAAGCGTCGTCTTGGTCTCCTGCATCATCGTGACGCGGTCATAGCCGTACGTGGTCGCCGTGTTGACCGCCTCCCCGCGAACGTACGGGTGCGCGCCTTCCGGGTAGTACGGCAGCATGTCCTGACCCTGCCACCAGCCCGAGAAGTGGAACATCACGAAGCAGGTATCCGGTCCCACGCGGTCCGTGACCAGCGCCTTGACTTTCAGCTTCGCGCCCTCCGGCGTACTCACCCACACGAACTCGTTGTCGCGAATGCCGCGATCGGCCGCGGCTTTCGGGCTGATCTCGACGTAGTTCTCCTGGACGAGCTCCGCCAGCCACCGATTCGAGCGCGTCTCCTCGCCCCCGCCCTCGTACTCGACCTTGCGGCCGCTGGTGAGGATCAGCGGGAATTGCTTGCCTGCATCCTTGTTCTTCTCCTGCAGCGACTTGAACAGCGTCGGCAGCCGCCACAGCACCTTGACGTCGTCGTTCGCCGGGTATTTGTCCACCAGGTCCGCGCGCGGACTGAAGATCGGCTCGCGGTGCTGGGGGATGCCGTCGGGGAAATTCCATACGACCGCGCGCGCCTTCGCGTTGCCGAACGGTACGCAGCCGTGTTTCATGACGACGCGCTGAATTCCGCCCGAGAGGTCGTTTGTCCAGAGCTTGCCCTCGGCCTCCTTCTTCTCATCGTCGGTCAGCTCGTCCCACCATCCCAGTTTCTGGAGGAACACCGCATTGAACTGCGGATAGCCCGTGGTGATGTCGCTTCCTTTGGAGCAGACACCATCCTCGGCGAGCAGATTGACACCGTCCTTCTCCATCCCGAACAGCGCTCTGAAGGTGTGGCCGCCGTCCATGACGTGCTTGTGGATGTCGTACAGGTTCGGCGTACCCGGATGCTTGATCGCCGCGGTGCCGTAGCACGGCCACGGCAGCCCATAGTAGTCGCCGGTCAGGTCATAGCCCGTCTTGGCGTCCTTGCCCCCCCGCGCGCGCAGCGACTTGACGTCGAAGACGTGCATGTTTCTCATGTGCGCCTGCAACCGTTCGGGCGACTGGCCCGTGTAGCCGATGGTCCAGCAGCCGCGATTGACCTCGTTGCGCAGCACGTCTTCCAGGTTGGGCTCCTCCATGCCGCCCTTGCCCTTGACCAGGCCGACGACCTGCTTGCCGTTCGCCTTGCCGAGGAACTGGTCGGCGAAGCCGAGCTTCTGCGCCAGCTGGTACATGATCATCTGATCGGTGCGCGACTCGAACAGCGGCTCGATCACCTGCTCGCGCCACTGCAGTGAGCGGTTCGAGGCGGTTACGCTGCCGTAGGTCTCGTACTGGGTCGCCGCCGGAAGCAGGTAGGCACCTTCCTTCCTCACCATCGCGAACATCGAGGCGCTCGCGGAGGGATAGGGATCGATGACCACCATGAGGTCCAGCTTCTTCATGGCCTCGAGCATCTCGCGGCCGCGCGTCTGCGAGTTCGGTGCGTGGCCCCAATAGATGATCGCCCGCAGGTTCGGACCCTGATCGATGGCGTCGTTCTTCTCGAGCACGCCGTCGATCCAGCGCGATACGGTCATGCCGGGCTTGCCCATCATCCCGGGCGCGTAGCGCCCCTCGAGCCACTTCAGGTCGATGTTCCACACGCGCGACCAGTGCGCCCAGGAGCCGGGTATGAACACCGGATAGTATCCGGGCAGCGTGTCCGGGTTCGGCCCGATGTCGGTCGCGCCCTGCACGTTGTCATGCCCTCGGTAGACGTTGCAGCCGCCGCCCGAGCCGCCGACGTTGCCGAGCGCGAGCTGAAGGATGTTGCTCGCGCGCACGATGCCGTTCGCATTGTTGTGCTGCGTCTGGCCCATCGCCCAGATGATGAATCCGGGACGATTCTCGGCGAGCGTCTTGGCGATGTTGAATACCTCCGCCTCCGGAACCCCGGTCACGTCGGCCACCTTGTCCGGCGTCCACTTCGCCATCACATCCTTCTGCACCTGGTCCATGCCGTAGACGCGGGCGGCGATGTACTGCTTGTCCTCCCAGCCGTTCTTGAATACGTGGTACAGGATGCCGAACAGCAGCGCGACGTCCGAGCCCGAGCGGTGGCGCACGTAAATGTCCGCCTTGGCGGCCGTGCGCGTATAGCGCGGGTCGGCGACGATGACCTTTGCCCCGTTCTCCTTCGCGTGCAGCGTATGCACCATGGATACGGGGTGCGCTTCGGCGGCGTTCGAACCCAGGAATAACAGGCACTTCGAGTTCTGCTCGTCGTTGTAGGAGTTGGTCATCGCGCCGTAGCCCCAGGTCTGGCCCAAACCCGCCACCGTCGTCGAGTGGCAGATGCGGGCCTGGTGGTCGGCGTTGTTCGTGCCCCACAGGCGTATCCATTTGCAAAGCAGTTCGCTCTGTTCATTGCCGTGCTTGGACGAGCCGACCAGGAACAGCGCGTCAGGGCCGCTCTCCTTGCGGATGTCGAGAAGCTTTTTGGAAATCTCCTCGTAGGCCTGGTCCCAGGAGATCCTCTTCCACTTGCCGTCCTCGAGCTTCATCGGATACTTGAGGCGATGCGAGTCGTGCGTGACGCCGTGCTCGCGCGCCGAAGCGCCTTTGGCGCAGTGCCCGCCCAGGCTGAGCGGCGAATCGAACACCGGCTCCTGCCGGGTCCATACGCCGTTTTCCACCACCGCGTCGATGGCGCAGCCGACCGAGCAGTGCGTGCACACCGTGCGACGCACCTCGACCTTGCCGCTTGCAGCGGGCGCATCTGCGGCCTCCGAGCGTCCGATCATGTTGAACGGCAGCTGGGTCGCGAGCGCCCCGGCGCCGACTGTCAACCCGGACCGCCTGAGGAACGTGCGGCGGTCGATAGTTTTGGCTAGGACCCCGGACACGCTGCGCGCCAGGCGCGGTTGGGCCACCGCGGTGGCAGCGGATTTTCTCGTCAGCAGCATGGCACCCTCCTCAAACCTTGGTGGTGCGGTAGTAGTTATTGACGTGCTCCGAGGCCTGGTAGCCGCGGGTCGCGCGCTTGCCGGAACCGGTCGTGACCTGCGGGGCGGTCGGCGAACTCTTCACCGCGATCGCAACCGCAGTCGCCGCGCCGCCGGCACCGACGGAAAGAAGGAAGTGACGCCGTGACGGGCGCCGCGTGCTCTCGCTCATTGCCGCCTCCTCGTCTTGTTGTCGCCGCGCGATCGACTGTCGCGATCTCGCCGCGCTTGTCGAAGCATTGTAGTCCGCTTCGCTCATGCGTCAAATCACATTTTGAACGCGTCGTGCTCGAGCTCGAGGAAGCATCGTGCAAACATCGCGATTCGCTTATAAAGGTCCGCCTGCTCCGCACGTCCTATCGCATCGCACAACGGGCCCAAGCTTGGCCATAGGAAACGCATGAAGAAAGAGCTTTGTTCCTCGAGCGGCGCTTGCTCCTGCGCAATGAGATGGCGCATGACCTCGCATACCGCCGCGACGTGATCCTCGGGCTCATGGACCGATCGATTTCGTGAAAGGCCCCGCGCGGCCAGGTAGGCCCTCATATCGACAAGCGGATTGTCGACCGCGGTCCTCGCAAGGTAGGCGCCAGCATACAGCGACACCTGCGCCCTGCCCGTGCCGGCGAACAGGGTCTCGTACTCGTTGGCGGCGGACGCTGCGTCGGCCTTCGCCGCGGCGAGCACCAGGTCGCGCCACGCGCGCGCCAACGCGCGACCGCTCTCCTGCTCGGCCGCGATGTCCTCGGCAGCGGAGATCGCCGCCAGCAGGCTGGCGTCCGGCGGGCCATAGAACAACCGTGCGAGTAGGCCATAGAAGTTCGCGCGCGCCGCCTCTTCCGCCGGCAGGGTCGGCACGAACTTCAGTGGTGCCGCCCCCCCGCTCATTTGCGCCCCGGATAGTCGAGGATCGAGCCTTCGGCCTTCGAGTCCATCATGTCGACCACACGGCAGTCGGCGCACATCTGCAGCCGCCTGAGCGCACCCCCGCCGGCGAACATCGAGTGCGCGCTGAGCTTGCCGAGCATGTTGTCGATCATTTGCCGGGTGCCGAAGGGCTTGCCGCAGCGCACACAGTTGAACGGCTCGACTTCGTTTAGCGTCACCGCCTGCTTTGCCTGCGGACCGAACCGCAGCCGCGGCACGAGCGAGATCGCGTGCTCGGGGCAGGTGTCCGCGCACAGCCCGCACTGCACGCAGTTACGCTCGATGAAACGCAGCGTGGGCGTCTCGGGCGCGTCGAGCAGCGCGCCTTCCGGGCAGGCGCCGATGCAGGCCTTGCATAGCGTGCAGGCCGTCTTGTTCACGGTCAGCGTTCCGAACGGCGCGCCCTTCGCGAGCGCGATGGCCTCCTGAGGGGCGGCGGCGTGCTGCGCCAGATGTTCGAGCTCGAAATCGAGCGCGCCGCGCTTCTCGGCGGCGAGATTGAAGCTCGCGACCGTGGACACCGTCCGCGCGGGCTCCAGCGACCAGAGCGCGCGTTCCAAGTCCGCGGGGTCATCGGCCCGCAGCAGCGCAAAGTGCTTTCCGGCGTAGCCGAGCGCGTTCAGGATCGTCTCGGCGTGGCCCATCTGCTCCTCGAGCGCGGCAGCGTAGGCCTGCGGCTCGCGGCCGGCGGTGACGATCGCCACCTGGCTGGCGCCGTAGCAGATCGCGCCGAGGAGGAGGTCGATGCCGACCGAGGCGATGTGAAAGATCTCCACCGGGATCACGCGGGCCGGCAGCCCCTTGCCGCCGCGTGCCGAATGGCGCCCCACGCCGAGCACCAGCGCGCGGCCGTCCTCCAGGTTGTGGAATAGCAGGCACGCGTCCTTGCCGCCCGCCTCATGGTAGGCGGCGAGCAGCGTCTTCAGCCGCCTCCCCGTGTCGGGCACGCGCGGATAGGCGTAGCCCATCGCGCCCGACGGGCACACGGTCGAACAGCCGCCGCAACCCGCGCACAGGTGGGACTCGACGTGCACCGTGTCGCCGTGTCCGCGGATCGCGCCGGTCGAGCACACGTCGATGCAACGGTTGCAGCCGAGGCGGCCCGAGCGGCTGTGGGCGCAAATGCGCTCCCTGTAGACGAAGAACTTCGGCTTCTCGAACTCGCCCACCAGCTGCGCGAGCTGCGCCGCCGCGAGCGACTGCTCGAGCGGATCGGCCCCGGGGGCGGCGTAGCCTTGCGGCAGGTCGGGCATGCGCACCAACGGCGCAGCCGAAAGGTCGAGCACGAGATCGAAGCGTTCCTTGCGCGCGCAGTCCGCGCGCGCAAAGTCGATCGCGCCGATCGCGCCGCATGCCTTGACACAGGCGCGGTGCGATTTGCAGCGCTCGAGATCGACCTGGTATGTGAAGCCGATCGCGTCTTCCGGGCACGCCGCGACGCAGGCATTGCAGCGCGTGCACAACTCCAGATCGATCGGGTTGTCCTGCGTCCATTCGACCTCGAAGGCCCCGAGCCAGCCGGCGACGCGCGTCGGCCGCCCCGACCACACAGGGTACTTGCGCTCGAGCGGCAGCTCGCCCACGTCGCTGCGCGTGACGAGCACGCTCACGCTGAGCTGCGGCGCGAGGCGTTCCGCCCAGTCCAGCGCGGCCCCGGACGGCCCGATGATCAGGAGCTCGCCGCCCGACTTGTAATCGACCGAGGGCACCGGCTCGGGCTCGGGAAGCGCCGCCGCCGCCAGCAGCGCCGCGGTCTTGGGCAGCGCGCGCTTGCCCTCGCGAGACCAGCCAGCCAGCTCGCGCACGTTGACGAAGCGCAAGCCCGGATGCGCACCCCCGGCTTCGGCCAGCTCGCCGAAGAGCTGCGACTCCTGGGTGCAGGCCACGATGACTTCGGGCTCGCCCAGCGCCGCCTGGAACGCTGCGGCATCGGTGCGGCACAAGGCTCGATGCACGGTCAGCGGTTCGCCCAGTTTCAGCGCGGCCGCGAGCGCCTTGGCGTCGAGCGGGACCGTGTCGTTGCAGCTGCAAACCTTAAGCGTCTTGCCTTCCAGGGACACTGTCGCTCCTCGCTTGTTGTTCTTGTGCGGACGGGTCGTCCGCCTGTGCGTCTCCCGTAGGCGGTTCGGCCTGCGCGTCGGGCTCCTGCCGCAGCGCCGCGCGCGCCTGCTGCAGCCGCGCCAACATCTCCTCGGGAATCGCCTTGCCGATCGTCCAGTCCCCCGAGAACGGCTCGAACGGATCGGCAACGTTGATATCCGGATGGGCGAAGAGCTTCTTCAGCGCCGCGCGGCGCAACGCGTCCGCGACCTTCGAGCTCATGAATGCGGAAAAATCCGACTGCGGCGTGAGGTCCTCCGGCGGCGGCAGCTGCGCCGCGGCGCCGCCGCGCGCGTCCGCCCCGGCCGGAGCCGGCGCCGCCGGCTTGTCGGACTGCTCGCCGTCGAGGCGCTCCTGCTTCAGGCGCGACCAGCGCGCGAGGAAGGGCTCCTTGTCGTCGCTCATCGCAATGCGCGGTCTTTCGGTGACAGGAACGAGCGCGGCTTGATTCGCTTCTCGGGCTCCGGCCGGTAGTTGTCCTCAACGTACTTTCCGACCCAGGCGTAAATTTCAGGCGGCATCGCTACGCTGTCCACCGAGGGTCCCGCATCCATCCAGCGGCTCGCTTCGTGATAGCTCGCGGTCAGCTGCAGCGGCCGCGCGCCGCCCTGTTCGAAGAGCCACAGCACGAACACCTTGGGACGCTCGCTCGACACGTTCATGTAGTAGCCGTCCAGCTCGTCGCGGTGCAGGACGAGCTCGAAGCCCGGGTGCAGCCACTGCTGCACGCCGTGCTTGTCGACGAGCAGCCTCGCCTCGCCCGCAGCCGAGTCGTCCGCGAGCACGCCCCACGGTTCCCAGGCCTCGCTCTGCCAGCGGTTCGCGAGCTCGCGCCGCTGCATGATCACTGCGAGCGTCCTCTTCGGCTTTTCCATTCCGCGCAATATACCCTCTGCTATGATTTTGGGGGACAAGGCACCATGATGGACAAGGTTATTCCCATCCGCAGCGCAGCGCCTGCGCGGTCTCCAGCACCGCGCTACGACGGCGCGCCGCTCGTCGACACGCTCGGGCGAGGGCTGCGCGATCTGCGCATCTCGGTGACCGACCGCTGCAACTTCCGCTGCGTGTACTGCATGCCGCGCGAGGTATTCGACTCCGAGCACAAGTTCCTGCCGCACAGCGCGATCCTCACGTTCGAGGAGATCGCGCGCCTGGCGCGCGTGTTCGTCGGGCTCGGCGTGAAGAAGATCCGCCTGACCGGCGGCGAGCCGCTCGTGCGCCGCGACCTCGACCGGCTGGTCGCGATGCTCGCCGAACTCGACGTCGATTTGACACTCACCACCAACGGCTCGCTGCTCGCCAAGCAGGCCGCGCGGCTCGCCGCCGCGGGCCTGAAGCGCCTCACGGTGAGCCTCGACGCGCTCGACGACGCGGTATTCAAGGCGATGAACGACGCCGACTTCCCGGTCGCGAAGGTGCTGGAAGGCATCGACGCGGCCGCCGCCGCCGGCCTGGGACCGATCAAGATCAATATGGTGGTCAAGCGCGGCACCAACGACCAGGAGATCGTGCCGCTCGCGCGACGCTTCCGCGGCACGGGCCACGTCGTGCGCTTCATCGAGTACATGGACGTCGGCAGCACCAACGGCTGGCGCATGGACGAGGTGATGCCCTCGGCCGGGGTGCTCGAGCGCATCGCCGCGCACTTCCCGCTCGAGCCGGTCGAGCCGGACTACCGAGGCGAAGTCGCCGAGCGGTGGCGCTACCGCGACGGCGCGGGCGAGATCGGCGTCATCTCCTCGGTGACGCAGGCCTTCTGCCGCGACTGCAACCGGCTGCGCCTGTCGACCGAAGGCTCGCTCTACACCTGCCTGTTCGCGCAGAGCGGGCACGACCTGAAGTCGCTCGTGCGCGGCGGGGCGGGCGACGACGAAATCCGCAACGAGATCGCCGCGGTGTGGCGCGCACGCGGCGACCGCTATTCCGAGATCCGCACCGCCGAGACCGCGCGCCTGCCGAAGGTCGAGATGTCCTACATAGGTGGTTAAGCTCACGAACGCGGCGCGGCCCGCGACCTACGAGGTCGAGGCCTACAACGAGCGCGGCGAGATGGTGCCCACCGCCATCGCCGGCGAGCACCCCTTGACCCTGTACCTGGACAAGCGCGAGATCGTCACCCTGATGACGCTCGGTCACGCTCCGGAAGCGCTCGCCATCGGCTACCTGCGCAACCAGCGCCTGGTCGGCTCGATCGACGAGATCGACGCGGTGCAGGTCGATTGGGAAACGGATTCAGTTGCAGTAACAAGAAAAAGACCCGGAAAGGGGCTGAAGAAGAAACTTCAAAAGAGGACGGTCACGACCGGTTGCGGGCAGGGCACGATGTTCGGCAACCTGATGGAGGAGATCGACGCGATCCGCCTGCCCGCCGACGCGCGGCTCGCCGACGCGCAGGTGTTCGACCTCGTCGAGCAGGTGCGCAAGCACGAGACCATCTACAAGCAGGCGGGCGCAGTTCATGGCTGCGCGCTCGCGCGCGCCGCCGGCCCCGCTTCGGCCGAGATCCTGATGTTCGTCGAGGACGTCGGCCGGCACAACGCGGTCGACGCGATCGCCGGCTTCATGTGGCTGCAGAGGATCGACGGCGGCGACAAGATCTTCTACACCACCGGGCGCCTCACCAGCGAGATGGTGATCAAGTGCGCGCAGATGGGCATCCCCTTCCTCGTGTCGCGCTCGGGGCTCACGCACATGGGCCACCAGATCGCGCAGAAGGTCGGGCTCACCATGCTCGGGCGCGCGAGCGGTCGGCACTATCTGCTCTTCACCGGCGGCCAGCGCCTCCGGCGCACCGCCTTACGACCTACGGAGCTCGCATGAAACGACGCACATTCCTGCAAGCCGGGGCGGCGCTGTCCGCCGCCGGGGCCCTGCCGCGCCTCGCCCGCGCGGCGGCGTTCGATCCCGAGCCGGACGCCTGGCGCAGATTCGAAGTCACTACGCGGGTAGAGATTCTGCGGCCGGCGGGCACGACTCGCGCCTGGATCCCGCTGCCCTCCGTGAACGGCGACTTCCAGCGCGTGCTCGGCAACGAGTGGTCGGGCAATGCCGCCTCGGCGCGGCAGGCGACCGACGGCAAATACGGCGCGCAGATGGTCGTCGCGCAGTGGCATGAGGAAGCAGCGCCGCAGCTCGAGGTCATCAGCCGCATCGAGACGCGCAACCGCGCGGTCGACTTCGCGCGGCCGAACCCGGCGCTGCAATTGACACCCGCGGACGCCCGCTTCAATACCGCGCCGACCAAGCTCATCCCCACCGACGGCATCGTGCGCACGACCGCGCTCGAGATCGTGCGCGGCGAGAAGACCGAGCTGGGCAAGGCGCGCGCCATCTACGAGTGGATCGTCGAAAACACCTTCCGCGACCCGAAGGTGCAGGGCTGCGGCACCGGCAACATTGAGGCCATGCTGGAAACGGGCGACCTGGGCGGCAAGTGCGCCGATCTGAACGCCCTGTATGTCGGGCTGGCGCGCGCCGTGGGGCTCGCCGCGCGCGACGTCTACGGGGTGCGCGTGGCGAAGAGCGCCTTCGGCTACAAGAGCCTGGGCGCCAGCGGCCCCGACATCACCAAGGCCCAGCATTGCCGCGCCGACGTCTTCGTCACCGGCTACGGCTGGGTACCGGTCGATCCGGCGGACGTGCGCAAGGTGGTGCTCGAGGAGCCACCGGGCGGACTGGCACTCGACGACCCCAAGGTCGCCGCTGCGCGGCGCACCTTGTTCGGCCATTGGGAAATGAACTGGATGGCTTACAACACCGCGCACGACGTGGCGCTGCCCGGCTCGAACGGCCCGGAAGTCGCGTTTCTCATGTACCCGCAGGGCGAGACCGCGCGCGGCCGCCTCGACCCGCTGGATCCCAAGGACTTCCGCTACACGATCAGCGCGCGCGCACTCGGCGCCTGAACGCTTCGCACGGGGCGTAGTCGGGTGCGCGACGACGTCCTAGGCCATCTGCTGCGCGCTTCGCCCGAGACGGCGGAATGTCCGGACGTGGCGCGCTGGTGGCCGGCTTATAGCGAGTTCGCGGCGCTGTTTCCCGCTCTGCCCGAAGAGGCGCTCGCCGCGCTGTGCGTGGCCGAAGAAGCGGGGAACCATCCGCGCGCAATCCGCAGCACGCTGCGCCGCGCAGCGCACGGCTGGAGGCTCCATGGCGCCAAGCGCTGGACAACGCTCGGGCCGCAGGGCGCGTTGTTCCTGGTGCTCGCGCGCGACGCCGAAGTCGAAGGCGAGCGCCCTGCGCTCAGGGTGGCGCGCGTGCCCTCGGACGCGCCGGGTGTGCGCGTCGAGCCGATGCCCCCGACGCGCTTCGTGCCCGAAGTGCCGCACGCCCGCCTCGCCTTCGACGCCGTACAACTGGACGACGGGGCGCTGCTGCCGGGCGACGGCTGGGCGCTGTACGCGAAGCCGTTTCGCACGGTCGAGGACACGCACGTGAATGCGGCGGTGATCGGCTATCTGCTGCGCGAAGCGCGGCGCCTCGCCTGGCCGCAGGGCTGGGTCGCGCGCGCCTCGGCGCTGCTGCTCGCGCTGCGCGCGCTCGCGGCCGAAGACCCGTCGCGGCCGCAGGCGCACGTCGCGCTCGATGGCATCCTGGCGACAGTTCGGCGGCGGCTAGGCCTTCGTCAACGCGACGGCGCAGGAGCTGGCGCTGAAGCCGATCCCGTGAGGACGCGCTGCGCGTCGAGCTCGCGGCGCGTGGGAAAGAAAAGCGACGTCGCCAGCATCCCGGCGGCGAGCGCCGCGAGCACGTAGAACACGTACCGAAAGCCTCCGCTGGTGGCGTGCAGCCCGGCCACCAGCGGCACGCCGACCGCCGCGACGCCGAGCGAAACGACGTAGCGCACCGCGAGCACGCGCGCGCGGTACTCGTCGGCGATGTAGCGTCCGACGATCGCGTCGTTCAGCGGAATCTGGCCGAACACCGCCAGCATCACGAACAGCGCCGCGGCGAGCATTGCCCATCCATCCAGGTTGGCCGCGAGATACAGGAGCGGGATCTGCGCCAGCGCCACGCCGATCATCAGCCGCCGCAGGTCGGTGCGGTCGATCAGCGTGCCCATCAGCACCTGCGCGAACGCGGCGATCGTGTACACCAGCGCCACCAGCGCGCCGATGCCGAAATTGGTCTGCGTCAGCGCATGCAGCCGCTCGTCGAACACCTTGGGCATCGACACGGTGGTCGAGTTGAAGATGATGCCGCCGCAGGCCGTGGCGATCAGCAGGATCGAAAAGATGCGCGTCATGGTGCGCCGGTCGACGTGCAGCCCGATCGAGCGCGAGGTCTTCGCCGTCCGGCCGGGATCGGGCACCAGCGCGAGGAACGCCGCGCCGGCCGCGATCGAGGCGAGCCCCGGCACGAAGAACGCCGCACGCCAGCCGGCGACGTCCATGAGCGCTCCGGCCACCAGCGCAGCCGAGGCGAGCCCGAGGTTGCCGTACAGCCCGTTCCAGCCGAGCGCCTTGCCCATCTTCGATGGTGCCGACACAAGCATCGCGATGCCGACTGGATGGTAGATCGCGGCGAACACGCCGGTGAGCGTCAGCCCTGCGGCGATCTGCCACGGCGACTGCGCCAGCCCCGTGAGGAAGAGCGAAGCGCCGATGCCGAAGAAGAACACCGCCAACATCCTGTGGCGGCTCCAGTGGTCCGCGAGCCAACCGGCGGGCAGCGCGAAGGCGCCGAAGGCGATGAACCCGCCGAGCGAGAGCGGCAGCAGCTCCGAGTACGACTGATGCCAGGCGCGCGAGAGCGCCACCACCGCGGTCGGGAACACCAGCATCGACAGGTGATCGAGCAGGTGGCCGAGGTTCAGGAAGGGGACGAGGTACCTGCCGTTCTTCATTTGCCGCAGAGTCTGTCACTAGGCAATCGGGTGAGCAAGAGAGTTTCGCCGCCCCCTTCCCTTAGAATCGGCGCATGGAGCGAGTGACCGGCATCGTGCTCGCGGGCGGCCGCGGCAGCCGCATGGGAGGCGTAGACAAGGGCCTGCAGCCGCTGCGCGGCAAGCCGATGGTCGCCTGGGTGCTCGAGCGCCTTGCGCCGCAGGTCGACGAGATCGTGGTCAATGCCAATCAAAACCTCGACGTCTACGCGGGCTTCGGCTACCGGGTGATCGAGGACTCGCTCGGCGGCTTCGCCGGACCGCTCGCAGGCCTGCACGCCGGGCTGCATGCCGCCGCCCATCCGCTCGCGGTCACCGTGCCCTGCGACTCGCCTTTCCTGCCACTCGACCTCGTCCGTCGATTGCAGGAAGAACTCGGTGACAACGACCTGGCCGTCGCCAAGACGGGCGATCAGGCGCATCCCGTGTTCGCGCTCGTGCGCCGCGCGGTGCTGCCGCACCTCGAGCGCTTCCTCGCCGGCGGCGGGCGCAAGATCGACGCCTGGTACGCGACGCTTGCGGCCGTCGAGGTATCCTTCGACGACCAGCCGGACGCCTTCCGCAACATCAACACGCTCGACGAGCTGAAGAACGCATGAAGAACATCGCCGAGGTCGTCAGCTGCCTCGACGGCTACGATCCGAACGCGCTGCACGTGGACAAGGCGCGCGAAGCGATTCGCGCGTGCCTCGTGCCGATCGCGGACGACGAGCGCGTGGCGACGCGCGCGGCGCTCGGTCGCGTGCTCGCGGAGGACGTCGTGCCCTCGATCGACGTGCCGGCGCACGACAACTCCGCCATGGACGGCTACGCGGTGCGCGCCACCGACCTCGCCGCGGGCGCCGAAACGCGCCTCGAGGAGGTCGGCAGCGCGTTCGCCGGCCGGCCCTTCAAGGGCAAGCTCGGCGCCGGCGAGTGCGTGCGCGTGATGACCGGCGCGGTGATGCCCGCCGGTACCGACACGGTGGTGGTCCAGGAGGTGGTGCGCATCGAAGGCGATTCGATCGTCGTGCCGCCCGGGCAGAGGCGCGGGCAGAACACGCGCGCAGCGGGCGAGGACCTCAAGGCCGGCGTGCCGGCGCTTAGGACCGGCCACGCGCTCGGCCCCGCGGAGCTCGGCCTGATCGCCTCGCTCGGGATGGCGGAAGTGCGCGTGCGGCGCCGTCTGCGCGTCGCGTTCTTCTCCACCGGCGACGAGCTCGCCTCGGTCGGAGCACCGCTCGCCGAAGGCCAGGTGTACGACTCGAACCGCTACACCCTCTTCGGCATGCTGTCCTGCCTCGGCGTGGAGATCCGCGACATGGGGGTGGTGCGCGACGACCCTGCCGTGCTCGAGGCCGCGTTCGCGAGCGCCGCCGGCAATGCCGATGCGATCGTCACCTCGGGCGGCGTGTCGGTGGGCGAAGCCGACTTCACGCGCCAGATGATGGCGCGCCTCGGCGAGGTGCTGTTCTGGAGGATCGCGATGCGCCCCGGCCGGCCGATGGCCTTCGGGCGCATTGGCAACGCGTTCCTGTTCGGCCTGCCCGGCAATCCCGTGGCGGTGATGGTCACCTTCTACCAGTTCGTGCGCGACGCGCTGCTGCAGCTTGCGGGAAGGACTGGGGATTTCGCCGTGCCACTCATGAAAGCCATCTCATCGCATTCGATACGGAAAGTCCCCGGGCGGACCGAGTACCAGCGCGGCGTGCTGTTTCGCGAGGGCGGCGAGTGGCGCGTGCGCACGACCGGGCAGCAGGGCTCAGGCGTCCTGCGCTCGATGTCGGAGGCCAACTGCTTCATCGTGCTCGAGCACGAGCGCGGCAAGGTCGAGGCCGGCGAGCCGGTGCAGGTGCAGCTGTTCGAGGGCCTGTCCTGAGACGCCCTCAGAAAGCCTCGTCCCAGGGAACGCTCAGGCGCGTGGCGGAATTGATCAAGCCGACCATGCTGTAGGTCTGCGGGAAGTTGCCCCACTGCTCGCGCGTCGCGGGGTCGATGTGCTCGGCAAGCAGGCCGTGGCGGTTGCGGCAGGCGAGCAGGCTTTCGAACAGCGCGCGCGCCTCCTCGCGGCGGCCGAGCGCGGCGAGCGCGTCGACGAACCAGAACGAGCAAACGATGAAGGCGTTCTGCGGCGCGCCGAAGTCGTCGGGCTCGCTGTAGCGGAACACGAATTCCCCGCGGCGCAGCTCGCGCTCGATCGCGGTCAGCGTGGCGGCGAAGCGCGGATCGTCGGCGCGCAGGAAGCCCAGCTCGACCAGCAGCAGCAGGCTCGCATCGAGCGCCTCGCCGCCGAAGGCGCCGACGAAGCTCTTACGCTTCGGATTCCAGGCCCGCTCGCAGATCCCGTGGTGAATGCGATCGGCGTGCTCCCGCCAGTAGACGGCGCGCGCCGCGAGTCCGAGGCGCGCGGCGATCTTCGCCAGACGGTCGCAGGCGGCCCAGCACATCACGCTGGAGAAGGTGTGCACACGCGGCGTTCCGCGCAGCTCCCACAGGCCCGCGTCCGGCTCGGCCCAGACCTCGATCGCGCGCGCGCCGAGCCTCTCCAGCTGCGCGAACAGCGCCTCGTTGCCCGGGCGGATCAAGCGGCTGTCGAAGAACGCGTGGGTAGCCGCGAGCACCGCCGAGCCGTAGGCATCGTTTTGCACCTGCCGGTAGGCCTGATTGCCGACGCGCGCCGGCCCCAGGCCCCGGTAGCCAGGCAACGCCGGAACGACGAGCTCGTCCAGCTGCGCCGTGCCGTTGACGCGGTACACCGGCTGCAAGCGCGCGCCCTCTGCGCCCGCGGCGATATTGATGATGTAGCCGAGGTAGCGCTCCATGGTGCGCGTGGCGTTCAGCCGGTTCAATGCGTTTACCGTGAAGTAGGCGTCGCGCAGCCAGCAGTAGCGGTAGTCCCAGTTGCGGCCGCTCGCCGGCGCCTCGGGCACCGAAGTCGTCACGGCCGCAACGATCGCCCCGGTATCGTCCACTCCGCACAACTTGAGGGTCAGGGCCGCGCGAATGACCGCCCCCTGCCACTCGAACGGGATCGAGAGGTCACGCACCCAGTCGAACCAGTAGTCGACGGTCTCCTCCTGAAAGCGCCGCGCCACGTCGGCCACCGAGCCCTGCAGGGTCTCGTCGGGACCGAGCACGAAGGCGATTGGCCGCTGCAGCACGAAGGGCACCTCGTCGACCAGCGCCGTGATAGAGCAATCCGTGGTGACGCGCAGCACGTACTCGGTGCCGACGTAGCGCACGTGGTTGCTGCCGTAGGTCATGGCAGGCCGTCGTGCGCCGTAGTCCGCTGCGGGCCGCAGCAGGACGCGGATGCGCGGGCTGCCGGCGAGCGGACGCAGCTGGCGCACCAGCGTCATCGGGCAGAACAGGCGGCCGAACTGGCGCATGCGCGGCGCGAGGTCGACGATCTCGACCGCGCCGCCGTGGCGGTCGTACAGGCGCGTGGCGACGATCGGCGTATTGGGCAGATACGCCTGCTCGCTGCGCGAGAAATCGGCCAGCTCGACGGCGAAGAAGCCGAACCCGTCGTCGCCGGTGCGCTCGCGCAGCAGCGAGCAGAACACCGGGTCGCCGTCGATGCGCGGCAGGCAGGCCCACACCATCTCGGCACGCTCGTCGAGCAGCGCGGCGACGGCGCCGTTGCCGACGAGCGCAAGATCGAGCGATTGCGCGGTCACGCGGTGCGGCGCCCGAAGCGCCCGACCCACGCGGCGAGCCAGCGGCGCACCGCCGCCGCGTCGGCGATGCGCCAGCGCGCCACGGAGGCGCCGTCGCCGACCTTGATCGACTGTCCGCCGAGCCGGTTTACCACGCTGAAGCCGAACTCGTCGGTGAGATCGTCGCCGATGAATACCGGCGTGCGGTCGCGAAACGGCCGCTCCGCCATGAAGTCCCCGATCGCCGTGCCCTTGTCGCGCCCGCCGGGCTTGAGCTCGTACACCATCTTGCCGGCCTGCAGCTCGAAGCCGTCACCGAGCTCCGCGACCGCGCCCCCGACGAACTCGCGCGCCTCGTCGGCGCGCCACGGTGCGAGCCTGAAGTGGAGCGCCAGGCTGTAGCCCTTGTCCTCCAACACGAGGCCAGGGTGCTGCGCCGCGTAGGCGGCGAGGCGCGCTGCGGCGTGCCGCAGCGGCTGCTCGGGAAATTCGTGCCGGTGCATGCGCCCGGCCGCATCGCGTCGCTCGACGCCGTGCTGCCCGGCCGCGGGCAGGACGAGCGGTGCGCACAATTGGTCGATGTCCGCGACCGAGCGCCCGCTGATCAGCGCGAGCGCCCCGCCGGCGCCTTCTTGCAGGCCCGCGAGCAGCTTGCGCACCGCGGCGCCGACGCGCACCGCGTCCGGGCGCTCGGCATGCTCGAGCAGCGTGCCGTCGAGATCGAGGAAGAACGCCCATTCGGCCGCGGGCTGCGGCAGCGCCTGCTTCGTCATCGGGCCCCCGCCTGGTGCGCACCACGCACCCGCTCGAGCACGCGGTGGCGGTGGCGCATGCGAGCCGCATCGAGGAGCATGCGCCCGGCCCAGCGGTAGACGTTGAACTCCTGCACCAGCCCGCGCATGCTGCGCAGACGGGTCCGCTGCTCTTCCGGCGACAGACTGAGCGCGAGCAGAAGCGCCGCGGCGCTCTGCTCGATGTCGTAGGGGTTGACGATCAGCGCCTCGTGCAGCTCGCGCGACGCGCCGGTGAACTGCGACAGGATCAGCACGCCCTGCTCGTCGTCGCGTGCCGCGACGAACTCCTTGGCGACGAGGTTCATGCCGTCGTGCAGGCTCGAGACGCAGCACAGGTCGGCCGCGCGGTACAGCTCGAATACCCGCTCGGCGCTGTGGTGCTCGATGTTCAGCACGATCGGCTGGTAGCCGGGCCGGCCGAAGCGCTCGTTGATGCGCGCGGCGAGCTCGCGCACGCGTGCCTCGAAATTGCGGTACTCGTCAATCGACGAGCGCGACGGCGCGGCCGCCTGCACGAACGAGAAGCGCCCGATCCAAGAGGGCTCGAGCTCCAGCAGGCGCTCGACCGCCATGAAGCGCTCGAGGATGCCCTTCGTATAATCGAGCCGGTCGACGCCGACTCCGATGCGGACAGCGGGCGCGATACCGAGGCGCTCGCGCACCCGCCGCCGGCATTCCTCGACCGGCGGCTGGTGCGCCATCGCCGCCGGCGGCCACTCGATCGAGATCGGATAGCGCCGCACCTCGGTCTGCTCGCCGCCGTAGGAGATGGTGAAGGTCTCGCGGTCGACGCGCGCTTCGAGGAAGCGGTCGACCGTATCGAAGAAATTATTGCAGTGGAACTGGGTATGGAAGCCGAGGATCGACGAACCGAGCAGTCCCGCGAGCACTTCTTCGCACCAGGGCAGGATGCCGAAGGCCTCGGGGTTGGGCCAGGGAATGTGCCAGAAGGTGATGATCGTGGCGCGCGGCAGGCGCTCACGCACCATGCGCGGCAGCAGCGCGAAGTGGTAGTCCTGCACCAGGACGATCGGGTTGTCCGTGCGCGTCTCGCCCGCCACCACGTCGGCGAAGCGGCGGTTGACCTTCTTGTAGTGCTCCCAGTCGGCGGCGCGGAACACGGGGCGAGTGTGCGCGATGTGGCAAAGCGGCCACAGGCCCTCGTTCGCGAAACCGTAGTAATAGCCCTGCTCCTCGTCCGCCGTGAGCCACACGCGACGGATGCGGTAGGCAGGCTTGTCCGGCGGCACCATCACGCGGTCGAAGCGGTCGACCGCCTCGCGATCCGCGCTGCCCGTGCCGTGCGCGATCCAGGTCCCCGAACAGGCGCGCATCACCGGTTCGAGCGCGCTCACCAGCCCGCTCGCGGGGCGGCGGATCTCGATTACGTTGCCGCGCCGCTCGTGGATATAGGGCTCGCGGTTGGACACGATCAGTACCTCGTCGCCCTTCAGGTCTTCGCGCAGGATGCGCCGCAGTGCGTCCGGCCCCCAGCTCGTCTGGCTCTCGTCGCGGCCCAGGCGCTCATGCTCGAGATCGCGCACCAGCGCCTGCAGATCCCTTGCGATCGGACGCAACTCGGGTGCGGACACCCGCACCGGCCCGCGCGAGCCGAGCAGCGCCTCGCCGGAGATGATCGCCTTGAGGCCCGCCACCCAGCCGCGCCAGCTGATCTCGGCGATCACGACCGTGATCAGCGCCACCACGGCGGCGATCGCCGCGAACAGATAGAAAATGTATCGCTTGGTGTCCTCGCTGCGCCGCTGCACGAAGCTCATGTCCTGCGCGATCACGAGCTCGCCGACCGCCTTGCCGTCTGCCTCGATCGGGTTCGTCGAGATGTAAAGCGGTCCGTCCTTTAACTGCAATACACGGTCGTGCTCGGCCGCGAGCGACGCGTCCTCGCAGCGCACCTGCCGCGGGAAGCCCGGAGTCGCGTACAGCAGTCGGCCGTTGGCTTCGCACATGCCGAGCGCGAACACACGCTCGTCCTGGATGATGCGCTCGAAGTAGCGCGCGATCTCCGCGCGCGAGCGCTCGCGCACCAGTTTTGCGAACGGCTCCTGTGTGGCATTGCTGATGAGCATGCTGCGCCGCTCCAGGTCCTGCACGAACCACTTGAGCGTCAGCTGGTCGACGAGCGGAACCACCGCGTAGGCGATTGCCGCCAGCGCGATTCCGAGTGGGAGTATGAAGCGCAGGGATAGCCGCATCGGAATCCGCCCTCGCCGCGCGCGCCGGCGAGGAACAATCCGATTATAGCGGCGATCCGGACAGCATGCGCACGAGCCAGAAAGCCGCGAGCGCGAGAGGGAGAATGATGATGAAGAACACCACCTGGCGATTCTCGAAGCGCGCGCCGCGCCTGCGCTCGAGCCAGTCGAGCAGCCGGTCGGCGCCGAAGTACAGCGCCGCGGCGACGACGGTGAAATAGACGATGTCCATGCGCGGCCTCTGTCAGCCGAGCGCGTGCGCGCGGCCCGCCCCGCGCCGCAGGAGCGCGCCGAACGCGAGCACGAGGAACAGGGTGCCGCCGATCACGGCGATGAGCCCGCCCAGCCCCATCACGCCCATCGCGGCGATCTCGCCCGCGCCGCGCAGCGTCTCGGCGGCGCCTGCGACCTTGCGCTGCACGCCGTAGCCTCCCGACCACACCAGCCCGGTGACGTGCAGCAACTGTCCGCCCGCGTAGAGCCAGATTTGCAGCCGCGCGAGCTTGGCGCGCACCTCGCGAAAGCCCAAGCGCGGCAGCAGATGATAGGTCAGCCCCATGAAGGCGAGCGTCACGCCAACGATCGAGCCATGGTAGTGCGCGGGAATCTTGACGTTGCTGCCGCTGATGGTGAGCCCGATCAGCCCCCCCGCGCCGAAAAGGATGAGCGAGGCGAGCAGCGCGGCGCGCAGCGCGCGCTGCCCGGGCGACGGCGCCGGCGCGCGCGCCAGTCCCAGCGCGACGGCGAGCGCGAACGGTACGATCGCCAGCCCTCCGCCGAAGCGCATCAGCCAGGTAAGCAGGCGGTGGTGCTCGACCGAGCCGACGTCGTAGGCGAGGTAAATTACAGGAGTGAGGAACACCGAGACGAGCCCGATACCGAACAGCAGCGCCGCGGTGCGCGGCGTGAGCGGCAGCGGCGCGCCGCCGGCTTCGGCGAGCACCAACCAGGCGACGAACATCAGCAGCGTGTAAGTGAACTGCAGCACGTGCCCGCCGCCCCAAAACGCGAGCTCGTAGTAGCCGCGGGCGTCGATGCCGCGCGGCACCGCCCACAGCGACCAGACGAAGGCGAGCACGGCCACGCCCCCCGACACGAGCGAGGTGTTGAGCCCGAAGCGCAGCGCGCCGGGCGCGTCCAGACGCACTCCGACGCGCGGCACCGCGAGCATGCCGCGCGCGACAGCGAGCGCCACTCCCGCGCCGAACGTGGCCAGGCCGGAGAGGAAGACTGGCTCGTCGAGAACCGGGATGTAGTTGCTCATTACCGGATGGCCGCTGCCGGCGAACGGCGCGGTCGCCATCAGCGCCGTGCCCCCGAGCGCGAGCCCCAGCGCCGCCCGCCCGAGGGGCAACGCACGTGTATTGCTGTTGAGGCTCCATAGCGCGCTGGCAAAGGCGAGGAACCACACCAGCACTGAGAGGTCGACGTGCACCACCAGGGCGACGTGGAAGAAGTCGACCAGCGGAAACACGTCCTTGACGACCGGTGCGCGCGAGAGCACCAGCAGCACCGAGAACACCCCGGAAGCCGCGAGCGCCGCGAGCGCGAGCAGCAACCAGCCCATGGCGAGAGCGCGGCGCGCCGCATCGGGCACCTCAATCGCGTAGCGCGCCACGGGTGCAAAGTCGACACTTAGCGCCTGACCGGCGATTCTAGCCATGGGGGTTCCCTCCGTTCGCGAGCATCGAGGCAAACGCGTCGAGCGCGTCAAGCGCACGCGCTTCCTCGCCAAGCCCGAAGTCGCCCACGCGCACCCGCGCGCGTGGCACGCTCGGGCGAAGGTGTGGCTCGCGCCTGCCGGCGAGCCGCGCCGCGGTGAGCTCGGTGCCGAGCCGGTAGATGCACTCGCCCTCGCGGCAGGCGAGCAGGAACACCCCGCGCGCGCCACGGCGCAGCGCATACTCGATGAAGGACGGCGGAAGCATGGCAATGCAGGGAAGCGCGAGCACTTCGTTCCCGGCGCGCGCGAGCGCTTCGCCTTTCGCCGCATGCTCGCAGGCAAAGACCAGGATGCCCGAGCCTCCGAGCGCCGCGACCAGGCGGCGCCTCAGATCGTGCACGGTCAGATCGGGGAGGTCGATGCCCGAGACGAGGTCCCGCGCGCTGCGAAACGGCGTCGAGGAGGGGCACGCCCCGGCGCAAATGCCGCAGGCGGCGCAGCGCGCGGCGTTCACTTGCGCCAGCCTTCCGGGTCGGCCATCGCTGCGGGGGGCGAGCAATACCGCCTGGTAGGGGCAGTCGGCGACGCAACGCCCGCAGCCGTTGCAGTTCGCGAGGCTCACGCGCGCCGCGACGGGTGCTGCCCCGCGGACGAGCCAAGGCAGCCCGAGCAGCACCGCTGTCGCCGCGCCGACGAGGATCCAGAGGGCACCGGGCGAGGTCGCGTACATGAGAGGGTGTGCGAACAGCACGAACCAGTCGAGGTCCAGCGCCGCTGGCACGCGTGCAGGATTGGCCAGAGCGCCCGACTGGACCGGGTGCGCGAACGCGAGCGCGAGGAGCATCGCAAGCATGCCGAGCGCGAGCGCGCGCGGCGGCAGCGTGCGCGGCTGGCTCAGGCGCTGCACGTGCACCCACATGCCGGCGAGCAGCGCGAGCGGCAGGCCAACGTGCAGGAACACGAACAGGGAAAACAGCCGATCGTTCACGCTATCGGCAAAAATGAAGTTGCGCACCAAGGTGCCGCCGAACATCGGCAGCGCGTCGAGCCATTCGGCCGTAGCGGTTGCCGAGAATTGCGCGCGCGCGTCCCACACCAGCCAGCAGCCCACGATTCCCGAAGCGTACAGCAGCCATACCAGCGGCACTCCGGAAATCCAGGTGAAGGCGCGAAAACGCCGGAAACGCCCCGCAGCCCACTCGCGCGCAAGATGCGCGAGCGTCACAACGATAAAGGCGTCGGCGGCATAGCGGTGCACGCTGCGCAGCACTCCGCCGAAATACCACTCGGCGCGCGACAGGTGATCGATCGAGCCGTAGGCCCCTGCGATGCTGGTGTCGAAGCGGACGTACAGATAGATGCCCGTCACCGCGAGCACCCAGAAGAACAGGAACCCGAGCGTGCCGAGATTGCGCAGCGGATTGGCCGCGGCGCCGAAGGCGCGGTCGAAGGCGCGCTCGAGGCGCACCCACAGGCCTGGTCCGACACCGGCGGGCGCGGCCACCAACGTCAGAGTCCTGGTGTGCACGTCAGCCCCGGAGCACGAACCCGCCTTCGCTCGGGCGGTAGTCGATCACCCAGGCGGCGCCCGGGGCAAAATCGATCGTCGCGGCCTTGGTGTAGTTGAAGCCGCCGCCAGGCTGGTCGCCCATGCGCACCACGACGCGGTGCCGGCCGGCGGGCACCGCGGTGCGGAAGTACACCGTGGCATCGCCGTCGCGCCGCAGCCCCGCCGGCGGCACCGTGCGCTCGAATACCTCGCGCCCGTCCAGCTCGAGGGAGACTCGCAGGGGCACGCGCTCGCGCGGGCAGTCGAGCGGCGCGCGCATGTTGGGCGGCAGCTTGGCGAGCTCCTCGGCGCTGCGCTTGCGGCACGCGTGCACGGGCGCCGCCGCGTGCGTGAAGCTCAGCCGCAGGAGCGCCTCGTCGGGTCCGATTACCGTGAACTGCGGGCGCGTGGAGAAGTAGCCGATCAGCGCCATGAGCGGCACGTACAGCAGCAACTGGGCGGCGAAGCGCAACGCCTTCATGCGGGGCTTCCTCCCAGCCGCACGACTTGCGGTGAGCGCAGCCTGGGCGACAGGCGGAAGGCATCGGAGAAGCAATCGTCCTGCTTCAGGCCGTGAGCCGAGAATGCCGGGTGCGCCGCCTCGACCATGCCGACCGAGCCGCAGGCGTAGACCTGGTAGCCCGCCAGATCCGGGAAATCGGCCAGGATCGCCTCGTGCACCAGGCCGGTGCGCCCATCCCAACCGTCCTCGGGATGCGGCTCTGAGATGACCGGCACGAAGCTGAAATTCGCGTGCTCACGCGCCCACTGGCGCGGCAGTTCACCCAGATACAGGTCCTCGGGCCGGCGCACGCCCCAGTACAGGATCATGCGGCGCTTCAGCTCCCGTCGAAACGCGTACTCGAGCATGCTCTTCACCGGTGCAAAGCCGGTCGCCCCGGCCACGAAAATGATCGGCTTGTCCGAGTCCTCGCGCAGGAAGAACGAGCCGAGCGGCCCCTCGAAGCGCACGCGCTCGCCCACTTTCATGCGCTCGAAGACGTGGGTCGTGAACAGCCCGCCCGGTATACGGCGGATATGCAGCTCGATGCGGTCGTCCACGTGCGGCGCCGTGGCGAACGAGAAGCTGCGCTTTGCGCCGCCTTCGAGAAGCACGTTGATGTACTGCCCCGCGTAGAATTCGATGCGCTCTTCGCCCTCCAGGTGCAGCAGCACCCGCATCACGTCGTGGGTGACCAATTGCATCGATTCGACCGTCGCCGTCCAGACGCGCACCGGCACTGCGCCGGGCCCGGCGACGGGCTCGTACTCGACTTCGACGTCGCCGAGCGGGGTTGCGCAGCACATGAGCAGCTTGCCGGCGGTGCGCTCGGCTTGCGTGAGCGCTTCCGGCTGATACGCGCCGTAGTCGACCGTGCCGTAGGCGAGCGTCGCCTTGCACTTGCCGCAGCCGCCGTTGCGGCACTCGTAGGGAAACGGCACCTCTACACGCAGCCCTGCGTCAAGGATCGTCTCGCCCTCGCGCACCGCGACGATGCGGTTGTCCGGGCGCACGAGCATGCGGTATCCCTCGGCCGGGCCGCGGCGCCGCCGTGGCGGCATCCACGGCAGCAGGGCGAGCAGCAGCGAGAGCGCGAGCACCAGAGCCCAGACCTCGCCCGGCGTCCAGCGGTACAGCAGCGCGTACACGGGAAGGTAGAACCAGTCGAAGCCAATCGTGGTGACCGCTGCCGCGAGATTCGCCTCGCCCTGGCTGACCGCCGGCTTGATCAGCGCCAGCGCGATGAGCGCGAGCATGAGGGTGACCGCGATCGGACGCGGCGGCAGCGTCTTCGCCTGCGGCACGCGCTGGGTGTGCACCCACAATATCGCGAGCACCGCAAGCGGGATGCCGATATGCAGGAACGACAGCAGCGAAAACAGCCGGTCGCTGACGTTTTCCGGAAAGATGAAGTTGCGCACCAGCGTTCCACCGAAGATCGGCAGGCGGTCGAGCCACTCCGCCGTCGCGACCACCGTGAACTGCGATAGCTTGTCCCAGGGCAGCATGTAGCCGTTGATGCCGGCTGCATACACCAGCCACACCAGCGTGAACCCGGTCACCCAGGAGAACCAGCGAAAGCCCCGGTAGCGGTCGAAACACCAGTGACGCACCATGTGCAGGAGCATGGTGAGCGCGATGCCGTCGGAGGCGTAGCGGTGCAGGCTCCGCATGACTCCGCCCAGGTACCACTGCTGCAGCGTCAGGTACTCGACCGAGGCATGCGCCTCCTGGACTCCCGTCTTGAAGAAAGCGTAGAGGTATAGGCCGCTCGCGACCACCACCCACATGAGGTAGTAGGCGATCGGCCCGAGGTAGTAAAGCGGGTTGAGCTGGTCGCCGAAGGCGAGGTTGAACAGGCCCTCGACCTTGAGGAATAGCCACTGTCCGGCCAGGTGCAAGCGCTTGAGCAACAGGATCTCCACGTTCGGCCCGAACGCGGCCGCACGGAACGATGCTAGAGAGCGCGCGCGGCGCGCTCATTGATGTGTATCAACCCGAGGGGGTCGGGCGCGCCCCGTGCCTGCGCCGCCACTCGATCACGACGACCGCAATGCCGAGGGCGATGATCACCGCGCCGATGATCATTTCCACGAAATAGGCGGGATCGAAGACATAAGCGCCGGTCGCCGGATCGTAGACCGAGCACACCAGCCGCAGCTTATCCAGCAGGCTCTTCTGCACTGGGCGCTCCGGCTCGGACTTCAGCAGCGCGCGCAGCGGCGCGACGAGCTGCTCGCTGCCGACGTTACCATAGAGCTGGCGATAGACGCGCCCCTGCGCGTCCACGATGGTGACCTGGAGCAGATGGTCGAAGCCGGCGGCAGTCGGCTGATACCGGAAACCGAAGTCGGCAACGAGCGCCTGCAGCGAACCGGCCTCCGGGCTGAGGAAGATCCAGTTCGGATCGTGCACGCCTTGCCGGCGCGCGAAGTCCTTCATGGCCGCGGGGGTATCGAAGGGCAGGTTGAAGCCGATGGTGGCCACGCGGAACGCGTCCGCGCCGAGCTCGCGCTGAACGGCACCGACCGCGCGCGCGAGGTCGCGCGTCGCGGTCGGGCAGACCTGGAAGCATCCGGTGTACACGAAGTCGACCACGAGCGGCTTGCCGCGCAGGGTGGCGAGCCATAGCTCCCTGCCTTCGGCATCGCGCAGGCGGTAGTTGCCGATCTGATGGCCGATCACTCCCTGGCTCGCGGCGAGCGCCGCGCCCTGGTCGAATTCCGGGCGCCCGACGGCGGGCGTCGACAGCAGCGCGCCCGCGCACAGAGCGGCGATCCAGGCGCGCATCTCTAGAAGAGCGCCGCGTCGAGCATTACGCCGAGGAGCACGGCGGTGAGCTGCACGAGCGAGGCATGGAAGCTTGCGCGAGCGGTCGCGCGCCCCGGATGCGCGGCGAGCGCGTGGCACTTAGCCAGGAACCAGCCTCCGCCGGCGAGCGCCGCCGCCGCGTAGATCCAGTGCAATCCCAGCGCTGCGGGGGCCAGAGAGGCCGCGACCAGCAGCCACGCGGCGGCCAGGACCGCGCGCGCGGCGCGGGCCTCGCCGACCACCACCGGGAGCATCGGAACGCCGGCCGCGACGTAATCCTCGCGGCAGGCGATTGCCAGGCTCCAGAAGTGCGGGGGCGTCCACAGGAATAGAACGACGGCGAGCGCGATGGCCGCCGGCCCGGGCTGCGGCGCGACCGCCGCGGCGCCCGCCAGCACCGCAAAGCTGCCTGCGAGGCCGCCGATCACGATGTTCCACCACGTGCGGCGCTTGAGCCACACCGTGTACACCACTCCGTAGAAAAAGGCGCCGAGGAAAACGTACAGCGCAGCCATGAAGTTGGTGGCGAGCCACGCCGCGAGCACCGCCCCGGCGGTCAGCGCCCCGATCAGCCAGAGCCACGCGGGCCGGTGCGCCAAGGCTCCCGTGACGAACGGCCGGCGCCGGGTGCGCACCATGCGCGCGTCGGTTTCGTGCTCGACGTACTGGTTGAACGCGCCCGCCGCCGAGGAGGCGGCGAGCACCGCGAGGATGAGCGTCGCGATCCGCCAGTCCTCGGGCGCGGACCCGCGAGCGGCGGCGAATCCCGCGAGCGCGGCGAGCGCGATCGCCACACCGATGCGCAGCTTGAACAGGTTCAACAGCGCACCGATTTGCATGCGTCGCGCTCTCCGGACGTTCAGCCGCTCGTCAACCCGGCGCTCTCAGCGTATCGGCCAGACGGTAGCAAGATACTTCCAGTTGATGAAGTAGTACAGAGCGAAGGACACCAGGAACACCAGCGCCAGGATGAACGTGCCCGGCGCCACGAGAGCACCACCGCCGCCCGGGTGGTAGCCGCCGATCGCCACAGCGACCGGCTTGGGCGCCGGTGCCACGCCTTCGGCGGCGCGCACGTGCCCGAAGTCAGGCGTCTGGATCCTTTTGCCAAAGAACACCGACCCGACGGTGTTGAGCAGGTACATCGCGCCGCCCGTGATCGCAATCAGGCCCGAGATTCCCGCCAGTCCCAGCATCAGGAAGGCCGAGCCGGGAAACGCGTACGGGAACACGTTGCCCGCGCCGGTGATGTCCCAGTCCCTGCGCGGCACGCCGAGCGTGCCGGCGGCCATCAGGAACAGCGCGACCCCCGCCATGCCCAAGCCGAAGACGTAGGGCTGCCACTTTGCGATCGTCGGGAACATGACTTCGCGCCGGAACAGCGTCGGAATCAGGAAGTATGTCAATGACATGAAGGCGAGCGTCGTCCCGATCACGACCGTGGCGTGAAAGTGCCCGGGCACGTATAGCGTGTTGTGGATGATGGTGTTCAGCTGCAGGGTCCCCATCATCACGCCGGAGATGCCGCCGAGAAAGCCGAAGCCGATGAGCGACATGAACATGCCCGAGAACACCGGGTTGCCCCACGGGGCCTTGCGCAGCCATTCGAACAGGCCGTGCGTGTAGCCCTTCTCGCGCTGCGCGGCCTCGATCGCGCCGGGCACCGTCAGGCCGTGCACCATCGAGGCGAGCACCGCGAGGTACATCGCGTAGCTGGTGTTGAAGATCTTCCAGGTCTCGCTCAGCCCTGGGTCGACGAGCAGATGGTGCGCGCTCGCGAGCTGGAGGAACAGGATGTAGAGCAGGAACGCGGTGCGGCTCACCCGCTCCGAGAGCGGCTTGGCGCCGAACACGATCGCCGCGATCGCGTACCAGACCGAGATGTGCGCGGCGACGTTGATCTGCTGCGAGGAATGGCCGAACGCCCACCAGATGGTGTGGTACATGAGCGCGTCGATGTGGCTGATCAGACCCATGGACCAAAGCATGGTCGGGATGAGGATGATCGCCCCGGAGGCGATGGTGAACACGGCGATGATCGCGGCGGTGATCGCGCCGAAAGTAACGAGCGGCACCGAGCCGACATAGGTGCGCTCGTTCTTCGCGACGACCAGCGTGCCGAAGAAGACGAAGCAGGCGACGAGCGCGCCCACCGCGAACAGGATCAGCCCGAGGTAGAAGCTCCAGTGGGCGCCCATCGGAGCGTACGAGGTCATCATCACGCTTGAGTCGTCGCGCCAGAAAACGGCATAGTTGTTGACGAGCGCCCCGACGACCATGAGCCAGAACGCGGCCCACGCGATGCCTGGCGTCGCGATGCGCGACTTGAGCAGCGTGCTCGAGCAGAAGTAGAGCACCGCAATCTCAAAGAAGATGACCCAGAAGATCAGCATGTCGATGCCGTGCCCGGTCAGCACCTGGTAGAACCGGTCCGCCTGAAGAAGGTGAACGGCCGGCCAGCGCGTGAGCACCACCAGGATGGCGAGTATGCCGCCGAACAGCAGGGAAACGGCCGCGGCGACCGCGTTCGCCATCATCAGGCGCTCGGCGGGCTGGTGAAAGACTAGCCCGCTCGTCGGGCAGGTCCTGAACATTCGGTTGACTGCCATGGTCGCCTCTCCCTATTTCACGACGTATAGCCGGCTGGTCATCGTGTGATGCCCGATGCCGCAGTACTCATTGCACACGAGTCCGTAGGTCCCGGGGTGCTCCGGCGTGACCGTGACGACATGGTCGTAGCCGGGAACGATCTCGAGGTTGATGTTCTCGGGCTGAAGCGAAAAGCCGTGCAGGTAGTCCATCGACTCGATGTGAAGGCGGTAGGTTTTGCCGGCCTCGAGCTCGAGGATTGGGTACCACGACCAGAGGCGCGCGATCAGGTACACATCGCTGCCGGCGGGCGGATGCACGACCGGCACCTTCATGTCGCCGCCCTCCTCGCGCACCTTGTACTTGGCGACCATCGCCTCGGTACGCGCGGCGAACGCGTCGGGCGACATGCGGTAGGCCTCGCCGCCGACGTTTTGCTTACCGTAGAAGTGCCAGTACGGCATCATGAAGAACATGATCAGGCACCAGATCAGCGCCAGGATGACCCACAGCAGCTCGGCGCGGTCTAGCGGCTGCTTCCACCAGACGCGCTGTACCGGCGGTTCGATTGCGCTCATGCTTCGCTCCCCCCTTCGTGACCCCGGCGCCCGCTACTTCGCGAGCGGGAGCGAAAGAATTTCCAATACGCCCCAGATGAGGTAGAACACCGTTGGAACGACGACTCCCAGGAACAGCAGCAGGAACGGGTTGTCGAGCAGCTGCTGCATCAACGGCACGGGCTCCTCCGGAATCTCGTCCATCGAACGCATATCGGTCGCATTGGCCATGAGTTCCCCCCGTGTGATTGGTTGACGCGGGCCTTGCGGCCCATGTCGGCGCAAGTTACGCGGCTGCTTCGCGGGTAAACTTGATACGTATCAAGCATTCCCGGGCTGGCTGATAAATCATGCGGTTCGTGACTCCTGAAGATCTTGCGCGGCGCAACATCGCGCGCTGGCTGCTCGTATGCGCGGCGCTGGTGTACGCGATGGTGGTGGTCGGCGGCGTGACGCGACTCACGCACTCCGGGCTGTCGATCGTCGAGTGGCAGCCGCTCGTCGGCACGGTGCCGCCGCTCACCGACGCCGACTGGAACGCGCTGTTCGACAAGTACCAGCAGACGCCCGAATACAAGCAGGTCAACTTCGGCATGGCGCTCGCCGGCTTCAAGAGCATCTTCTGGTGGGAGTACGCGCACCGGCTGCTCGGTCGCGCGATCGGCGTCGTGTTCCTCGTGCCGTTCCTGTGGTTCCTCGCGCGTCGCCGGGTCGACCGGCGCCTGGCCTGGCAGCTCGGCGGCATCTTCCTGCTCGGCGCGCTGCAGGGCGGCATGGGCTGGTTCATGGTGAAAAGCGGCCTGGTGGACGACCCGCGCGTGAGCCACTTCCGCCTCACCGCGCACCTCGCCATCGCGCTGGCGATCTTCGCGGCCGAGCTGTGGCTGGCGCTCGGGCTGCTCGCGCCGCCGCTGCGGCGTGCGCCGCACCCGACGCTCGCGCGCGCCGGCCTCGCGCTCGCCGCGCTCGTGTTCCTGATGGCGCTCACCGGCGGGTTCGTCGCCGGCCTGCACGCCGGACACGCCTACAACACGTTCCCGCTCATGAACGGGCACATCGTGCCGCCAGAAATCATGATGCTCGATCCCTGGTACGAGAACTTCCTGTACAACCTGGCCACGGTGCAGTTCGTGCACCGCTCGATCGCCTGGCTGCTCGCGCTGCTGGTGCCGATCTTCTGGCTGCGCGTGCAGCGCGCCGGGCTCGATCCGCGCGCACGCCTGGCGAGCGACGCGATGCTCGCCGCGCTCGCGCTCCAGATCTCGCTCGGCATCGCCACCCTGCTGCTCGTCGTGCCGGTGCCGCTCGCCGCGGCGCACCAGGCGGGCGCCGTGCTGCTGCTCGCGACGGCGCTCTGGACGGCGTTCGAGCTGCGCCGCGCTATGCCCGTCAATGCGCGCGCCTTCGCCTGAGAAGCGCCTCGTCGCGGGCGCGGCGCTCGCCGCCGCCGGCTGGGCGCTGATGCTCGCGGTGCTCGGCGCGAGCGCCTACATCCGCATGAGCGCGCCGGGCGCCGACGTCGAGCTCGCGCGCGGCCTGCACCGCGCGAGCGCCTCGCTCGCCGGCCTGGCGGTCCTGCTGCTCGCTGCCTGGGCGCTGTGGCGCCGGCGCCTGGTCGCCGGTACGCTCGGCGCGCTCGCGCTCATCGTCTTCCTGGCGGTCCTCGGGCGCGCCACCGGTTCGGCGCCGCCACCTTCCGCCGCGCTCGGCAATCTCGCGGGCGGCCTGGCGCTCGCCACGCTGCTCGCCTGGATCTTCGGCCGCGCCATGGAGCGCTGGCCGGCCGCCGCGTCCGCGCGGCGCTTCGCGCTCGCCGTGCTCGCCGCCACGGCGGCGCAGGCCGCCTTCGGCGGCTGGCTGGCGACCTGCGTGCCGGTCGAGCCGCCCTCGCTCGTTCCTTGGGTGCACGCCGCTACCGGCGTCGCCGCGGCAGCGCTCGCCGCCTGGCTCGGAGTGCGCCTCGCGCGCGCCGGGCTCGCGCGCTCGGGCGCGGCGCTCATCGTGCTCGCCGCGCTCGCGCTCGCCGCCGGCGCCACGTCGCTGCTGCTCGACCTGCCCATTCTCGCGCTGCTCGCGCATCCGCTCGCCACCGCGCTGCTGCTCTCTGCGCTCGCGCAGCTCGCCGCCAGGATCGCTTGACGCACATCAAGGCCGCAGCGCGGCCGGCGCCGAACACTGCGCCGATGCCGGGCATTTCCGAATCGCTTAGCGAGCACCACCGCCAGTTCGAGCGCCTGATCGCCGCCGCCCGCAGGGCCGGCGAGGCGCGCGATTGGAACGCCTACCGCGCGCACCTGGAGGCGCTCGCCGCAGAGCTCGAGCGGCACATCGTGTTCGAAGAACGCGATCTGTTCACCGCCTTCGAGCGCACCACGCCTCAGGGCGGCGCCGTAACCGCCGCGATACGCGGCGAGCACACCGAGATGCGCACGCTGCTCGCGCGCCTCGCCGCGGCGGCGCCGGCGGTCGATCCGGAGGGCTGCGGCGCCGAGCTTGAATCCCTCGAGCGCACGCTGCTGCGCCACGCCGCGCAGGAGGAAGGCATGCTGTACCGAGCCTGTGCGAAGCTGCCCGCGGCGCAGGCCGCTGCGCTGTCCGAAGGCATGCACCGCCTGGCCGAACCGGCGCCGGGCGAGAAGGCGACGCCAGAGCTCGACGTGCGCGGGCTCGAGCCGCCGGCGCCGATGATGCGCATCATGGAGGCGCTCGCGCGCGCACCGCAACAGACGCTGCGCGTGCGCATCCACCGCGAGCCGTTTCCGCTCTACGAGCTGCTCGCCGAGCGCGGATTCGGCTGGCGCACCACGCCGCTCGCCGACGGCAGCTACGAGCTGCTCATCCGGCGCTCAGCGAGCTAGGCGCCGGCGCATCCCAGGCGTCATCCACAGGCTGCCGTCGCGACCGGCGATCAGCGCGTCCAGCCCCGGCGTCGCTTCGACCAGGCGCCTGCCCGCCTTTTCGCCGAGCACCATGATCGCCACGCCCAGGCCGTCCAGCGCCTCGAGCCGCTCGGACACCAGCGTCACGCCGTGCACACCGGTCGACGGGTAGCCGGTGCGCGGATCGAGGATATGGTGGTAGCGCCGGCCGCCGCGCTCGAAGTACCGCTCGTAGTCCCCCGAGGAGGCGACGATGCCGCGCTCGATGCCGAGCACGCCGAGCAGCTTCTCCGGCACGCGCGGGTCGCGCAGCCCGACGCGCCAGGGCGGCGCGCCGTCGCGCGCGAAGCAGGCGACATCGCCGCCGCCGTTGACCAGCGCACGGCTGACGCCGTGCTGTTCCAGAAGCTCTGCTCCCGCCTGGATGATGTAGAGCTTTGCGATCCCGCCGAGATCGATGCGCATGCCCGGCCGCTCGAGGTACGCCGTCTGCGCGCGGACGTCCAGGCGCAGCTTGCGCCAGTCGACCAGCGGCAGGTTCGCCGCGACCTGCGCGGTCGTCGGCATGCGCGGGTCGTCGGCGCGGAAGCGCCAGCCGGTCAGTCCGCCGACCGTGACGTCGAAGGCGCCCCGCGTGCGCGCGGACATGCGCTGCGCGAGCTCGAGCACCCGCATCAGCTCGGGCGGTACCGCGACCGGATGCATGCCCGCCGCGCCGTTTATCGCGCTCACGACGCTCTTCGGATCGTAGTGGTTCATCATGTCCGACAGGCGCCCCATCTCACGGTAGGCGCCTTCGACCGCGCCATGCAGCGAGGCGTCGTCCGCGCCCTCCGCGATCACCTCGACCAGCGTGCCCATCAGCGGGCGCTGCTCGTCGACGCGCGCGGCGTTGACCGCGCCTGCGTCGAACGCAAGGAGAAGCAAAAGAAGGCTGCGGGCGAATTTCATGCGTCGGGCAGGGTTCCTGATCCGAATCAATGCAGTGGCCCGGAACGAGTATCTACAATTGCCGCCACGATAGCCATCGAGGGGTGACGATGCTCAAGAGAACTCTGCTGTCGCTGCTGGTGGCGACCGCGCTCGGCGCCTGCGGCAAATCCGAGGCCCCCCAACCCGCGCCACCGCCGGCGACCACTACTGCGCCGGCTCCCACGCAGGCCGCTTCGGCGCCTGCCCCCGCCGCCGCGGGCGACATCGCCAAGGGCGAGGAGGTCTACAAGAAAACCTGCGTCGTGTGCCACGGCGCAGGCGTCGCCGGCGCACCCAAATTCGGCAACAAGGAGGATTGGGGTCCGCGCATCGCCCAGGGCAAGGACACGCTCTATCAGCACGCGCTGAAAGGCTTCACGGGGTCGAAGGGCGCGATGCCGCCCAAGGGTGGGAATCTCGCCCTGTCCGACGACGACGTGAAGGCAGGCGTCGACTACATGGTCTCCAAGGCTCAGTAGGCCGGGCCTAGCGTAGCAAGGGGTCTCGGCGAGCAGGTCGACGATCGCGCGCGGCGCACTAGAGTTTGATCCGCATCAATTCCGCGGATAGGTTTCCCTTCGACACTGCACGCTGCATGCTCAGATTGCTTCTTGGCTTTGCGCTGGCTCTGGCCTTCGTCACGGGAATGGCGCGCGCGGAGGACGTTGGCGCCGCCTACCCGCAGGCGAAAAGCTTCTTTCCCGAAGCCGACCGCTTCGGCGCGTTCGAGGGATCGCCGCGCGCCGCGCCGGCCTACCGGGACGGCAAGCTCGTCGGCTGGCTGTTCCTCACCAGCGACGTGGTGCGCATCCCGGCCTATTCGGGCAAGCCGATCAACAGCCTGGTGGGCTTCGATCTCTCCGGCACGATCCGCGGCATCGCCATCGTCGGCCACGAAGAGCCGATCCTCGCGGCCGGCGTGAGCGAGGCGCAGTTGCACGCCTTCAGCGACCAGTACCGCGGCAAGAGCGTCTTCGACCGCGTCACGATCGGCGCCCCGCGCCCGGGCTACGTCGCGGTGGACACCATTTCGGGCGCCACGATCACGGTGATGGTGCAGAACCAGACCGTGATGCAAGCCGCGCGCCTGGTGGCCGAGTCGCGCGGGCTCGCGCCCGGAAGCGGAGCCAGCGCCGGCAAGAGGGTCGAGGAGCCGCTCTGGGAAGTGGTTTGGAAGCAGCGCAAATTCCGCATCGGCGTGCTGATCGCCGGCCTCGCGGTGCTGACGCTCATCCTCGTGCTGCAGGACTGGCTGGCGCGCTACCCGGCTTTCCTCGGTTATCTCCGGCGCAGCTTCCTGCTCTACACGATCTTCTTCATCGGCTGGTTCGGTCTGGCGCAACTCTCGGTGGTGCAGGTGCTCACCTTCGTGCACGCCGCGCTGCGCGACTTCAAGTGGGAGAACTTCCTCATCGACCCGATGCTGTTCATCCTGTGGGGCTTCGTCGCGGTGACGCTGCTCTTGTGGGGTCGCGGCGTGTACTGCGGCTGGCTGTGCCCGTTCGGCGCCATGCAGGAGCTCTTGCAGCAGGCGGCGAAGCGCTTCAAGGTCCCTCAGCTCGAGTTTCCGGACGTGGTGCACGAGCGGCTGTGGGGCGTGAAGTACGTGATCCTGATCGTGCTGTTCGGCCTGTCGCTGCAATCGATGGGCCAGGCGGTGCGCTACGCCGAGATCGAGCCGTTCAAGACCGCGATCACACTCAGGTTCGAGCGCGAATGGCCGTTCGTGCTGTACGCCGCCGGGCTGCTCGCGGTGTCGCTCGTCAACCGCAAGTTCTTCTGCAAGTACCTGTGCCCCCTGGGCGCGGCGCTGTCGATCCCGGGGCGCTTTCGGGTGTTCGACTGGTGGCTGCGGCGCCGCAAGGAGTGCGGCCGCCCCTGCCAGACCTGCGCCAACGAATGCGAGGTGCGCGCCATCCGGCCGACCGGCGAGATCAATGCCAACGAGTGCCACTACTGCCTGGACTGCCAGGTGACCTACTACAGCGACCGCAAGTGCGCCCCCCTGATCGAGCGGCGCCTCAAGCGCGAGGAGCGCGCACGCAAGCTGGCCGCACATCCTTTGATACACGTCAAGTCGCCCCCGCGCCCCAAAGCCTAGATTGACGCCTCAGTAAGGGATTAAAAACCAACCGCTGAGGAACCCCCATGACCACCCCTGTTCAACGGCTGCAGCGCGCCGCGCTCGCCGCGGCCGTCGCACTGGCGATGACCTCCGCCTTCGGGCAGTCGAAAGACGAGAAGCCGGTGCACCCCGGCACGCCGCCTTCCGAGCTGATGTACAAGGGCGCGCCGGTGCCGATCAAGCCCGGCGAGGCGGAAACGGTCGTCGAGCCGAAGGCGCCGCCGATGACCAAGGAAGAGTTCGAGGAAGCGAAGACGATCTACTTCCAGCGCTGCGCCGGTTGCCATGGCGTGCTCAGAAAAGGCGCCACCGGCAAGCCGCTCACCCCGGACATCACGCTCGCGCGCGGCACTGATTACCTCAAGGTGTTCATCAACTACGGCTCGCCCGCCGGCATGCCCAACTGGGGCACCTCGGGCCAGCTGACCGACAAGCAGGTCGACATCATGGCGCGCTTCCTGCAGCAGCCGCCTCCGGTGCCGCCCGAGTTCGGCCTGGCGGAGATGAAGGCGTCCTGGAAGGTGATCGTGCCGCCCGACCAGCGGCCGAAGAAGCAGATGAACAAGCTGGACCTGCAGAATCTCTTCTCGGTGACGCTGCGCGACGCCGGGCAGGTGGCACTGGTCGACGGCGACTCGAAGAAGATCGTCAGCGTAATCGACACCGGCTACGCGGTGCACATCTCGCGCCTGTCGTCCTCCGGCCGCTACCTGTACGTGATCGGGCGCGACGCGCAGATCAATTTGATCGACCTTTGGATGGAGCATCCCGCCAACGTCGCGGTGATCAAGGTGGGACTGGAGGCACGCTCGGTCGACAGCTCCAAGTACAAGGGCTGGGAGGACAAGTACGCGATCGCGGGCTCGTACTGGCCGCCGCAGTTCACCATCATGAAGGGCGACACGCTCGAGCCGCTCAAGATCGTCTCGACGCGCGGCATGATCGTCGGCACGCAGGAATACCACCCCGAGCCGCGCGTGGCGTCGATCGTCTCGTCGCATTACCACCCCGAGTTCGTGGTGAACGTGAAGGAGACCGGCCAGACGCTGATGGTCAACTACTCCGACATCGACAACCTGCGCGTCACCTCGATCGGCACCGCGCGCTTCCTGCACGACGGCGGGTTCGACTCGACCAAGCGCTACTTCCTGGTCGCGGCGAACACCTCCAACAAGATCGCGGTGATCGACACCAAGGACGACAAGCTGGTGAAGCTGGTGGACGTGGGCAAGATCCCGCACCCGGGGCGCGGCGCGAATTTCGTCGATCCGAAGTACGGACCGGTCTGGGCCACCGGCGACCTGGGCGACGACGAGATCACCGTGATCGGCACCGACCCGGCACGGCCGGAGGTGCACTACGAGGGACATCCGAAGAACGCTTGGAAAGTCGTGCGCGTGCTTAAGAGCCAGGGTGGCGGGTCGCTGTTCATCAAGACCCATCCCAAGTCGCACCACCTGTACGTCGACAACGCGCTCAACCCCGATCCGAAGATCAGCTCCACGGTCGCGGTGTACGACGTCAGGAACCTCGACAAGGGCTTCATCGTGCTGCCGATCGCCGACTGGAGCGGCATCAAGGACGGCCCGCGGCGCGTCGTGCAGCCCGAGTACAACAAGGCTGGCGACGAGGTGTGGTTCTCGGTCTGGAACGGCAAGGAGCAGGAGTCGGCGCTGGTCGTGGTCGACGACAAGACCCTCAAGCTCAAGGCCGTGATCAAGGACAAGCGCCTGATCACCCCGACCGGCAAGTTCAACGTCTACAACACGCAGCACGATGTCTACTGAAAGAGGAACGCGCATGAAACGCAACGCAACCGCACTGCTCGCCGCGCTCGGCGCAGCCGCGCTCATCGCCGCGCCCGCCGCCAAGGCGGACGAGGCGATGGCGAAAAAGTACAATTGCCTCGCCTGCCACACGGTCGACAAGAAGGTCGTCGGCCCGGCCTACAAGGACGTGGCGAAGAAATACAAGGGGCAAGCCGACGCAGAGGCGAAGCTTATCGAAAAGGTGAAGAAGGGCGGCAGCGGCGTGTGGGGTCCGATTCCCATGCCGCCGAACACCGCCGTGCCCGACGCCGACGTCAAGGCGCTCGTGGAGTGGATTCTCAAGCAGGGCTGATCGCCGCGCGCCCATAAGGCGCGCGTCGGACGAGGGAGCGGGGGCAAAACCCCCGCTCCTTTTATTTGCGCGCCAGGCGTGCCGAGAGCCGAGCGAGCGGCCGCGGCAGCATGTCCCAGTCCACGGCGTCTAGCGCGTTCTTCACCACGAGACCCAGCTCGGTGTCGCCCTCGATCGCCAGGCGCCGGGTGAAGAACAGCGTATCCGGGTCCTCGCGCCGCAGCGCGAGCGCGAGGTAGTCGCGCGGCGCGGCGCGGATGACGACGTCCGGCTGGCCATGCGCCGGCAGAAAGCTGCGGCCGACGAGCGATACGGTGACGCCGAGGCGCGGCGCAGCGAGCTCGATGCGCACCCGCTTGCCCGCCGCCGGTTCGAGCGCCGAATGCGACAGCAGGCCGGTACGCAGCGCGACGTTCAGCGCCGCGCAAAGCGCCAGTGCGGGCGGCAGCTCGTGCAGCATCACGATCGCTCGAGCCCCGGACGGCCGCGCCAGAAGCCGTCGCAGTCGTTCGCCGCGTCGCTCACCGGCGCCGGGGCACCGTCGCACGCTGCGCGCCACGCACGCAGCGCCTCGACGGTGCCCTCGGACTGCGGGCTCACCCGCAGCACGTCCACGCCGGCCTCCCTGAGGGACGCGATCTGGTTGATCAGGTTGTACACGCGCGCCGACTGCGTCTGCACGCCGTTCAGCGTGAGGAACGGCTCGCCCTCGCGCGTGTCGAGCGGCAGCCCGTCCGGATAGCCGAGGCAGCGGTACTCGCAGGATTCCTTCTGCAGCTTGAAGCGCCGCGCGGTGAAGCAGCGCGCCGAGAACGCGAGCGGCAGCCTGCCCCAGGCGAACAGCTCGCATTCGAGACCGGCCGGCCGCGCGCCGAGCACGCCTTCGAGCATGGCGCGCGAGGTCTCGACTGGCGCCACCCAGCGCGTCGCGCCGAGCTCGGCCATGAGCGCGAGCGTTTCCGGGTTGTAAATGTTCAGGTGCGGCCCCGCGACCCAGCCGGCGCGGCCCGCCAGCAGCCTGACCGCGCCCATGTCGTTCGCCTCGACACGCAGGCGCCCGTTGTCCGTGACGCGGCGCACGAGCTTCAGGTCGCCCGCGCCCTCGACGAGCGCCTGCGCCGAGAGCACCGGCTCCTTGCCGTGCGCGGCGAGCAGGTCCGCGATCTCGAGCCAGTCCTCGAATGCGAGCTCGTGGCGCCGCGAGCACACCACCTCGCCCAGGTATACCGTGTCGACCGGCGCCTCGGCGATCCCGGCGTAGAACTCGAGCACCCGGCCCCGCGGCCAGTAGTAGAGAAGCGGTCCCAGCGAGAGCTTCATTTCCAGGGCCTGGAAAAGGCGCCGAGCGTGTGCTGGCTGCCCTCGGCGTTCCGGTCGAGCGCCGCCATCCACTCGCGCCGCGGCGCGAAGCGCGCGCCCTCGCGGCACGCGGCGTCGATCGCCTCGCGCCACACCCGAGTCACCTGCGCGACGTACGCCGGGCTCCTCTGGCGCCCCTCGATCTTCACCGCGCGCACGCCGATGGCGAGGAACTCGGGCAGCATCTCGAGCGCGTTCAGGCTCGCTGGTTCCTCGATCGCGTAGTAGGTCGCGCCGTCGACTTCGAAGCGCCCCTTGCACAGCGTGGGATACGCGGCGCCCTCGCCCTTCGCGTAACGGTCGATGAGCACCCCGTTCAGGCGCGACTCCAGCCCCGCCGGCGTCGCGTGCCAGCGTACCGCGCGCGCCGGCGAGCACGCGCCGAAGGTGTTCGGTGAATCGCCGCAGGCGTAGGCCGACAGCGCGCAGCGCCCCTCGACCATCACGCACAGCCCGCCGAAGCCGAACACCTCGATCTCGACCGGGGTGTTCTTCACGACGTACTCCACCTGTGCGAGCGAAAGCACGCGCGGCAGCACCGCGCGCGTCACGCCGAAGTGCTCGTGGAAGAAATTGATCGCCTCGTGGCTGGTGGCCGAACTCTGCACCGAGAGATGCAGCGCGAGGCGCGGATGGCTGCGCGCCGCGTGGCGCATCAGCCCGGGGTCCGCGGCGATCACGGCGTCGATGCCCGCCGCGTCGGCGCGCTCGAGCGCCGCCGTCCAGCGCCGCCAGGTCGCCGCCTGCGGATAAGTGTTGACCGCCAGCACCACTCTGCGGCCGCGCGCATGCGCGTAGCGCGCGCCCTCGGCGAGCGCGGCGTCGTCGAAGTTCAGCCCCGCGAAGTTGCGCGCGTTGGTATCGTCGCGCAGGCCCAGGTATACCCAGTCGGCACCGTTGTCGATCGCGGCCTTGAGTGCCGGCAGGCCGCCGGCGGGACAGACGAGTTCCACAGCTGCGATTCTAGATTGCGCGCGCGCCGCGTTCCGTCGGCGATCATGATGTGGATCAAGGATTGGCGCACTATCGCGCCGCGGGCGCAGAATTCCGGCATGGCGCGCCGCAAGCAAGCACGCTGGTCGCAGCAGGTGACCGCAGGCAGCAATGCGCTCGACCTCGAGCCCGGCGTGTTCACCTGGCGCGACCCGCGGCGCATTGCGCGCTCGCTGCAGGCGTCCGCCGAGCTCAGCACGCGGCGCAAAGCCGAGCCGTTCCGCTCGGCGATGTCGATGCTGGTGTTCTACGTCAACCGCGCCGGCGCCAATCTACCGGCGGAGCGGCGACGGCGGCTGGAAGCGGCGAAGGACGAGCTGCGCGCGCTGTACGGGCGCCCACGCAAGGCGCCGGCGCCGCGGCGCCTCAGCGCGCGCTGACTCTTTCCCGGCGCGCGAGCGTCGTCAGGAAGCGCTTCAGCCCGGGGCCGATGCGGCGCAGCTCGTGGCTGTGCGTCGCCGCGAGCTGCGCGAGCACGCGCCGGCCGCGCACGGTGAGGCGCAGCTCGACCTTGCGCCGGTCGGCGCTCGAGTGCCCGCGCACGATCAGCCCTTCCTGGACCAGGCGGTCGACCAGGCCGACCGCGCTGTTGTGCTTGATGAGGAGCTGCTGCGCCAGATCCGCGATCGCGATGCGCTCGCCCTCGGGGCATCCGCGCAGGATCAGCATCGCCTGGTAATGCTGCGAGGTGAGCCCCGCCTCGGCGGCCGCTGCTTCGCTGAAGTGGAGGTACTCGCGCAGCGCGCGGCGAAATGCCGCGAGACGCGCGTAGTCCCGCGTGCTCAGCCTGAATCGCTTTTCAGCTCGCTTCAGCTCCATGACCGGATGCTTGCATCCCGCTTACGCGCACCTGCACGCTGGATGCGGGTAATATCGCGCCACGACATAAGTAGAAGAATGCCATTCCGGCACATCTTAGCCTGACATTTCACTCAGAGGAGAGGTTATGAAAGATCGCAACACGAAAATGCACGGGCGCCGCGACTTCATGCGCGTGGGCCTGACCGTGGCGGGCGGGCTCGCGCTGCCCGCCGGATTCGCCACGCGCGCCTTCGCCGAGGCGCGCGGGCCGCTCGGCACCTGGCCGGCCGGGGTGACCGGCGACACGGTGTACATCGGCGCGGCGGTTCCGCGTACCGGGCCCTATGCGGTGCAGGGCGAAGACGAGCTCAAGGGCATGGAGCTCGCCGTCGAGCACATCAACGAGGGCAACGCGCTCGCAAGGAAGATCGCGCCCAAGCTCAAGAAGGGCGTGCTCGGCAAGCAGGTGAAGCTGCTCGTCGCCGATTCAGGCGCCAAGCCGAACGAGGCGGTGCAGGCCGAGCAGCGCTTCATAAACGAGAACAAGATCATGGCGATGACGGGGTCGACCTCGAGCGCCGTGGCGGTGGCGCTGAACAAGTTCGCCGAGCGCGAGAAGGTGCTGTACCTGGTGGCGATCTCCGGCTCGAACGACACCACCGGCAAGGATTGCGCGCGCTACAGCTTCCGCCAGTGCTTCTACGGCGAGACGGCGGCGAATGCGATCGGTCCGGTGCTGCTGAAGACCTTCGGCAAGAACAAGAAGGCGGCGTTCATGACCCCCGACTACACCTACGGCCACACCGTCACGAAGTCGATGAACGACTATCTGGCCAAGAACGGCGGCTGGACGATGGTGACCAACCAGATCTCGCCGCTCGGCACGTCAGACTTCAGCTCCTACCTGACCAACATCGCCAACTCCGGCGCCGAGGTCCTGATCAACGTGAACTGGGGACGCGACGCGGTGCTGTCGATCCAGCAGGCCCACCAGTTCGGCATCCTGCCCAAGATGAAGCTGGTGATCCCCTACCAGATCCCGTTCCTCACCAAGGAAGTCGGGCCCGAGATCATGCAGGGCGTGTACGCAGCGACCGATTTCTGGTGGACGCTCGAGGACAAGTATCCGCTCGCCAAGATGTTCGTCGAGGCGTTCGAGAAGAAGTACGGCTACAAGCCCGAGTGGGGCGCGAACAACGCATACATGCAATTCGCCATCTGGGCGCGCATGGTCGAGGAAGCCGGCAGCTTCTACCCGCCGGACGTCATCAAGACCTACGAGAAGGGCGAGACGTTCGAGTCCACAGTGGGCCCGGTGCACTTCCGCGCCGCCGACCACCAGCTGGTGCGCCCGGTGATCATCGTGCGCGGCAAGAAGCCGAGCGAAATGCGCAACAAGGAAGACTACTGGCAGGTCACCGAGGTCGTGCCCGGCGCGCCGCTCATGCAGAAGCCCGACGCGTTCGGCTGCCAGCTCGGCGACTACACCTAGGTTAAGATCGCAGCCGCGCACCGGCGCTGCAGGCGGCGTTCGCCGCCTGCGGCGCTTTGGCGCGCGTACGCTGCATGGTCACCTGGTCTAATTTCTTCTCGCAGCTGTTCAACGGCCTGGCGCTCGGGGCGCTGCTCGCGCTCATCAGCTCGGGGCTGACGATCATCTACGGCACGCTCGGCGTGCTGAACCTCGCGCACGGGGCGATGTTCATGCTCGGCGGCTACGCCGGCTACGTCGCGTATGAGCGCAGCGGCTCGTTCGTCGTCGCCCTGATCGCCGGCACGCTGTTCCTGCTCGTCGTCGGCATCGTGATGGAACGCGTCATCATCCGCCATTTCTACAAGCGGCCGCCCGAAGACCAGCTGCTCGTGACCTTCGGGCTCTCGATCTGCTTCGTCGAGATCGTGCGCTACTTCTTTTCCAGCCTGTCGAAGACCGTGCCGGCGCCCGCGGTCTTCTCCGGGATCACCAATCTGGGCTTCATGTTCTATCCGACCTATCGCCTCGCGGTGGTCGGCATCGTCGCGCTGGCGCTGATCGCGCTGTTCCTGGTCCTGTACAAGACGCGTCTCGGCCTCATCGTGCGCGCCGGGATCGAGGACTCGGTGATGGTCGATTCCCTGGGCGTGAACGTCGACCGAGTGTTCATGCTCGTGTTCGGCATCGGCGCGATGGCGGCAGGCTTCGCCGGCATCGTCAACGCCCCGGTGGTCTCTCTCGCGCCGGACATGGGCGAGGCGATCCTGGTGCAGACCTTCGTCGTGGTCGTCATCGGCGGCGTCGGGTCCTTCCCGGGCGCGGTGCTCGGCGGCCTGATCGCCGGTGAGATCATCAGCATCACCTCGATGTTCAACCCCGGCTACGCGTACGTCATGCTCTTCGCGGCGATGGCCCTGGTGCTGATGGTCCGCCCGCACGGCCTGCTCGGCGTGAAGGGGCGCGAATGAACGCGGATCGGCTGGGCAATACGCAGCGCCCCTTTCTGGTCGAGGCGCTGACGGCGGCGGCGCTGATCGCCGCGCCGATCGTGCTGCCGTACCTGGACGCGGCTCCGGATACGGTCAACCGGATCCTGGTGTGGGGCATGCTTGGCATCGGCTTCGACATCCTGTTCGGCTACACCGGGTTGCTGTCCTTCGGCCAGTCGGCCCTGTACGGCACGGGAGGCATGGTGGCGGCCTACCTGCTCACGCAGGCGGGATTCCCGCACGTCGTGACCGCCCTCTTCATCGGCATGATCGTCGCGGCCGTCGTCGGCTATCTGGTCGGCCTGATTGCGCTGCGCCGCACCGGGATCTACTTCGCCATGATCACGGTGGCGATCGCCGAGGTCTTCTTCTTCGTCGAGTTCAATCCGCTCGCGCACTGGACCGGGGGCGAGAACGGCCTGCCCGGGGTGCCTGCACCGGCGCTCTACCTCGGCTTCACCACCCTCAAGTTCAACGCGGGCTGGACGCTCTATCCCTTCCTCGCGTTCTTCTACTTCATCGGCATCGTGATCGCCCTGCGCATCGTGCGCTCTCCGGTCGGCGCGATCTTCCGCGCGATCCGCGAGAACCCGTTGCGCGCGGCGGCGGTCGGGCACAGCGTGCACGCCTACAAGCTCTGCGCCTTCGTCGTCGCCGCCGCCTACGCCGGCTTCGCCGGCGGCCTGCTCGGCGTCATGCAGGGGTTCATGCCGCCCGACGCATTCATGTTCGACACCTCGGGCCAGCTCGTGATGCAGACCGCGATCGGCGGCATCGGCACGCTGTTCGGGCCGCTGCTGGGCGCTTCCGTGTGGCTGTTCCTGCAGGACTTCCTGCAGGACACGCTCAAGCTCGGCGCCACCTGGAAGCTGGTGCTCGGGGTCGTTTTCGTGCTGCTCGTCTTTTTCCTGCGCCACGGCCTGATCGGCGGCATCCGCGCCCTGTACGAGCTCGGGACCGGGAAGCCGGCGCCCGCCGAGCCGAAGGACGAGCCGGCGGCCTCCGGCGAAACCGCCGAGGAGGCGCAGCGCGCCGCCGCCGCCGCGGCGGGCCCGGCCGTGTCCGCCACGCTGGTGCGCCACCACGCCTCGCGCAGCTTCAGCGGGCCGATCCTGCAAACGACGGGCCTGAGCAAGCACTACGGCGGCATCGCGGCGAACGTCGACATCGAGTTCAGCGTGAACTCCGGAGAGGTGCGCGGCATCATCGGACCGAACGGCGCCGGCAAGTCGACCTTCTTCAAGATGCTCACCTGCGAGGTGCCGCCGAGCTCCGGCCGGATCACCTTCGAGGGGCGCGACATCACCGGCATGAGCGTCACCGACGTGTGCCAGCTCGGCCTCACCAAGAGCTACCAGGTCAATCAGCTCTTCAATCGCCTTACGGTGCGGGAGAACCTCACGATCGCCGCGCTCGCCGAGCTGCGCGGCAAGTTCAGGCTCGACATGCTGCACAGCCTGTGGAAGATCCCCGGCCTGCGCGAGCAGGTCGAGCACACGCTCGAGCTCGTGAACCTCACCCGGCGCCCCGACACGCCCGTGTCGCAGCTTGCCTACGGCGAGAAGCGCAGGCTCGAGGTGGGCCTCGCGCTCGCCTCTTCGCCCAGCCTGCTGCTCCTGGACGAGCCCCTCGCGGGCATGAGCCCGCGCGAGCGCATCGAGACGGTGAAGCTGCTGAAGTCGATCAGCCGCGGGCGCACGATGATCATCATCGACCACGACATGGCCTCTCTCTTCGAGCTCGCCGAACGCATCACCGTGCTGCAGGAAGGCCGCGTGCTGGTCGAGGGCACGCCCGACGAGATAAAGAGCAACGCCCAGGTGCAGGAGGCCTACCTCGGCGGCGTTCAGGAGGCGGCCGCGCAATGAGCCTGCTCGAGGTCAGCGGGCTGCACAGCTACTACGGGGACTCGCACATCCTGTTCGACGTCTCGCTGCGCGTCGAGAAGAACGAGGTGGTCGCGCTGCTCGGACGCAACGGCGCGGGCAAGAGCACGACCCTGAAGAGCCTGATGGGCGTGGTGACGCCGCGCGCGGGCTCGGTCCTGCTCGACGGCGTCGAGATGGCCGGCAAGAAGAGCCACACCATCGCGCGCGCCGGCATGCAGCTCGTGCACGAGGAGCGCCGCATCTTCGGCAGCCTGAACGTCGAGGAAAATCTCGTCCTCGCCGGGCTGACGGCGTCATCCCGCTGGCCGCTCGAGCGCATCTACCAGATGTTCCCGCGCCTCAAGGAGCGCCGCCGCAGCCGCGGCACCGACCTCTCGGGAGGCGAGCAGCAGATGCTCGCCATCGCACGTGCGCTGGTGCGCGAGCCGAAGATCGTCCTGCTCGACGAGCCCTTCGAGGGGCTCGCGCCCTCGATCGTGCGCTACCTGGTGGAAGCCTGCCACGAGCTGGCGGCCGCGGGCCAGACCATCGTGCTGGTGGAGCAGAACATCGCCGCGACGCTCGCCCTCGCGCAGCGCGTCTACATGCTCGCCAACGGGCACATCGTCCACGAAGGCCCGGCGCAGGAGATCAGGGCGCAGCCCGAGATTCTGCAGCGCTATCTGGGCGTATAGGCGGCGCCATGCGCCGTACTTCCGCACGCATCGCGCTGATGCTCGGCAATTTCGTCATCGGGCTCGCGATCGTCGGCATCGCCGGCATGCTGTCCGATCTCGCCGGCGGTCTCGGAGTGTCGATTCAGCAGGCGGGCCTGCTCGTCACGGCTGGCGCGATCGTGCTGTGCGCCGGATCGCCGCTGGTCGTATGGGCGACGAGCGCACTCGACCGCAGGCTGCTGCTTGCCGGCTCGCTCGTACTCACCGGGCTGGCGTACCTCGCCTCCGCACTGAGCCCGCACTACGGCGCGCTGCTCGCCCTGCGCGTGGTGGCGATGGCCGCCGCGGCCCCGTTCACGCCCGTTGCCGCGAGCACGGTAGCGGCGATCGTTCCGCAGGCCGAGCGCCCGGGCGCCATCACCTTCGTGTTTCTCGGCTGGTCGCTTTCGGTCGCGGCCGGGCTGCCGGCGGTCGCCTTCGTCGCGGCGCACGCGGGCTGGCAGGCCTCGTTCGCGGCGATCGGCGCGGGACTGCTCGCCTGCGCGGCGCTCGTTTTCCTGGCTCTGCCGGCCGGCTTGCGCGGCGCGCCGATCTCGCTCGGCAGCTGGGGCACCCTGGGGCGCAACCGCTTCGTGCTCACCCTGCTCGCGATTACCGCGGCGCAGATCGCGGGGCAGTTCGCGGTATTCACGTATCTCGCCCCGCTGCTCGTGCGGCTGGCGGGCGCCGAAGTGACCGTGATCGGCCTGTTCTTCTCGCTCTACGGAGTGACCGGCTTCGTCGGCAACGTCGTCGCGACGCGGCTGGTCGCGAGGCGCGGCGCGTTCGCCACCTCCGCCATCGCCCTGCTGTCCATCTTCTGCGGACTCTCGCTGTGGACCCTCGGCGCCGGCACGCTCGCCGTGATGGGCGCGGGCGTGGCCTTCTGGGGCCTGGGATTCGCGGCGATCAACTCGATGCAGCAGGCGCGCCTCGTCGCGGCCGTTCCCGCGCTCGGCAGCGCCGCGGTGGCGCTAAACACCTCGGCGATCTACGTCGGCCAGGCGATCGGCTCGGCGCTCGGAGGCGTGCTCTTCGCCCACGACCTCCCGCGCACCCTCGGCTTCGCCGCGATGATTCTTGTCGGAGCGAGCCTCGCGCTGCTCGCGACGACGCGCGAGGCGCGCGTAGAATCTCGCGGCATGGGAGAGCACTGACGATGCCGGATCCGCGCGTCTACTTCGCCGCCGAGCGCACCCTGCTCGCCTGGGTGCGCTCCGGCCTGACCGTGATCGCGATGGGCTTCGTGGTGGCGCGCTTCGGCCTGTTTCTCACGCTGATCTCGGCCTCGCGCGCGCCCGCCGCCGGCGAGCATCACAGCCACTGGCTGTCGAGCGCGCTCGGCATCGCGCTCGTCGTGCTCGGCGCGGTGACGATCCTCGGCGCCCTGCACAATCACCGCGCGTACTTGCGCCTGCTGCCCGCCGAGGACCTGCCCGAGCTGCCGATGCCCTGGCTCACCTCGTTCCTGGCGCTCGCCGCCGCGGCGGTCGGCTTCCTGCTCGCCGTCTATCTCATCGCCGCGTGACGGCTAGCCCTTGGTGCGGTTCTTGCCGCGGTTGGGCGAGCCCTTGCGCTTCTCCGAGCCGAAGCTGAAGCGGTTTTCGCCCGCGGCTTTGGCCGCCTCGCGCATGCGCTGCTCGGCGATGGTTTCGCGCTCTTTGGCAGCGCCGGTCTTGCGTTTCATGACTGCTCCGAAAAGTCTGACGGTACAGGGGGCGCCATGTTACCCGATATCGGCGCTGCCGCGCGGCTCTATCCGACCTTGGCGGAGTCGGCGCCGCTGCCGCGCAGCCGCTCGAGGTCGAGCACGCGCACGGTGCGGCCGTTCACCTCGATCAGCCCGGACTCGGCCAGCTCGTGCAGGATGCGCGAGAAGTGCTCCGGCGTCATGTTGAGGCGCGAGGCGATGACGCTCTTGCCGGGCGTGAGGTTGACCTCGACCGCGCCGCCTTCGCCCGCGAGTTCGGGCATCTCGGCGAGCAGGTAGCCGATCACCCGTTCGGCGCCGGACCGCAGCGTGTAGGCCTCGACGTCGCGCACCAGGCCGTGCAGGCGGCGCGAGAGGCCGGAGAGCATGCGGCGTGCGAACAGCGGGTCGCGCGCCAACTCGTCGAGCACCGTCTGCTTGGAAACGTGCAGCAGCATCGAGTCGGCGAGTGCCTGCGCGTACACGATATAGGGCTTGTCCAGGAACATGAGCGCCTCGCCGAAGCTCTGCCCGGGACGGATGATCTCGACCACCTTCTCGACGCCCTGCGGCGAGGCGAAGCCGAGCTTCACCTGGCCGTAGACCACGACGTGAAAGCCGGTGCAGGGGTCGCCGGTGTGCACGATCGTCTCGCCCTTGGCGGCGTGCACCGTAAGCGTGCCGGCGGCGATGCGGTCGAGCTCCGCCGAGCTCGTCTCGCTGAACATGGGCAGGTTGGCGAGGAACGCCTGGACCTTGATCTGCCGGGCGGGCATGTCAATGGCTCGTGCCGTCCGAGCGGGTGATCTTGTTCCAGACGTTGTACTTGCCGGAGGGTTTCTTCATCGGCAGGCGCTTCACCTCTTGCAGGGTCGCGGCATCGTACACCACGATCGCCCCGTCCATGTCCCAGATGCTCACCAGCGCATAGCGCCCGTCGCGCGTGAATTCGACGTGCGCGGCGGTCTTGCCCGGCGCGGGGGTGAGGTTCTTGACCACCTGGAGCGTGCGCTTGTCGATCACCTGCAACGTGTCGCGGTACGGGCTGTTGAAGTTGTCGGTCCAGGCGTAGGGCGTGTTCTCGTGGCTGCGCAGGAAGAACCCGGGGCCGAGCGTCTGGATGTGCTTCACCACCTTCCAAGTCTTGGTATCGATGACCGTGATCACGCCCGTCTTCAGGTTGGGCGTGGCGAGCACGCTGGTGCCGTTCCAGTCCCAGGTGATGCCCGAAGCGAGATGCGGCATGCCGGGCAGGTCGATCGAGGCGATTTTCCGCCGCACGTCGAGGTTCACCACCTCGCTCGTCTTCGCGTTGCGCGAAGCGCCGAGCAGGTTGTGGTAGCCGCGGTCGAAGAAGAAGTCGTCCAGGTAGTCGTCGGTCTCGATCACGCGCACCGGGAACGGCCCCTGCTCGGCGAGCCCCTCGCGCATGCGGTAGTCGTGCACCAGCCCCTTGTACACCGGCCCGGTCTTCGGCCCGTAGGGGATTTCCCAGATCTCCTTCACGTCCTTGAGCGCGGCGATGAAGCTCTCGCGCGGCGCGGCGTCGTACACCGCCGAGACGCGCGAGGATTCTCCTTGCGCGTCGCGCACGTCGATCACCTTGACCGGCTCGAGGCTCGCCGCGTCGAGCGCGACCAGCGTGTGCGGCAGGTAGTTGGCCGCCATCACCCAGCGGCCGTCGGCCGACACGGCGATGTTGCGCAGGTTGATGCCGGCGCGTACCTCGGCGTCCATGCGCAGGTTGTACAGGTCGTACTTGGACACCCAGCCGTCGCGCGAGCCGAAGTAGACGTAGCGGCCGCCGGGCGAGAATTTCGGCCCGCCGTGCAGCGCGAAGCGCGTCGGGAAGCGCGCGAACGGCACGAAGCGGTCGCCGTCGAGGATCGTCGCGTGATGATCGCCCGTCTCCACCACCACGAAGAGGTTGAGCGGATCGGCCTCGAACACCGGCCGGTCGGAGTCGGGCCTGGCGGGCGCATGCACGACGCGCGAGGCGCGGATCTCATCCATGCCCCAGCGCGGCTCGCGCACCGGCGTATAGATGTAGTCGGCCAGCTCCCGGATCTCCTCGGCCGACAGCTTGTCGCCGAATGTCGGCATCTGCGTCGCCATCCTGCCCTTCTCGATTACCTGGACCGCCGCGCTCGGCTTCAGCCGCTCGAGATTCTCGGGCAGCAGCGCAGGGCCGGTCAGGCCGAGGCGGTCCGGACCGTGGCACACCGCGCAATTCGCCGCGTACAGCGCCGCGGCGGCGAGCGTCACGCCGAGCGCTGCCACGTCACCCCTTTGCCGCGGTACGGCAGCACCGGCACGCGCTCGCCCCCGGCGACGCCGATCTCCTCGTCGGTCAGGTAGCAACCTGGGTCTTCTTCCCAGGCGTCGCCGGTGAGCTGCAGCGCACGCACGCGCGTATTGCCGCCGCAGATGTCGAAGTAGGCGCAGGCGCCGCAGCGTCCCCTCACCTCGCGCGGGCGCTTCTTCAGACCCGCCATGACCGGGTCGGAGGTGTCCTGCCAGATCGCGGAGAACGGCCGCTCGCGCACGTTGCCGAGCGAGTAGTTCCACCACATCGTGTCCGGATGCACGTTGCCCAGGTTGTCGATGTTGGCGACGTTCACCCCGGAGGCGTTGCCGCCCCACTCGGCGAGCTTGGCACGCAGCTGTGCCTCGCGCTCGGGAAAGCGCCTGCGCACCCAGAACAGCAGATAGACGCCGTCGGCGTCGTTGTTGCCGGTGACGAACTCCTTTTCCAGGCCGCGGCGCTGGTAGTCCCAGGCCGTGTCGAAGAAGAAGTCCATCACGCGCCGCGTGGTCTGGAAATGCGCGTCCGAGCCGCGGTTCTTGTTGCCGCGCCCAGCGTAGTTCAAGTGCGAGAGGTAGAACTTGTCGATGCGCTCGGATTCGGCCAGCTCGATGAGCGCCGGCAGATCGACCGCATTGTCCTGCGTCACCGTGAACCTGAGGCCCACCTTCACCCCCTCCGCGCGGCAATAGCGCAGCGCGGCGAGCGAGGCGTCGAACGCGCCCTCCTTCCTGCGGAAGCGGTCGTGCGTCTCCCTCAGGCCGTCCAGGCTGATGCCGACGTAGTCGAAGCCGAGCGCGCCGATGCGGCGCGCCGTCGGCGCGTCGATCAGCGTGCCGTTGCTCGACAGGCCGACGTAGAAGCCGAGCTTCTTCGCGCGTGCCGCGATCTCGAACAAATCGGGCCGCAAGAGCGGCTCGCCGCCCGAGAGGATCAGCACCGGCACGCGGAACGCCTTCAGGTCGTCCATCACCTTGAATACCTGCGCGGTATTCAACTCCCCGGGGAAATCGACATCGGCGGAGATCGAGTAGCAGTGCTTGCAGGCGAGGTTGCAGCGCCGCACCAGGTTCCAGATCACCACCGGACCAGGCGGGTCGCGCCGCGGCGCCGCGGGCGTGGGTCGCTCGATTTCCCGCATGAACTGGGAGACACGGAACATGGCTGAAGGTTAAGCCAGGGCGGCGCGGTGGAATTGACGCATGTCAAACGGCAAATCGAAGTCCGGTCTTCTTGAGAATGCGCGTGCTGTAGAGCACCTCGTGCGCACTGCACCGCGCGCCGAGCAGTGCGGCGATCTCGGCGACCTTCGCTTCCACCTCGGCGCGGGTGCGGCCATGGACCATGGCGAACAGGTTGTAGCGCCATTCGGGCGGGCGGCGCGGGCGGCGGTAGCAGTGGCTGACGAAGGGCAGCGCGCCGACGGCAGGGCCGAGCTCGGCGAGCGCCGCGTCCTCGACGTCCCACACCGACATGCCGTTCGCCGTGTAGCCGAGCGCGTAGTGGTTCGGCACCGCGCCGATCCTGCGCACGCGGCCGTCCTCGAGCATCGCCGCGAGCCGGGACATCACCTCGCCGGGCGCGGCGCCGAGCGTCTCGGCGACCGCGTGATAAGGCCGCGGCACGAGCGGCAGCCCGCCCTGCAGCGCGCGCACGAGGTCCGCGTCGTTCATGCTATCAGCCTCAGTTCGACGAAGTATTCCTCGAGCTTGGGAAGATCGAGCACGGAGAGGCCGGTCGCGGCCTCGATGCGCCGCAGCGCATCGGCGATGCCCCCGGGCTTTTCGGTCGCCAGCACGAACCACATGTTCAGGCGGTGCGCGCGCTCGTAGTTGTGCGCCACCTCGGGGAAGGCGTTCACGATCGCGGCGATGCGCTCGAAGTCCCCCGGCGGTACGGCGAGCGCGCACAGCGTGAAGGCCCCGCCGAGCGCCACCGCGTCGAACAGCGGGCCGAAACGCGTGAGCGTCCCGCCGGCGAGCAGCGCCTCGAGGCGCGCGATGAGCGTCGCCTCGTCGGTGCCCAGGCGCGCCGCGGCCTCGGCGTAGGGGCGCTCGCACACCGGGAAGCCGCCCTGCAGGCCGTTTACGATCGCGCGGTCGAGCTCATCCATCGTCCGATCCGTTGTCGGCGTAGCGAGCGCCGCGCTGCTTGAAGGCGCGGCGGCTGAACAGCACCGCGTGCGCGGTGCGCGCGAGGCCTACCTCCCCGTTCAGCGCCGCGAGCTGCGCGCTCACTTCCTGACGGTTGCGGCCGTGGATCATGCAGTACAGGTTGTAGGGCCAGACGGGCGCCTGCCGCGCGCGCCGGTAGCACAGCGTCACCTCGGGCCGGCGCGCGAGCCGCATGCCGGCAGCGCTTACCTCGGAATCGGGCACGTCCCACACCGCCATCGCGTTCGCTGTGTAGCCGAGCTCGCGGTGGCGCAGCACCACCCCCACGCGGCGCGCGACCCCCGCGGCGAGCCAGCCCGCGAGCGTCGCGATCACCTCGCCTTCTCGCATGCCCGCGGCGCGCGCGAGCGCGGCGTAGGGCTCGGGCTCGAGTGGAAAGCCGTCCTCGACCGCAGCGAGCAGCCTGCGCCCGGCGGCGTCGAGCGGCACCGTGGCCACGGGGGGCCGCGGCGCACGTGGCGCCGTGCGCCCCGCCAGGTCGAAGCCGAGGTCGATGTGGTACTCCTCGACGAGCGGCAGCGCCAGCACCTCGATGCCCGACTCGCGCGCGATGCGCGCGAGCGCCGCCTCGAGCGCCTCCTGCGAGGGCGCGGTGGCGACGAACCACAGGTTGACGCGGTGCTCGCGCTCGTAGTTGTGGTTCACCTCGGGCTGCGCGCTCACGATCTTCGCCACGGCGTCGATCCGGGAGGGCGGCACGGCCATCGCGGCGAGCGTGCTCGCGCCGACCGCGTGCGGCGCGAACACCACGCCGATGCGGCTGAGCAGCCCGTCGGCGAGCGCGGCGCGGTAGGCGCCGAGCGCCTGCGCCTCGGTGAGGCCGCAGCGTGCGGCGACCTCGGCGAACGGGCGCGAGACGAGCGGAAAATCGCGCTGGAACTCGTTCAGCAGCGGAAATTCCGCATCCTGCGCGATCGGCACCGCTAGAACCCCGTGGCGAAGGCGCGCGTGCCGAGCAGCACGCCGCTCGGGTGCGCGGCGTTCAGCTGCGCGAGCTCGGCGAAGCTCGCGGGATCGTACACGCGCACCACGTTGTCGTCGCGCGAGGAAATCCACACCTGGTCGCCGCGCGGCGTGAACTCCATGTGCAGCACCGCGCGCCCGGGCTTGAGCGTCTTTACGATCGCGCGGCTCGGCAGGTCGATCACCTGCACCGTGTCGTTGTCCGGGAAAGCGAAGTTGACCCATACGCGCCGGCCGTCGGGCTGGGCGATCGCGAACACCGGCTGGCCGTGCACCGCGACGCGCGCGACCTCCTTCCAGGTCTCGGTATCGACGATCAGCACCTCGTGATGGCCCACCGCCGGCAGCACCGCATAGCGGCCGACCACCGCCCAGCCGCGCAGGTGCGGCATCTTGTACACGGGCAGACTCTGCTCGCCGCGGCCGTAGTGATCGAGGATGCGGCGCACGCCCTGCTCCGGGTGCCACAGGTCGAGCAGCGCCACGCCGTCCTCGCCGAACAGCCCCGCGAGGTACCAGCGCCCGTCGCGCGTGATCAGGCCGTCGTAGGGCTGGCGGCCGACATCGCGGAACTTGGTCACCACCGGATGGCGCGGGTCGGCGCAGTCCGCGATCCAGATCTCGCCCGCGTCGTAAAGGCTGAAGATGAAGCGCTCGCCCGGCGCGTCGGCGATGCCGACCACCTTGGAGCGCCGCGTGCCGTCGCCGTAAGTCGCGGGGATGTCGGCGAGCGGTGCGAGCGTCGCCGCGTCGAACAGGCGCACGCCCCCCGGCTCGTAGTTCGCCACCGCGATCACGCGCCCGTCCTGCGAGATCGCGCCGCCGATCGAGTTTCCGGCCTGCAGCACGCGCGCGTCGATGCGCGCGCGCAGCATGTCGACCTTGCTGAGGCCCCCGTCGCGCCCGAACACGTAGGCGTAGCGCCCGTCGCGCGAGTACACCGCCGTGGCGTGCGACAGGTCGCCCAGGCCCGTCACGGTCGCGTAG
>DATGDH010000167.1:0-5128 GCA_035310985.1 Burkholderiales bacterium
CCCCGCCTCGTAGGCCTTGTTCGAGACCGCGAAGCCGATGAAGTGATAGCCCGGCTGCTCGCGCGACTGCGCGCCGATCACCTTCACCGCGCCCTTGCCGGCGAGGTTGAAGAATCCGGCCGTGAAGCCGGTGACGCCGAAATCGCAATCGCCCGAGGCGACTCCGACCGCGACCGGCTGCGCGGCGTGGAACAGCTTGATCTCCGACTTCAGCCCCTCGCGGGCGAAGTAGCCCTTGTCCTGCGCGATGAAGAGCGGCGCCGACGACACGAACGGCAGCGCGCAGAGCGTGACCGGCTGCGGCTCGGCGGCCTGTGCGCCGAGAGCGAAGAGGCCGGCGAGAAGTGCGGCGATTTTTCTGTGCATGGGACGGGTTCCTTGGGGGCGGCGATTATCGCATGGGGGCCTGGAGCCGGCCCGCGGCCTGGCGCTCGGCGTTCTCGATGGTCGTGCCGCTCGCGGCCGCCTAGAGGGGGCGGAGGTCGCGCACGGCGCCGCGCGAGCGCCGAGAAGAACCATCGAGACGATGGAGCTGCTTCCTGGCGCCTTGACGACTCAAGGGCCGATGGGCATAGAATGCCCTATCGGGGGCGTCGCAGACCCCCCGCGCAAGACGCCTACCGCGTCCAAGCTCTGCCAAGGAGCGCTCATGGACGCAAAAAGAATGTTCTGGTCGTCAGTGGTGGCGCTCACTACGGGAGTCCCTATGAGCTCTGTCCACGCAGACACCTTTAGCTTTGATACCGACGCTGCCGGGTCCCTTCCCTCGGGATGGGAACAAGGCGTTACAGGCCGGGGCACGCCACGCTGGGCGGTGCACCCGGATGAATCCGCCCCGAGCAAGCCAAACGTGATGCGGCAGTCCGGAGTCGGCAGCTTCCCATGGCTTGTTCGGCGCAGTTCTTCCATCGAGGACGGCTATGTGGAAGTGAAGTTCAAGGCGCTCGACGGCAAGGAAGACCAGGCTGGCGGTGTGGTCTGGCGCTGGAAGGATGGCGATAACTACTATGTTGCGCGGGCTAACGCGCTCGAGAACAACGTCTCGCTGTACTACACCGAGGCCGGGCACCGAAAGACACTCAAGTACGTGGATGCGCCGGTGCCGCCAAAAGTCTGGCACACGCTGCGCGTCGAATTCTCCGGACGTCGGATTAGCGTCGCCCTGAACGGGAAGACGTATATCGAATACGAGGACTCGCACATCTCCGGGCCGGGCGCTGTAGGCATGTGGACCAAGGCGGACAGCGTGACTGCGTTCGATGACTTCAGCTACGGTCCCAAGAAAGCGCCGCCGAAGTGATCAGGCTGCTGCTGACGTCGCGCGCGCTGCGCGCCTTCGCGGACGGTTTTGTCGCAGTACTGTTGCCGGCCTATCTGCTGGCGCTTGGCCACGGTCAGCTCGAAGTCGGCTTCCTTAGCACCGCGACGCTATCTGGCTCCGCGCTGGCCACGCTGGCGGTGGGCCGGTGGAGCCATCGTTTCTCCATGCGCCGCCTGATGCTCGGTGCCGCCATGCTGATGGCGGTGACGGGACTCAGCTTCGCATCGCTGTCGTCGCTCTGGCCGCTGCTGATCGTCGCTTTCGTGGGAACGATCAACCCAAGCAGTGGGGACGTAAGCGTGTTCCTTCCGCTCGAGCACGCGGTGCTCGCGACTGCCGCGCCTGCGGAATCGCGGACAACCATTTTTGCCCGCTACAGCTTCTTCGGATCGATATTTGGTGCAATCGGAGCGCTTGCAGCAGCAATTCCGAGCTGGTTGACAAGCAAGGCGGGACTACAGCTGATCGAGGCGCTGCGGGCGATGTTTTTCCTATACGCCGCGATCGGCCTTGCCGTCTGGGTGCTGTATCTGAGTATGCCGCGGGTGCATCCCGACGAAGCCAAGCCGGCCGTCCCCCTAGGACCTTCACGCGGCATCGTCTGGAAACTGGCGAGCCTCTTTAGTGTGGACTCATTCGCCGGCGGAATGATTGTGAACTCGCTTCTGGCCCTGTGGCTATTTGAGCGTTTCGGCATGTCGCTCGCCGCGGCGGGTGCGTTCTTCTTCTGGACGGGATTGTTCAGCGCAGCTTCGCAGCTGGCTGCTCCGCTGGTGGCCAGGCGGCTGGGGCTCATCAATACCATGGTGTTCACGCACATTCCGGCCAGCCTGTGCCTCATTGCCGCGGCCTTCGCATCGAGCCTGCACGTCGCCCTGGGACTACTGCTCGCGCGGAGCGCACTTTCGCAAATGGATGTGCCGGCCCGGAGCGCGTACGTGATGTCCGTGGTGACGCCTCCCGAGCGGCCCGCGGCCGCGAGTTTCACCGCGGTGCCACGCAGTCTTGCCTCAGCAATCAGTCCGTCCCTAACCGGTGCGATGTTTGCGGCGGGAGCGATGGCTGTACCCCTGGTAGCGTGTGGCGTACTGAAGATTGCCTATGACTTGGCGTTATATGCAGCGTTTCGCCGAGTCGAACCGCGGAACTAGTGCTAACCCGATCCGCTTTCGATAGTGGCATCCGATTGCTCGCGTGGCCGGCTTAGAAGGAGCGCACGTGGTCGGGATCCACGGTCGCCGGCGCCTGCCACGGAACGTCGGTGCGGCCGACCTCAACGGGAACGAAGTCCGGCCCGAACACCATGTCGCCGGTAATACCCCGCTGTGCGAGCTCGCGCGCATCGAGCTCCTGTTCGTCCTCCGGCAGCCGGATCGCGCGCTCATCGATGGTCCTGGCGATCATGAGTGCCGTGCACGCGCCGACCACCAAGGCGGCCGCAAGCTGAACGCCCGTCGCCTTCGCTTTCGGATTGAGTCTGAGGTCCATATAGCCTCCCCTTCAAGCGTCGATCAAGGAAGGACACGGAGGGGTGCTCGGAGACGCGAATAAGCAAACGTCGCCGCGCACGGCCCGTTCGCTGCTTCGCAGAGTGGTACAGACCTGTACCGAGAATGGGGGCCCTGCCGGCCCGACGTTTCTGCGGCGCTTCGCCTCAGTCGCGCGCCGCGACCTCCGTCATTGTTTCTGTTTTCGCGTCTATCTGAGGAAACAGCCTACTCGCCCAAACGTGAGGCGGTGTTGACCTTGGTCAATCTGTGAGCCGACGGCCGGAGCATGTGTCCGCGACGGGTCGGGAGCGGATATTCAAACCGGGGATCACACTCCAACGGGGATCCGCCCTAGGCGCGGCGAACCGAGCTGCCCGCAATTTAGATCCAGTCGATTGCGTGCCGCATCACGAAGGGTGCGAGGCGCTCCTTCACCTCGCGCTCCACAGTTTCGCGTCCCGCGGGCGGGATGCCACGCACGGTCACGGTGGCGAGGCTGCCATGCGTCCCGTGCGCGCCGACCGAGACGGAGAGGTCGACGCCGCGATTCGCGATCGTCGCGAGCGCCTCGGCGAACACGCGCTCGGCGGCGTCCCAGCGCAGCTTGGGCTTGAACACCTTGCCGACGGCAGTGAGCGGCAGCCCGTCGAGAAAATGGATCGCGACCGGCACCGCGGCGCGCTCGGGCGCGCCGTCGCGCAGGTATGCGAGCAGCGCCGCCGCATCCGGCCGCGCACCCGGCTTCGCCTGCACGTAGGCGACGGGGAGCTCGCCGGCATAGGCGTCGGGTTGGCCGACGACGGCCGCGAGCGCGACGTCCGGATGGCGGAACAGCAATTCCTCGATCGGCTGCGGATCGATGTTATGCGCGCCTCGGATAATGAGGTCCTTGGCGCGGCCGGTGATCCACAGGTTGCCGTTCGCGTCGAGCCGCCCGAGGTCGCCGGAGTTCACCCAGCCAGGGGCGACGAACGCGCCGCGGTTGTGCTCGTCGTTCACGTAGCCGGAGAACACCCCCGGCCCGCTCATCGCGACCACGCCGATCTCGTCCACGGCGCAATCGCCGGCGTCGCGCCCCTGTGCATCGAGCTTCACCACGCGGACGCGGCTGTAGGGAACGGCACGGCCCACCGATCCAAGCACCACGTCGCGACCCATGTACGCGATGGTGTGCACGCTGGCGGTCTCGGTCATACCGTAGACTTCGAGCACCGGAGCGCGGAAGAATTTCGCCAGCGCCTCGCCGACCGCGACCGGGATCGCCGAGCCGCCGCCCGAGGCGCATTTCACGCTCGAGATGTCCTCTCCTGCGAGCGGCACCGTCATCGCAGCGGCGAGCACGGTCGGCACCCCGCCGAAGATCTCCGGGCGGAAGCGTTCGACAAGTTTCCAGACGTTCTTCACCGCGCTCGCGTTGCGCCATCCAGCTGGCGAGAGCACGACCGCGTTGCCACCGGCGGCAAACGTGGCGAGGCCCTGCGTCAGCGCGCCGCCAACGTGAAACAGCGGTAGCCCGAAGAGCAGCGAGCGGCCCGGCGTCGAGCGCAGCATCAGCGCGCAAACCCAGGCCTGGTAGACGTGGTTGGCGTGCGTATGGCGCACGAGCTTCGGGGTGCCGGTGGTGCCGCCCGTGTGGAAGTACGCCGCAATATCGCCAGGCGCGATCCGGCGGCCCGAGGCGAGCCGGTCACCGGGTTGCGCAGCGACGAGCGCGTCGAAGTCGAGGCCGCCGCGGCCCTCGCCGCGCACCTGCACGATGGCCTTCAGTTTCGCGAGCCGCGGCCGGATGCGCTCGACCTTCGCCCAGATGTCTGAGCCCGCGGCCGGGCCGAGGCAGACCAGCACCTTGGTGCCCGCGGCCTCGAGGATCTCGGCGATCTGGTGCGCCTCCAGCAGCGGATTCACCGGGTTCGCGATGCCCGCAGCTTCGGCGCCGAACAGCGCGTAGAAGCTCTGCGGCAGGAGCGGCAGCAGGAAGCTCACCACGTCGCCGGGGCCGACGCCCAGCTCGTGGAACGCGTTCGCCGCCTGCGTCACCCGCGCGAGGAACTGCTCGTGCGTGACGACGAAGGGCGTATCCGCCGGGTCTGCGTTCGGCAGGAACGTAAGCGCCGGCGCCGTCGGGTCGAGCGCCGCGCCGCGCGCGATCGCCTCCAGCGTGCTCGATGCGGCGACGCGCGAGGGCCACGGTATCGACTCGAAGGTCCGCAATTCCTCGTCTGTACGAAACCATGGCAATTCGTCGCCGATCAGGCGATCCAGCGCATGCGCCCCCACTATCGCTCCTCCTTTCTCAAGTGCTCCACCGCGGCCTGCG
>DATGDH010000168.1:0-2621 GCA_035310985.1 Burkholderiales bacterium
CGAGGGCAAGACGCTCGTGATGGTCGAGCACGATATGGGCGTCGTGTTCGACCTCGCCGACCGCATCAGCGTGCTGGTTTACGGCGAGGTGATCGCGAGCGGCGCGCCGGCGGACATTCGCGCCAACGCGGCGGTGCAGGAAGCCTACCTCGGCGCATTGCACAAGGACAACGCGCATGCTTGAGGTGCGCGACCTGCACGCGTTCTACGGCAAGAGCCACATCCTGCACGGCGTGCAGCTCGCGCTCGGCGCGGGAGAGATCGTGTCGCTGCTCGGCAGGAACGGCGTCGGGCGCTCGACCACGGTGAAGGCCATCATGGGGATGGTGCAATGTCGCGGCTCGATCCGCTTCAAGGGCGAGGAGATCGCCGGCCTGAAGGCCTACCGCATTGCGCACAAGGGTCTAGGGTTCGTTCCGGAGAATCGCGACATCTTCCCAACGCTGACGGTGCGCCAGAACCTGCTGCTGGGGCAGAAGTCGGCCAAGGCGGCCGGACGCTGGAAGATGGAAGACATGTTCGCCCTGTTTCCGCGCCTCAAGGAGCGCGCCGACACGCAGGCCGGCGTGCTCTCCGGCGGCGAGCAGCAGATGCTGACGCTCTGTCGCACGCTGATGGGCGACCCCGAGCTCGTCATGATAGACGAGCCCACCGAGGGCCTGGCGCCCAAGATCGTCGCGCAGATGGCAGAGCTGTTCCTCGAAATCAAGCGGCGCGGCGTGTCGATCCTGCTGGTCGAGCAGAAGCTCGCGATCGCGCTCGACATCTCCGAGCGCCTGTACGTGATGGGCCACGGACGCATCGTGTTCGAGGGCTCGCCGCAGGACATCCGCTCGAACGCTGCGATGCGCAAGGAGTGGCTCGAGGTATGAGTTGCCGGTAGAATCGGCCTCCCCCCCGCGCAGCAATCCTCTCGTCCAGCCCGGAGACCCCCGCATGAGCGACGCAGCGCCCTATTCGGTACGCGACGGCATCGCCGTCATCACCCTCAACAACCCCCCGGTAAACGGCCTGGGCAACGCGCTGCGCGCCGGCATCATGGAAGGCCTGAGGAAGGCCGAGGCCGACGCCGCGGTGAAGGCGGTGGTCATCGTCGGCAGCGAAAAGGCGTTCTCGGGCGGCGCCGACATCCGCGAGTTCAACAAGCCGATGACGCCGCCCAACCTGCCGGAGGTCAACGAGCAGCAGGACGCGATGAAAAAGCCCCTGGTCGCGGCGATCGGCGGCTTCGCCCTCGGCGGCGGGCTCGAGCTCGCACTCGGCTGCCACTACCGCATCGCGCTGCCCAAGTCGCAGATCGGCCTGCCGGAAGTAAAGCTCGGCATCCTGCCCGGCTCGGGCGGCACGCAGCGCCTGCCGCGCGTGGTCGGCGCCGCCGAAGCGATCAAGATGATGACCACCGGCGACCCGATACCGGCCGAGAAGGCGAAGGCGCTCGGCGTGGTCGACGAGATCGTCGAAGGCAATCTCCTCGACGCGGCCGTGGCCTACGCGAAAAAGCTGGTCGCCGCGGGCAAGGGAGCGCGCCGCATTCGCGACCTCGCGGCCAAGGTCGAGGGCGACCCCAAGGCGTTTTTCGAGGCGGCACGCGCCGAAGTGGCGAAGGCCTCCAGGGGCTATCCCGCGCCGCTCGAGATCGTCGCCTGCGTCGAGGCCGCCGTGACGAAGCCCTTCGACGAAGGCCGCAAGGAGGAGCGCAAGCGCTTCGAGTATCTGGTCAACACCACCGAATCGAAGGCGCTGCGCCACATGTTCTTCGCCGAACGCCAGACCTCCAAGATCCCCGACGTGCCGGAAGACACGCCGACGCGCGACATCCGGAAAGCGGCGATCATCGGCGCCGGCACCATGGGCGGCGGCATCGCCATGAGCTTCGTAAACGCCGGCATCCCGGTGACCCTGATCGAGATGAAGCAGGAGGCGCTCGACCGCGGTCTCGCGACGATCAGGAAGAACTACGCCAACACCGTGTCCAAAGGGCGCCTCAGGCAGGAGGACATGGACAAGAGGATGGCGCTCATCGCCCCGGCGCTCGACCTCGCCGCGGCGAAGGAGGCCGATATCGTCGTCGAGGCCGTATTCGAGAGGATGGACGTCAAGCAGGACATCTTCCGCACGCTCGATGCGACCATGAAGCAGGGCGCGATCCTCGCCACCAACACCTCCACGCTCGACGTCAACGAGATCGCGGCGGTCACCAGGCGCCCGCAGGACGTGATCGGCACGCACTTCTTCTCGCCGGCGAACGTGATGCGGCTCCTGGAAGTGGTGCGCGGCGCGAAGACCGGAAAGGACGTGCTCGCCACCACCATGAAGCTCGGCAAGAAGCTGAGGAAGGTGCCGGTGGTCTCCGGGGTGTGCGACGGCTTCATCGGCAACCGCATGATCGAGAAATACGGCCAGCAGAGCCTGTTCCTGCTAGACGAGGGCGCGAGCCCGCAGCAGGTCGACAGCGCGGCGCAGAAGTGGGGCCTGGCGATGGGACCGTTCACCATGGGCGACATGGCGGGCCTCGACATCGGCTGGGAAATCAGGAAGCGCCGTTACGCCGAGCGTCCCAACTTCGTCTATTCGCGGGTCGGCGACCGCATCTGCGAGCAGGGGCGCTACGGGCAGAAGAC
>DATGDH010000169.1:0-17703 GCA_035310985.1 Burkholderiales bacterium
AGCAGGTAGTTCGCCTTGATCTCCGGCAGGCGCATCGAGGCGAAGCCGACTACCACCATGCGCCCGCGCCAGGCGAGCGCACGCAGTGCGCCGTCGAACACCTCGCCGCCGACGTTCTCCAGCACGATGTCGACGCCGCGCTTGCCGACCGCTGCGTACACCTGCTCGCGCAGGCTGTTCCTCGGGTCGGGCGCGGAAAGGTCGATCACGTGGTCGGCGCCGTGCCGGCGGCACAGCTCGCCTTTCTCGCGGCTGGTGACGCCGGCGAGCACGGTGGCGCCGAGCGCCTTGGCGAGCTCGACGCCGGCCAGGCCCACGCCGCCCGAGGCGCCGGTGACCAGCACGCTCTCGCCCCTGGCGAGCGCGGCGCGCTCGACGAGCGCGAAGTGCGACGTCTGGTAAGCCAGGCCAAGCGCGGCGCCCTCCTCGAAGCCGAGCGAGGTCGGCATGCGGTAGCAGGTCGCCTCGGGCGAGACGACCTTCTCGGCGTAGCAGCCGTACTCGCGCTGCGCCATGACGCGGTCGCCCGCCTTGATGCGCGCTACGCCCGCACCGACCGCGCTTACCACGCCTGCCACCTCCTTGCCCGGAGTGAAGGGGCGCGGCGGCAGCAGCTGGTAGCGGCCCTCGATCACCAGCATGTCGGGGTAGTTGACGCCGATCGCGCGCGCGTCGATCACGACCTCGCCCGGGCCCGGGACCGGGTCGGGCAGGGTCTCGACGCCTTGCGCCGCGGCGCGGCCGTGCTCGCGAACGACGACCGCGCGCACGCTAGCGGGCCTTTTCCATGAAGCTGCGCCCGATCAGCTGGCGATGGATCTGGTTGGTGCCTTCCCAGATCTGTGTGATCTTGGCGTCGCGCATCAGGCGCTCGACGCGGTAGTCCTTGCAGTAGCCGTAGCCGCCGTGCAGCTGCACCGCCTCGGTGGCGATGCGCATCGCCAGGTCCGAGGCGCGCAGCTTGGCGATCGAAGCTTCGATGCCGATGTCGCTCGCGCCCGCGTCGACCAGGCGCGCCACGTGCCACAGCCAGGCCTCGCACTGCGCGAGCTCGGCGGCGAGGTCCGCGAGCAGGAACTGGATGCCCTGGAATTCGACGATGCGCCGCCCCGACTGGCGCCGCTCGTTGATGTAGTCGACTGCGTCGCCGAAGGCCGCGCGCGCGACTCCCAGGGCATGTGCCGCGACGCTCGGGCGCGACTTGTTCAGCGAGGCGAGCAGCAGCTTCAGGCCTTCGCCCGGCGGGGCGAGCAGGTTCGCGCGCGGCACGCGGCAACCGTCGAAGGCGAGCGTCGCGGTGCTCGAGGCGCGCAGCCCCATCTTGTCCTCCAGGCGCACGACCGACAGGCCCGGCGTGCCCTTCTCCAGCACGAGCGCCGAGATTGCGGCGCGCTCGTCGTCGACCCCGCTCCACTTGCCGAAGAGGAGAATCAAATCGGCGACGTCGCCCGAGGTGATGAAAGTCTTGCCGCCGTTGATCAGGATCTCGTCGCCCGCCGGCGTGAAGCGCGTCTTCATACCGGTGGCGTCCGAGCCGGCCGAGGGCTCGGTGATGGCGAGCGAGACGAGTCCGCCTTGCGCGACACGCGGCAGCAGGCGCCTCTTCTGCTCCTCGGCTCCGAAGTCGATGAGCGGCTTCGCGCCGTGGAAGTTGGTCGCCCAGATGATGCCCGTCGACGCGCAGGCGGCGCTGATCTCGCGCACGCAGGCGAGGTACGCGGCGTAGGAGAGCGGCGCGCCGCCGTAGGCCTCGGGCACGAACATGGCGTTCAGGCCGAGCGCGTTCAAGTCGCGCACGTTGTCCCAGGGGAAAGCGGCGCTGCGGTCGTACGCTTCCGCGCGCGGCGCGAGCTTGTCGCGCGCGAGCGCCTTCACGCTGTCGAGCAGCATGCGCTCCTCGGCGGAGAGCGCGAGGCCCGCGTCGATGCGCTCGAACAGCCGCATCAGTGCGCCATCCCCTGGCCGCCGTCCAGGTAGATCGTCTCGCCGGTGAGGAACGGGATGTCCTCGGCGAGAATCGCGGCGACCAGGCGCGCGACGTCGGTCACGCTGCCGGGCCCGCCGGTCGGCACGCGCGCTTCCAGGAACGCGCGCAAGGGCCCCTTTTTCATCGCCTCGGCGTTCAGCTCGGTCTCGATGTACCCGGGCGCGACGTCGAGCACGCGGATCTTCTTCGGCGCCCACTCGACCGCGAGGCAGCGCGTGATCGCGCCGACCGCCGCCTTGGAGGCGCAGTAGGCGAGGTTCTGCTTCACTCCCAGCTTGTCGAAGAACGAGCCGATGTTGACGATCATGCCGCCCGCCTTCTCGAGGTACGGATAGACCTCGCGGCAACCCAGGAACACCGAGCGCACGTTGGTGTTCATGACCTGCTCGTACTGTGCGGTCGGCAGACCGGCCGAGCGTCCGTACAGGTGCACGCCGGCGTTGTTCACCAGGCCGTCGATGCGCCCGGCCTTGCCCGCGAGGGTCGCGAATGCCTTCCTGAGGGATGCTTCGTCGTTGACGTCGCACGCGATCGGGAGGGTGCCGTCGATGCCGACCGATTTCCGGGTAAGAGAGCCCACCGTGAATCCGCGGCGCAGCAGCTCGGCGGCGATCGCCGCGCCGATGCCGCGGCTCGCGCCGGTGACCGCGATCACCTTGCCCATGTCAGCGGTCCTTGAAGGCCGGCTTGCGCTTCTTCATGAAGGCGTCCATGCCCTCGCGCGCGTCCTCGAGCTGGAAGGCGAGCGTCGAGAGGTCCGCCTCGATCCTCAGGCCCTCGTGCACCGGCAGGTCGAGCGCGCGCTCGACTGCCTCGCGCGCGAAGCCCAGTGCCGGCAGGCTGTAGCCCGAGAACTCGCGCGCGAAGGCGATGCCGGCCGCGACCGGGTCGCCCTCCACCACGCGGCTCGCGAGCCCCCAGGCGACCGCGGTCTGCGCGTCGAGCGCGCGCGCGGTGAGGATCATCTCTAGCGCGCGCGCCTCGCCCACCACGCGCGGCAGGCGCTGCGTGCCGCCGTAGCCCGGAATGAGCCCGAGCCTGATCTCGGGCAGCCCGAGCTTCGCGTTCGGCGTAACGAGCCGGAAGGTGCAGGCGAGCGCGAGCTCGAGGCCGCCCCCGAAGGCGTAGCCGTTCACGATTGCGACCGAGGGCATCGGCAGGCGCGTGATTCTCTCCATCGTCGCTTGGCCGAGCTCGGCGCCGCGCTTGGTCTGCGCGAGTGTCCGCCCGGCAAGCTCGGCGATGTCGGCGCCGGCGCAGAACGCCTTCGCGCCCGCGCCGGTGATGAGCAGCGCGCGCGCGCCGCTCGCCGCGACCTCGTCCAGGGCGCGCGCGAGGTCGCCGACCAGCTTGAACGACAGCGCGTTTAGCGCTTCGGGGCGGTTCAGTCGGATGAGCGCATAGTCTTCGACGCGCGACAGTTCGATGGTCATGTCAGTTCTCCTTGACGGGCTCGCGCCAGCGCACCGGCTGCGGCGCGATGCGTCCTTGCTTGATCCACTCCTGCAGCTCGCGCTTGAGCACCTTGCCGCTCGCGGTGAGCGGGAAGGCGTCGAGCGCGATGAAGTACTCGGGCATGTCGTACTTTGAAAGGCCGACCGCATGCAAATGGTCGAGCAGCGCGTCGCCGGTGACGCGCTCGCCTTCGCGGCAAATCACCGCCAGGCACACCTTTTCGCCCAGGCGCGCGTCGGGCACGCCGAAGGCGGCGGCCTTCTGCACCGCAGCGTGGCGGTGCGCCAGGTCCTCGATCTTCGCCGGATGGATGTTGTGGCCGCCGCGGATGACGAGGTCCTTTTTGCGTCCGACGATGCGCAGGCAGCCGCGCTCGTCGAGCGTCCCGAGGTCGCCGGACAGGAACCAGCCGCCGCGGTTGAACGAGTCCTCGGTGGTCGCCTGGTTGTCGAAGTAGCCGAGCATCAGCAGCGCGCCGCGCGTGCCGATCTCGCCGACGCTTCCCGCAGGCAGCTCGCGGTCGGGGTCATCCTGCGCGAAGATGCGCGTCTCGTAGCCCGCGCAGGCGCGCCCGCAGGTCTCGACGATCGTCTGCGCGTCGTCGGAAGGCAGCGTGTACTGGTGCGAGCCGTTCTCGGTCATGCCGTATATGTTCTGCGGCGTGACGCTCATCGCGAGGAAAGTCTGCGCCACCTCGCGCGGGATCGGCGAGCCCGCCATGTAGAAAAGGCGCACCGCACCGAGCTTCGTCATGCCGCGGCGTTTCGCCTCGGCGAGAATGTCGATCGCGTGCGTCGGCACGCCCATCACGTAGGTGGCGCCGCACTCGAGCAGCCAGTCGAACGGCTTCATGCCCGCGGGCGGGTCGTTTACCACCAGCTCGAAGCCCCCCGCCAGCATCTGCTCGACTGCCACCGTGCCGATGTGGTGGCTCATCGGCGACAGACTGAGCAGGACCGTGGAGTGGTCGTGATGCCAGTCGGCGACCATCGCGCGGCCGTTGGCGAGCAGCGTGTTGTCCGAGTGCATGACGCCCTTCGGCACGCCGGTAGTGCCGGAGGTGAAGGCGAGGTACACGATCTTGTCGGGATCCGCGACCGGCGCGACGCTGCACGCCGCACCCGGTGCCGGGAACGAGGCGCCGACGTCGAATGCGGCCTTCATCGGGGGAAGCCCCGGCGCGGCGTCCGCGCCGTAGCCCGCCTGCATCACGAGCGCCGCGGCGCGCGTGCGCTCGAGCAGCTGCGCGATCTCGGCCACGGTGTAGTTCTGGTGCAGCGAGGGGTTGCACACGTAGCCGTTCCGCGAGCAGGCGAGCAGCGCGACCACGCTCTCGGCGCGCGAGGGCAGCCAGACCGCGACGCGCTGGCCGCGGCGCACGCCGGCAGCGTGCAGCGCCTGCGCGAATGCGTCCACCCAGGCGAGCAGCTCGCGCCAGGAGAGCCGCAGGCGCGCGTCGCGCAGCGCGTACGCGGAAGGGCGCGCGGTCGCGTGCCGCGCAAGCAGCGAGTAAAGGGTGTCCTCGCGCCAGGCGCCGGAGGCGTAATGCCGCGCCGCCTCCTGCGGGTTGAGCAGGGTGAGGAGCGTGTTCACACGGCTAGCGGCCGAACTTGTCCGCGTCGGGCTTGCGCTTGGCGCGGAACGCCTCGCCGAGCTCGTGCGACTCCTCGCTCTCGAGGTAGCCGCGCAGCAGCAGGTCGTGCGCCACGCGCGCGAGGCCCGAGACGCCGCCGTGGCGCGCGTTGAAGGCGCCCTTCACCGCGGCGAGCGCGAAGGCGCCGCGCTCGGCGAGCTCGAGCGCCATCTTGCGCGTCTCCTCGCGCAGCTTGTCGTCGGGCACCACGCGGTTGATGAGACCGATCGCGAGCGCGTCGCGAGCCGACAGGCGCGGGTTGAGCATCCACATCTCCTTCGCCTTCTTCTTGCCCACCAGGTCCTCCAGGTACCAGGTGCCGTAGCCGGCGTCGAAGCTGCCCATCATCGGGCCGACTTGGCGAAAGACCGCGCTTTCCTTCGCGATGGTGAGGTCGCACACCACCTGCAGCACGTTGCCACCGCCGACCGCGTAGCCGTTTACCGAGGCCAGGACGGGCTTTTGCAGCCGGTCGATCGACTCGTACATCTCGAGCGTGGGAAGCACGCCTGCATACAGCAGGGTCTCCTCCATGCCCTCTTTCCTGCCGCCGATGCAGAAAAACTTGTCGCCGGCGCCGGTGATCACCAGCACGCGCGTGCGCGTCTCGCGCCGCACGGCGTTGATGCAGTCGCGCACCTCGTGGCACATCTGCGGCGTGAACATGTTGCCGTCGTCGGGACGGTTCAGCGTCAGCCAGCCGATCGGGCCGTCTTCCTCGTACAGGATAGTCTCGAAGCTCACGGCGCATTCCTCGCTGCGTTGGTTCGGGCCATGATAAGCCGGAATAGGCGCGCGGGACGCGGCGCCCCGAGCGTTCTCGCGAGCCCCTCGGCGGCGGCGCGCACCGCGGTCTCGTCGTGGCCTTCGACGAGCAGGAACGGCGCGGGCAGGCGGTCCGGCGCGCCGCGCATCTTCGCCTCGGGGTTCGGCACGCGCGTCGCCTTCTCGTCGGGCAGCGCGAGCCTCAGCCGAAGCGCGCCGGCCTGCGCGACGAGCTCGTCGGCGGCCGGGACCGCCGCCAGCTCGAGCGTCGCCAGCACCGCACCGGGCGCGCGCAGCGTGCCGACATCGGCGGCGATTTCGCAGGCGGCGCGGGTCATGTTGCGAAAGCGCGGCATGATCTTCTGCGTGCGCGGCGTCGGATGCCTGAGCCGCTCCAGGTATGCGGGCGAGGCGAGCGTCGCGAGCGACTCGGTGTCGTAGAACGCCGCGTAGCTTCGCGGTACGGCGCAATCGCGGTAGCGGCGCGCGTTGCGGATGCCGGGCACGCCGAGGCGCTCGGGCACGTGCTCCTCGTCGTACCAGCCGTTGAACTCGGCTTCGTCTTGCGCGGCGATGTCGTTCCAGACTGCGAGCAACCCCGGGCGTGCGCTCACGCGTAACCTCCTGTCATCGATCCTGCGCAGACTATCATCCAGCTTGCTTGACCGTCAGCGCGGTTTTGCTGCACCATCGGCAGCCCATCCAGGAGGAGATCATGAGAGTCGTCAAGAATACCTTTGCTGCGGCCGCCGTCGCCGCTTTGCTCGCGCCGACCGCTGCGCTCGCGCAGGAGCCGGTCAAGATCGGCACGGTCATGTTCCTGTCCGGACCGGCGGCTGCGCCGTTCGGCGTGCCGGCGAAACAGGCCTTCGAATTCGTGGTCGAGCAGCTGAACGCCGGCAAGGCGCCCGCGCCGTACAACAAGAAGGGCTTCGGCGGCTCCAAGATCGAGACCGCGGTGCTCGACGAGGCCGGCAGCACGACCACGCAAGTGACCGAGTTCCGCAACCTGGTGCAGCGCGACAAGGTCGACCTGGTGATCGGCTACGTCTCGAGCGGCAACTGCCTTGCGGTCGCGCCGGTGGCCGAGGAGCTGAAGAAGCTCACCAACTTCTTCGATTGCGGCACGCCGCGCATCTTCGAGGACAACGACTACAAGTACGTGTTCCGCACCTCGCCGACCGCGACCATGGACAGCGTCGGCGCGGCGCTCTACGTGAAAGACGCCAAGCCCGGCGTGAAATCGATCGCCGGCATAAACCAGAACTACGCCTGGGGCCAGGACTCGTGGGGCGACTTCGAGGCCTCGATGAAGCAGCTGGTGCCCAATCTCGAGGTGAAGACCTCGCAGATGCCGAAGCTCTTCGCGGGGCAGTACAACACCGAGATCTCCACGCTGCTCGGCGCCAACGCCGACGTGATCCATTCGAGCTTCTTCGACGGCGACCTCGAGGCGCTGCTGCTGCAGGCGGCGCCGCGCGGCCTGTTCAAGAAGAGCATGGGAGTGCTCACGACCGGCGAGACCGTGATCTACAAGCTCGGGGCGCAGATCCCGGACGGCACGGTGATCGGTGCGCGCGGCCCGTTCGGCCCGTACGCCCCGCACAACGCCTACAACACCTGGTTCCACAACGGCTACAAGGCGAAATTCAACTCCGAGCCGAACTACGCCTCCTACCAGATGGCGCAGGCGATCCTCGGCGTGAAGCTCGCCTGGGAGAAGGCGATGGCGGCGAACGGCGGCAAGCGGCCGACGAACGAGGAGGTCGGGGCGGCGCTCGCGCACCTGAGCTACGAAGGGCCGGGCGGACTGGTGCGCATGACGAACGGCAAGGGACACCAGGCGATCATGGACACCGCCTACGGCGAGTCGAAATACGCCAACGGCAAGCTGGAGATCGTGAAGATCAAGCGCTATCCCGCGGAGATGGTCAACCCGCCGGAGGGCGTGAAGTCCGCCGACTGGATCAAGAGCGGCTTCAAGAAGTAGTCGCTACCGAAGGGCGGCTGCGCGCACCGCGCAACCGCTTTTCTTAGCCGCGGCGCGCCTTGGACCAGATCCTGCCCGTCATCGCCGACGGGATCATCTATTCCGCCTGGCTGTTCATCGCGGCGCTCGGTCTGACGCTGATCTACGGCGTCATGAAGATCGTGAACGTGACGCACGGCAGCTTCTACGCGCTCGGCGCCTATGCCGGCGCGTCGTTTACTGGCGCCTGGCTCGCGCGCGGCTATCCGCCGGTGCTGTCCTACGTGGTGCTGCTCGTCGCGGCCGTGCTCGTCACGCTGGTGTTCGCGCCGATCATCGAGCGCGGCATCCTGCGCTTCATGTACGCGCGGGATGAGGTGGTGATCCTGCTCATCACCTACGCCCTGTTCCTGGTGCTCGAGGACACGATCAAGCTGATCTGGGGCGTGAACCCGTATTTCGTCGCCGAGCCCTATGCGCTCTTGGGCAGCTTCGACATCGGCGGGCTGCCGTACCCGACCTATAACCTGATCATGGTGGGGCTGGCGCTCGTCGCGGGCGGCGGGCTCATGTGGCTGCTGCGCGGAACGCGCGTCGGCAAGTTGCTCACGGTGGTGATCCATGATCCGGAGGTGAGCCGCGCGTTGGGCATCAACGTCGGCCGCTACTACCTCGCCACCTTCACCTTCGGCTCGATGCTCGCCGCCATCGGCGGCTCGTTCACAGCGCCCACCGTGTCGGTGGTGCCGGGATTGGGTGTGGACGTGATCGTGCTGTCGTTCGCCGTGGTGGTGATCGGCGGACTGGGCAGCCTGCCCGGCGCGGCGCTCGGCGCGGTGATCGTCGGGCTGGTGCGCTCGGTGTCGGTGCACTACGCGCCGCAGCTCGAGCTGTTCGTGATCTATCTCGTGATGGCGATGGTGCTCGCGTTCCGGCCGCGCGGGCTGTTCAGCCTCGCGGAGCCGAGGAAGATATGAGCCGCGACCGCACGCCGCTCGCGCTCGGTGCGATTTTTGTGGCGATCGCGGCGGCAGGGCCGTTTCTGCCGCCGTGGCTGCTGTTCATCCTCACGCTCGCGATCGCGCGAGGCTTGGTGGCGCTCGGCCTGATGCTGCTGCTGCGCGCCGGCCTGGTGTCCTTCGGGCAGGCGCTCTATTACTGCATCGGGGCCTACACGGCCGGCGCCCTGGGAATCCGGCTAGGCGTGAGCGACGTGCTGCTGCAGGCGCTCGCCGGCGCGGCAGTGGCGGCGCTCGCCGCCTGGATCCTCGGCTTCCTGCTGGCGCGCTACCGCGGCATCTTTTTCGGCTTGCTGAGCCTCGCGCTGTCGATGATCCTGTACGGCGTGATCGTAAAGAACGAAGCGCTCGGCTCGACCGACGGCCTGAACGTGCTGCCCTCGACGCTGTTCGGGATGAAGCCGCACGAGGGCTGGCTGCGCTACAGCGTGCTGGTCGCCGCCTCGGGCGCGGCCCTGATCGCGGCGCTGCTGGTGCACCGCTACCTCGCCACGCCGCTCGGCCGGCTCGCGCCCGCGATCAAGGACAACGAGATCCGCGTCGAGTACATGGGCGCTTCGGCGCGCCAGGCGATCCACGTCAAGTACGTGATCGCCGCGACGCTCGCCGGCATGGGCGGCGCGCTCGCCGCGACCACGGTCGGCCACATCGACCCGGACATGGCGTACTGGACGACCTCGGGCGAATTCATCTTCGTCACCATCCTCGCGGGCACCGGCAGCGTGATCGCCCCGTTCCTCGGCGCGCTCATCTTCGGGGCGATCCACACCGTTGCCTACGACCTCTCGCCCAACACCTGGCAGATGAGCCTCGGCGCCGCGCTGCTCGCGCTCATCCTGTTTCTGCCCGACGGCGTATGGTCGCTGTTCGCGCGCCGCAAGGCGGCCTGACGTGGCCGCGATCCTCGACGCGCAGGGCCTGCACAAGAGCTTCGGCGCGGTCACCGCGGCCGACGGCATCAGCGCGGCGATCGAGCGCGACTCGGTGGTCGGCCTGATCGGCACGAATGGCGCCGGCAAGACCACCTTCATCAACATGATCACCGGCTACCTCAAGCCGGACCGCGGCCGCATCCACTACGAGGGGCGCGACATCACCGAGCTCGCGCCGCGCGACATCACGCGCCTGGGCATCTGCCGCTCGTTCCAGATCCCGCAGCTCTACGCCTCGCTCACCGCCTTCGAGAACATGATGGTCGGCGTCGGCGTGGTGCTGAGGAACGCAGGGCTCGGCGGATTCTTATCGCGCGGCCGGCCGCTGGTGCCGGGGCACAGCGTACCGCCGGAGGACGCCGCCGAGCGCATCCTCGAGCGCTTCGGCCTGGCCGAGTACCGCAACAAGAACGCGCAGGTGCTGCCGGGCGGGGTGAGGAAGCTGCTCGACATCGCGCTCACCATGGTGGCCAAGCCCAGGATCCTGCTGCTCGACGAACCTACCAGCGGCGTGTCGGCGGAGGAGAAGTTCGCCATCATGGAGATGATCATGAAGGCGGTGCGCGCGGAAGGCGCCACCGTGCTCTTCGTCGAGCACGACATGGAGGTGGTGAGCCGCTTCGCCGGGCGCGTGCTCGCCTTCTACGACGGACGCATCATCGCGGACGGGCCGCCCGGGGCCGTGCTGAACGACGCCGAGGTGAAGCGCTTCGTCGTCGGCGGCGAGCTGCACCGCATCGACGAAGCGCAGGGCAGGGCGCGTGCTTAGGATCGACCAGATCGACGTCTCGATCCGCTCGGTGCAGGTTCTGCGCCGTGTGTCGCTCGAGCTGCCGACCGGGAGCATGGCCGGGCTGATCGGGCGCAACGGCGCCGGCAAGACCACGCTCATGAAGAGCGTCATGGGCATCCTCAAGGTCTCGAGCGGCGCGATCGCTTTCGACAGCAACGACCTGCTCGCGGCGCCGACCTGGCGCCGCACGCGCATGGGGATCGGCTACATGCCCGAGGACCGCAGGCTGATTCCCGACCTGACGGTGGAGGAGAACCTGCTCGTGCCGGCCTGGGCGGCGAAGCTGCCGGACGCGCGCCAGCGGCTCGACAAGGTCTACCGGCTGATACCCGAGATCCGGGGCTTCGCGCCGCGCAAGGGCGCGCAGCTCTCCGGCGGCCAGCAGAAGCTGGTGGCGATCGGCCGTGCGCTCATGTGCGGCGACAGGTTGCTGCTGCTCGACGAGCCCTTCGAGGGCGTCGCGCCGGCGCTCGCGCGGCGGCTAGTCGAGGTGGTCGGTAGCCTCAAGCTCGAAGGCATGTCGGTCATCCTGTCGGAATCCGACCTGCAGCACTCCGAGCGGATGGTCGACCGCATCTTCGTGATCGACCGCGGCGTGGTGAGCACGCGCTAGCCCCGAGGAACTTAGCCGACTTCGAGCAGCTCTACTTCGAACAGCAGCGTCGCGTTGGGCGGGATCACTCCGCCAGCGCCTCGCGCGCCGTAGCCGAGCGCGGGCGGAATCGTGAGCAGGCGCGTGCCGCCGACTTTCATCCCCTGCACGCCCTCGTCCCAGCCCTTGATGACGTGGCCCGCGCCGAGCGGGAACACGAACGGGTCGTTGCGGTCCTTGCTCGAATCGAACTTCCTGCCCTTGATGACGCCGTCAGTCAGCCAGCCGGTGTAATGCACGGTGACTTTCTTCCCGGCAGCAGCGTGTGCGCCCGCGCCTTCGACGACATCCTCGATTTTCAATCCGCTTGCGGTGGTAGTCGTAGCCATTGCGGCATTCTAAACTACTGGCCGTGGCCCGGCCGATTCTCGACGAAGCGCATATCCATTCCGCGATCCGCGAGAGGATCGCCGCGCGCCACGCGGATTTCGTCGCCGAAGTGCAGGCGGCGGTCGCGGCGAACGACATCGTGGTGGTCGGCATGGCGCAGAACCCCTGGCCGAAGAAGGCGCGCCGGCTGCTCGAGAAGAAGGGCCTCGCCTACAAGTACATCGGCCACGGCAGCTATCTGCGCGGCTGGCGCAGGCGCAATGCGCTCAAGATGTGGACCGGCTGGCCGACTTTCCCGATGGTGTTCGTGAAGGGCGTGCTGATCGGCGGCGCCGAAGACCTCGAGCGCCTGATCGCGAGCGGCGAGCTCGAAAGGCTGCTCGGCCGCTAGGACGCGGCCTTCTGCTTCGCCTCGAGCGCCTCCCAGCGCTCGAGCTTCTCGTGGATCAGCGCTTCGATCTGCTCGGTGCGCTGTTGGTCGCCGCGCATCGACGCCGGGTCTTGGCGGTAGTATGCGGGGTCGCTCATCTTCTCGGCGAGTGCGCGCTGCTCGGCCTCCAGCGCCTCGAGCTCGGCGGGCAGCGCCTCGAGCTCGCGGCTCTCCTTGTAGCTCAGCTTCGTGCGCATCCGCCCGCGCGTCGCCGCAGGGATCTTTTTCTCGGATTGAACCTCTTCGACCGGGCCGGCGCGCTGCCGCAGCCAGTCGCTGTAGCCCCCGACGTATTCGCGCCAGACCCCGCCGCCCTCCGCGGCGAGCGTCTGCGTGACGACGTTGTCGAGAAACGTGCGATCGTGGCTCACCAGAAGCAGGGTGCCCGCATAGTCCTGCAGCGCGGCCTCGAGCAGCTCGAGCGACTCGATGTCGAGGTCGTTGGTCGGCTCGTCGAGCACCAGCACGTTCGCCGGACGCGCGAACAGGCGCGCGAGCAGCAGCCGGTTCCTCTCGCCGCCCGACAGCATGCGCACCGGCGAGTTGACGCGCCGCGGCGAAAACAGGAAATCCCCCAGGTAGGACAGCACGTGCTTGCGCGCGCCGCCGACTTCGACCCAGTCCGAGCCGGGGCTCACGGTCTCTGCCACCGTCTTGTCGGGGTCGAGCTGCTCGCGCATCTGGTCGAAGTAGGCCGGCGCGACATTGGCGCCGAGGCGCACGCGCCCCGAGTCCGGCGCGAGCGCCCCGAGAATGATGCGGATCAGCGTGGTCTTGCCTGCGCCGTTCGCCCCGATCAGGCCGATGCGGTCGCCGCGCGAAACGATCATCGACAGGTCCTTGACCACCGCGCGCTCTCCGAAGCGCTTGCCGACGCCGATGAGCTCGGCCACCAGCTTGCCGCTCCGCTCGCCCGCGTCGATCGCGAGCTTCACGTTGCCGAGGCTTTCGCGCCGCGCCGCCCGCTCGCGTCGCAGGCGCTCGAGCCGGCGCACGCGCCCTTCGTTTCGCGTGCGGCGCGCCTCGATACCCTTCCTGATCCAGGCTTCTTCTTCGCGCCAGAACTTGTCGAACTTGCGGTTCGTCGCCTCCTCCGAGGCGAGCTCGCGCGCCTTGATGCGCGCGTAGTCCGAGTAGTTGCCGGCATAGGAGCGCAGCAGTCCGCGGTCCAGCTCGACAATGCGCGTCGCGAAGCGGTCGAGAAACCAGCGGTCGTGGGTGACGACGATCGCCGTCGGTCCGCGGGTGAGTGCGGTCTCGAGCAGGCCGATGCCTTCGATGTCGAGGTGGTTGGTGGGCTCGTCGAGCAGGATCAGATCCGGCTCGAGCGCGAACGCGAGCGCCAGCGCGGCGCGCTTGATCTCACCGCCGGAAGCCTCGCTGGGCACGGGCTCCCGGTCGAGTCCGAAGCGGTGCAGGTGCTCGGCCAGGCGCGCCTCGGCGCGCCAGCGCTCGCGCTCGTCCTGGATGCGGTCGAGCCCCCCGCGCTTGGCGAGGCTTTCGCGCGGCGTTGCGGCGGGCGGCAGCACCGGCTCCTGCTCGACCAGCGCTACCCGAAGCCCGTCTGGGCGGCGCAGTTCGCCGTCGTCCAGCGGCGCAAAGCCGGCGATCACCGAGAGCAGCGACGACTTCCCGCTGCCGTTGCGGCCGATGAGGCCGATGCGCTCGCCCTCCTGTACCGTCAGCTCGGCGCGGTCGAGCAGCGGGAGCAGGCCGTAGGCGAGCTGCGCATTGCGGAGCGTGACGAGGATCGGCTAGCCCGTCCAGCTGAACGGCGCGTAGTGGCCGTTGTTGCCGCGCGCGGTCATGTCGAGTTCGAGGCCGAAGCCATGCACGTGCGTCTCCGACGAGCGCGCGAGCGCGAGGCGCCGCCCCGCCGGGTGCGCGGTGTTGTCGAGGTACAGCGGCTCGCCGTTGTTCGCGCGCGAAGCGACGCCCTCGATCGCGAAATTCAACATCCCGGGAATCGACGCCGAGCGCTTCAGGCCGTCCATGCGGAACTCGATCGGGCGCGCCTCGACGCCGCGGAAGTCCTTGACCAGCGAAGCGCGGATGCGCGCCGGGATGCCTCCCGCCTGGCCGCTCGCGATCGCGCCGAGCGCGTCGCGCTGCGCCGCGTTCGCGCGCTCGTCGATCACGCAGCCGAGCACCCAGTTGCCGTCCGCCATCACCCTGCCCGAGCGGATGACGAGCGCAAAAGCGAGTCCGTCGAGCTTGACGTCGCCGAAGTTGCCGTGCCCGATGCGGTACACCTGCAACGACGTGCACTGCCCGTGCGTCGCAGGCCCCTGCGGGTTCGTGTAGATGCACGGACAGAGGTAGTCGCAGTTGCAGCTCTCCATGTACTCCCCGGCGATCGACCACTTGGCGTGCGGCATGGCGAATCTCCTAGAGGACCGCGAGGCTCGCGTTCCTGAGATCGGTGACCAGCATATGACCCGGCGTGTGCGTGATGCACAGCGGCGGGCGCGCCTGGCGCACGACCGACTGCGGCGTCACGCCGCAGGCCCAGAACACGGGCAGCTCGTCGTCCTTCACCTCGGTGCGGTCGCCTACCCAGGGTTTGTCGATGTCCCCGATGCCGATGAGCTCCGGCTTGCCGATGTGCACCGGCGCGCCGTGCACGCTCGGGAAGCGGGAGGTGATCTGGATCGCGCGGATCGCGTCCGCCGGCTTGAACGGCCGCATCGACACCACCAGCTTGCCGCGAAACGGGCCGGCGGGCGCGGTGTCGACGCCGGTCAGGTACATCGGCACGTTGCGCCCCTCGGCGATGTGGCGCAGCGGCACGCCCGCGTCGACGAGCGCCTCCTCGAACGAGAACGAGCAGCCCAGCACGAAGGCGACCAGGTCGTCGCGCCACAGCTCGCGAATGTCGGGCACGTCGCCGACGGGCTCGCCGTCCCGGAACACGCGGTAGCTCGGCACGTCCGAGCGGATGTCGAGGTCCCCGGCGAGCGCCGGCAGCCGCGGGTCGCCCGCGTCGCTCGCCGCGAGCAGCGGGCAGGGCTTGGGGTTGCGCTGGCAGAAGACGAAGAAGTCGCCGGCATAGTCGCGCGGCAGGATGCAGACGTTGCCCTGCACGTAGCCGGGCGCGAGCCCCGCCGTGTGGCCGGCGTACGCGCCGGAGCGCACCGCGCGGCGCACCGCCCGCGGGTCGCTGCGGTCGAAGGCTGCGGAGGCGACGGGATGGACGCTGGCCATGGTCGGTTCCCTGAAGGCAAGGCCGCCAATGGTGCGACCGCGCGCAGGCAGCGTCAACCCGGCGCGCGCGGTATACGATTGCGCGCATGGCAGACGGTGCCGCACCGCGCGAGGACTGCCCCTTCGACTGGCCGAAGCTGCGCGTCTTTGGCATGGATGCGCCCTGGCGCTGGTTGCGCGCGGGGCTCGCCGACCTGCGCGCAGCGCCCGTAGCGAGCCTGTTCTACGGCGCGCTACTAGGGCTCATGGGTTTCCTGCTCACGCGCTACTACGAGGGCGCGGTCGGGCTCGCGTTCACAACCGGCTTTCTGCTCGTGGGCCCGTTCCTGGTGATCGGGCTGTACGACATCAGCCGCCAGCGCGAGCGCGGCGAGGCGCCGCGCCTTGCGCTGACGCTCGTCGCCTGGCGCGCCAACGCTCCGGCGATCGGCTTTTACGCGCTCATTCTGACGCTCACGCTCGCAGTGTGGATCCGGGTCTCGGTGGTGGTGGTCGCGCTGTTCTTCCCCGACGGCGTGCCCAGCGCCGCCGAGTTCCTCGGCGCGCCCGACGCCTGGGCTTTCGTAATCGCCTATGCCGGCGCCGGCGGTGGTATCGCGCTGCTCGTGTTCGCGACTTCGGCGGTGTCGCTGCCGATGCTGCTCGACCGGCAGAACATGGACGTCATCTCGGCGATGATCGTCAGCTTCAACGTGCTGCGCAGGAACTTCGCGCCGATGATGCTGTGGGCGGCGATGATCGTCGCGCTCACCGCGCTCGGCTTCGCGTCCTGGTACCTCGGGCTGGTGGTGACGCTGCCCTTGGTTGGTCACGGCGCCTGGCACGCCTACCGCGAGGCGGTCGAGCCTGCGTAATCAGAGCGGGAAATCTCACGTGAAGCGATTCCAGATCCCGGCTTGCATGCTGGCCGCGCTGCTCGCGGGCTGCTCGAGCGTTCATGGCGGCGCCGCTGGGATCGACAGGATCGATAACGTCGTAGTGATCTACGCGGAGAACCGCAGCTTCGACCACCTGTACGGCATGTTCCCCGGCGCCGAGGGCATCGCGGACGCGACCGCCGAGGAGAAGACCCAGCTCGATCGCGACGGCAAGCCGCTACCCTACCTGCCGCCGGTGTACACGCATGGCAAGCCGGATCCGCGCTACCCGACGCGCGGCATGCCGAACGGCCCGTTCCGCATCGACGCGCCGCCGATCGACGGGCGGCTGAACGAGGTGCTGCCCAGTCCCTGGCACCTCTACTACCAGAACCGCGAGCAGATCAACGGCGGCAAAAACAACATGTTCGTCGCCCTGGCGAACGTCGGCGCCTGGGTGATGGGCTACTTCGACGGGTCGCAGCTGAAGCTGTGGAACTGGGCGCGCGAATACACGCTCGCCGACCACTTCTTCATGGGTGCGTTCGGCGGCTCGTTCCTGAACCACCAGTGGCTAATCTGCGCCTGCACCCCGTTCGACCCGAACGCGCCCGCCAAGGACCGCGCTACCGTCGACGCGGCGGGGCGCCTCGCGAAGAAGCCCGCCTCGCCCGCCTCGGTGCTCGACGGGCCGGTCGAGTTCGGCCCGAGCCGCGTGACGCCCGACGGCTACCTCGTCAACACGACGCAGCCTCCGTACCAGCCGAGCGGCATTCCGCCCGCCGCCGGCGGCGACCCCGACTACGCCGATCCGGCACGCCACCCGGCGCCGCCGCTCACGGCGGAGACGATCGGCGACACGCTCTCGCAAAAGGGCGTGTCCTGGGCCTGGTACGCTGGCGGCTGGGACCTCGCGCTCGCCGACGGGCGGCAGCCCCCGAACGTGAAGCGCGGCGTGATCTACGCGCGCGGCCCGGGCAGCCCGAACTTCCAGCCGCACCACCAGCCGTTCAACTACTACGCGCGCTTCGCGCCGGGCACGCGCGACCGCGCCGAGCACCTCAAGGACGAGACCGACTTCGTCGCCGCAATCGACCGCGGTACGCTGCCGCAGGTGGTCTTCTACAAGCCTGCGGGGCGCTACACGGAACACCCGAGCTACACCGACCTGGTGAGCGGCGACGAGCACATCGACATGATCCTGCACATGCTCGTGAACAGTCCGCAGTGGCCGCACATGGCGGTCATCGTCACCTACGACGAGAACGGCGGCTTCTGGGATCACGTGCCGCCGCCCAAGGGCGATCGCTGGGGTCCGGGGTCGCGCATTCCCGCCATCATCGTCTCGCCCTTCGCGCGCAAAGGCTACGTCGATCACACCCAGTACGACACGACCTCGATCATCAAGCTCATCACGCGCCGCTTCGACCTCGAGCCGCTGCCCGGTGCGCGCGCGAGCGCGGGAGACCTGACGCCGGCACTCGATCTTTGAAGCGGGGCATTCCGGCGAGCGTCTGGACGCTCGGGTTCGTCAGCCTGCTGATGGACACGTCGAGCGAGCTCATCCATTCGCTCCTGCCCCTGTTCCTCGCGACCACGCTCGGTGCGTCGGTGCTGACCATCGGGCTCATCGAGGGGGCGGCCGAGTCGCTGGCGCTGATCGTCAAGGTCTTCTCC
>DATGDH010000170.1:0-1643 GCA_035310985.1 Burkholderiales bacterium
GGAATAGCGGGTTTTCTTGATGAAACTATCTTTCATCAACTCTTACAGTGGCACGCTTTTTATTGGGCGACAGACGAACGGGGACGCATTCTCAGTGATGGTCTGTTTCATCTCTTCAGTACGCTTCTGCTGCTCTTGGGCTTATTTTATGTGTGGCGTGGTCGTGCTCGTTGGATAGCAACAAGCGGGTCGATCATGATAGCCGGCATTTTGATGGGGGCAGGAGGCTTTAACTTTTATGACGGCATTATCCAGCACGCAATCCTCCATTTACATCTGGTGAATGAACATGTCTGCAATTTAAACGTTTGGTGTGAATTATGCTAAACAAGCTACCAGTCAATCAAATCAGCGAAAGCCAACGGAGCCCGATGCAGAGAGCTGTTGAGCCAGATACAAAAGTTGTGCAAGCTGATTTTCGCGGCCAGCCGTGCCTGGAAGCCAGTCAGCGTGTGAGGTCGTTCGCGGGCCAGCCGAAAGGCGTTGAGCAACTTGTCGTAGATGGTTTCCACCAGTTGCCGCAAGCTCGCCAGCCATTGGCGCCACTCTTTCGGCCATTTGCAGTGGCTTGTTTGGTGGGGAGGCGTGATGACTTCCGCACCAAACTGTTCTCGCCAAGCGGCATGCGGCTTGGAACCTGCAAATCCTTTGTCGGCTATGTAGACTCCATGGGCAGGCTTTCCAACACTGCTCAAGGCTGCTGTCGGGTGCGCACGGGCGGCCAAGAAGGTTTCGATCAACCGTTGATCATGGCTGCTGGCTGCCCCAAAGCCGAACCCGGTAATCAGCCCTTCCCGAGCAACAGCGATCAGCAAGTGAAACCCTTCGTACCAGCCGAGGCGGTTGCTCCAGCCAATATCGGCTTGGCCTGCCAACCATCCTGCTCCACGCCGTTTCGCATCTCGGGTGGCAATGCCCGAGGAGTCAAGCCGCTCGAACAAGCCGTGCTGCCCATCCATCACCTGGACCAAAGACAGGCCAAAGGCCGTGATCAAGCCGGAGTACTGTCGTTGCAGACGATTGAACTGGCTGCGCGCAGGCAGGGTTGGAAAGGCTGCTCGCAAGCGGCGTTCTGCATACCGATAAAACGCCCGTTCACTTGGGAACTGGGCCCACTGTCCAAACAGAGCCAGCGTCGCCACTTCGGCTCCAGACAAAGCAGCCTGCGGGCCCGGGTGATGGGTTTCCACGAGCTTTTCAGACTGGCAAAAATCGTCGATCATGACGTAGAGTACCGTTATGAATGTGTCCACATCTATCATGGTGAGCTCCTTCGGAGGCAAAGGGATTTGGTTAGCTCACTGTAGATGCCGGACACCTTCTTTTTCAAGATCTTTCTAACTCACACCAAACGTTATAGAACTCGCGCTCGCACAGGGACAACCGATCCGTGCTTTAGAGATCATCGATCGGTTGAGTACATCCGGTCCACAGGTGGCTGAGGGACAAAGCAGCCTCCGTGTCTTGAAACTGCGCGGCGAAGTGCTGGTTATGTTACAGAGGCCAGGCGAAGCCGAAGTCGCCTTCGAAGCAGCACAGGAGATTGCCAGGGGGCAGGGAGTACGACCGGTGCAATGGCGCATTTGTCTCACTCTCGGCAATCTCTATCAAACGCAAGGGAGAAACGCAGAAGCTGAGCAAGC
>DATGDH010000171.1:0-1801 GCA_035310985.1 Burkholderiales bacterium
AAGCTTGCCGCGCGCCACGTTCAGCCCGTTGCGCAGGTGCTCGTCGTCGGCGAGCGCGCGCTTCCAGCCCTTGTCGGCGAGCGCGAGCACGAACGGCAGCGTAGCGTTGTTTAGCGCGTAAGCCGAAGTGCGCGGCACGGCCCCCGGCATATTGGCGACGCAGTAATGCACCACGCCGTCGACGACGTAGGTCGGATCGGCATGCGTCGTCGGGCGCGAGGTTTCGAAGCAGCCGCCCTGGTCGATCGAGACATCGACCAGCACCGCTCCGGGCTTCATGCGCCGCAGCAAGTCGTGCGGCACGAGTTTGGGCGCGGCCGCGCCCGGCACCAGCACCGCGCCGATCACCAAGTCGGCGGATACGACGTGCTGCTCGATTGCGTCGCGGCTCGAATAAACCGTCACCACGCGCGCGCCGAACTCACTCTCGATCCTGCGCAGGGTGTCGACCGAGCGGTCGAGCGCGAACACACGGGCGCCCGATCCGACGGCGATGCGCGCAGCGTTGGCGCCCACCACGCCGGAGCCGAGTATGACGAGCTTCGCCGCCGGAACCCCGGGCACGCCCGCGAGCAGCGTCCCCATGCCGCCGCGCTCCTTCTCGAGGCATCCGGCGCCCACCTGGATCGCCATGCGCCCCGCCACCTCGGACATCGGCGCCAGCAGCGGCAAGCCGCCCCCCGGCCGCGTGACGGTTTCATACGCGATGCAGATCGCGCCGGAAGCGACGAGGTCGCGCGCCTGCTCCGGGTCCGGCGCCAGGTGCAGGTAGGTAAACAGCACCTGGTCCGCGCGCAGCCGCTTGCGCTCGGCCGGTTGCGGTTCCTTCACCTTGACGATGAGCTCCGCCTCGAAAGCGTCCGCGACGATTCTCGCGCCCGCCCGCTCGTAGGTCGCGTCCGCTGCACCGATTCCGGCGCCGGCGCCGCGCTCGACCAGCACCTCGTGGCCGCGCGCAGTCAGCTCGCGCACTGACGTCGGCGTGAGACCGACCCGATATTCGTGAACCTTGATCTCGCGCGGCACGCCGACCCGCACGGCGTGCCCCTACGCGCGCTTTTTCGGTGCGACGGCCTCGGCCACCGTAGTCTGTTCGCCAATCTCGAGCTTGGCGATCTGGTTGCGGTGCACCTCGTCCGGCCCGTCGGCGAAGCGCAGCGTGCGCGCGTGCGCGTAGGCCGCCGCAAGGCCGAAATCCTCGGCGACGCCGCCGCCGCCGTGCACCTGCATCGCCCAGTCGATCACCTTGCAGGCCATGTTCGGCGCGAGCACCTTGATCATGGCGATTTCCTTCCTCGCCACCTTGTTGCCCACGGTGTCCATCTTCCAGGCCGCGTTCAGCACCATAAAACGCGCGGAGTCGATCATGATGCGCGCCTCGGCGATGCGCTCGCGCGTCACGCCCTGCTCGGCGACCGTGCGTCCGAATGCGACCCGGCTACTCGCGCGCTTGCACATCTTCTCCAGCGCGCGCTCGGCCTGGCCGATGAGGCGCATGCAGTGGTGGATGCGCCCCGGTCCCAGGCGCCCCTGCGCGATCTCGAAGCCGCGCCCCTCGCCGAGCAGGATGTTGGACGCGGGCACGCGCACGTTCTTCAGCTCTATTTCCATGTGGCCGTGCGGCGCGTCGTCGTAGCCGAAGACCTTGAGGTGGCGCACGATGCGGATGCCGGGGGTGCCGGCCGGAACCAGGATCATCGACTGCTGGCTGTGGCGCGACGGATTGTCCGGCGAGGTCTTGCCCATCAGGATGTAAAGCTTGCAGCGCGGATCGCCGGCGCCGGAGGACCACCACTTGGTG
>DATGDH010000172.1:0-1804 GCA_035310985.1 Burkholderiales bacterium
AAGCTTGCCGCGCGCCACGTTCAGCCCGTTGCGCAGGTGCTCGTCGTCGGCGAGCGCGCGCTTCCAGCCCTTGTCGGCGAGCGCGAGCACGAACGGCAGCGTAGCGTTGTTTAGCGCGTAAGCCGAAGTGCGCGGCACGGCACCCGGCATATTGGCGACGCAGTAGTGCACCACGCCGTCGACGACGTAGGTCGGGTCGGCATGCGTCGTCGGGCGCGAGGTTTCGAAGCAGCCGCCCTGATCGATCGAGACGTCGACCAGCGCCGCTCCGGGCTTCATGCGCCGCAGCAAGTCGCGCGGCACGAGTTTGGGGGCGCTCGCGCCGGGCACCAGCACCGCGCCGATCACCAAGTCGGCAGATACGACGTGCTGCTCGATTGCGTCGCGGCTCGAATAAACCGTCACCACGCGCGCGCCGAACTCACTCTCGATCCTGCGCAGCGCGTCGACCGAACGGTCGAGCGCGAACACCCGTGCCCCCGAGCCGACTGCGATTCGCGCGGCATTTGATCCGACCACCCCGGCGCCGAGGATGACGAGCTTCGCCGCCGGGACGCCGGGGACCCCGGCAAGCAGCGTGCCCATGCCGCCGCGCTCCTTTTCGAGGCAGCCGGCGCCCACCTGGATCGCCATGCGCCCCGCGACTTCCGACATCGGCGCGAGCAGTGGCAGGCCCCCGCCCGGACGCGTCACCGTCTCGTAGGCGATGCAGGCCGCACCCGAGGCAACCAGATCGCGCGCCTGCTCGGGATCCGGCGCCAGGTGCAGGTAGGTGAACAGCACCTGGTCTGCGCGCAGCTTCTCGCGTTCGGTGGGCTGGGGCTCCTTCACCTTGACGATCAGCTCGGCGTCGGCGAACGCATCCTCGACGATCCGCGCGCCCGCACGCTCGTAGGCCGCGTCTGCAGCGCCGATGCCCGCGCCGGCGCCGCGCTCGACCAGCACCTCATGGCCGCGCGCGGTCAGCTCGCGCACCGAGGTCGGCGTCAGACCGACCCGATACTCGTGAACCTTGATCTCGCGCGGCACGCCCACCCGCACGGCGTACCCCTACGCGCGCTTCTTCGGTACGACGGCCTCGGCCACCGTGGTCTGTTCGCCGATCTCGAGCTTGGCGATTTGGTTGCGGTGCACCTCGTCCGGCCCGTCTGCGAAGCGCAGCGTGCGCGCGTGCGCGTAAGCCGCCGCGAGGCCGAAGTCCTCGGCGACGCCGCCGCCGCCGTGCACCTGCATCGCCCAGTCGATCACCTTGCAGGCCATGTTCGGCGCAAGCACCTTGATCATGGCGATCTCCTTCCTCGCCACCTTGTTGCCCACGGTGTCCATCTTCCAGGCCGCGTTCAGCACCATGAAGCGCGCGGAGTCGATCATAATGCGCGCCTCGGCGATGCGCTCGCGCGTCACGCCCTGCTCTGCGACCGTGCGTCCGAAGGCGACGCGCGAGCTCGCGCGCTTGCACATCTTCTCCAGCGCGCGCTCGGCCTGGCCGATGAGGCGCATGCAGTGGTGGATGCGTCCAGGCCCGAGGCGTCCCTGCGCGATCTCAAAGCCGCGTCCCTCGCCGAGCAGGATGTTGGACGCCGGCACGCGCACGTTCTTCAGCTCGATTTCCATGTGGCCGTGCGGCGCGTCGTCGTAGCCGAAGACCTTGAGGTGGCGCACAATGCGGATGCCGGGGGTGCCGGCCGGAACCAGGATCATCGACTGCTGGCTGTGGCGCGACGGATTGTCCGGCGAGGTCTTGCCCATCAGGATGTAAAGCTTGCAGCGCGGATCGCCGGCGCCGGAGGACCACCACTTGGTG
>DATGDH010000173.1:0-6019 GCA_035310985.1 Burkholderiales bacterium
TTCGCGCCCGGTCGCTTCGCGGATCGCCCGCAGTGTCGCGGCCTTCACTTTCCGCTCGAGCGCGAGGAAGCCGCTCCAGGGGATCGCGGTCTCGACGGTGTCGCGCATCACGCCGCGTGCGATCGCGTGTTCGCGCAGATAGGGCCCGCGCAGGAACTTGTCGCGCCAGTTGCCGGCGGCGCCGCTTCGCTGCGACTCGGGCTCGGCGAGCGCGCGCGCGTCCCACTCGACGCCGTGGTCGGCGCAGAGTTCGAGCGCGCGCTTCATCCACGCGTCGAGCGGGTGGTCGGCGCCTTCGAAGGAAAGAACGAGCAGGTGCCGGCTGCCGTCGCCGGCCTCGGTGAAGCGCGCCTCGTCGGCTTCGATCAGGCGCGCGTTCGCAGGATACAGGCCAGACTGCGAGAGCCGCCGCACCGCGTCGACCGCTTTCTCCCAGTCCCCGAAGCCGACGGTGGTCGACTGGCGGAAGGTGGGCCGGCGGTGCAGCCGCACCCACGCCTCGGTGATGATGCCGAGCGAGCCCTCGGAGCCGATGAACATGCGGTCCGGGCTCGGGCCCGCGCCCGAGGCGGGCAGGCGCCGCGACTCGAGCGTGCCCGCGGGCGTCACCACGCGCAGCGACTCGACGTGATCGTCGATCTGCGTGTAGACGGTGGCGTAGTGGCCGGCGGCGCGCGTCGCGATCCAGCCGCCGAGCGAGGAGAACTCCCAGGCCTGGAGGAAAAACCTGAGCGTCAAGCCCGAGGGCTTGAGTTGCTTCTCCAGGCTGGGGCCGAGCACCCCCGCCTGCACGCGCGCGGCCTGCGAGACCTCATCGATCTCGAGCACGCGGTCGAAGCGCGAGAGGTCGAGCGTCAGCACCGCCTTCGCGTCCGCGGGCGGATTGACGCCGCCCACCACGCTCGAGCCGCCGCCGAACGGGATCGCGGCGATTCCTTTCTCGCCGCACCAGTCGAGCAGGTGCGCGATGTCGTGCTCGGTTTGCGGAGTGGCGACCACGTCAGGGGGATTCGCAAAGTCGCGCCGCAGGATCATGCGCGCGAGATCCATCACCGAGCGGCCGTAGCTGTGCGCGAGGCGCGCGTGGTGGTCGGTCGAGCACACCAGGGCGAGGCTCGCGGGCGGCTGGACGCGCGGGGCGCGTAGTTTGATCTCGTCCGCGCGCGGCATCGGTGCGGGATCGAAGTGCTCGATGCCGAGCAGGCCCGCCCAGGCGCGCTCGAACCACTCGAGCTCGCCCGCGGGCAGCGGCTCGTTCTCGTAGCCCCAGCCGTAGAAGCTGCGGCGGCGTGCGGTCATGGCATCGCGACTCGAGTTTGCAGGGTCCGATATTAGACGTATTCCGTGCATTTATTCCTGCGACACCGGGCGCGCTCAGCCATCGCACCCCGCGGAGCTTGACGCGGTGCGCTCCCGGCCTCAGCATTCGTCCGTACCCTCGGTCAGTCGAACGTCCTTCGCGCCGCACAGGCTGGAATCCTTCCAGCTCCTACGCCTAGGGATTCAAGCAAAGGCAAAGGCATGTGCGCGAAACCCTGCAGCATCCTCTCAGTTCGTCCCGCGCGCTTCCCGGGGCGGCCGGCTTCGTGAAAAGGAATGACATGAGAAACGCCGCATGGATGCAGTCGAGCGTCACGATCGTCAGGGCTGCCATTGCGCAGATGCGCACGTGCCTGCCTTCGATTTCGGGCGAGAGGTCCCTGCTGGATGCGCGTCGGTCCGGCGAAGAAACCCCGCGCTGGCGGAAACCGCGGACCCCGAGTCGCTAAGAGGAGCGCGCCTCATGGATTGGCATCAGATTCAGAGCAGCTGGGACAAGTACGTCGCCGCCGCGAAGTCGCAGTGGGTAAAGCTTTCCGAAGAGCAGCTCAAGGCGACGAAGGGGCGTTACGACATCCTTTCCGCCCGGGTTCAGGAAGCCTATGGGTTGAGCAGCCGGCAGGCGGATTTTCAAATCTCCGAGTGGCAGTCGCGGCAAGCCGCGAGGTAGCGCGGACGGCGCGGGCCGATTCCGCCGGAAAGGAGTAAAGCAATGGCTTTTTGCCAGGTACTGCCGATGTGGAGGAGCGCGCTATCGATCGCGCGAGCCTTCGAGTGGCGCGGCGTGACGCTCAAGTTTCCGGCCCTCAGCCGAAGCGGCGTGCGCAGCGAAGACGGCATGGTCGTGTTCGCGATGCCCAGGGCGCGAGTGCGCGTCAATGACTGGGGTTGCAGCTGCCCGCTGTGGATTCCCTCGGACGCCGGCGTCGACCGGGGATCGGACGGCGCAAGCGACCTCGAGAGACTGCAGCATTGCCGCCTCGCCATACGCCATGGCGTAGCGGAAGGATTTCTGCTCGACGGAAACGTCGCGCCCGCGTCGGAGTCCGAGGCGCTCGCGCTGCGCGTGGTGAAAGCAGGCGGGGAGTACTGGGCAACATGGGGCGCAGTGGCGCGCGCCCGGGTCTGCGAAGAGCAGGAGAAAAGTTTGCGCGCGTACGCCTAGTTCCGTGATACAGTGCGTCTCGCAGTGATCTTCAAGCGGTGAAGTGCGCCGTCCCTCTCCCCCGCCGCGCAAGCGGCGCCGAAGTGGCAGTTCAATTCCTTTCTTGATCATCATGCCCGTCCGCGGGGCCGGCTTAGTCTCGCATCAAGAAAGGAAGCATGAACATGGCAACCGGTACAGTTAAGTGGTTCAACGATTCGAAGGGCTTCGGATTCATCACGCCGGACGACGGCGGCAAGGATCTCTTCGCGCATCACAGCTCGATCCAGATGGACGGATACAAGTCCCTCAAGGAAACGCAGAAGGTTTCCTTTGACGTAGTCGACGGGCAAAAGGGCCCGGCGGCGGCGAACATCAAGCCCCTCTAGAAGCCCCTCTAGACCGCGCCCAAGCGCCCGCGCCAGCGGGCGCTCATGGCGTTCCTTCTCCTGGCGGCGTCAGCCCTGCCAGACACCATAGCCCTCATCCCGTAGCGCGATCGCGAGCTCGACTTCCATGTCGCGCGCGGCCTCGTAGGGCATGGGGTTGGCGTAGGCGTAGAGCTTGGGCAGCAGGCGCAGCCCGTAGCGCTCGACGTAGCGATTCGCACGGATGCCCAGCTTGTGCTTCTTGAACCGCTCCTCGGGCGTCAGGCCGGTCATGCCGACGTACACGCAGGGCTTCATGACGTCGTAGTCCGGGTTCGCGCGGCGGAACTTCGCTTCCTGCAGGACTTCGGGAGAAAGCTCGACGACGTACACGTTGTGATGGTGCCGCGCGGCCATGGGTGAGGATATGATCGCCCGGAAATCGGGTGCGCGGAGGCAGGCATGGCTGAGCACGGCGATTGGCTGGGCGAAGAAAACGCGCGCATCGCGCGCCGCAGGGAGGCGCTCGAGGTCGCGCCGCCGCTCGTCGAGAAGGACGGCAAGGACGGCGCCTGGGGCCTCGCGCTCTCGGGCGGCGGCATCCGCAGCGCGACCTTCTCGCTCGGCCTCTTGCAGGCGCTTGCGCTTTCCGGCGCCGAAGAAGCCACGGCACCCGGCCGCAGCTGGCTGCGCTGCTTCGACTACCTCTCGACGGTGAGCGGCGGCGGCTACATCGGCTCGTTCTTCGTGAGCCTGTTCCTGCCGCACCGGTTGGTGCCCGCGCGCGGCGCCGAGCCCGGCATGTGGGCCAAGGTCGCGCGCACGATGTCGAAAGTGCTGCCCGCCAACATGCGCGGCAGTTGGGGTGCACAGCAGGCGCCCGCCCGGCCGAGAGCCGAGGCGGAGCCCGATCCCTACCATGAGGCCGCCGAGCGCGCCTACGAGGTGCTGCTCGACGATCCGCCCGGGAGGGTGCGAAGCAGCGAACCCTACGACTGGCGGCGCAGGCCGCTCGCGTGGCTGCGCGAGAACGGGCGCTACCTGACGCCCACCGGCGCGGGGGACTACCTGTACGCCGCGGCGCTCGCGATCCGCAACTGGGTGTCGCTGCACTACGTGATCGGCACCGCGCTCCTGCTCCTGTTCGCGTTGGTGGCCTGCCTGAAGACGACGCTCGCCGTGTACCAGCCTTCGCTCGTCGCGGCGCTCGGCCTCTCGCCGGGCGCGGACTTCTTCGCGCTGCACGCCTGGTCTGTCCCCGACCCGTCTCGCTGGCAGCTGTGGTGGAGCGCGCTGTGGGCGCTGCCGCTCGCCGTGCTCGTGCTGTGGATCGTGCCGAGCGGCATCGCGTTCTGGCTCATCACCGATCAGCGCGGCCGCGCCGAGCCGCCGGACATGCTGCGGCGCACGCTCACGGCCCCGGCGCTGGCCGACGCGGCGCTCGCGGTGCTGCTCGCCTGCCTGCCGAGGATCATGGCTTGGCTGTCCGCGCCCCTCTCGCAGGAGGCCGCGCGGCACCTCGCGATCGGCGCGTCGCTCCTCGCGCTGCTCGCCGCGCTCGGCCTGGTCTTCCACGTGGCAGGGAGCCTCGCATCGGACAGCCCGGAAGCGCAGCGCGTCACGCAGACGCGCGTGCTCGCCTCGGGGCTGACGGCGCTGCTCGCGCTCGCCGCCCTCGCGTTCCTCGACACGCTGAGCGAGACCTTCTACTTCTGGCTGAGCCACGCCGAGTCGGTGCTGTGGCGCGTCGCCACCCCGGGTGCGCTGCTCGCCGCGCTCGTGTGGCTGGTGCGCAAGCTCGCCTCCAGCGCCGGTGCGCCGGAAAATCGCGGCTGGGTCGCCCGGATCCCGCTAAACGCGCTCGCGGCCGTAGTGGCTGTGGTGCTGCTGCTCGCGGTCGCGACCGCCTGGGCGATGCTCGCGCAGTGGTTCATCTGGAGCGGGCGGCCCTCGGCGGTCGTCACCGGCGACGTGCTCGCCGCGCAGTACCCTTCGGCGCTCGCGCTCCTCGCCTTGGCGCTGGTGCCGACGCTCATCAACGGCTTCTTCCCGAACTTCATCAACCTCTCGACGCTGCAGGCGTTCTACGGCGCGCGCATCACGCGCGCCTACCTCGGCGCGTCGAACGGCGCGCGCTTCGCGGGCCAGGACCAGCGCAAGTGGAACAGCGCCGCCGAGCCGCACCCGGACGACGGCATCGCGCGCGCGGCGTACTACGACCCCAAGGTGCTCGCGCCGGTGCACCTCATCAACGTCACCATGGACCAGACGGTCGACCCGGCCGAGCAGCTCGTGCAGCGCGACCGCAAGGGCAAGCCGCTCGCGGTCGGCCCCGCGGGCTACCTGCTGGACGGCCGCTTCCACCCGCACGAGAGCGGGAGCGCCGACTACCCGGTCGGCGAATGGGTCGGGATCTCGGGCGCGGCGGTCAGCACCGCAGTCGGACGTGCGACGACGCTCGGGCTGTCGATGCTGATGGGCCTCGCCAACGTGCGGCTCGGCGTGTGGTGGCGCTCGTCGATCGGCGCGAACGACCTCGGCCCGGGCCTCGAGCGGCTGCTGCTCGTGCTCCTGCCCACCCAGACCTACCTCGCCTACGAGATGAGCGGGCGCTTCTACGGCGAGCACCGCGCGTGGCTCTACCTCTCCGACGGCGGACACTTCGAGAACTCCGCCGCCTACGAGCTCCTGCGCCCCGAGCGCGACGTGAGCGTAATCGTCGCGAGCGACAATGGATGCGACCCCGAGTACCGCTTCGAAGACCTCGCGACGCTCTTCCGCCTCGCGCGCATCGACCACCGCGCGCAGTTCCGGCTGGTGGACGACTTCGACGGACATTCGGGCCTGGGCGGCATCTTCGGCCGGGACACGGACTTCGCCGGCCACGACGAGGCCTCGCAGAACAAGTGCGCCCTGCTCTACCGCGTCACCTATCCGGAAGGCGGCCGGCCGCGCTGGCTGATCGTGGTGAAGCCGCGGCTCATCGCCGGCGCGCCGCTCGACGTCTGGCAGTACAAGCAGAAGCGCGCGACGTTCCCGCAGGAAAGCACCACCGACCAGTTCTTCGACGAGGCGCAATGGGAGAGCTACCGCAAGCTCGGACTGGAGATCGGCACGCTCATCTTCCGCAAGCACGGCGCGCAGCTCATCGAGCGGCTGCGCGAGGGGGAGGCCGGGCTCTGAGCCG